>WSXZ01000048.1:0-5864 GCA_009773555.1 Methylocystaceae bacterium | reverse complement strand
CCGCCGCGAACGCCACATAGGCCCAGTTCGACGTATAGCTGATCACCGCAAAGGCCGAGAGCAGATACCAGATGCTGCTCCAGCTCGCGGCGGCGACGCGCCGACGCTCCGACACGGCGGCGTTGAAAAACACATAGACCGCGTCAGTAAGGGCGGTCGAGGCGGCGACGCCAAGCCCAATCAGCGGGTCAATCGCAGGCAGGTCCATGGTCTCCTCCGCTTTCGCCCAGTCAGGGCGGAGGGGAGCAGCTATGGACGCCGCAGTGGCGCGAGGCAATCGAGATGGCGAAGGCAGCAGGCGAGCCGTTGCGTCGCCTTATGCCCGCCAGCATTTATTCAGCGCCGCCGACCTGAGCGGGCGCCTTTCCCCCGGCCCTGATCTTCGACCGAAGCAAGACGCCAGATGGCGTGCGAATATGCTCGGGCAAGCGACCAGCTATAGTTTCTACCGCACGTCGGGGTGACGCACGGTGGTCGGGTCAATGTTGCAAGGCTTGGCGGCGACGGGCGAACCGAAATAGGTCGCTTGGATGGTGGGCGCGACAGGGATTGAACCTGTGACCCCTACGATGTCAACGTAGTGCTCTCCCGCTGAGCTACGCGCCCCCAGGCCCGTGGGCCGGAGCGCCCGTCTATACTGACGTACGCGGCGACGCGCAAGCGGGCTTTGCCAGCGACCTTGGGAATCAGCCTTGACCGCAAGCCACGGAAAGAATTGACGTTCCGTAAAGGCCATGAGCTTCGCGTGCAAAAGTTTTGTGACGTTGGGCGATTTCGAGTCTTGCGGCGCGCCCGCTTTGTGGCAGACTTAACCCGCTCCCGCTTGTCGAGCGGAGAGAAGTTAAGGAGGTTTCGCATGTCCTTGCAGGGCCATATCGTCGAACTCCAGCGCCGCCATGACGCGCTCAAGAAGGAGATCGAGCAGGAACAGCTGCATCCCCAATCGGACGAATTGAAGATCCTGGAACTCAAGCGCAAGAAACTGCAGATCAAGGACGAGCTCGCCAAATTGTCGATTAGCGAAACGCGACATTAGCGCTTCCCTTCGCTCACTTTCTGCTTCACGCCATGGGCGGAGAGAGATCTCCGCCTTATTTTTTTGGGCGTTCGCGCCGCGGCGCGCGATTTGCGAGACCCGGTCCTTATGCCCGTTACCGAACTTTATCGCCCCGAGACGTTACACGAAGGTCTGGGCGAGCCCTTCTTCGACCGCGTCGCAGCCGCCACGTTCCCCGAACATCGACTCCGCTACCGCAATCAGCGCTGGGCGGCGCGGGTCGGCCTTGACGCTCTGAGCGATGCGGAGTGGATCGATCATTTGGGGCGTTTTTCGCCGCTTCCGGGCGGGTTCGCGCATCCGCTGGCGCTGCGCTACCACGGCCATCAGTTCCGCGTGTACAACTCTGATCTCGGCGACGGTCGCGGCTTCCTCTTCGCGCAGTTGCGCGACGCCAAGGACGGCCGCCTGCTCGATCTCGGCACCAAGGGCAGCGGCCAGACTCCCTGGTCGCGGCGCGGCGACGGGCGGCTGACGCTCAAGGGCGGCGTGCGCGAGATTCTAGCGACGGAAATGCTGGAGGCGCTCGGCGTCGACACCTCCAAGACCTTCAGCCTGATCGAAACGGGCGAGGCGCTGATGCGCGGCGACGAACCCTCGCCGACGCGCTCCAGCGTGCTGGTGCGCTTGTCGCATTCGCATATTCGCATCGGAACGTTTCAGCGCCTGGCCTTCCATGACGACGCCGCGGCGATCGAGAGGCTGCTCGACCACGTCTGCCGCCACTATTTTCCCGCCATCGCCGATCTGCCGGCGCCGGAGAGGGCCCTCGCCTTTCTCGAAGAGGTCGTGGCGCGGGTCGCCCGGCTCGGCGCCGGCTACATGGCGTCAGGCTTCGTTCACGGCGTGCTGAATTCCGACAATATCAATGTGACCGGCGAGAGCTTCGACTACGGGCCGTGGCGCTTCGCGCCGGTCTATGACCCGACCTTCACCGCCGCCTATTTCGACGAAAGCGGGCTTTACGCCTTCGGGCGCCAGCCCGGCGCGCTCGGCTGGAATTTGTCCCGCCTGGCCGAATGTCTGATCCCCCTTATCGGGCTAAAGACCGCCGAAAAGGTTCTGGCGGCCTTTCCCACGCGTATCCAGCAGGCGTTTCGCGCGGCGCTGCTCAATCGGCTCGGGCTCGCCTCGGCCGGCGAGGAAGCCGACGCTGCGCTGGCGAAGGCCTTCGTCGATTTTCTGACAATGACGCAGGCGCCCTTCGAACGGACCTTCTTCGACTGGCGCGGCGGCATGGCGTCCGTCGCGCGCGCCAAACACAGTCCGTCCGCGGCGCATTACGAAGCGGAAGCCTTCGCGCCGCTGCGCGCCGCTTTGGCCGCACATGAGCCGGCGTCTTCCGCGCGCCTGGATCACCCCTATTTCAGGGGCGCGGCGCCCTGTACGATGCTCATCGACGAGGTCGAGGCGCTTTGGGCGGCGATCGCCGAGCGCGACGACTGGGCGCCGCTCTACGCCAAAATCGCTGCAATCGAGGAGATGCGGAGCGCCTATGAATGAGAACAGAGCAATTCGCTTGAACGCGCCATGGCTGCGGCGCGATAATTGCGCTCCAGCGCCATCGATTCCTCAGCGTTCAATGGCGCTCAACGGCGGCTATCAATGAACGACACGAGCGAGATCGACATGAGCGCGACTCGCGCTGAAGTCGCACGGCTTCGGCTGGAGGTCGGCGTCTCCGATCAGCTGCAGATTCAGCGGCTGAAAAAACGCAAGCTGCTGCTGCGCGACCGCATCGCCTATCTCGAAGACCAGCTCACGCCCGACATCATCGCTTAAGCTGGTTCCGCCGCTCGGAGCGCCGGATAGCCGCTTACCGTCCCGCCACGAAGCCGAGGGCGCGGAGCAGCAGCGGCATGGTGAGGCCCTGAACCACGATCGAGAAGCCGACCACGGCGAAAGTGATGGCGAGTATCTCGTCGCGTTGCGGCAGATCGCCCGGAAGCGACAGCGCCAGGGCGAGCGCAAGCGCGCCGCGCAACCCGCCCCACCAGAGAACATGCTGCTCGCGAAACGAGATCTTCCATCGCGAAACGAAAAACAACGAACTCAACGGATAGACGACGATGGCGCGCGCGCAAAGCACCGTAGCGATCCCCACGGCCAGCGCCGTCGCCCCGACGGCGCCGAACGGGGTCGACGCCACATCCGCGCCAATCATAAGAAACACCATGGAATTGGCCAGAAAAGCCGCGAAATCCCAAAAGGACAGAACGAATTCGCGCCCCTTGAGGCTGATGTAGCCGCCTTCCTGCTCGCTCAGCAGGCCCAGATTGCCCATGACGAGACCGGCCGTCACCGTCGCCAGCACGCCGGAGACATGGAAATATTCTGCGACCAGAAACGAGCCGAACGCGGCGATGGTCGTCAGCGCCGCTTCGATGAGATGTTCCGAGGTGCGCAGCGAGGCGAGGATGGCGGCCCCGCCGAACAAGGCCCCGACAACGACGCCGCCGAACACGACTTTCACAAGAGTGAGGGCGGTCGCCGCGGCGCCCTGGTCCGCGCCGCCGCTTTGCACGAAGGCGAGCGCCATGACGAAGAGCACCGCCGCAGCGCCGTCGTTGAGCAGGCTTTCGCTTTCGACCAGCAGCCGCATGCGGCCTTTGATCCGGTTGTCCTTGAACATCGCAATGATCGCGACCGGATCCGTCGCCGCGATCAGCGCGCCAAACAGCATCGCCGAGAAGAGAGGCCAGCCGAGCAACGTCGTCATCGACGCCGTGACAACGGCTGCGGAAACGACCGTTCCGATTCCCGCGAGCAAGAGCAAAGGCAGCGAATCGCGCACCAGTTCGCGCCAGGACAGGGTCAGCGCCGCCTCGAACAGGAGCGGCGGCAAGACGAGGTCGAAAATCAGATCATGAGTCAGATGCGGCGCGAAGTCGGCGCCCGACAACGCGACGGCGGCGCCAACGATGACCAGCCCGACGGTATAGGGCAGTCTGATCTGACGGGCGGCGATTGCGACGATCATCGCCACCGCCAGCACGGCGACCGCTTGCCTCAGGCTTTCGTCCATAATTCGTCCCTGCCGATCGAGAGAATGCTGTGGAGTCTTAGCGCGGGCGCCGCCCGCTCGCGAAGCGAAATCGGTCCGCGATCGACGCCGATCGCGCGCTTGCCTATCGAGAAGCCATCGTCTATGCCGCATGGCTTCCCTTTGTAAAGGAATGCAGAGTGGGGAAGTCGAAACAGCCCGTCGCCGTCATCATGGGGTCGCAATCCGACTGGGCGACGATGCGCCACGCGGTGGAAACTCTCGCGGCGCTCGATATCGGCTGCGACGCGCGCATCGTATCGGCCCATCGCACGCCCGATCGACTGGCGGCGTTCGCGAAGGGCGCCGAATCGGAAGGCTTCCAGGTCATCATCGCCGGGGCTGGCGGCGCCGCGCATCTGCCGGGCATGACAGCCGCGATGACGCGGCTGCCGGTCCTCGGCGTCCCCGTCGAATCGGAAGCGCTGAAAGGCCTCGATTCGCTGCTCTCGATCGTTCAGATGCCGGGCGGCGTGCCCGTCGGAACCCTCGCCATCGGCAAGGCTGGCGCGATCAACGCCGCGCTGCTCGCCGCCGCGATTCTTGCCCTCGCCGACAAGGCGCTCGCCGCGCGACTCGCGGACTATCGCGCGCGTCAGACCGACAACGTGGCGGCGACGCCGCGCGACGGCGCTTGATGCTCGCGCCGGGCGCGACGATCGGCATTCTTGGCGGCGGCCAGCTCGCACGCATGCTGGCGCTGGCGGGCGCGCGACTCGGCCTGAGGACGCATGTCTTCTCCCCAGTGTCCGACGACCCGGCCTTCGACGTGTGCGCCGCCCGAACGCAAGCCGACTTCAACGACGAGACGTCTCTCGCCGCCTTCGCCGAATCGGTCGACGTCGTGACGTATGAATTCGAGAACGTGCCCGCCCGCACGGCGCAAGTGCTCGAGGCGCATCGGCCGGTGCGCCCCAATCCCAGGGCGCTGGCCCTGACTCAGGATAGGCTCATTTTGTCCCGGTCGACAACGCCGGCGCGCTTGCGCGCGCCGTCGCGCAGCTCGGCCGCAACTCGATCCTGAAGACGCGGCGCCTCGGCTACGACGGCAAAGGTCAGACTCAGTTGCGCGACGGCGGCGACCTCGCGGTCGCCTTTCGCACGCTTGGCGGCGCGCCATGCATTTTGGAGAGCGTCGTGCCCTTCGAAAAGGAAGTGTCCGTCGTCGCGGCGCGCGGACTTTCCGGCGAGTTTCGCGCCTATGACGTGTGCGAGAATTTCCATGAACAACACATTCTAGCGAGGACGCTGGCCCCCGCGGAGATCTCCGAGGAAACCGCGACAAGGGCGGTCGACGTCGCCCGGCGCCTCGCCGAGGCGGCCGATTACGTCGGCGTGATCGCGGTCGAGATGTTCGTGGTCCGCGATGGCGACCGCGAAACTTTGATCGTGAATGAAATTGCGCCGCGCGTGCATAACTCGGGACATTGGACGCTCGACGGCGCGCTGACTTCGCAATTCGAGCAGCATATGCGCGCGATCGCCGGCTGGCCGCTCGGCGCCACGCGCCGGCACGGTCGTCGCGTCGAGATGCGCAATCTGATTGGCGAGGACGTCAACGCATGGCCGGAGCTGGCGCGCGAAGACGGCGCCTGTCTGCATCTTTACGGAAAAAAAGACACGCGCGCGGGCCGCAAAATGGGTCATGTGACGCGCGTGTTCAACGATTAGAGCGGGTTCGTTGTTTTCCGATTCTGTTCGGGATTCCCGAATCGGCGAGAGCATGATTCTTTCATCGCGATAGCGATGGAGGCGACGCATGGC
>WSXZ01000047.1 GCA_009773555.1 Methylocystaceae bacterium | reverse complement strand
CTTGCCGAGCGCAGGGCGGCGGAGGCGGCGCGCCGGAATTTTCGCGACAATCTCCTCTTGAGCCAACGGCGGCTGATGCGCCGCATCGACTCGAGCGCCACGCTCGCCGTTGAGAATGTGATGTCGAGCATTATCGACAATGCGCAGCTCGCCGCGTTGGAGATCGCGGACGGTTTGGACACCGCCAGCATTCCCGACACGCTGGAGAGCGTCCGGGCGTCGGTCGCTCGCGCCGCGGAAGTGCTCGAACAGATTTCGATCGGCGGCGCTTCGGACGCGGGCGGGCGCTCGCCTTCGAAAAGCTACGGCGGAAAAAAATGACCAGTTGCGCGTCCGTTCGCGAGGAGCTGCGCGCAGCAACGCGAGAGACGCATCAGCGTTTGCATCGGCATCCCGGACTTTCGGCGGCGGCGCGCGGCGCGATCGGTCTTGGCGATTACCGTCAATTGCTGATGCGGCTCTATGGTTTTCATCTAGCCTTCGAGGATACTCACGCAAGCGCCATGCAGAAGCTCGGCTTTATCGCGAGTTCGCGCGCTGAGCTTATTGCATTGGATCTCGCCGCGCTCGGGATCAAGCGCTTCGATGTTTCGCGCTTGCCGCGATGTGCGGCGCTGCGTCAGCCTTCGAGCGAGGCTTGCGCGCTCGGCGCGCTCTATGTCGTCGAGGGCTCTGCGCTTGGCGGCGCGCTGATCGCCGAAGCGCTGGCGCCGGTCGTTGGCGAGGCGCGCCGGTTTTTTCTCGGCGGCCCATCACGGCCCGCGGTCTGGCCAAGCTTGCTGGCGCGCGTGGAGACGCTCGCGCCTGGCGTGCAACGCGCCAGCGCGACAGTCGCCGCCGTCGAGACGTTTCGGATCTTTGAAGAGTGGATGCTCGATTGGCGCGCCGCCCCGTCTTGCGTCGCTCGCTTGGCGGTCGACTCCGGCGGCGAAACTAGAGGCGGCGTTCCGCCGTAGCGCGGCGCGCCGACGCGCCCGGCTGACGCAGGACCAGCTTTTTCGCCAGAATGGTCGCTGTCGCCGCATCAGACGCGGTGGCGTCTGCGCCGACCTGCGCAACGAGATTGGGATTGCGTTTGAAGAGGGGTCCCCCGACCATCACGCCGACATCGGCGTTCGCGGAGGATTCGCGCACCGCCCGAATGGTGCGCGCCAGCGTCTCCAACTCCGACTCGGCGCTCAGCGTTATTCCGAAGACGCCAAACCAACCGCGCGCCGAAACGCCGGCGACGCCGTCGGCGTCGAGGTCCCTCTCGACGCGTACGTCCCAGGAGGCGTTGCGCATGAACACCGCAACCATGTCGACGCCGAAGACGTGCTTTTCACCGGGAAGCGTCGCGAGCAGCGCGCGCTGGCGCGGATCGCACGCCGCCGATTCCTCGACGCCGCCGAAGCGGCACATCAGCTTCTGCATGCGTGCGACGCCGAGCGTGACGTCGACGAAATCGCAGCGGTCCTCTTCCCATAGAACGCCGAGGTGACGCGCCGCTTCGGCGAGAAGGCCGACGAAAAGCGTTTCAAGCGAATGGCCTTTGGCCCGCATCTTGTCGAAGAACGCCGATGATTCATCGCCGTCGTCGCGCGTCAACAGCGCGCCGAAGGTTTCGATCTCCTCGGTTTGAAACGCCTTCTCCGGTTCATGCGCCAACAGCGCGTGGTGCATCAGCTGGAGACGCGGAACGATGTCGTCGAGGATCACGCAGGCGAGTCGCGCCTGCCGGGCCTGGAGGTCGGATCGAACGATGACGTCAGACTCTGGCCAGTCTTGAAATTCATTTGGGCAGGGAGTCGCGCGAGGGATCGCGCGTCGGGCTGAAGCGGGATCGAATTCGCCTAGATCGGTCATCGTATGGCCTCCCGAGCCGGTCGCCACGGCGATGGCCCGCCGGCGCCCATGCCCCGAAATCATCGTTGGTTGCGTTCCGACCTTCCGAACGGACATTTCAAGCGCTACATCTTGATAGCCATCCGGTTTTTCGGGCGAGCGGCCCCGCCTCTATTATTATGACAATAAAGAGCTTTTAACGTTTCCTGAGTGCGTTATTCGAGCCACGGCAGGCCATCGCCCGCATGTAAGCATTCAAACGCACAAAAACGCGATAGTAAAGCTCAATTGACGATAGCTTTGCGGTAACCTTTGGTGTGTCATGCAGCACGGACACATGCGAGAGCCCGGCAATGGGCTTTAGAATCCGCTCACTGCGACATCGAGCAGGGCAGCAAGATGAAAAAGATGCGCTCGATTTTTTTTGCGCTGGTCGCGTTCAGCGCGGTTACGCTCTCGCTTCACGGTTTATGGGAGTCCGAAGCCGGTCTTGTGATCGAACGCCTTCACATCGGCGACACTCCAGTCACGGTGATGCGCAAGTCCGACAGTCCGCCGGCGCCGGCGATTGTGATCGCCCACGGCTTTTCCGGCTCGCAGCAATTGATGGCGCCGATCGCGACGACGCTCGCGCGAAGCGGCTATGTGGCGGTCACCTTCGACTTCTCCGGGCATGGCCGAAATCCGACGCCCATGCCAGGCGGACTCGCCAAGCTCGAAACGAGCACGGCGGCGCTCCTCAACGACATCGACGAGGTCGTGCGCTTCGCGCAGCGTCAGCCCTGGGCCGATGGGCGGGTCGCGCTTGTCGGCCATTCGATGGC
This sequence comes from Methylocystaceae bacterium, assembly GCA_009773555.1. Taxonomy (GTDB): domain Bacteria; phylum Pseudomonadota; class Alphaproteobacteria; order Rhizobiales; family Beijerinckiaceae; genus Methylocystis. Next base: position 14,903 of record WSXZ01000047.1, on the reverse strand, counting down.
CACGGATCTCGTCGTGCGTCACGCGATCCGCGATCCGCAGATCGCCGCGGTCGCCGCGCTGTCCTTCTTCGGCGAGGGCGTCACGCGCGACCAGCCAAAAAATCTCATCATCATCGACGGCGCATGGGAGTCGCAACGGCTGATCGACGCTGGCGTGGGCGTCGTTTCGCAAGCAGCCGGCGGGACGGCGCAGGCGGGCGTCACCTATGGCGACATCGCGCGTGGAACCGGGCGCCGGCTGGCGATCGCGCGGGGCGTCGAACATATCGGCGTTCTCTACAGTCGCGACGCGATGACCGAGACTCTCAATTGGGTGAACGCGGCGTTCGGGAGAAGCGAGGCCGGCTATATCGACGCCCGCGGTCCCTGGCTCGCGCTGCTCTTTGCGGGCCTCATCGCCTTAATGCGGCCGCTCACGCAGTTGCTGCCGCAAGTCTCGCTCGTTCCGCTAGGCGCAGGGCTGCCATGGCGGCGCTTGGCGCCCATCGCCATAGCGCCAGCGTTGCTCACACCGCTTATCTTATGGAAGGCGCCGACGGATTTCCTGCCGATCCTGCTCGGCGATTATCTCGTCGCTCATCTCGCGGTCTACGGCGTCCTGATATTCGCCGGCCTATGGCTCGCACAGGGCGGGCTGCCAGTCTTTCGGCCGCCGCGATGGAGGCCTCTGCTTGTGGCGGCGGCGGCGCTTGCCGCTATGTACACGCTCGTTCTCGGCCTGCCGCTTGACGCCTATGTCATCTCCTACCTGCCGACGGGCGTTCGCGCGCCGCTCATTCCCGCGATGTTCATCGGCTGCGCGCTGTATTTTCTCGCCGACGAATGGCTGACGCGCGGCCCTGGCGCCGCGCCGGGCGGCTATCTTTTCAGCAAGTTCTGCTTCATCGCCTCACTTGCGATCGCGGTGGCGCTGAATCCAAGGCGGCTGTTCTTCCTCGTCATCATCGCCATCGTCATCGTCATTCTGCTGACGGTCTATGGCCTCGTCGGGAGATGGGTCTATGCGCGCACCCGCGATCCCCGCGTCGGCGCGCTCGGCGCAGCCTTCGGCCTCGCCTGAGGGCGCAGCGCAGCGCGACGAGCAGAGCCGCTCCCGCAAGCAAATTGCAAAGAAAGCCGGCTGGCGGCGGCCCGCGCCGGGTGAGTGTTCGCAGACCGAGAACGCCGATGGCTTCGAGCGCCACGAGAATCAAGATCCAGTCGATGAGTTGCGGGTCTACCACGAAGGCGCTCATGCGCGTTCCGCCGGGCGTTTGGCCTTGGGCCAATAGGTTGCGAAGGGCTTGTTCAGTTCGACCATGCGCCAGTTGAGAACGCCCGCGAAACTGACCCAGGCGAGATAGGGCAGGAGCAGTGCCGCGGCGGATGTCGAGATCGCGCCGACGGCGATGACGAGGGACAGAACTGACAGCCACAGGAAGACGAGTTCGACCAGCGCCCAGTCGGGCCGCCGCAGCTTGAAGAACAGCGGGCTCCAGGCGATGTTCAGCACCGCGTTGATCGCAAAGAGCGCCATCAGCCGGATGCGCGCCCCATCGTCCGGCGCCTGCTCCCAGGCGAGAACGCCGCTCGTCGCAGTGAGCACAAAAATTAGCGTCCAGGCCGGGCCGAACAGCCAGTTCGGCGGACGCCAGGGCGGAAAATTCAAGCCTTCGTACCATTCGCTGATTTCAGTAGCGAGACCGCCGAGCAGCGCCACGAGCGCGACGATCGCGGTCGCGATGGCGACGAGAGTCCATCGATCGGCCGCGAGCGAATCCGTCATGGCGATGCGAGCCGCAAGAGATGGGCGAGATCCTTGAAGAAGATGCGCACATGCGCCATCGGATCCGCGCGCACGAGCTCCTTATTCATATAGGCCTCCCAGGTGAGGCGCTGAACGTCGGGATCCTTGCAGATATTGACGAAGGCTTCGCGCAGCCGATCATTGCGATACCAGAAATATTGCATGATCCCGAGAATGAAGAAGACCCGCCCATGCAGCTTCATGAAGCGCTTGCGCGCCATCGAGAGCGCGCGCGCGTCGCCCGTGCGCAGGCATTCTTCGACGGCGTCCGCCGAAAGTCGGCCGCCGAGCATGGCGTAATAAATGCCTTCGCCCGACGCGGGCGCGACGACGCCAGCCGCATCGCCGGCGAGTATGACGTCGCGGCCGTTATCCCAGCGCTTGAGCGGCTTCAGGGGAATCGGCGCGCCTTCGCGGCGCACGGTCGACGCCTCGGAGAGGCCCGTGCCGTCTCGCAGATCGCGCACGGAGTCTTTAAGTGAAAAGCCCTTGTTGGCGCTTCCCGTGCCGACGCTCATCGTGTCGCCATGCGGGAAAATCCAGGCGTAGAAATCCGGCGAGAGCGCGCCGCGATAATGAATCTCGCAACGATCAGGGTCGCTGGCTTCGGCAGGCGGCGTTTCGATGACTTCATGATAGGCGAAGACGAAGCGCGTCTTGTCGGCGCCGGGCACTTCCTGGCGGCCGACCTGGGAAAGCGCGCCATCGGCGCCGATGACGAAGCGCGCGCGCAGAGTCCGCGGCTCGGTTTCGCCTTTGGCGCGGTAATGCACGCGCGCAACGCCGTCCGCGTCGCGCGTGATCCTCTCATAGGCGCCCGTCAGGCGGGTCGCGCCATAAGCGGCGGCGCGGCAGCGCAGCCATTCGTCGAATTCGCAACGGTCGACCATGCCGACGAAGCCGCCCTTGATCGGCATGTCGACGGCGACGCCCTTGGGTGAAATCATCCGCGCCGAGGAGACGCGCGCTTTCAGCAGATGATCGGGTATGCCGAAGTCGCGAATGAGCCGGGGCGGAATGGCGCCGCCGCACGGCTTGATGCGTCCTGCCTTGTCAATGAGCGCGACTTTGCGGCCGCGCCGCGCCAGATCATGCGCGGCCGTCGCGCCTGCCGGTCCGCCGCCGACGACAGCAACGTCAAAGAGCGCGTTTTCACTCATCAGCGGCTCCTTTAGGACTGCGCCGTCGCGACATGCGGCGGCAATGGCGCGCTCGCGCGCGCGGACTGCGGCGAGGCGACTCGGCTCGCAAGCGCGGCCGAGACGACGAAGAGCAGGGCTTCGCCAACAAAAACGAGCGAATAGGCCGCGAGCGGCGTCGCGACGGCGAGTTTCGCGAGATCGACCAGAACCGTCGCGCCGAAGCCGCCGAGGCCGAAGGCGACGGCCTGCGCGGCGCCCCACAGCCCCATGCGCGTGCCGGCGCGCGCGTGCGCGCCTTCGCCTGCGAGCCCCATCATCGAGCCGATCGCGGCGACCGCGAAGGCGCCGTTCGAAATCCCGAGCGCGAAGACAGATGCGCGCAGCGCCAGCGAGAGTCCGGCGTAGCCGCTTGCCGCGACGCAGATGAGCGAAGCGGCCGACGCGGCGCAGCCGGCGACGGTCCACATCCGCAGCGAGCCCAGACGCGGTCCGCCGATCCCGGTCGCGGCGAACGCGACGCCGATCATTCCGAGCAGAACGCCGCCGTGCTGGAGGCCAGCGAGCTTCGTGGTCGCGCCGGGAGTCATGCCGAAGACGACGCCGGCGTAGGGCTCAACGAGCAGTTCCTGCATGCTGTAGGCGAGCATCGAAACGAAGATGAAGATGGTGAACCGGCGCGCCGCTGACTCGCTCCACACCTGCATGAAGGCCGTACGGAAGGGCGGCCTCTGCGCCGCCGAAACCGGCGATGGGGCGTCCGTCTCCAGGCCAATGACGGCGATCGTCGCCGTCAACCAGGCTACGGAGCAGACGCAGGCCGTGACGACGACGAGGCGCTGCATCGAAAAGGGATCAAGAAAGTGCCCGGCGAGCGGCGCGCTCACCGCGAAGCCGAGGATCATCATCACCCAAACGGTCGTTGCGGCGGCGGCGCGGCGCTCAGGCGCGACGCGCGTCGCCAGCATGGCGAGCACCGACGTGCCGGCGGCGCCGGCGCCCATGCCGACGAGAAGAAAGGCGAAAGCGGCGAGCGCAAGGCCCGCGACGAGGTTTGTCGCGGCAAGCGCAGTGGCGAGCGCTGCGCCGACGCCGCCGAGCGCCAACGCCGCGAGGCCGCCGACGATCCAGGGCGTGCGACGCCCGCCGACGTCGGCGCCATATCCCCAGGCGGGGCGCAGAACCTGGATCGCGTAATGCGAGGCGACGAGCACTCCAGGCACAAAGGCCGGTAAGGCGAGTTCCACCGCCATCACGCGATTGATGGTGGAGGTCATCAGAACGACGACGGCGCCGAGTGCGGTTTGGACAAGTCCGAGCCGGATAATGCCGGACCAGGCGAGCGGCGGCGCGTTCATCGATGTCCCCTATCCGCGCATGGCGAAAGCGCTGACCAGCATGCCGAGCACGTAAAGAGTCGTGCCCGTGGCGTTATAGAAGGGCGCCTGTTCGCGCGGATGCGCGAGAAGTCTGCGCATCAGCGCGAATTGTCCGGCGAGCAGCGCCGCGACGATCGCCGCATAAACAGGGCGCTCCCAATAGGCGAGCAGTCCGACGACGACGAACTGCGGCGCCGCCATGACGTAACAGGCGAAGCGGGCCGCTTCGTCGACGCCAAGCTGCACCGGCAATGACAGAACGCCCATGCGGCGGTCGCCGTCGACCGACTTGAAGTCGTTCAAGGTCATGATGCCGTGCGCGCCGAAGCTATAGAGCAGGGCGAGCGCAATGATGCGCCAATCGGGAAGCGCGGCCGCCATGACGGCGGCGCCGGTGAACCAGGGCAGGCCTTCGTAACAGAGCGCAACGGCGGAATTGCCCCACCAGCCATTCTGCTTCAGTCGCAGCGGCGGCGCGCTGTAGACCCAGGCGAGAACGAGGCCGAGCACGGCGGCGGCGAACACCCAGAGGCCGAGCGCCGCCGCGACGGCGAGCGACAATACGGTCCAGAGGCAGGCGATGTAGAAGCCCCAGCGGCCGGGAATGCGGCCGGAAGGAATTGGCCGGTTCGGCTCGTTGATGGCGTCGACGTGACGATCATACCAGTCGTTGACGGCCTGGCTCGTGGCGCAAACCAGCGGCCCGGCGAGAACCACGCCGGCGAGCGCAAAGGACCAGCGGGAGAGCGGCGAGACGCCAGACGAAACGATGCCGCACGCAAAGGCCCACATCGGCGCGAACCATGTGATGGGCTTGAGAAGCTCGAGAACGGCAGCAGGTTTCGGCGTCTGCATCATGCGACGCTATGCTTGACGCTAATTTATGTCAAGCTAGATTTACACATGGATGCGGGACGTGGGGTCACTCGCGGTCGCCCGCTGCTTCGTCGTCGTCGAGGTCGCCAAGCCCGTAGCGGCGCAGCTTGGTGTAGAGACCCTGGCGGCTGAGGCCGAGCATTTCGGCCGCCGAGGCGCGATTGTCATGCGTCAGCTCCAGCGCGGCTTCGATGCACAAGCGTTCGATGAGATCGGTGGTCTCGCGCACGAGATTCTTCAGCGGCACGCGGCCCACAAGATCGGCGAACTGCTCGGCCGTTCGCGGCAGCTCATGGCCGCCGAGCCGCTCGCGGCCGGCGCGCCAGCCGGCGCTGCGGATGCAAAAGCCAAGATAGTGGCGTGCGCCCTCGGTGACGTCGACGGCGGAGATCTCGACATCTTCGGAAGAGCCGTATTGGCCGCGCGCGAGCGTCGAGAAATGGCGCACGACGCCATGCGTCTGGAGATTGGCGAAGAGCACCTCGGCGTCGACGCCGGGCCGCCCGATCCAGCGCTCAATCGGTTCGCCGCGCAACTGTTCCTCCGAGCCCGCTTGCGCCAGATCCACGAAAGCCGCATTGGCGGCAAGAATCCGCCGGTTGCTATCGGTCAACGCAAAGGCGTCCGGCATCCGCTCGAGCGCGTTGAGCATGCCGGTCTTTTCGCCCGAGAGCGCCGTTGCGCCGCTCATCCGCGACAGTATGACAATGATGTTGGCGGCGCCGTCCTGCCGAAACAGCGCGCCAGAAAGCAGCAGCGATTCCCTGCTTTCGGCGAGCTGGGCGTGGACATTGTCGACGCGCGGCGCGACGAGCAGCGCGGTGACGAAAGACTGCGCGGCGCGGCGGCTCGCCTCGTCGAAGAGATCGCCGAAAGGCGCGCCGACGATTTTTTTGGCGGCTTTGCCGACCAGCGCGACCGCCGCGGGATTGGCCTCAGCGATCCGACTGCCGGCGCCGTCGAGGATTAGAATCGCCTCTGAGGAGAGCTGGAACAGCAGCCGATAACGCTTCTCGGCGTTGCGGATGCGGTGATATTCGCGCTCCATCTCCTGTTGCGCCTCGGCGACGCGCTGCTGCAGCGCGGCGAGCGGCCGAAGATCGCGGCCGAACGCGACGATGGCGCCGCCTGCTGCGGCCCGCACGGCGCTGTAGCGGACCGGGAGGTCCGGACCCGAAGCCGCCGGATGGTTGACCTGCCGCCCGCGCGGCGTCGTCCCCTTTTGCGCGTCGCGCAGCAGCGCTTCGATTTTCGGTCGGCTCTCGATTGTCACCGTATCGAGCCACGGCCGACCGACCCATTCGCGCACCGGCGCATTGCATTCGGCGCTGGCCGCCGCGTCGATGATGACGCCTTTCGCGTCAACGATGAGCGTCAAATCGGCGGCGGCGACGAGAAGGCCGGCGATTCCTTGTGCATCGAGCGCGCCGAGCCGTGCGTCAGCGCTTAGAAATCCCGTCGTGGTCGCGGAGGAGGGCGCGTCGCTCACAAAGAGTTTCTTTCGGTTTCGACCAGATTCTCCGACAGGCGGTCTGTGCGTTAATGCTTACAAACTCGCCCAAAGCTTAGCAAGAAGGCTGCCTCTCTCGGCCGCCCCGCGCCGCACCGGCGCTCGCATGCGATATTGCATTGCTCAAGACCTTCCGGCCGAGTCTCGCTGTAATGGCCGGGACGCGTCGCAATCGTCGCGCGTCGATAAAAATTTTTCCGAGTCCAACTGGGACGCCCGCCGGCGCCTACTTTCAAGGGACCATAAACCAGGACGGCGGTTTTGTCATGTAAACATAACGTCAATTTTAGTTGACACTTTCCGGCAAACGGCCTTAAGCTTCCTCCAAGGGTGAAGCGCGCCGCGTGCAAACGGGGCTAATCACTCGCAAAAACAATGCGGCGCGAGGAAGCGGGCATGAGCGATCACCGGCCTCAAATTGCCAGACCGCTGTATACGGCCGAGGAGCGCCGCCGCCGCGACTCGTCGGTTTGGACCCTCGTCCAGGGCGTGCTCGCGCCGGCGCAGTTCCTCATCTTTCTCGTCAGCCTGATTCTCGTGCTGCGCTATCTCGCGACCGGAGAAGGCGAAGCCGCCGCGACGGCGTCGGTCGTCGTCAAGACGCTGGCGCTCTACGCCATCATGATCACCGGCTCCATCTGGGAGAAAGAGGTCTTCGGCCGCTATCTCTTCGCGCCGGCGTTTTTCTGGGAAGACGTGTTCAGCATGCTGGTGCTGGCGCTGCACACGGCCTATCTCGCCGCGCTCGCCTGTGGCTGGCTCGATGCGCGCGGGCTCATGTTCCTCGCGCTCGCCGCCTACGCCGCCTACGTCGTCAACGCCACGCAGTTTCTGCTCAAGCTGCGCGCCGCGCGCCTGCAGGAGCCCGCGCGGAAAGAAGCCGACATGGAATGTGCGCTATGAATGCGCTCGCGCCCCTTTCGGGACTCGCCAATGGCGCCTGCGACGCCGCGCCCGTCGTTCAGGAGCGCGGCCAGCGCGAAGTGTTCTGCGGATTGACGGGCATCGTGTGGCTGCACCGCAAAATCCAGGACGCGTTCTTTCTCGTCGTCGGCTCCCGCACCTGCGCGCATCTCATCCAGTCGGCGGCGGGCGTGATGATCTTCGCCGAGCCGCGCTTCGCCACCGCCATTCTCGAGGACCGTGATCTCGCCGGCGTCGCCGACATTGACGACGAACTCGACGCCGTCGTCGATCGGCTGCTGGCGCGACGTCCAGAGATCAAGCTTCTGTTTCTTGTCGGCTCCTGCCCATCGGAAGTGATCAAGATCGATCTTTCGCGGGCGGCCGCGCGCCAGTCGAGACAGCACGCGCCGCGTGTGCGCATTCTGAGCTATTCGGGCAGCGGCATTGAGACGACGTTCACGCAGGGCGAAGACGCCTGTCTCGCCGCTCTCGTGCCCACGCTTCCGCCCGAGCCGGAAAATGCTTCACATTCGCTGCTGGTCGTCGGCGCGCTGGCCGATATCGTCGAGGACCAGTTCGCCCGCCTCTTCGACGTGCTGGGCGTCGCGCCTGTTCGCTTCCTCCCCATGCGCCGCGCCGCCGACCTGCCGCCGGTCGGCCCCAGCACGTCGTTTCTTCTCGCGCAGCCCTTCCTCGCCGATACGGCGCATGCGCTGCAGGAGCGGGGCGCCCGCTGGATCGAGGCGCCGTTTCCGCTCGGCGCTGAAGGCGTGACGCTGTGGCTGCGCGCCGCAGCGAAAGCCTTCGGCGTTTCCGAGGCGCGTTTCGACGCAGTAACGTCCCCGGCGCGCGCGCGCGCGGAGCAGGCGCTCGCCCATTATCGCGACGCGCTCGCCGGCAAGCGGGTTTTCCTCTTCCCGGACTCGCAGCTCGAGCCGGCGCTTGCGCGCTTTCTCGCGCGCGAAATGGCGATGCGGATCGTCGAGATCGGCACGCCCTATCTGCATCGCCGTCACATGGCCGCCGAGCTCGATCTGCTGCCGAAGGACGCGCCGATCGTCGAAGGCCAGCACGTTGAAAAGCAGCTCGATCGCTGTCGCGCCGCGCGTCCCGATCTTGTCGTCTGCGGGCTTGGCCTCGCCAATCCTTTGGAGGCGGAAGGCTTCGCGACGAAATGGTCGATCGAACTCCTGTTCTCGCCCATTCAGGGTTACGACCAGGCCGGCGATCTCGCCGAACTCTTCGCGCGGCCGCTCAACCGCCGCGCCCGGCTCGAGGTCTAGGCCATGCAGCTGACGCTCTGGACCTATGAAGGACCGCCGCATGTCGGCGCCATGCGGGTCGCGGCGGCCATGCGCGGCTTGCATTACGTGCTGCATGCGCCGCAGGGCGACACCTATGCCGATCTTCTTTTCACGATGATCGAACGGCGCGATACGCGCCCTCCCGTGACCTATACGACCTTTCAGGCGCGCGACCTCGGCGCCGACACGGCGGAACTGTTCAAGAGCGCGGCGCGCGAAGCCTATGAGCGTTTCTCCCCCCAGGCGATGATCGTCGGGGCGTCCTGCACGGCGGAGCTGCTGCAGGACGACCCCGGCGGTCTCGCCAAGGCGCTCGATCTGCCGTGTCCCGTCATTGCGCTCGAACTGCCCGCCTATCAGAAAAAGGAGAACTGGGGCGCGTCGGAGACTTTTTATCGTCTCGTGCGCGGCCTGGCCGGCGCGCGCCGCGACAGGCCCTTACGCGATCGCAAGAGCTGCAACATTCTTGGGCCCACGGCGCTGGGCTTTCGTTGCCGCGATGACGTGCGCGAGATCGAAAAGCTGCTCGCAACGCTTGGCGTCGACGTCAATGTCGTCGCGCCGCTCGGCGCGAGTCCGAAGGATCTGACGCGCCTTGGCGACGCCGACTTCAATGTGCTCCTTTATCCGGAAATCGGGCTCGCCGCCGCGCAATGGCTGGAGCGCGCGCATGGCCAGCCCTTCACCCGCAGCATTCCGATCGGCGTCGGCGCGACACGCGACTTCATCGCTGAAGTCGCCCGGATGGCCGAGGTCGATCCAGCGACGGCGTTGGAGACGAATGACTCGCGCCTGTCTTGGTATTCGCGCTCGGTCGACTCGACCTATCTCACCGGTAAGCGCGTCTTCATCTTCGGCGACGCGACGCACGCCATCGCCGCCGCGCGCATCGCGCAGGATGAACTCGGCTTCCAGGTCGTCGGCCTTGGAACCTATGCGCGCGAATTTGCGCGCGACGTTCGCGAGGCGGCCGCGCGCTACGGCGTCGAGGCGCTCGTCACCGACGACTATCTCGACGTCGAAGCGAAAGTCGCCGAACTGCAGCCCGAACTCGTGCTCGGGACGCAGATGGAGCGTCATATCGCCAAGCGGCTCGGTCTTCCCTGCGCGGTGATCTCCGCGCCAGTGCATGTGCAGGATTTCCCCGCCCGCTATTCGCCGCACATGGGGTTCGAAGGCGCAAATGTGATCTTCGATTCCTGGGTTCATCCGCTGATGATGGGGCTTGAGGAGCATCTTCTGACGATGTTCCGCGACGACGCCGAATTTCACGACGCCGCCGCGCCCTCGCATCTTGGAGAGAAGCAGACACACCGGCAGCCGTCCGCGGCGGCGGTCGTGAGCGACATCGTCCTCGCCTGGGCCGACGACGCCGAGAAGGAGCTCAAGAAAATCCCCTTCTTCGTGCGCGGCAAAGCGCGCCGGAACACCGAGAAATTCGCCGCCGAGCGCGGCCTTGCGACCATCACCGTCGAGACGCTCTATGACGCAAAAGCGCATTTCGCACGCTGAGGCGACGCCCGTGAAAGTCGTCATTGTGACGATGGACACGCATGTGGCAGCCGCGACCGATCGCGCCCGCCGTGCGCTTTCGCGCGAGATTCCCGGTCTTACGCTCAGCGTCCACGCAGCGTCGGAATTCGCGGCCAGCCCCAAGGCGCTCGACGCCTGTCTCACGGAGATCGCTGAGGCTCACATTATTGTCAACGCCATGCTCTTCCTCGAAGAGCATTTCACGCCTCTGCTCGCAGCCCTTGCGGCGCGCCGCGATCATTGCGACGCGATGATCAGCATCATGTCGGCGAGCGAGGTGGCGAAGCTGACCCGCATGGGACGCTTCGACATGAGCGCGCCGACCTCCGGTTTCATGTCGCTTCTGAAACGCTTGCGCGGAAAGAAAGGCAAGTCGGAGGCCGCCGGCGCCAAGCAGATGAAGATGCTTCGCCGTCTGCCCAAGATCCTGCGTTTCATACCAGGAACGGCGCAGGACGTGCGCGCTTACTTCCTGACGCTGCAATATTGGCTCGCGGGCTCCGACGAGAACATCGCCAATATGGTCCGCTTGCTCATCGACCGTTACGCGGACGGCCCGCGGCGCATGTTGCGCGGCGCGCTGAATCCCCATGCGCCGATCGATTATCCGGAGGTCGGCCTTTATCATCCGCTCCTGCCGGGCAGGGTGAGCGAAAGGCTCGATCAATTGCCCGAGCCCGCCGGCGGCGCCAAGGCGACGATCGGTCTACTCGTGTTGCGTTCTTATGTGCTCGCGGACAATGCGCGCCACTATGACGGCGTCATCGCGGCGATGGAGGCGCGCGGACTCAAAGTCATTCCGGCGTATGCCACCGGACTCGACGCGCGTCCGGCGATCGAAAAATTCTTTTTGCGCGACGGCAAGCCGATCGTCGATGCGCTCGTTTCGCTTGTCGGCTTTTCGCTTGTCGGCGGCCCCGCCTACAATGACGCGAAAGCGGCCGAGGAAATTCTTGCTAAACTCGACGTTCCCTATATTGCGGCGCATCCGGTTGAGTTTCAGACTCTGGCCGAATGGCGCGGCTCGGATCGCGGCCTGCTTCCGGTCGAATCTACCATCATGGTCTCCATTCCGGAGCTCGATGGCTCGACAGGTCCGATGATCTTTGGCGGACGTCCGCAGGACGCGGGATTATGCGCGGCCTGCGCGCGCAACTGCGTCTTCCCGGCAAGCGACGGCGCGCGGGACATGCAGGTCTGCGTCGAGCGCGCGGAGATGCTCGCCGCACGGGTAGAAAAGCTCGCCCTTCTGCGACGCTCCGGGAGAGCGGCGCGAAAAGTCGCGATCGTGCTCTTCAATTTTCCGCCGAACGCCGGCGCGGTGGGAAGCGCCGCATTTCTCTCCGTCTTTGAGTCTCTTCACCTGCTGCTGCAGGAAATGAAGCGCAGCGGCTATGCGATTGAGCCGCCGGCGACGGTCGAGGCGCTGCGCAGAGCCGTTATTGAAGGCAACGCCGCGCGTTTTGGCGCCCAGGCCAATGTCCACGAGCGGGTCGCCGCCGACGACCATGTGCGACGCGAAACGTGGCTCGGCGACATCGAATCGCAATGGGGTCCGGCGCCTGGGCGGCATCAGAGCGACGGCGGCTCAATCCATATCTACGGCGTGCGCTTCGGCAATGTCTTCGTCGGCGTCCAGCCCGCCTTCGGCTATGAGGGCGATCCGATGCGGCTGCTGTTCGAGAAAGGCTTTGCGCCGACGCACGCCTTCTCGGCCTTCTATCGCTGGCTGCGCGAGGATTTTGGCGCTGACGCCGTGCTGCATTTCGGAACGCATGGCGCGCTCGAATTCATGCCCGGCAAGCAGACAGGCCTCTCCGCCGACTGTTGGCCCGACCGGCTCATCGGCGATCTGCCGAACTTCTATCTCTACGCCTCCAACAATCCGTCCGAGGGCGTGCTGGCCAAGCGCCGGTCCGGCGCGACGCTCGTCAGCTATCTGACGCCGCCCGTCGCGAACGCTGGGCTTTATCGCGGACTGAACGAGTTGAAGTCTTCGATCGCTCGCTGGCGCGGCGTCAGCCCCTCCGAGACGGGCGAGCGCAATGAACTCGCCGAACTCATTCAAACCCAGGCGGCGGCGCTCGACCTTTGTGCGGCGGAGCCGACATGGCGCGACGCGGCGGAACAGCAGATTGCGAAACTCGCGAGAGCCGTTCTCGAACTCGAATACACGCTCATCCCGCACGGCCTGCATGTGGTGGGCGAACCCATGGCGCTGGACGCGCGCATCGATATGCTGCTGGCGATGTCCGAGGCGTCGGGCGCGCAGATCGAGCGTGAGACAATCGAGGCGCTGACGCAAGGCGCTTCGCCCGAAAGCCTCGCAGATAATGAGGCGGCGGCCGAGACGCTGCGCATGCTTGCGCGCGCCGACGCCGCGCTCGCGCAGGATCATGAACTTAAGGCGCTGATCCATGCGCTCGACGGTCGCTTCGTGCGGCCTGTGCCAGGCGGCGACGTCTTGCGCACGGCCGACGTGCTGCCGACGGGACGCAATCTGCACGGCTTCGATCCGTTCCACATTCCGAGCGTCTTCGCCGTGCGGGACGGCGCGCGGCAGGCGGCGCGGCTCATCGAACGCCACATGAGCGACGGTGGCGCCCTGCCGGAAACGATCGCCTTGGTGCTCTGGGGCACCGACAATCTCAAGACGGAAGGCGGGCCGATCGCGCAGGCGCTGGCGTTGATCGGCGCCGAACCGCGGTTCGATGGTTACGGCCGTCTCGCCGGCGCGACGCTTCTACCGCTCGAAAGGCTCGCCCGGCCGCGCATCGACGTGATGATTTCGCTCTCGGGGATCTTCCGAGATCTCCTGCCGCTGCAGATCAAACTGCTGGCGCAGGCGTGTCTGCTGGCGGCTTCCGCCGACGAGCCCGTGGAGCAGAATTTCATTCGCAAACACGCGCTCGCTTACCTAGGCGAATTTGGCGGCGATATGGAAACCGCGGCGCTCCGCGTCTTCGGCAATGCCGACGGCGCCTATGGCGCAAACGTCAACACGATGATCGACGGCGGCTGCTGGGAAGACGAGGATCAGCTCGCCGAAGCCTATATGCGCCGCAAGGGCTTCGCTTATGGCGTTTCCGGGCAGCCAACGCGACGCAATGAGGTGCTGCAGAGCGTCCTTGGCGGAGTCGACTTCGCTTATCAGAACCTCGACTCGGTCGAGCTCGGCGTCACCACGATCGATCATTACTTTGACACGCTCGGCGGCGTCAGCCGTTCGGTGAAGCGCGCCAAGGGCGTCGCCGCGCCCGTCTATATCAGCGACCAGACCAGAGGCGACGGCGTGGTGCGCACGCTCAATGAGCAGGTCTCGCTGGAAACGCGCACGCGCACGCTCAACCCCAAATGGTACGAGAGCATGCTCAAGCACGGCTACGAAGGCGTGCGCCACATTGAGTCGCATGTGACGAACACGCTCGGCTGGTCGGCGACGACCGGGCAAGTCGAACCATGGGTCTATCAGCGTCTGACTGAGACCTATGTGCTCGACGCCGAGATGCGGCGACGTCTGGCGCAGCTCAATCCCATCGCCTCCGCGCGAATCGCCAACCGCCTCATTGAGGCGCATCAGCGCCGATACTGGACGCCCAACGAAGAAATGCTGGCGGCGCTGCAGCAGGCGAGCGAAGAGCTCGAAGACCGGCTCGAAGGCGTCGTCGAGGAGATCGCGGCATGAACATTCCGATCCGCAAGCCGGTCGAGACCGACTCCTTTCAGGTCGAACTGGACCCGGCGATCAGCATCGGCGCCGCGAAGGTCTTCGCCATCTATGGCAAGGGCGGGATCGGCAAAAGCACGACGTCGTCGAATCTCTCCGTCGCATTTTCAAAACTCGGCAAGCGCGTGCTGCAGATCGGCTGCGATCCCAAGCATGATTCGACCTTCACGCTGACTAAGCGGCTCGCGCCGACGGTGATCGACGCGCTCGAATCCGTGAAGTTCCATTCCGAGGAATTGCGCGTCGAGGACTTTGTCGTCGAGGGCTATAATGGCGTGATGTGCGTCGAGGCGGGCGGGCCGCCGGCCGGCACGGGCTGCGGCGGCTATGTCGTCGGCCAGACCGTGAAGCTCCTCAAGGAGCATCATCTCCTCGAAGACACCGACGTCGTCATCTTCGACGTTCTTGGCGACGTCGTCTGCGGCGGCTTCGCCTCGCCGCTGCAACATGCCGGCCGCGCGCTGATCGTCACGGCCAACGACTTCGATTCGATCTTCGCGATGAACCGCATCGTCGCCGCCATCCGTGCAAAATCGAAAAACTACGAGGTGCGGCTTGGCGGCGTCATCGCCAATCGCAGCGTCGCGACCAATGAGATCGACCGCTACAATGAGGCGGTGGGCCTCAGGCGCGTCGCGCATTTCCCCGATCTCGACGTCATTCGCCGCAGTCGCCTCAAGAAATCGACGCTCTTTGAGATGGAGCCATCGCCCGAACTCGAGGCGGTGCAGAACGAATATCTG
>WSXZ01000046.1 GCA_009773555.1 Methylocystaceae bacterium | reverse complement strand
CTCGATCTTTTTGCAATGCGGAAAGAGGGAATGGGCATTGGGCTGTCGATTTCCCGCGCAATCGTCGAAGCGCACGACGGCCGGCTGTGGGCTAAGGTCAATCCCGATGGCGGCGCTATATTCTCCTGTGATCTTCCGTTGCGAGGGCGAGAATTTAGCGGATGAATTCGGGAACGGTATTTGTCGTGGACGACGATGCGGCGGTGCGCGACGCCCTTCAGCTTCTACTCGAATCTGAAGGGTTCGCTGTGTCGAGTTTCCCGTCGGCGCCAGCTATGCTTTCGTCCATCGGGCCGGAGAGCGCCGGGTGCGTCGTGGCCGACGTTCGCATGCCGGAGGTGAGCGGACTCGACCTGATTGTCGAGATGAAGAACCGAAATCTTCATCTGCCGATTATTATCATCACCGGCCACGGCGACGTGCCTCTGGCCGTCGAGGCCATGAAGCGCGGCGCTGTCGATTTTCTCGAGAAGCCGTTCGATGACGACGCGCTCTTCGCAGCCGTCAGGCGCGCGCTATCCAAGCACGACGCTGTGCAGTCGCGTTATGCGGAAGAGCGGCAGATCTTGGAAAGATTTGAGTTATTGACCAAGCGGGAGCGGGAAATTCTCGAAAGGCTCGCGGAAGGCCGCTCGAACAAGGTCATTGCTCATGATCTCGGCATCAGTGTGCGCACGGTGGAAGCGCATCGCGCCAATGTCATGGCGAAAATGCGCGTCAAGAACCTCGCGGAGTTGGTCCGAATGTTTCTCAACGGTCGGAATATGAGCTTCGGCGCGTGACGTCGCGAGCGTCATTCGCCAAACGCCGCGTCGTCGATCATGCGTCGCAGGTAATTTGGATGCGCTGAGGATGCCTTGCTAAAATGCGCGGGCTAAGTACCAACTGAAAACCGCGGAGCGCAAGAGGAGCGAATTGGTCATGCGAGCGCCACTCTCCCCGGCAGACGCTGTCCAACTGAACGAGTTCCCGGTAACGACGCCCTCGGCGCGGCGTGTTCTCGTCATCGACGACGACAGGGACGTCGCCGACAG
The DNA here is from genome assembly GCA_009773555.1 of Methylocystaceae bacterium. Lineage (GTDB taxonomy): Bacteria > Pseudomonadota > Alphaproteobacteria > Rhizobiales > Beijerinckiaceae > Methylocystis. The sequence continues at coordinate 28,561 of WSXZ01000046.1, read as the reverse complement.
CATGGCGATGCTGCTGGACGTGCTGGGATGCGACGTGAGAACGGCCTATAGCGGAGCGGTGGGCATCTCGCTCGTGTCGGCTTTCCAGCCGAAGATCGTGTTCCTAGACCTCGGCATGCCCGAGATGAACGGCTATGAAGCCGCGCGTCGCATTCGCAGCGCGCCGGCCGGTCAGCAGGCGCAGCTTATTGCGCTCTCCGGCTGGCGCGAGGCGGGGTTCGACCGCCATCTGGTCAAGCCGGCCGATATCGACATTTTGGAAGAAATCCTCGCCGCGTGTGGGGACGAATCACAGCAGATTTAGGCGACATATCGGCGCAGGCATCTTGGCGCGCCGTCTCTGAGCAAGCCTTTATTTCAGGACCTCTCCCTCATCAAACCGCTTTAGGCGCCTTGTTTGGCCTCTCACCCCTTCGGCCGTTAATGCCGCGCCGCAGCTAGATTTTTCGTAGACGCCCGCGTTAGTAAGAATGTCGCGGCGGCGGGTCCGTCCTGACATTCCTTGCGGGGAACATCGTGAGGACGGAACTCCCTGGCGCGGCTGCGCAAGCGGTCCGCGGATACGTCTCGCGCGGAAGCGAGTTGCGCTTACGCTTAAGCCGCCCGGAACCCACGTCTTCCAGGCGTCCGGATTGCGCCGGCCAAGCTGTAACAACAGGGCTGGATCGCTCTGCTTGGCGCCTGAGATATTCCTGTCCCTCGGATAGCAAATGACCTTTCCAAAGATGGACACGTTCTGGGTTGTAAACTGGTCAACGGATGTCGACGGACAATGCAAGTTCATCGGCCGGCAATGGCCAATAATTACCGGTCAAACAGCCGAAGCTGCGATGGGAGAAGGATGGCTGAAAGCCTTCCACGCCGACGATCTGGAGTTGGTGAAGGGCGAGCTCGGTTTGGCGGGACGATCAGAGCGCCCGTTTCAGATCGTCGCAAGGCTTAGACACAAGGATGGCCAGTTTCGCTGGGCGTTGGCGGTCGGCGCGCCGCACTATGATGAGCAAGGCGAATTCGTTGGCTACAGCGGCTCCATTATCGATTTCCATGATCGGATAGATATAACCGAGCGCAAAGAGCGCTTGGACGCGTTGCGGCCAAGCGAAGAGCGCGATCGTTCGCTCTTTGAGACGAGTCGCGACGGCATCGTCACCGTCGATATGAGCGGCCATATTCTCGAAGCCAACCCCGCCTACCAGAAGATGCTCGGCTACACTCTCGAAGAGCTGAAGCGTCTGACGTATCAAGAGCTGACGCCAGAAGTCTGGCGCGACATGGAAGCGGCGGTCGTGCGGGAGCACATTCTTCCGCGCGGCGAATCCGCCGAATATGAGAAGCAATATATCCGCAAGGATGGAGCCGTATTTCCAATAAGTCTGCGAACGTGGACCGTTGTCGACGAAAGAGGCCATATTGTCGGCATGCGCGCCTTCGTGCGCGACATCACCGAACGCAAGCAGGCCGAGGCGGCGCTGCGCGACAGTGAGGAACGGTTCCGCGTATCCTTCGCCAACGCGTCGATCGGCTTTGCGATGAACGGGCCGGACGATACGCATCTGGATGCCAACCGCGCTTATTGTGTGATCACCGGCTACACGCACGAGGAGCTTCTTGCCCTCAAGGGGTCGGAACTGATCCATCCTGACGATTGGCCAGCCACTAGGGCCTTGGCCGAACGGATGCTCGCCGGCGAGATACCCGGCTTCGTCGTCGAAAACCGCTACGTTCGAAAGAACGGCGAAAACATTTGGGTCCGCAAGAGCGTCTCGCTCATTCGCTCCGCCGATGGCGAACCACGGTGGATCATCACTCTCGTCGAAGACGTCACAGAGCGAAAGCGGGTCGAGGAGGCGCTGCGGCAAAGCCGCAACGATCTCGACCGCGCGCAAGAGGTCGGAAAGATCGGCTGGTGGCGGCTCGATGTACGCCGAGACGTTTTGACCTGGTCGGACGAGAACTATCGGATCTTCGGCGTGCCGAGGGGGACGCCGCTGACCTATGATAGTTTTCTTTCCATCGTGCACCCCGACGACAGGGCCTATGTCGATGCAAAGTGGCAGGCCGGCCTGGGCGGCGAACCGTACGACATCGAGCATCGGATAGTGTCCGGGAGCGACGTCAAATGGGTGCGCGAAAAAGCCTATCTGGAATTTGACGCGGCGGGCGCGCTTCTTGGCGGCTTCGGCATTTCACAGGACATCACGGAGCGAAAGCAGGCAGAGGAGGCGCTCCGCGAGAGCGAGGCTCGGCTGCGGCTCGCGACCGAGGCTGCGAAGATTGGCGCCTTCGACTGGCGCATCCTGACGGACGTCAACATCTGGACGCCGGAATTAGAGGCGATGTATGGGCTGGGGCCGGGCGAGTTCGGCCAGCGGCGGTCGGCCTGGGAGCAGTTGGTGCACCCAGACGATCGCGCGGGCGCGGTCGCCAAGGTTAACGAAACGCTGGCGACGGGCGAGCCCGTCGAGCATGAGTGGCGAGTCGTCTGGCCCGACGGCAGCGTGCATTGGATTGCCGGGCGGTTTCAAGGTTTCAAGGACGCGGCCGACAAGCCGGTGCGCCTCACAGGCGTGAACATCGACATTTCCGAGCGCAAGCGGGTGGAGGAGGCGCTGCGCGAAAGCGAGCTGCGCTATCGCTCTCTGGTCGAAGCGGCGAGCGCGATCACATGGAGCTGTCCGCCATCCGGACTGCATCAAAAGCCGCAACAGGAATGGATGGCCTTCACCGGTCAGATCGCCGAGGAAATGCTGGGGGACGGCTGGACCAAGGTCGTTCACCCGGATGACCTCGAGGCCGCGGCGGCGCAGTGGCGCGCAGCGATCGGTCGCGGCGAGCCGTTTTGGAGCGAGCACCGCATCCGCCGACATGATGGCGAGTGGCGCTGGATGCGCGTTCAGGCAGCACCCATTTGCGACGCAACCGGCGAGATCGTCGAATGGTTCGGCAGCAATACGGACATCGACGATCTCAAGCAGGCCGAACTGGCGCTATGGGAAAGCCAGCAGCAGCTCGCGCTGGCGTTGGAAGCCGGCCAGCTGGGATTCTGGGACTGGCGCGTGCCCAGCGGCCGGGTCCAGTTCGGCGGCAGTTGGGCGTCCATGCTTGGTTATGAACTCAGCGAAATGGAACCCGATGTCCGAGCCTGGGAAAGGCTCATTCATCCCGACGAGAGGGAAGAGGTCGCGGCCAGATTGACGGACCATCTGGAGGGTCGCTCTGATTTCTACGAATGCGAGCACCGCTTGCTCCACAAAGACGGTTCCTGGCGCTGGATTCTGAACCGCGGGCGGGTCGTGGAGCGGGACGCCGCTGGCCGGCCGCTAAGGGCGATCGGCACTCATGCCGACGTCACCGCGCGTCATGAGGCCGAATGCGCGCTGCAAGACGCCGACCGCCGCAAGGACGAGTTCCTCGCCACTCTGGCGCATGAATTGCGCAACCCGCTCACCCCGATCCGCAACGCCGTGCATATTTTGAAGAGAAAATATGGTCCCCAATTTCCTGATACTCCGCTGCTCGCTATGGTTCAGCGACAGGTCGATCATCTTGTTCGCCTCGTCGACGACCTTCTTGAAGTGTCCCGGATCAGCCGTGGCAAAGTCGACCTGCGAAAGGAAAATGTCGACGTATCGGATTTCTTGCGGCACGCATTGGAGTCCTGTCAGCCGCTCATCGAAAACAAGAGCCACCGCGTAACCGTGAATGTCGCGGATGAGCCGCTGCGGGTTTTCGGCGACTCCGTCCGTCTGGCGCAGATTGCGGCCAATATCATCAACAACGCGGCGAAATACACCCCGCCCGGCGGGCGCATCGAAATCGACGCCGCTCGCGCGGGCGATGAAGTCGTTCTGCGGGTTCGCGACAATGGCGTCGGCATCAGCGCCGACATGATGCCGCGCGTCTTCGATCTCTTCGCGCAGACGGACGGCCAAATTCGGCTTTCCGAAGGAGGGCTCGGCATCGGCCTCGCGCTTGTGCGCAGCCTCGTGGAAATCCACGGCGGCCGGGTGGAAGCGCGCAGCGCGGGCGTCGGCCGCGGCAGCGAATTCATCGTCAGTTTGCCGCTCGCGGATCGCGCCTATCCAGCTGCGTCACGATCCTCGGGAGGCTGACGCCCCGTGTTCTTGCAGCCTCAATCTTATTCTGCGGCAGTCGGCGCATAGTTTGGATTGGATTCGGTGAGAACCGCGTCGAAGCCTTCGAATTCGGGACCGCCCAGATAGAGATCGCGGTTCTGACCAGCGTTTTTGTGGGCCTCACGGAAATGTTCGGAATGCGTCCAATCGATGAAGTGCTGCCGAGTTTCCCACAGCGCATGGGACGCATAGAGAACGTGGTCCTCCCGCTCGGGCCCCTTGAGCAAATGGAAGACGATGAAGCCGGGCCTTTCCTGAAGCCGCGACTGACGCGACCGCCAGACGTCCTCGAAGGCCTGTTCCTTTCCCTTGACGATTTTGAAGCGGTTCATTGCGACAAACATGACTCGGCTCCTGTCATTGGTCTCGGCGGGTTCCGCCGGCGTTCTTAGCTAATCGTCCTCAAGGCGAAAGGCAAAGAACGTGGTTGAAGGGCGCGGTAGCGGCTCCGCTAAGCCCACAACGCGCTTTTGTGGACCGGGGCGACAAACTAAGTTAGGAGCGAATCTCGCGGCTGCGTGAAGGCAGAGTCGGAGATCGCCGCTCGCAAGCATTTCCGAGAAACGCTCTTGAGGTCCTCGCTGACCATGGCGTGTGTAGAAATTGTCCATGAGTTGGACAAGCGACTGCGGTTGCGGATTTTGTCCGATGCGGACGATTTTGCGCAGACGGAAGTCGCGCTGCGGCAGCTTCCCGGCGTCGCCTCCGTGCGCGCCAATCGTGCCTGCGCATCGATGACGCTGGTATATGACGGACAGTCGGAGGTCCGCAGCTCCATTCTCGCGACCGCACGTCGAACGCCATCAGCGGCCGCGGATACATGGCGACCTCCGCCAGCCGCCAACGCCAGGCGCGTGACTCTCGCAGCCGGCGCGATCGCCGCTGCGCTCCTGCTTCCCGCGCCGCTCGCCGCAGCGATCACTTGGCTCAACATCACTGGCGTCCTCGCGCGCGGCATCCTTGCGGCGTCGCGCGGCAAGCTGAAGACCGACGTTCTTGATGCGCTCGCCATCGGCGTGCCGGCGGCGCGCCAGGAATATGCCACCGCCAGCGTGACCCGCTTCCTTCTCGCGCTGGCGGAGCATATCGAGGCCACCACCGTCCAGCAGTCGGACGAGATGCTGCGTTCGCTCCTGCGACGGGCGCCTGGCGATGTCTGGGTGGAACGCCGCGACGGCGAACTCGCGCGTGTGCCTTTCATGCAGCTTAAAGGCGGCGAGCGCGTCGTCATCGGCGCCGGCGAAACCATTCCAGTCGACGGCCCGGTGGTCGCCGGCGACGCTTATGTCGATCAGTCGTCGGTGACCGGCGAAAGCCTTCCCCTGCCGCGCGCGGTCGGCGATCAGGCGCTCGCGGGCGGCGTTGTCACCGACGGGCGGCTCGTGGTCCAGGCTGAACGCGTGGGCGAAGCTACGACCACCGGGCGTATCGCGCGCTATGTCCAGGAGGCGCTCGACCGTCCGGCGGAGATTCAGACTGTGTCCAGCGTCTTTGCGGATCGGCGCGTCGGCATTACGCTGGCCACGGCTGCAGTGGTGTTCGCGCTCACGCGCGACTGGCGCCGGATCGAATCCGTCTTCATGGTCGACTATTCCTGCGCCGTGAAGCTTGGCACGCCGATCGCCATAAAATCCGCAATGTATCGGGCCGCGCAAGAAGGCTGTCTGGTCAAGAGCGGAACGGCGATCGAAACGCTTGCCGGAGTCGACACGATCGTCTTCGACAAGACCGGCACGCTGACCCACAACACGCTGGAGGTCACGGACATTTGTCCGCTGGATCCGGGAATCGACGAAGAACGGGCGGCCGCCATGGTCGCGTCGCTCGGCGAACACACGAGCCATCCCATCGCGCGCGCCGTTGTCGCGCTCGCGCAGCAGCGCCGGCTCGCCCATATCCCGCATGAGGCGGTGAATTTCATCGTTGGCCATGGCGTGGAAGCGAATGTCGATGGACGTCGCATTCGGTTTGGCAGCCGGCATTATCTCGAAGACGACGAGCACATTTCATTCGCGGACGCCCGCAAGACCGTGCGAGCGCTTCAAGAACAAGGCAAATCGCTTCTCTATGTCGCCGCCGATGAGCGCCCGATTGCGGTCTTTGCCTTGCGCGATCGATTGCGGCCGGAGAGCGCGACCACGCTTGCGCAGTTGCGCGCGTTAGGAGTCAAGCGCTTCGTGATGATCACGGGCGATCGTCAGGCGCCGGCGCTGGCTTTCGCGGAGACGCTTGGCATAGATGCGGTGCATTACGAACAGCAGCCGGAAGATAAGGCCGACATCATAGCGGCGCTCAAGCGGGAGGGACGCCGCGTCGCTTATATCGGCGATGGCGTGAACGACGGGCCCGCATTGATGGCGGCCGATGTCGGCATCTCGATGCCGCGCGCCGCCGATATTGCTCGAGCCACCGCCGACATCGTGCTGCTGGAAGACAGACTCGATTCTGTCGCCACGATGCTGACCATCGCCCGGGAGGCCATGGGGCTGATCCATTCGAACTTTAAGATCGCGGTTGGGGTGAATTCGGCGATTCTGGGCGCTGCGGCGTTCGGCCGTCTTTCTCCTCTCGCCGCCGCCACGCTGCACAATGGGACGACGATCGCCGTCCTGCTGCGGGCGCTGCTGAGCGGACGAGGGCACACTCCGGTCACAGAGAAAGTCTCACGCGATTCAGTCGCACTCGAGCACAGCCGAGCGCAAGAACAGTAGCAGAGCTCCTAACGCTCGGCGGCGTAAGCGCTTGCCGGTGAATCACGATTTGCTGCAAGCGTTGCGCCCAACCACGCGATCTGAAGTTCGATGTGTCTGCAAGGTCGGACGCAACTGAGATCAGCACCCTTGCGATCCCCTCGGACCGTTCCGCTGCGTAATCGGATTCTGTTGGCTTCGGCGCAGCACAGTGACTGCGTGCGTGTCAATTTGTTCACAATAAGCACAAAGTACTATCTACTTTGGAATGAGAATAAATACACGTTATATATGGTACATATGTCACATGTGCTTAAAAGACTTCCGAAATAACGACGACATAATTGACGAAAAAAAAATATCCGCGCTATGTGCTGCATACAACGGAATGACTAAGAAACATTCCAAATTTTCCTGCCTCGAATCTTGGACGATCGGGAAAAAATCCCGACTTGTATGTGGTCTTGGCGCGCCGGTTGTGATCGCGCTCGAAATCGCATCGGCTTCGGCGCAGAACGCCTCGCAAACATTGCCGCCAGTGACCGTCGACGCGCCGCGCGAGAAGCCGCAAGCCAAACCGCGGCAACAAACGCAACGTCCCGTCGCATCGAGCGCACGGGCGAGCAGCGTTCATCCGAGCGGCCCGCGACCGCATGTGGCTTCGACGGCGCGCGGCGCCACGTCCGCCGCCCCCCAGGTCGGTCCTCCGCTGCTTTCCGGCGCAAACGGCGTTGCGCCGTCTCCGCCGACGGGCGAAATCGGCAATCTTCCGCCGGCCTACGCAGGCGGCGAAGTCGCTCGCGGCGCCCGGCTTGGCATGCTCGGCAATCGCGATTTCATGGATACGCCATTCAATGTGACGAGCTACACGTCGGCGCTTATCCAAAATCAGCAGGCGCGCACCTTGCAGCAGGTGTTGGAGAACGATCCGTCGGTCCGCATGGCGACGTCGGCCGGGCACATTCGCGAGAATTTCAGGATTCGCGGCTTCCCCGTGCTTGGCAGCGAACTCGCGCTCAATGGCATGTATGGTCTCGCGCCCGACGGCCATGTGCCGACCGAATTTCTGGAGCGCGTTGAAGTTCTCAAGGGTCCGGGCGCGCTGCTCAACGGGATGGCGCCGTTCGGCGCGGTCGGCGGCTCGATCAATCTTGTCACCAAACATGCGGGCGATGCGCCGATCACCAGCGTCAGCACCGATTACACATCCAGTTCTCAGTTCGGCACGCATATCGACGTCGGCCGACGCGGCGGCGACCATAATCAGTTCGGCGTTCGCTACAACGGCGTTTACCGCAGCGGCGGGACTATGCTCGACGAGCAGTGGAAAGTGCGCGGCCTGAATGCGCTAGCGCTCGATTTTCGTGAAGAGCGCATCAGGCTGTCGATTGACGCCTATCACAGCCAGGAAATCTTTAAGAACGGCAGCGCGTTCTTCGCGAGCTTCAGCGGCATTGGCGTGGCCGCGGCGCCAAGCGCAAGCACGAATCTCTTCGTTGGTTCGAACGCACGGTTCGAGAACGCGGCGGTCATGGCGCGCGGCGAACTCGATATTGCAGAAAATGTCACTGTCTTCGCCGGCATCGGCTTCTTGGACAGCCGAAACTTCGGTTTTACCAATGGAACCCAGGCGCAAGGCGTAAACCTGCTCGGCAACTTCACCGGAACGCGCATCGTCAATCTGCGCGGCTACACCAATACGCTTTCGACGCAGGGCGGATTGCGCGGCGAGTTGGACACGGGACCGCTTCGCCACAAATTCGTGGTGAGCGCCTCCGCGCTGAAATTCAGCCAAAGCTCCGAGTTCGGATCCGTTGGACCTTACAGGTCCAACATTTATCTCCCCGTCGTGCCGCCTCAGGCGCCGCCGCCTCCGGTCGTTCCGAATACAGCGTTCCGTTGGGGGCAGCCCTATTTCGCGACCGATCCGAGGAAGACGGGAGAAACCTACCTCGCGAGCCTCGCCTTCGCCGACACCATTTCGGCCTTCGACGAACGTATCCAGTTCATCGGCGGCCTGCGCAGCCAACGCGTGATGACCAAAACTTTCACGGCCAATACGGGCTTGGAGACCAACTCCTATGATAGCCATCGTCTCTCGCCGGCCTATGCGCTGATCGTCAAGCCATTCGACAACAGGTTGTCGCTTTACGCCAACTATATCGAGGGCCTCAGTCAGGGGTTGCGAGTCACCAACCCTCTCGCAACCAATTACAACGAGACCTACCCTCCGTTCGTCTCTAAGCAGATCGAGACGGGCGCGAAGCTGGATTTGGGCATTCTCGCGAATACGCTGAGCTTCTACGAGATTACGCAGCCGACTCTTTCGACCGTGACGAGCGGCGGCCTGCTCAGCTACAAGCCTGTCCAGCAGCGCAACCAGGGCATAGAGTGGAACGTCTTCGGCGAGCCGATTCCGGGCGTCCGCGTGCTGGGCGGCGTCACCTATATGATCGGCGTCATCACGCAGAGCGCTGACGGAAAGACCACCGGAAAGAACGCCTTCGGCATACCAAGATGGCAGGCGAACTTTTATGGCGAATGGGACATTCCCTATCTCGCCGGGCTGACGGCGGAAGGACGCGTCATCTATACGAGCGCCCTCTATGTCGACTCGTTGAACTATTACCGAATTCCTGAATGGACGCGTTTCGACGCGGGGCTTCGATATGCGACGAACATATACGGAGTGGACATGACGCTGCGGGCGAATGTGAACAATCTGTTCAACCGCAGCTATTGGTCCGGCTCCGCCAACGACGGCTTCGCCACGCTCGACGCGCCGCGCACCGTCCTCCTGTCGACGACGTTCAATTTCTAAAAATAGGGGCGAGCGACGATGAGCCTCTTGGCCGCCGCTATTCAATTCACCGCCTGCGCGGCCATCGCGACGGGCGCCGCCGGCCTCTATCTCGGCGCACAGAACCAGCGGTGGCTGTCGCGGCCTCTGCCTGCTCTGTGGAGCGGCGTCACGGGCGCGGCGCTGCTGCCTCTCGGCGTTTTTCTGTGGAGTCAGGTGGTTCAGCTTTCGACCGCCATTTTCGCGGCGCTCGTTTTGATCATGCTTCTGTTCATCGTTTTCCCAGCCATAGGAGCGCTACGAACCTTCATCAGGAACGCGCCATGAATCAGATCCGACGCGATTGGGTCAGCAAAACCTCGGCCGGCGCCATTCTGGGCTTCAGCCTCGCGATCGGGCTTGCGGGTCTCTTTGCTTGGCTCACTCCCGGCGGACTCGCGACTGCAAATAAATTTCAGCTGGTGATGTGGCTTATCGCGCCGATCTGGCTGACGACGCTGAGTCTGTGTTTCTTCTTTTCGAGCGGTATGCGCGCCTGGCTCTGGCTGGGCGGCGCAAATCTAATGGCGTACGCCGGCCTATTCGCCTGCCGCCTTTTCCTTCGCTAATCGGGACAACGCACGATGCGCAGCGACGTTGTTCGACTCTATAAGGTTGTCCATACATGGACGGGCATCACCGCCGGCATGTTTCTGTTCATCGCCTTCTATGCCGGCTCCATCACGGTGTTCGCCGAGCCGCTCGCGCGCTGGGTTTCATCCCCCGCGCCAGTCCGCCTCACCGCCCTAGCCCGAGCGGATGAATTGATCGCGCACACGCTTGCCGTTCGCCCTGACGCAGCGAAGGAATTCACACTTTATCTCACCGATACCGAAGATGTTTGGACGCGCCTCACGTGGCGGAAAGGCAAGGACGACAGGACGCCGTGGTCGGCGGAACTCTCTCCCGCAGGCGAGGTGCGCCTTGCGCAGTCATATCGCTCGAGTCTTTCCGACTTCGTCGACAACATTCACCGAACTGCTGGCATTCCAGGCGCGAACGACATCGGCGAGACCATCATGGGGGTCGTGAGCGCTGTCTATGCCGTCGCGCTTGTGTCCGGCTTGATCATCGTTCTGCCTTCGCTCGGTAAGGATCTTTTCGCGCTGCGAATCGGCGCCAATCTCAAGCGCATGTGGCTCGACGCGCATAACGTCGTGGGCGTCGTCAGCTTGCCGTTCCACATCGTCATCGCGCTGAGCGCCGTCGTTTTCTGCCTGCACGACCAGCTATACGATGCGCTCGACTACGTCGTCTATGACGGCCGTCTGAAATCGGTCATGGCCGCGAGCAACCCCTTCAACGCGATCAAGAAGGACGAGCGAGCCGCGCCCATGTTGCCTGTCAGCGCGCTTCTCGATCGGGTCAACGCGGCGTCGCCAAGTTTCGTCCCAGTCGAAATGCGGTACCGAAACGCCGGGCTTCGGGGCGCCTCGGTTCAGGTTTGGGGACACGACACCCGCTATATGACGAGAGGCAAGGGGTTTGCGGTCATCAGTCCGGTCACCGGCGAGATCGCCAACACGGACTATCTGCCGGGCAGAGAGGGAACTTGGACAGGCGTCGTGGCGACGTTCTTCGCCCTGCATTTCGCCACCTTCGGCGGCGATGTCGTGCGCGTCTGCTACTTCCTTCTCGGCATTGCGGGCGCCTTCCTTTTCTATTCCGGCAATTTGCTTTGGATTGAATCTCGTCGGCGAACTGAACGGCGAAACGGCGGGTCCGTCAATCAGAAGACATCGACGCGGCTGATGTCCGCCGCTACGGTCGGCGTTTGTCTCGGCGCGATCTGCGCGATCTCCATCACGATCGTGGCGGCGAAATGGTTGAATGGCCGTGTCGCGAACGTCGATGTGTGGCACAATGGCGTTTATTACGCCGTGTTTCTTGCGAGCGTGCTTTGGTCGTTCCTCAGGGGAGCGGCCGCGGCCAGTGTTGAGCTTCTTTGGCTTGCCGCGATAGCCACCGCTGCAATTCCTTTCACCTCACTGTTCAGTTGGGCATCGCCTGCGCTCGGCATGCAAGGTTCAGCGAGCATGGCCGCGCTCGGCGTCGACCTCGTCGCGCTTTCCGCCGCACTATGTTTCGTCTGGATGGCGCGCTCTGCAGCTCATCGCGTCGAATATGGACCCGCCGACAGCGTCTGGGCCGCGTCACACCGGCAATTGCAGGAGGGGGCGCGATGACGACGCCCTGCCAGCAATTGTTGAAAGGCCGCTTCGGCCGAGACGTGGGTTCCGATCGCTGGTGGCGTCGGGTCGCCATCGAAGGCTGTCCAATTGTCCAGGCGATAGGCCGAGACCGGGCGCGCGTCTTGTTTTTGTGGCGAGACCCCGAAGGCGATGCGACGGCCTCAAGGACTCTATCGGTTTATATCGATATCTGCTCGGTCACTGATCATCAAAGCAATGAGTCCGCCTCTTTAGAGCGGATCGCCGGAACGGACGTCTGGCATTGGTCCTTTGAGGTAGAGGCTGAATGGCGCGGAAGCTATTGTTTCATTCCTCTCAACGACGACCATCTCCTTGGCGCGCATGGCGTTGGCCGCGAAACGACTCCTGAAGTTCGCGCAGACCGATCCGCTGAACCCCAACCTTGGCCATGTCGGTCTGCGCGGACAGCCGTTATCCGCGGCGCATCTTCCGCAGGCGCCATTCCAAACGGCGTGGCGAGACGTCGACCGCAATAACCGCGCAGCGGCCGATCAAAGTCGCTTGCATCTCATGGAGTGGAACAGCGCTCGGCTGCGTAACAGTCGCCGTGTTTGGATTTATCGCACGGGCGTGACGCCTAAAGAAACAAAGCTTCCTCTCGTCGTGCTCCTGGACGGCCAATATTGGGCAGAAGCCATGCCGGTCTTCTCGGCCCTGGATCATGCCACGCAAGCCGACTTGCTCCCGCCGAGCGTCTATGTGCTCATCGACTCGCTCAACGCAAACATGCGTCGTCGCGAACTCGCGTGTGACGAAGCCTTTCTGGAGGCCGTTCAGCAGGAGCTATTAGCAATAGTGGCAGGCCTCGCGCCATGCTGCCACGATCCGAGCAAGACCGTCATAGCAGGACAGAGTTTTGGCGGACTCGCGGCGCTTTTCGCAGGACTTCGCTCGCCTGAATGCTTCGGTTGCGTGCTTAGCCAATCTGGCTCGTTTTGGTGGCCGGGAGGTTATGCGCGGGAGGTTCTGCGTTCGAACGTTCCTGACACGCGCAGCCATGCGCGAGACGTCGTCGCGGATTTGATCGAGAGCAGCAAGAGCGGCGTTTCCCGTCTTCGCGTCTTTCTTGAGGCTGGAAGCTTTGAGAAAGTCATTCGCGTCGCCAGCGACCGCGTTCACCGGACTCTCGTCGACGCAGGGCACGACGCCCACTATCGAGTCTATTCTGGCGGGCACGATCCGCTCTGCTGGCGTGGCGGATTGATCGACGGACTGTCCCTTCTGCTCGCCGACCATCGTGCGGCGCCGGCGGACGTTACGGCGTCTTGCTCGGAAGCCTTGAGATTGGCGATTACAAACGCGACGGAGTGAATGTGTGAACGACGCGCAGCCAAATCCATTCGACGACGATAGCCTTACGTTCCTCGTTCTGGTCAATTCTGAGGGCCAACACAGTCTCTGGCCGACATTCGCCCCGGAGCCCGCAGGTTGGCGACGGCTCTTCGGCCCGAGCGATCGGAGCGACTGCGTAAAATTTGTCGATGAGCATTGGACGGACATGCGCCCAAAATCGCTTCGTGAGGCCTCTCGTCCGCGCTAATCGAATGATTTCGTAAACAGCCTTTCTTTCGAAGGGAAAGACAAGTGCTTCTTGCTCCGCCTTTGCGACCCTCCTTGCCGAGTGAGCTGGAACTCCCGCTCATTGCCGCCCAACCGGGCATCTGGATGGGCGATCAGGTTTCACCGACGCGAAACGCCTTCATCGTTGCACAATATGTGGAGCTGAATGGCGACGTCGATCTTGAATCTCTGCGCCTTGCCATTCGCATCGGACTTTCCGAGGCCGATACAGTTCATGCCCGGTTTATCGAGTCCGAAGGCCGGCTCTCGCAAATCATTCCTCAACGCATAAATGCTGGGGAGCCGCCCGTTCCCGATGTCATTGACGTCAGGGAAGAACCCGATCCGGCGGCTGCAGCGCTTGCCTTCATGCGCGCCGATCTGGCGGCGGATCTGCCACTGGATGGCGATGCGTTGCTCTATCGGCACGCGCTGATTCGTCTCGGTGAAACATCGAATGGCGAGCGTTGGTTCTGGTATCAGCGATACCACCATTTGATGGTCGATGGTTTCAGCTTTACCGCCATCGCGCGGCGCATCGCCGATATTTACACGGCGCTAAGGCGCGGCAAGCCTTTAGGGGAGTCGCCTTTCACCTCCTTCGCCGAGGTCGTCGAAGAATACCAGTCCTATGAGGGCTCGAAGGCGCAGGAAGCAGACCGGTTGTTTTGGTCGGACCACGCCCAAAATCTGCCGACCCCGATCGCATTGTCGCAGCCCAGAACGAAAACCTCGCAGGATGCGGATGTGTCCTTGCCGCTGCGGCGAAGAATATCTCTTCCGCCAGACGTTATGACGGCGTTCGAGACGCAAGGCGCCGCTGTTCGCGTCTCCGGCGTCGAAATGGCGATGGCGGCCGTCTTCGCATATCTGCATCGGATGAGCGGCGCGACGCGATTGACGGTCGGCATGCCTTTCATGCGACGCATGGGATCCATTTCGCTCTTCGCCGCAGGTCCTGTCGTGAACGTCCTGCCTGTACAGCTGAGCGTGGCGCCATCGATGTTGCTGTCGGAGGCGGCGACAGGGCTTGCCTCCGAATTGAAGGCGGTGCGCCGACGCCAGCGGTACGAAGCCGAACAGCTGCGGCGCGATCTCGGGCTGGTCGGCTCGGATCGCTCTCTCTACGGGCCGATGCTCAATCTCAAGATGTTCGACTATCGGCTCGATTTCGATGGCGTCGCGGGCGTGACCCATCAGCTCGCGTCAGGGCCCGTCGAAGATTTGGAAGTTGATCTTTATGTCGATGACGGCAGACTGACGATCGATCTCGTTGGCAATTGCGATCGCTACGACGAGCAGGATTTGGCACTGCACGCGAAGAGGCTCGCCTGTCTTGTGGAGCGCCTCGCGGCAGATCCCAAGCTCGCAATCGGCGCGGCGCCGCTCCTGACCGAAGGCGAGCGCGCGCTAATCACGGCGGCGAACGACACAGCGAAAGATGTTCCACGGCTGACGTTATGCGACATGCTCGCCGCCCAGGCGGCAAAGACGCCAGACGCTATAGCGCTCGTTGATCCAGACCATACGCTGACCTACCGAGAGGTTCGACGGCAGATCTTTCGACTTACGCAGATGCTTGCAGCCGCGGGGGTGGTCGCTGAGGATCATGTCGCGATCGCGCTTCCCCGGACTGTTCACTTAAGTCTTGCGATCATGGCCGTGCTTGAAACGGGCGCCGCCTACCTGCCCCTCGACATCAATTATCCCGACGAGCGACTGGCATACATGGCCGAGGACGCAGCGCCGCGCGTGATCATCACAAGCGAGAATCTGCGAAGCCGGTTCGAAAGTATGGGACCGGTTCTGAACTTCGATGCGCTTGCGCCCGGCGTCGAAGATTATCCCTCAGCGCCAAAGACGACGCTCACGCGGGGCCACCCGGCCTATATCATCTACACGTCAGGCAGCACCGGGAAGCCGAAGGGCGTCGTTGTCTCTCACGGCGCGGTCGTCAATCTCCTGTACTGGCTTCAAGACGAATATTCACTGACCGCCGATGACGTTGTGTTGCAGAAGACGCCCTGCAGCTTCGATGTCTCGGTCGGCGAATTCTTCTGGCCCTTGACCTGCGGCGCGCGTCTCGTGATGGCGCCGGAAGAAGTCGACCGTGATCCGGAAGCGCTGCTTCAGGTTATCCGCGACTATCGGGTCACGACGATGAACTTCGTGCCGTCGCTGCTTGCCGCCTTTGTCGCCGGCGTTCGGACGACGTCGAACGCCGCGCGTGACGCTGTGAGCCTGCGGGCAGTGTTTTGCATTGGCGAGGCCCTGTCCAAAGAGCTCGCCGAAGCCTTCGAAAATCTTTTTCACGCGCCGCTGCATAATGTCTATGGACCGACCGAGGCGACGGTCGAGGTGACGTATCAGCCTGCATTCGGACAGGCGCTCGCCTCGGCGCGGGGACCGGGCGTGCCGATCGGGCGGCCTTTGTGGAACACGGGCTTGCGCATATTGGACGCGCGCTTGCGCCCTTCGCCGATCGGCGTCGCCGGCGATCTCTATCTGACGGGGGCGCAGCTTGCGCAAGGCTATTGGCGCCGCGCTTCGCTGACCGCCAGCCGGTTCGTCGCCGACCCCGAAGCCGATGGCGAGCGCATGTATCGCACCGGCGACATCGCGCGTTGGCTGCCCGACGGAACCGTCGATTATCTGGGTCGTAGCGACGATCAGCTCAAAATACGCGGCCAGAGAATCGAACTCGGCGAAATCGAAAGCGCTTTGCGGGATCAGCCTGGCGTCGCGCAGGCGGCGGTTATCGCGCGCATTCTCGGCCGCGGGAATGCGTCGGCGCTTGCTTCTGACGCTCGACAACTCATCGGCTATGTCACGCCCGCGACGCCCGGCGACCAACTCGACGGCGAAGCGCTGCGCGCGGCGCTGGGCAAGCGCCTTCCTGCCTATATGACGCCTGTTGCGATCGTGGTCTTGGAGGAATTGCCGCTGAGCGCCAACGGCAAGCTCGATCGAAAAGCTTTGCCCGATCCGTCCGAGGCGGCTCAATCGAAAAGCCGACAGCCGCTTCCTGGACCCGAAGCGATGCTGGCCGATCTAATCGCCGGCATCCTGCGCGTGGACCACGTCGGCGCCGATGGCGACTTCTTCCTTCTCGGCGGCGACAGCATTTCCGCGATAGGCCTTTGCGCGGCGCTGCGTCGGCGCGGCGCTCTGTTGCGCCCGCGAGACATCTTCGAATGCCGAAGCGTCGCGCGTATGGCGAAGGCGCTTGAGTCGAAGTCTGACGTGGCGCCCACCGAAACTTTTGAGACCAGCGAAATCAGCGAGGCGGAGCTGGATGCCTTGCGCGAGCGTTACGGTCCAATCGCCGCCGTATTGCCTGCATTGCCGTTACAAGAAGGACTGTTGTTCCATGCCCGGCTCGGCGTGCAAGCCAGTCGCTACAACGCTATCTCCCGCTTTGATTTCGAAGGTCCGCTTGATGTCGAACGACTGAAGGATGCGCTGGAGATGCTGCTCCGCCGTCATCCCCAGTTGGCGGCGGTCTTCGATGTTCAGCAGGGCGCGGCGCTGCAAATCCTTCCGCTGCTCGATGAGGGGTCCAGTCTACGTCACTGGCCATGGAAGCGTTGCAATCTCGACGCATGCGATGAACAGCAGCAAGTCGACGAACTCGACCGTCTCGAGCGGGCGGAACTCGATCAGGATTTTCTTGGCGCCGAGGCGCAGGAGCGGATGATGGCGCAGGCGACGCTGGTGCGCCTTGCCGGCGACAGGCATGTTCTGGTCATCTGCTCGCATCATTTGATCGGCGACGGCTGGTCTTCAACAATCATGCTGCGAGAGTTGCTCGGCGCCTATGCGGGTCATGCGCTGCCGCCTCTCACGCCCGATTATCCAACGGTCGTGCGTCGCCTCACAAGCCGCGACCCGGCCCCGGCGCGTCTCGCCTGGCGAGAGGCGCTGCAGGGCGTTGCGCCGACATTGCTGTTTGAAGACACGAAGCGCTTCGGCGCCATTCATGAGCTGCCGCTTAATCTTCGCCCCGGATTTCTGGAAGAACTCGAGGCGCTGCGCCGCAGCCGCGGGCTGACGCTCAATACGCTGATGCAAGGCGTGTGGGGCGCATTCCTTGCAACTATGACCGGTCGCAACGACGTCGTCTTCGGATCGCCAATGTCAGGCCGTTCCGAGGCGATCGAAGGCGTCGAAGCGCATATCGGACTTTTCACCAACACGCTGCCGGTCCGCTTGCGGCTGCGCCCGGATCAGCCGCTGCTCGAGCAGCTTGCCCATGTCCAGCAGCGACAAATTCGGCTGCTGGAGCATGACGGCGTTGGGCTTGGCGAAATCCAACGACTGTGCGGCGTTTCAAACCTGTTCGACACATTGCTCGTGGTGGAGAATTATCCGGAAGACGCAAATCTGTTCGCGGCGGACTTCGGCGGTCTGCGATGCGTCGGCGCCCGCAACCGCGGCTATACGCATTATCCTTTGACCCTGATGGTTCTGCCGGGCCGCGAATTGGAGCTGCGGCTCGAATATCGCGAAGGCGTCAAAGAGCCGGAGCGCATTGCCCGCCGTGTGACGAGACTGCTGGAGCAGATCGTCGACCGACCCGACGCGCCGCTCTCTGCGATGGACGTTTTGCTCCCCGAGGAACGAGATCTGCTCGCGCGCGTCAACGCGACGAAAGTGGCGAATTATCCGAGCACCCTATGCGAGCTGCTGGCGGACCAGGCGCAGTGCACGCCAGACGCCATAGCGCTGGTCGACGGCGATCATGCGCTGTCCTACCGCGAGGTTCGGCGGCAAGTGACGGCGCTCGCACGCAACTTCGCGGCCACCGGCGTCACGACCGGCGACATCGTCGCGATTGCGCTGCCGCGTTCAGTTCGACTGGTCATCGCGCTGATGGCCGCGCAAGAAGCGGGCGCCGCTTATCTGCCGCTCGACACCAGCTATCCGGAAGAACGTCTTGCGTATATGGTGCAAGACGCCCGACCTCGCCTCATCGTCACGACGCGAGACCTGCAGGAGCGCTTCGAGCAATTGGGCGCATCGCTCGTCTATGATGAGCTGTCGGACTGTCTGAACGAAGACAGCTTGAAGAGCGTCATCCGCCCAAGCCCCGAAGATGCGGCCTATGTCATCTATACCTCGGGCTCGACCGGCCGTCCGAAGGGCGTGACGGTCTCTCACAAAGCCATCGTCAATCGTTTGCGCTGGATGCAGCATGAGTACAGATTGACTGCTGACGACGTCGTCTTGCAGAAGACCCCAAGCAGCTTCGATGTTTCGGTATGGGAGTTCTTTTGGCCGCTGATGACGGGCGCGCGTCTCGTCGTCGCGCCGCCCGAAGCGCATCGCGATCCACGCGCGCTGCTTCGGCTCATTGAGGATCACCAGGTCAGCGTGATCCATTTCGTTCCGTCGATGCTCGCGACCTTCGTCGCGACGGCCAAATCCGAGTCCGGCCAAGCGGCGGACTCCAGCAGTCTACGTCTCATTTTTTGCAGCGGCGAAGCGCTGTCGAAAGAATTAGCCCGGTCCTATGAGACGTTGTTCAGCGCGCCGCTGCATAATCTCTACGGTCCGACAGAGGCGGCTGTCGACGTCACCTATCAACGGGCCTGCGGCATCGGCGCAGACGACGCTGCTGAGGCGGCCAGCGTTCCCATCGGCCGGCCCGTGTGGAACACAGGCTTGCGGGTTCTCGATGGCTGGCTGCGGCCGACGCCAGTCGGAGTCGCGGGCGAACTTTATCTCTCCGGCGTGCAACTTGCCGATGGGTATCTGAATCGCCCTTCGCTCACGGCCAGTCGCTTCCTCGCCGATCCTTTTGCGGACGGCGAGAGAATGTATCGCACAGGCGATATCGTCCGCTGGCTCGCGAATGGCGCCGTCGAATATCTTGGTCGAGCTGACGACCAGATCAAGATTCGTGGCCAGCGGATCGAACTCGGCGAAATCGAGAGCGTGCTCCTGGAGCAGCCCGGCGTCGCCCAGGCCGCTGTCATAGCAAGAGCGACGGGCGAACGAGTCGGCGGGGGCGCCGATGAGCGTCAGTTGGTCGGCTATGTCGTTCCATCAAGAGATACGGAGCTTGATGGCGAGGCGTTGCGCAGCGCGCTTTTGCGTCGTCTCCCAGGCCATATGACTCCGACTTCGGTCATCTGCCTCAAGGAATTCCCGCTGAACGCCAGCGGCAAACTTGACAGAAAGGCGTTGCCGGCGCCGGGAAATGGGCTTCAACGCCAAGGCCGCAAGCCGCTTCCGGGAATTGAAACGACTCTTTCAGAAATATTCGCGCGTGTTCTTGGGATCGATGAGGTCAACGCCGACGATGACTTCTTCGCGCTCGGCGGACATTCCTTGCTCGCCATGCAACTCGCCGCGGCGTTGGAGACGGAATTCAAGACGCCTGTCTCCGTCGGTGAAGTCATCGTCAATTCGAGCGTTGAGCGGCTTGCGCGCGCGCTTTTCGACGAACAGGCGGGCGAAGAGCGCAAGGCAGGCTTCGGCGAAGTTCTGCATCTGCGCTCGGGCGACGATGCGCCATTGATCTGCATTCATCCAGCTTCCGGCTTTTCGTGGCAGTTCAGCGTCCTCACCCGCTATCTCCAAAGCGATTCCCCCGTGATCGGACTCCAGTCGCCGCGGCCGAACGGAGTCATCGCCGTCTGCGATACGATGGATGAGGTCTGCAAGAGACATCTCGAAACGATCCGCAAAGTTCAGCCTCGTGGGCCTTACCGCCTGCTCGGCTATTCGCTTGGCGGCGTCGTGGCGCAGGCGATCGCTGTGCGACTCGTCGAAGAAGGCGACGTGGTCGACTTTCTCGGACTGCTCGACACCTATCCGCCAGAAATCCAGGACTGGAGCAGACCGCCGACGGAAGACGAAGAGAACGAGATCGAGAAGGAGCGCGCGCT
The DNA here is from genome assembly GCA_009773555.1 of Methylocystaceae bacterium. Lineage (GTDB taxonomy): Bacteria > Pseudomonadota > Alphaproteobacteria > Rhizobiales > Beijerinckiaceae > Methylocystis. The sequence continues at coordinate 8,230 of WSXZ01000046.1, read as the reverse complement.
GTTCATGAACGCCTCCAAAGACGCTCTCGACTCGGCCCTGGCGAAGGAGAAGGCCGAGATGTTCGGCAATATCATGCGGAACTACGAAGATTCAGTGCGTCTACTCTCCACTGCGAGGACGGCGCGCTATCCCGGAGCGGCAACGCTATTCGTAGCGAGGCGGACCTTGCCGCCGGGAATGGACGTCCAGGAGACCTGGCGTCCCTATGTGGGCCAGCTCAACGTCGTCGACCTGGACTGCGCCCACACGGACATTGTCTCTCCGCGCTCCTTGCAAGCTTTGGGGCCAATCCTCAACGACTTGCTGCGCGACAGAGAGGCGAGGAGCTAGGATGGACACTCAGCCCTCCCCAGAAGCGTCGCAAGAGACGCGCAACGGAGGTCATGCGTCGTCGGGTTCATCTCGTGATCCGGCGCGCGCCGTCGTCAAGAACAAATCTACTGTGCTGTTGGACCTCAGCCTGCTGCGCGACAATGCAGCATTTCGCACGGTCGTCATTGCGCGGACCCTGTCGGTGTTTTCGCTGGGCATGCTGACAGTGGCGGTCCCAGTTCAAATCCAGGAATTGACCGGCTCGCCTATGCAGGTCGGAATATCCATGGCGCTCGGCGGCGGCGGCGCCTTCGCCGGGCTGTTGGCGGGCGGGGTGCTCGCCGACCGATGGGATAGACGCAAGCTCATCCTCTTTGCGCGGTCGGTGTGCGGCATTGGCTTCGCCGCGCTTGCCGTCAATGGCTTCAGCGCGTCGCCGTCAGTGCTGGCGATCTATGCGTTGGCGCTGTGGGACGGATTTTTCAGCGCGCTCGGCGTTACCGCGCTGCTCGCCGCAACGCCTTTTCTCGTCGGCCGCGAAAATCTTGGCGCTGCCGGCCAGTTCAACATGCTGACGGTTCGCATGGGCGGAATCCTCTCTCCGGCGCTCGGCGGGATGGTGATCGCGTCTTATGGCGTGGGCTGGAATTACCTTGCAGCCGCGATCGGCGCGCTGTTGACCGTCGCTCAGCTCATGCGGCTTCCGTCGATGCCTCCTGCCAGACGCGAACCGCAGCACCCCCTGCGCGCGCTTGGGGCGGGCGTAGGCTATCTTTTTGTTAACAGGCTCGTCGGCGCCGTCGTCGCCGTGGGCGCGCTTGTTAGTCTCGGCGGCGGCGTCCGCATTCTCTTGCCGGCGCTTGCCGAGGACATATACCGCGTCGGGCCGTCGGCGGTGGGGATGATGTATGCCGCTGCGCCGCTTGGCGCGACGGCAGCCGCCTTAACGGGCGGTTGGCTCGGCGGCTTTGCGCGTTACGGAGCGCTACTGCTCGCAAGCGGCGCGGCGGCTTTCGTTGTACTCGGGTCGCTCGGATTGATCAGCGATCCTGTCGTCGCTTTTGTGGCGCTCGCGGGCTTTGGCTATTTGAGCTCGATCGCTTCGCTTCTGCAGTTCACGCTTGTCCAACGCCACACGCCGGAACATTTGTTGGGCCGGGTCAATGGTCTATGGGCCGCCCAGGCGGTCACCGGCGATGCTTTTGGCGCGCTTGCGCTTGGAGGCCTGACTCGCGTTTTTCCGCTGACTTCAGCCATTCTCATTTTCAGCCTTATCGCGCTTCTTTCGAGCGGGGCGATGGCGATCGGATTTCGGTCCCTTCGTTTCGCCTCGTCTAAGAGGAGCGAGGATTTGCCTTCGACGAGCGCCGAAAAGAGCGCACGGCCGCAGCCTCAACTCTCGAAGACCGAGAAAGCTTGATGTGCACGCCGTGCATGTAGGCGACGCTTTTTTGATGAAGAACGAAATCGATAGCGGTAGGTAGAGGTGCGACATGAATGCGATTAATCTTGCTCCTTCAGTTTCGACCATTGAAGCCAATCCCAGCTTTGTGTTCACTTCCCCGCACCGAAGCATCAAAGCATTCGGCATTGCGGAGAGAATTTGTCTTTCGGCGTGCGGCGCGGCGCATTCGGATAGTTTCCTGCAGACGGCCGTGCAGGGCGCAATCAATCGGGCGCGGCAGGCCGGACAGGTGAATCCCATCGTTGCAGGCGCCATTCCTTTCGACATACGGCAGCCCTGCTCACTGTTCGTGCCAATGAGTTATACGGATTTCGCAAGAGGCTCGCTGATGGTCGAGGAGCGCCGCTCGGAGCGGGCGCCCACGGTGCTCGGCATGCGTAGCCTCCCCGACAAGGACGCATTCAAAGACGCCGTCACGCGCGCGATCACAAGCTTTCGTGCCGGTAAAATGTCAAAAGCGGTTCTATCCCGCATCCTCGAAATCGAACTCGCGCAACCGGTCGACGTCGCAGCGATCTTGAACGCCTTGGTGAAGCAAAATCCCAGCGGCTATCATTTCAAGGCGCCGTTGGGCGATGGGGCGATATTGCTTGGCGCAAGTCCTGAACTCCTCATCCGAAAGGACGGCGCCGCCATTCGCTCTAATCCCTTGGCCGGTTCGGCCAAACGCAGATCAGACCCGGAAGAGGATCGGCTGGCGAGCCGCAAGCTGCTGCAGTCGAACAAGGACAATTTCGAGCACAGGCTTGTTGTGGATGAAATACAGGAAGCGCTGGAGCCCGTATGCAAAGCTCTGACGACGCCCACTGAGCCGGCGCTCATGAACACGTCGACGATGTGGCATCTCTCGACATTGATCACCGGCGAGCTGGCGAACCACCACACGTCGGCGCTTCAACTTGCCTGCCGTCTGCATCCGACGCCAGCGGTCTGCGGCTATCCAACCGCAGAGTCGCGGTCGTTGATTGGCGCTCTGGAGCCATTCGACCGCGGCGTTTTCAGCGGCGCCGTCGGATGGTGCGATTCAGAGGGCAATGGCGAGTGGGCGGTGGCGATAAGGTGCGGAACGGTTCACGACAAAGCCATTCGACTGTTTGCCGGCGCCGGCATCGTCGAAGCTTCTGATCCGGAATCCGAATGGGCGGAAACCGAAGCCAAGTTAGGCACGATGCTGCGCGCCTTCGGAATAGAAACGGGGGAGCGCCCCGCATGCCGATAGAGTTCACGCCCTGGCCCGACGCCTTCGCTCGTAGATATCGCGACAAGGGCTATTGGCGCGGCGAGCCGCTGACGGAGATTTTGCAGCGCGCCTGCCATCGTCATCCTGGCGCGGTCGCGCTCATTTGCGGCGAGCGACATCTCACTTACGCTGAGTTGGACGTCAAGTCCTTGCGACTTGCGTCTAGCCTCATGCGACGCGGAATAGAGCAGGGCGATACCGCGCTCGTTCAACTTCCCAACGTCGCCGAGTTTTACATCGTCTTTTTTGCGCTGCTCAAAATGGGCGTGGCTCCCGTCAACGCGCTGTTCAGCCACGACAAGCTGGAGATGACGGCCTATGCGCAGCAGCTTCAACCCAAGCTTCTCATCGCGTCCGCCGAACATCGTCTCTTCGCGGATGGCGTCTATGTCGCAGGCTTGCGGAGCTTCGCGCCGACATTGAGCGTCGTGGCCATCCACGGACGAACTGAATATGCTGAAAATCTTGAGTCGCTGTGGGAATGTGACTCAGACGGCGCGGCGGACGAACCGCGCCCTTCTGCGGCCGATCAGGTGGCGTTTTTCCAATTGTCGGGAGGCAGCACAGGCGTTCCCAAGCTCATTCCGCGCACCCATGACGACTATTACTACAGCGTGCGGCGAAGCGCGGAAATCTGCGGTCTGACGGCTGAGAGCCGCTACCTGTGCGCGCTACCCGCGCCGCATAATTATCCGCTCAGTTCGCCCGGCGCGCTCGGCGTCTTTCACGTCGGCGGAACAGTGGTGATGGCGCGAAATCCGAGCGCGGATCTCTGCTTCGATCACATTCGCCGTCACAAGGTAAACGTCACGGCCATCGTGCCGACGATTGCTTCGTTATGGCTTGACGCCGCCGCCAACGACTCTCGCGAAGCGCCGACTCTCACAGTGATGCAGGTCGGCGGCGCGCGACTCAGCGAGACGGTCGCCCGCCGAATTGTCGCGACCTTCGGCTGTCGGCTGCAGCAGGTTTTTGGCATGGCGGAGGGGCTCGTCAACTACACGGGTCTTGACGAAGATCCCGAGCGGATTTTTTCGACTCAAGGGCGGCCAATGAGTCCCGATGATGAGCTGAAAGTCGTTGATGCAGATGGCGAAGAGGTCGCCGCAGGCGAGGTCGGCGAGCTGCTCACACGCGGTCCGTACACGGTCCGGGGCTATTATCGCTGCCCAGAATACAACGCTCGCGCCTTCGATGACGACGGTTTCTATCGCACAGGTGATCTCGTCGAGATGACGGCGGAGGGCTATGTGAGAGTCGTAGGCCGCAAAAAGGATCAGATCAACCGCGGCGGCGAGAAGATTGCGGCGGAAGAGATCGAGAATGTGCTGCTGCAGCACGGGGCGGTCGTGCACGCGGCGCTCATTTCCATGCCCGACTCTCTGATGGGAGAGAAAAGTTGCGCTTACATTGTCACGAGCGACGCCGCGCTAAGGCCGATCGCCTTGCGAAAGCACCTCCGCAACCAGGGAGTTGCGGAATTCAAGCTCCCCGATCGTTTCGAATTCATCGATCAGATGCCGCTTACCGCCTTCGGTAAGGTCGACAAGCAAACGCTGCGCGACGACATCCAGGCAAAGCTCAACGTCTAAAAGCAAACAGGAATTGATCATGGCCATACAATCCCTTGCATCCTACGCAATGCCGGGCCCGGACTCCTTCCGAATAAACAAAGTCAATTGGAGTTTTGCGCCCGAGCGCGCGGCGCTGCTGATCCACGACATGCAAGACTACTTCGTCGGCTTCTATGGCGAAGAAAGTCCACTTGTCGATCAGCTCATCTCAAATATTCGAAGGTTGCGCGCCTTTTTCAGGGCCCACGGCGCTCCCGTGATCTATACGGCTCAGCCCATTGAACAGAGCGACGAAGATCGCGGCTTGCTAAATGACATGTGGGGATCTGGTCTGAACGCCCAACCGCATAGACGCAAAATTGTTGAGCCTCTATTGCCGGACGCCGGGGAGACAGTGCTGACGAAGTGGCGTTACAGCGCCTTCAAGCGTTCGTCGCTGGCCGAGATGATGAAAGACATGGGCAGAGATCAACTGGCGATCTGCGGCGTCTATGGCCACATCGGTTGTCTGACGACGGCGCTCGACGCCTTCATGCATGACATCAAGCCTTTCATGATCGCCGACGCTATCGGCGATTTCTCCCTCGACGATCATCTTATGACTCTGAACTATGTCGCCGGACGCTGCGGCATGGTGGTCGGCGTCGACGAATTGCTCGCCGCGCGAAACACGCATTCTGCGCCGCTGACCAGAGAAGACCTCAAGAAGCAGCTCTTGTCGGCGCTCGATGTCGAGGAGTCAGACTTCGACCCCGACGAAAACCTTATCGATTACGGCCTCGACTCGGTGCGAGTGATGATGCTGGTCACCGAGTGGCGCAAGCTTGGCATCGATGTGGGTTTTGACGAGTTGGCGAAAAAGCCGACCTTGAATGGCTGGTGGGAGATCATCGATCGCCGGCTCGCCGCGGTCGTCTCCGCGTGACGTCTCGGCGGTTGCGAATGAATTTTTCAGGAAAGCGGATCTGGGTCACGGGCGCCGGCCAGGGAATTGGGCGGGCTCGAGCTATCCTTTCGCGACAATGCGCCTCGACGTCAGCGCGCGCGATCAGGTACAAGAGACCTGCCGAGCCTTGCTGAAAGAGCGTCCGAGATTGGATGTGCTGGTTAGCGCCGCAGGCGTGCTGCGTCTTGGTTTGACGGAAGAGCTGAGCCTGGATGATTGGGCCGCGTGTATGAACGTCAACGCGTCCGGCCCCTTCCACCTGTTTCAGCAGACCATCCCGCAGTTCAAACGGCAGCGCTCGGGGGCGATCGTCAGCGTCGGCTCCAACGCCGCGCATACGCCGCGCATGCTGATGAGCGCCTATTGCGCCTCGAAGGCGGCGCTGACCAGTCTGACGCACTGCGTGGGCTTGGAGCTCGCGCCGTATGGCGTTCGCTGCAACCTCGTCTCCCCTGGCTCCACTGACACCGCCATGCAGCGCTCCATGTGGCGTGCGGCAGACGCAGAGAAGCAAGTGATCGCCGGAGACCTTGAGTCCTTCAAATTGGGAATTCCGCTGGGAAAGATCGCTGCCCCCGAGGAGATCGCAAGCGCCGTCGTGTTTCTTGCGTCGGATCTCGCCAGCCACATCACGCTTCAGGATCTTGTCGTTGACGGCGGCGCAACGCTTGCAGCTTAACGGCTGATCGAAGCGCGCCGCCGGGGCGCCGACATGCCTGCCGGGCGTCCGCCCGCCGTCATTCCTCTCCCGCGGCCGAGGCAGGGCGGGCGCAGAACCGACATCTGCGCCTCGGGCGCTGGTCTTTGGCGAGACCGCTTCGACAAGTTATAAATCACCAGCGATTGCGACACTCAAGCTGCAGAGAGCCAGGCCCCGGCCGGAATGATGATCAAAATCAACATCCTAATGTCAACGATCTTAGCCTGCTTGGCCATCGTTGTGTCCACGCCCGCATGCCCGGAAACCAGCTCCCCTCCGGCGAAAAAGATGCAGGTTGTGGTGTTGGAAAGCCCTCCGTTCGTCATGAAGACTGACCAGGGATTTACTGGATTTGCGATCGACCTGTGGGAGGAGAGCGCCAAACGCATGGGCTTGGATTACGAATATCGGGAAGCATCAACCCTCCAAGAGCTTCTCGATTCAGTCACCACGGGAAAATCCGACGTTGCGGTCACCGAGTTGACGATAAACGCCGAGCGGATGGAGCGAATGGATTTTTCCCAGCCCTGGTTCGATGCAGGCTTGCAGATGATGATTCATCAAGCGCCGCCGGCTGGTTTCTGGAGTTTCTTCGAGCAGCTTGAGGAGAATGGCCATCTTAGAGTGTATCTTTGGATGGGGCTCGGCGTGATCGTCGCTTCTTTTCTCCTTACGGCGCTGGACAGGCGCCTGGACCCCGAGTTTCCAGCGGAGTGGAAACAGGGCTTTTCCGAGAGTTTTTATCACGTGCTCTCGGTGCTGACGTCTGGGAAAACAAATCACAAGCCGGTGTTCGGAAGTTACGGGACGATGATCGCTGGTATCTGGCTCGTCATGGGCGCGGGCGTTGTGGCTTACATAACGTCCTCGATCACCAGCGTCATGACTGTAAACTCTCTGGAACGGCGCATGTGGGTCGCAGACAAGGGCAGGATCGAGGATTTAGCGGATCTTAAAGGCAAGATTGTTGGCACGCTCAGCGGGAGCGTCGCGAACATGTATGTCGCGAAGGCGGGACTGTCCGGCCGGGGATTCAGTACCCTCGGCAATCTCGTCAATGCGCTAGCGGAAAATCGCGTGGACGCAATCGTCGGCGACCAGCCTTCCCTCGTTTATCACCTACATCAGCACCCTGATTTACCCGTGATCGCCGTAGGCAAGGTGGTAAGACACGAAAAGTATGGGTTCGCCCTGAAGGCCGGGAGCCCAATCTGGCGGCTGAGCGCGCACGAAACGCGTGGCGCAATTGCGAATTAAGAGATAGCGTGTCGCCGATAACTACAGGAGAACTTATGGCACACTTTCGGATTTGGGTGACTGCGGCTATACTTGGTCTTGGTTTTGCTTTCGCGCCTACAGCATCGAACGCCATGCCGGCAGCCTCGATGAATGCTGCGGTTCAGGCTCCGATCGAGAAAGTTTATGGGGGATGTGGCGTTTACGGACACCGTGGCCCATATGGCGGTTGCCGGGCTGGCGGGCAGGCTACTGGGCGCTATCGCAGGTAAGTGCTCTTCTTTGGCCAATGCAAAGCGCCCGAGGACTTGACCTCCTTCGGGAGACACACTTGAGACCTGGTTGGCGAGTTGCAGACGGGCTCTCAAGATTCTAAAGGAGGGGCGCTGGCTGCTGCGCCCTTCCGCATTGAGTTTTTTGGAGGGGCCTTTGGCTGGCGCTCCATTTTTTGGAAGAGATTGCGCTGCGACTCAGCAGCCCTGGAGACGCCTCAACTCCGCTGACGACCGCCTATAGCCTAGCGTGACATCGGGTAAGCAGGTCGACGATCAGATAGACTTTCGTCGCCCAGAGTTCGGAGCCGCGGTATTCGCGGCGCAAGTAGAAGGGCGCCTATCGACGTGGAGCCAATGTCCGCGTATCGAGGGCGGGTACGATCGCTTCGAGGATTTTCCGTGACATCAAATACAGATCAGCCGAATACGACCGAGCTCGCCGCCGAAATCGTGGCGGCCTTCGTCTCGCGCAATTCGCTTC
>WSXZ01000045.1 GCA_009773555.1 Methylocystaceae bacterium | reverse complement strand
CCATTCGTCTCAAGAGAAAAGCCACTGTTTGATCAGGAAGCCGGCGCTTAGCGCCTTGCCGTAATGCTCATGCAGCGCGACATGGCTCATGCCGGCGCGCGGCAGATCCGATTTCTTCAATCGCTTGAAGAAGGGAATGAGCACGTCCTCGAAGTTCGCCACCGTGTATTTTCCGCCATGGCGATCGGCGACCCGCTCGGCGACATTGGCGAACAGCAGCGCCAGCGCCTTGAACAAGGCCGGATGCGTGATCTGCTCATCGGCATTGTGCAAACCGAGACCATGTCGGCAGGCGCGTAAATAGGCGTTGAGCACCGCGTAGACTTCCTCCGCCCGCGCATCGACGAATGCGCCCTTGATCGAGCGCAGCGCGGCGTTGAAGGTGACGCGCGAAATCGTGCCCTTGCGCCGCTCCGCCGGACTGAGCAGGTCCTTGAGCGCGCTATCGTCGCGTGTGTGAAAAAGATCGAAGACGTCGTGCAGCAGCGCGTCGGCTTTCGTCTCGACTTCCGAGAGGCGACGGATGTCGAGCAACAGCTCATTGGGCACCGGCCGCTGCTTGGTGTTGATGTCCATGAACAGCCGGCATTCTTCCGAACGCTTCAGCTTGTTGTAGATCACCACCGGCACGTCGACGGCGCGTTTCGCCAGCTTGAAGCCGAAAATGCGATGCTGTCCGTCGATGATCAGGAAGGCGCGGGGGTCCTGCCGGAATGTCAGCGCTCCCGTGGCGCGGTCATAATGCATATGCGCGCGCGACTGCGCCGACAGAACCACGGCGCCGGGAACCGTGCCGAACCCGGCGTCGATATATTTGGCGATGGACTTCGCGCGCTTTGGATCCAGCAGGCGCTGGAAGCCCTCTTCCGGATTCTCGACCCGCGGTTCGACCGTGCAGGTTTCGGCGAGCAGGCCGCTCGGCAGCACCAGCGCGTAAAAGCGATGCGCGCCTTGAGAAACAAGTTGCGCCGGAACGCTGATCGACGTTTTGCTGGCGGCGGCAGCGGAGGAACTGCGCAATTCGGCCCCTGCGTCCGGCAATGGGGCGGATTCGGCGATATCGCTGAGCGTGTCCCGATCCATGTTCTGATCCCTCGGAAGCGCGAACTTTTGACAGCGTTCGCGACAGCTGACTCGACGAATCGACCGGCACTCGGACAAAAGGCTAAGCGGGAAAAGGCTTGGGGGCAAGATGGGTTGAAGGCGCGAAGCCGAGTTTTATCTTCCGAATACCGATCCGACTCCGTTGCAGTGCGGCTGCTCTTTTAGGCTGCGGAAAGTGAGAGCATTGCGGAAAGCAATCTTGTCGAATACTTTGCCTATGCTGTATGACAATCATGATTATCGGGAGCGCCACAGTGTCCGTGCCGATTGAGACAACCCCGCGTTTTGCGACAGGCGTTCCGGGGCTCGACAGGGTTCTTCACGGCGGACTTCCGCGCGGCTCTCTTATTCTCGTTGAAGGTGCGCCCGGCAGCGGCAAGACGACCATTGCGATCCAGTTCCTGATCCAGGCGGTTCGCGCGGGTGAAAGCTGCCTGCTCGCGACGAGCGCCGAGTCGCCGCAACAGTTGCGATCGATCGCCGCATCGCACGGATGGAGTCTCGCCGGGATCAATATCACGGGCCTGTCGGAGCCGACCAGCGCGGAAGAAGGGCTCGATTACACGCTCTTCCCGGAAGCGGAGGTCGAAATCGGCGAGACGTTCGACCATCTTTTTTCCGAAGTCGAACGGTTCAAACCAAAGCTGCTCGTGCTCGATACGATTTCGAGTCTGCGCGTTGTCGCGCCGACGGCGGCCTTCCATCGGCGCCAACTGAAACGTATTCGCGACTTCATGGCGGCGCGCGACTGCACGACGGTGATGCTGGACGAAGCGTCGACGACGGAAAAGGATCTCCGCAGCAAAACTTTGTCTGACGGCATCATCGAATTGCGGCAAAAACCGTCTTCGTACGGGGCCGACCGACGCGCATTACGCGTGAGTAAACTGCGCGGCTGCAGCTATGTGAGCGGCTCGCACGACGTAACGCTCGCCGCCGGAGGGCTGACCGTGCACCCTCGCCTCGTCGCGCAGAGCTTTCCGAGCCTCGTGGCGGCTCCGGCGCTCGACTCCGGCAATTCCGAGATTGACGCGCTCGTCGGAGGCGGGCTTCCCCGCGGTTCGAACACGCTCATAGCTGGGCCGGCAGGCGTCGGAAAATCCACCATAACATCGCTCTACGCGATGGCGGCGGCGAAGCGCGGCGAGAAATGCGCCGTTTTTCTGTTCGACGAGACCAAGGAGAGCTATATAGGTCGCAGCGAGGGATTGGGCTTGGACATGCGCGCCGAAGTCGAGGCCGGCCGCATTGAACTCAGGCATCTCGATCCGGCCGAACTGAGCGTCGGCGAGATCGCCGCCCTTGTCATGGATCGAGTCGAGAAGCAGGGCGTGAAGCTCGTCGTGATCGACACGCTGAACGGTTATATGCAGTCCGCGTTGGAAGAACCGAGCGTTATTCTTCACATCAGAGAGTTGCTCTCTTATCTCAGCCGTCGTCAGATTGTCACCATCATGACGCTGACACAGCACGGAATTTTCGGAACGGAACTCTCTTCGCCTATGGATTTCAGCTTCCTGGCCGACAATGTATTTCTGCTTCGTTTTTTCGAGCTTAGCGGCGCGCTGCACAAGGCCTTGTCGATCGTCAAAAAGCGTAGCGGCCCACATGAGCACACAATCCGGAAACTGACGATGAGAGCGGGCGGCGTCGACGTCAGCGAGCCGCTTACCAGCTTTACAGGCGTCCTGACGGGGACGCCTGTGTATCAGGCTGAATCCATCGTTCCGATTCCATGATGGCGGCGGATAGCGCAGCGCAGGTCGTCCCGAGAGTCGAGGATAGCCTGCGCGTTCTGATTATGACGCCAACGGGACGCGATGCCGCGCTCGCCGAAGACGCGCTCAATCGAAGCGGTCTTTCCACCTTCATTTGCGGCGACGAAGAAGAGCTACGCCGGGAGATCGCGAAAGGCGCTGGCTGCGTTCTGATAGCGGAGGAGGCATTGCCGCACGATGGCGCAGTGGCCTGGGACGATTTGATCGGTCCAGAACCGGCGTGGTCCAAGCTGCCCATCGTGCTGCTTCTCGCCCGCGGCCACTCGCAAAAAGAATTGAAGTCGCTGCGAACGATCGAGAAGCGTCCTAATATTGGCTTTATCGAACGGCCGGCGCGAAAGCGCTCGCTGATCAGCGCGCTCAAGAACGCGATTGAATCCCGTCATCTGCAATACGCGATTCGCGACGCGCTGGACGCGCTGCAGACCGCTAATCGTCGCAAGGACGAGTTCCTCGCCGTGCTTGCCCATGAGCTGCGCAATCCTCTCGCTGTGATTTGCGCCGCGATTCACATCAAGAAGCGGCGCTCAGCCGACGGGGGCGGCGACGACGACATGCTCGCGGCGATCGAACGGCAGACCGTGCAGCTCACGCGTATTATCGATGAACTCCTCGATGTTTCACGCATCACCCGCGGCAAAATAGAACTCCAGTCGGAGCGCCTGGATCTTGTCTCGCTGGTGCGCGAAGTGTTCGAACATGGGGCCGACAAACTTCGGGGCGGGAAACATCGCAAGCAGCTTTCTATACAATCAACAGAGCTTTTTATCGATGGCGATCCGGTTCGGCTCGGTCAGGTGTTTTCAAATCTCCTTAACAACGCGGCAAAATACACGCCGGATGCTGGCGCGATCGATGTGACGGTGACGCGGGACGGGGACTGCGCCGTTGTCTCCGTCAAGGATACCGGCGTCGGAATTCCGCCCGACATGCTGACGCGGGTTTTCGACATCTTCACCCAGGTCGACCACAGTCTCGGCAGGGCTCAAGGCGGTATTGGCGTCGGACTCTCGCTCGCCAGCAGCCTCGTAAGGCTGCACGGAGGCACGATTGACGCCCACAGTGGCGGCGCGGATACGGGCAGCGAGTTCATCGTTCGGCTTCCGTTGAGCAAAGCGCCCGTCGCCCCGAACATTGAACGCGCGCACGACAGAAGGGAGCGCCGCGCGTCCCAGACGAAGGTGTTGGTCGTGGACGACGACCACCTTGTCGGCAAACTCACTGGCGAGCTGATCGCCTCCTTTGGGATGGAAGTGCAGGTCGTCGCTGGCGGCGCCGAGGCGCTGGAAGTCATGCCGAAATTCCAGCCTCGCATCGTCTTTGTCGATCTCGGCATGCCCGGGATGGATGGTTACGAGACCGCGCGCAGGATCAGACAGCTTCCCGGCGGAGATTCGCTATTCGTCGCGGCTTTGTCGGGTTGGGGCCAACCCGAGGACTTTAAGCGAAGCGCCGAGGCTGGATTTGACCGGCATTTTGTTAAACCGATCAAGATCTCAGAACTGGAAAATTTGTTCGCCTCGGAGTTACCAACCTGAGCAGATGCGGCGGGCGTGATTCACATCGGCTGAGCGCCGTGGGAGTTCTTGTCGCCGGCCGGGCTGTCGTCAGCTACGGAGGCCGGGCGCTTCATGGCCCGTGCGCGCCACATACTCCGTGTAGCCGCCGCCATAAACGTGAACGCCGTCAGGCGTCAGTTCCAGCACCCGATTGGATAGCGCGGCCAGAAAGTGACGATCGTGCGAGACAAACAGCATGGCGCCCTCATATTGCGACAGCGCCGTGATGAGCATCTCCTTGGTCGCCAGATCCAGATGGTTCGTGGGTTCGTCCAGAACGAGAAAGTTCGGCGGGTCGTAAAGCATCTTCGCCATGACAAGTCGCGCTTTCTCGCCGCCCGACAACACCCGGCATTTCTTCTCCACATCGTCGCCGGAGAAGCCGAAGCAGCCGGCCAACGTGCGCAGCGAACCCTGTCCCGCCTGAGGGAACGAGTCCTCCAGCGACTGGAACACGGTGCGCTCGCCGTCCAGCAGCTCCATGGCGTGTTGCGCGAAGTAGCCCATTTTCACGCTGCCGCCCTGGGCGACGGCGCCGTCGTCCGGCAGCGAGGAGCCCGCCACCAATTTCAGCAGCGTGGACTTGCCCGCGCCGTTGACGCCCATGACGCACCACCGCTCATTGCGGCGCACTTGAAAATTCAGTCCCTCGTAAATTCTCCGGGCGCCGTAGCTCTTGTGCACGTTCTTCAGGGTGATCACGTCGTCGCCGGAACGCGGCGCCGGCGGGAATTCGAACAAAACCGTCTGGCGGCGCTTGGGCGGCTCGACCCTGTCGATCTTCTCGAGCTTCTTCACGCGGCTCTGCACTTGCGCGGCGTGCGATGCGCGCGCCTTGAACCGCTCGATGAACTTGATCTCCTTGGCGAGCATCGCCTGCTGACGCTCAAATTGCGCCTGCGCCTGCTTCTCGTTCTGCGCGCGTTGTTGCTCGTAGAACACGTAATTGCCCGAATAGGTCGTCAACGCGCCGCCGTCGATTTCCACGATCTTGGTGACGATGCGGTTCATGAACTCGCGGTCGTGCGAGGTCATCAGCAGCACGCCCTCATAGGCTTTGAGGAATTCCTCCAGCCAGATGAGGCTCTCCAGGTCGAGATGGTTGCTCGGCTCGTCGAGAAGCATGGCGTCGGGGCGCATGATGAGGATGCGGGCGAGCGCCACGCGCATTTTCCAGCCGCCCGACAGCGCGCCGACGTCGCCGTCCATCATCTCCTGCGTGAAACTCAGGCCCGCGAGGATTTCGCGCGCGCGGCCTTCCAGGGCGTAGCCGTCGAGTTCCTCGAAGCGCCCCTGCACCTCGCCGTAACGCTCGATGATTTCTTCCATGTCGTCCGCCCGGTCAGGATCGACCATGGCGTCCTCCAGCTGCTTCAGCTCGGACGCCACCGCGCTGACCGGACCCGCGCCGTCCATCACCTCGGAAACGGCGCTGCGGCCCGACATCTCGCCGACGTCCTGATTGAAGTAGCCGATGGTGACGCCCCGATCGACGGCCACCTGGCCCTCGTCGGGGTGCTCCTGTCCCGTAATCATCCGGAAAAGCGTCGTCTTGCCGGCCCCGTTGGGACCGACGAGGCCGACCCTTTCGCCCTTCAGGAGCGTCGCGGAGGCCTCGATGAAGAGGATCTGGTGACCGTTCTGTTTGCTGATGTTTTCGAGACGAATCATGTGTGCAGGGGACCCGGGAAGGAAAGTTTGGGTAGCCCTTAGGCCATGCGGCGCGCCAGCGGAAGAGCATTCCGAACCGCAAGCCGTCTCGCCTAAGCCTCGACGGAAACGGCCGCTCTGGGTCAAAATCATGAACCACGGGCGATGACGGCGCTGCTTAATCGCGGCGCGATGTCAGTCGCTTGTGCGGGAGGACCAGGTCGCGTGGGAGACGCCGTCGAGACGGGCGAGCGCTTCCACCACGCCGTCAAGCTGTTCGCCTGTCGCGCTCGACGTCGCGAGGGTCGCGACGATCTCGACGTCGTCTTCGCGTTCGTTCTCGGCGATGGCCTGGATCGGATAAGAGGCGGCTTCGAGCCGCTCGATCAAAGCGTCCCGAATCGCGTCGCGTCGGGCGCCGCTCGCCGTGACGCGAACGTCATAGACCGCTTCCGTCGCGGTTTCGTCGATAGGCGTACGTTCGATCAGACGGACGAGCGGTCGAAGGAGCGTGTTGCCGGCGAGCACGAAACCCGCGAGCAACAGGGCTTCCGCCGGACGGTCGGCGCCGGCGAAGCCGCCCGTCACCGCCGAGCACCAGACGGTCGCCGCAGTGCTCAATCCGCGGACATTCATGCCTTCCTTGATGATCACGCCAGCGCCGAGAAACCCAACGCCCGACGCCACATAGGCCAGCACCTGGGTCGCGCCCTGATTGCCCATGAGCCGCATGCCGAGGTCGACGAAAGCGGATGCGCCGAGCGCGACGAGAGCGTTAATCCGCAACCCGGCGGTGCGTTGCCGATACTGGCGCTCCGCGCCGATCGCGGTCCCGAGAACGAACGCCACAAGCAGCGACACAAACGTATTGAGAATTTCCGCGCCGTCGAAATTTGCAATGGCGTTCATGGCCTAAATCCATTGGCGTTCCGCTGCTCGGCTTATAGAAGGCGGGAGGAAGCTTGTCGCGGCCGATGCGGCGATCTCGCGGAATGTTGACCCTGAGGCGGCGCTCCTGTATGAAGACTGCGCTGCGTCGCAGCATGAGGCGCTCCAGCCGCGTAGGTTGACGTTTACGTCGACGAGCTGTCGAGCGCCCCCTTTTCCCACGCCGAGGCCCGTTACGCGGGGCCGACTCTTTTTTGGTCCTGAGCTGGCGCTCTCCTCGCCGGTCCTCGTGGCTCGAATCGACAAATGAAAGCAACAACTGAAGTGATGACATTCTCCGATCTCGGCTTGAACGAGATCCTGCTCCGCGCGCTTGAGCGCGAAGGCTACACCACGCCCACGCCGGTTCAGTCGCAGGCGATTCCTGCGCTTCTGCAAGGTCGCGACCTTCTCGGCGTGGCCCAGACCGGCACTGGCAAGACGGCGGCTTTCGCTCTGCCGATCCTGCACCGGCTGCTGGCCGACAAGCGTCGCCCGGCGCCCAACACGGCGCGCGCGCTGATTCTCGCGCCGACACGCGAACTCGCGGCGCAGATCGCCGATAGTTTCCGCTCTTACGGCCATTTCTTTCGCCCAAGCGTCGGCGTCATCGTCGGCGGCGTGTCGCATCGTCCGCAAAATGAAATGCTGGCGCGCGGCCTCGACGTTCTGGTGGCGACGCCTGGGCGTCTGCTCGACCATCTCGGCAGCGGCCGTTTGAAGCTCGGGACGACCGAAGTGCTCGTTCTCGACGAAGCCGACCATATGCTCGATCTCGGATTTATCGTTCCGATCCGCCAGATCGTCGCGAAACTGCCGAAGCAACGCCAGACGCTGCTGTTCTCGGCGACAATGCCGCGCGAGATCTCCGCGCTCGCGGACGACATGCTGCGCGATCCGACGAAAGTCTCGGTGACGCCGGCGGCGACCACCGCCGAGCGTGTCTCGTTGAACGACCGCGAGATTTCGCGCGCGATCGTGTTTACGCGCACCAAGCGCGGCGCCGATCGCGTCGCGCAGCATCTGGAGAGCGCCGGCGTCGGCGCCGACGCGATCCACGGCAACAAGAGCCAGAGCCAGCGGCTGCGCGCGCTTGACGGTTTCCGCAAGGGCCGCACGCGGGTGCTTGTCGCAACGGATATCGCCGCGCGCGGCATCGACGTCGACGGCGTCACGCATGTCGTCAATTTCGAATTGCCGGAAGTTGCGGAAGCCTATGTGCATCGCATCGGCCGCACGGCGCGCGCCGGCGCGACCGGCCAGGCGATTTCGCTCTGCGACAATGGCGAGCGGCCGTTGCTGCGCGCGATCGAAAAGCTGACGCGTCAGACGCTTGAATTCACTGACCGGCGCGCCGACGGCGCCCGCCAGGATGACGGCGACTCCGCACGCCCGGCGCCCAAGAGGCCGAATTCGCCGTCGCCGCATCGAAACGGCGCGCAGTATCCGCGTCGCGAGGGACAGCGTCCCGCCGCGAAGCGACCGGGCGCCGCTTTCAATGGTCAGAAGCGCCCCGCAAATGGCGGCGCGCGTCATAAGCAGGCGAACCGTCCGCAGGTTTAACGCTATAATCATGGCCGTTCCGAATTGAGGACGGCCATGATCTACGATCTTCTTATTGTCGGCGGCGGGATTAACGGCTGCGCCATCGCTCGCGACGCCGCCGGCCGCGGCCTCGCCGTCAGGCTTGTCGAGCAGGGCGATCTCGCGCAAGGCACGTCGTCCGCCTCGACGAAGCTCATCCATGGCGGTCTGCGCTATCTCGAGCTCTATGAATTTCGCCTCGTGCATGAAGCGCTCGCCGAACGCGAACTGTTGCTCGCCGCCGCGCCCCACATCATCTGGCCGTTAAAATTCGTTCTGCCCTATGAGAAGGGGTTGCGGCCCGTCTGGCTGCTGCGTCTTGGACTTTTCATCTACGACCATCTTGCGCGCCGCAAGCAGCTCGAAGCCTCGCATATGGTGAGGCTTTCGCAGGATGCGCTTGGCGCGCCGCTACGCGACGCTTACCGCGTCGGCTTCACTTACGCCGATTGCTGGGTGGACGATTCGCGCCTCGTCGTGTTGAACGCGCGCGACGCGACGGAACGCGGCGCGACGATCAACGTCGGCTCGCGGCTCGTTCACGCCGAACGGCGCAGCGATCGCTGGCGCGCGACGCTCGCGGACGGCGAGACGATTCAAGCGCGCGCGCTGGTCAACGCCGCCGGCCCCTGGGTGTCGCAGGTGATCGAAGACGCGCTGCGCATCCATTCGCGCAAACATGTGCGGCTCGTGAAGGGCTCGCATCTGGTTCTGCGCAAGCTTTTCGAAGGTCCGCAGGCTTATATCCTGCAAAACCCCGACGGCCGTATCGTTTTCGCCATCCCCTATGAGCGGGACTTCACGCTGGTCGGCACGACCGACGTCTCCTATGACGGTCCGCCCGGCGCCGTGGCGATCAGCGACGCAGAGACGGACTATCTGCTCAATTCGCTCAACCATTTCTTGCGCGTTCCAGCGACCCGCGACGACATCGCGTCGAGCTACGCCGGGCTTCGGCCGCTCTACGACGACGGGGCGCTGAAAGCTTCGGTCGTGACGCGCGACTATGCTTTCGATCTCGATGCGTCAGAAGACGCGGCGCCGTCGCTGTCGATCTTTGGCGGCAAGATCACCACGGCGCGCCGGCTCGCCGAACATGCGCTGAGTGAACTCTCGCGCTTTCTTCCCGCGCATGGCGAGGCCTGGACGGCGGACGCGATCTTTCCCGGCGGCGACATGCCGCAAGGGTTCGACAGATTTCTTGCCGATCTCAAGCGCGACAAGCCCTTTCTTGACGATGCTCTGGCGCTGCGCCTCGCGCGCGCCTATGGAACGCGCGTCTTTCAGATATTGAAAGATGCGCGCGCGTTGAGCGATCTTGGCCGTGATTTCGGCTGCGGCCTCACTGAGGCGGAGATCGCCTATCTGCGCGAAAAAGAATGGGCGCGAACCGCCGACGACATTCTCTGGCGCCGCTCCAAGCTGGGCTTGCATATGAGCGCCGCGCAGCAGCAGGCGTTGCGGGAGTTCGTCGGCGCCTGACAATTCCCGCGCGTCATGGCCGCGCTTGTCGCGGCCATCCACGCGTCGCCGTCACGGTCCTGTGACGATCGCTCCGCGATGTCCTGGCGTGGATGGCCGGCACAAGGCCGGCCATGACGTCGTTGGACTGCCTTCCAAATTTCCTCACTCCCCAAGCGCCGCATGCGACTCGTTTACCGATGCGCCGCCGTCGATCACAGACTTCGCCAATCCGGGCGCGGCGATTGCGATGTTTTCGGCAAAGAAGCGGGCGAGCGCGGCGTAGCGCGCCGCATGCGCATTGGCTTCGCGCTGCGCGCGCTTTGCCCCCTTCACGAGCAGCGTCGCGCCGCGGGCCAGCGCGAAGAGGCGCAGATAAGGCGTTGCGCCGGCGAGCGCGCCAGCAAGCTCGGCTTTCGTTAGAAACGCGCTCGCCTGGGCCAACGCCTCGACGGTCTCACGCAGCGTCCCGCGCGACACATCGGATTCACTCGCGATGGCGCGCATGTCGTCGATCTCGCGCGCGAGCGCCGCGCCGTCGCCGCCGCGGATCTTGCGCGTCACAAGATCAATCGCCTGAATGCCGTTCGTGCCTTCGTAGATGGCGCTCATTGGCGATATCGGTCGAAAACGCCTTGGCGACGGGCGTCAGGAGAGAGGCGCGCTCATGCGCCGCCGCCGCGCGTGCGGGATCGCTGTCGCGATGCGCGCGATCGATCGCGGCGGCCGTCTCGTAGCAGATCGCCCGCGCCGCCGCTGTTGAACTCGCCATGGTCAGCAGCATGCGCGCGACGTCCGGATGCTCGATGATCGCGCTCGTCTCCTTGTCGTCGGGGGCGCGCCCCTGCTTGCGCTCGCGCGCGTATCCGAGCGCCATTTGCGTCGCACGCTCGGCCAGCGCCACGCCTTGCAGTCCCACCGACAGGCGCGCGTTGTTCATCATGGTGAACATGCAGGCGAGGCCCTTGTTCTCCTCGCCGAGGAGATAAGCGACCGCGCCGCCCTCATCGCCATAGATCATGATGCAGGTCGGCGAGCCATGAATTCCGAGCTTGTGTTCGATCCCCGCGCATCGCACATCGTTGCGGCGCGTGAAGCCGCCCGTTTCGTCGGGCAGGAATTTCGGCGCCAGGAACAGCGAAATGCCGCGCGTGCCGGCGGGCGCGTCCGGAAGGCGCGCCAGGACGAGATGCACGATGTTCGGCGCAAGATCATGCTCGCCATAGGTGATGAAGATCTTCTGGCCGAAGAGTCGGTAGGAGCCGTCGGGCGCGCGTTCGGCGCGCGTGCGCATCAATCCGAGATCGGAGCCGGCGCCAGGCTCGGTCAGATTCATCGTCGCGGTCCATTCGCCGCTGACGATTCTGCGCAGATAGACGTCCTTCAGCGCGTCGCTCGCATGCGCCTCCATCGCCTCGATCGCGCCATGGCCGAGCAGCGGGCAGACGGCGAACGCCATATTGGCGGCGTTCCAGATCTCCGTGCAGCCGGCGTTGAGCAGGGTAGGGAGATCCAGCCCGCCATAGTTCTCGCCGGCCGCGATGGCGTTCCAGCCGCCATCCTGCCATTGCGCATAGGCCTCTCGCCAGCCGGGAGGCGTCGTGACGGCGCCATTGGCGTATGTCGCGCCCACGCGATCGCCGATCTGATCGAGCGGCAGCAGAACCTGTTCGGCGAATTTGGCCGCCTCGGCCAGCGTCTGTTCGGCGACGCCGTCGGCGAGATCGCGGTAGACGCCGTCGGCCTCGATCGCGCCGTCGCCGGCCGCCAGGCGAAGCGCAAAAACAATGTCGTTGAGCGGCGCGCGGTAGGTCATCCGATTTTCTCCAATCCGAATCGTTGCACGGAATCTAGCGCGCCAGCGCGAACGCGCGGGCCATCTCCTCCATGTGCGTCAAAACGCATATTTCGCCGCATGGGTCGGGCATTCGCAGAAGTATGGGGAAGAAATGGAGCTTCAATTACGAGGAGCGGGCGGCGGCGGCGCGCGCGGCGCATCAGGAAATCGGCCGCACTTTCGTGCGACTCAAGAATCGCAATGACGAGAATGATCCTGCGACGAT
Organism: Methylocystaceae bacterium; assembly: GCA_009773555.1. GTDB lineage: Bacteria > Pseudomonadota > Alphaproteobacteria > Rhizobiales > Beijerinckiaceae > Methylocystis. The sequence goes on along the minus strand of WSXZ01000045.1, from coordinate 16,308 downwards.
CGCCTGGAAGGCGGCGATCGCCCGCTTTCGTGACGCATTGCGCCTCGCCTATCCGGGTGATTTCGGAGAGGATCTCGAACGACTGAAAGCAGGCGACGCGCGTGGACTCGAGGGCGTGATTCGCTTTCTTGAAGCCGATCCGATGTTTTTCGGCTCTGGCTACGCCAAGGCCGATCTCATTCGTTTCATCAACCGCATACCGCTGACCGAGCATCAGGCGAAGCGCCTGCGCGCGGTTGCTCTCGCGATCGTCGAGCGGCGCGCATCGCAGGAATTTCGGCGTTATTGCCGACTGGCCGCAAAGGTCAATCACCCAGGCTTGTGAGAGGAACTGCGGAGTCGAGCGGCGTGCGGCGATCCGGCCGTTGCGCGGCGGGCGCGTTGGATGCTCGCCTATGTCGAATCGCCGCCTTGCGCGAGACGCGCTGGCCGGTAAAATCGGCGGATCATCAATTCGGCGGATCCGAGGGACTCATGCCGCTTTTTGCCTATCGCTGCAGTGACTGCGCGCATCAGTTCGAGACTCTGTCGCGTTTCGACGAGATTCCCGAATGCCCCGCGTGCGGCGGCGCCCATGTCGAGCGCCAGTTGTCGCTCATCGCGCGACCCGCCGCGGGCGGCGAATCTACGGAAAGCTGCGCCGCGATGGCGGGCGGCGCGCCCTGTCCGAGTTGCCCGGCGTTAGCAGGCCAAGTTTGACGTCGGCGGCGACGCTTCTGAAGGCGCGCCGCATCGTCGTTCCGGCGAACGGAATAGAATTCGAGGTTTTCGAGGCGGGCGCGGGCGATCGGCTCGCGGTGCTGTTGCACGGCTTTCCCCAGCACGCCGTCATGTGGCGTCATCTCGTCGGACCGCTCGCCGCCGCCGGATATCGCGTTTGGGCGGTCAATCAGCGTGGCTATGGCGCCACGACGCGCCCCGTGAAGAAAGACGCCTATTCCCTCGAGGCGCTGACGGCCGACGTCGCCGGATTGATCGACGCCGCAAATCCCGCCTCGGTCTCGCTTGTCGGCCACGACTGGGGCGGTTTCGTCGCCTGGGTCGTCGCCATTCGCAAGCTGCGGCCGATCGACGCTCTCGTCGTTCTGAACATTCCGCACCCCCTGTGCTTCCGGCGCGCGCTCGAACAGGAATGGAGACAGAAGCTGAAGTCCGCCTATGCGGCCTTCTTTCAGCTGCCCTGGCTACCCGAACGACTGCTGTCCGCGCGGCGGGGCGCCGGCACCGCGTGGCTGATGCAACGGGCCGCAGGCCCGGACAGCATCTTTTTAAAAGAGGCGATGGATATCTACCGCGCCAATGTCGCGGCGCCGGGCGCCGCCAGCGCCATGCTCAATTGGTATCGCGCCGCCGGACGTGACATTCTGGCGGCGGAAGACCTCGATGCGCCGATAGATGCGCCGACGCTTGTGGTCTGGGGAATGCAGGATGTGGCGCTTGGCGAGTCCTGTCTTGACGGCACGGAATGCTATGTTTGCGATCTCCGGATCGAACGGCTGCCAGGCGTGTCGCATTGGACGCCCGAAGACGCGCCGGAAAAAGTTAACGAGATGATTTTGGGCTTTGTGTAAAATATTCGACCCTCGCAGACGCAAAAAGCAGCGTGTCGGCGCCAGTAACGGTTGACTTGGCGCGCTGGCGTGGGAATCTGTTCAATGGTCCCGGACCCCTGCGTCCGGCGGTCGCTGTTTTGCGCCTTTGGCTCAGCGGCCGGCTTTTGACCGAGAGAAGGAGTTGATCCATTCGCCGTCCAATGAAGAGCATCGCAGCCCCCCAGAAGGAAGGGCCGCGCATCAATCGGGAAATTCGCGCGCGAGAAGTGCAGCTAATCGATTCCGAGGGGAAAAATCACGGCGTCATCCAATTGCCGGACGCGCTGGGCATCGCCGAAGCGGCGGGACTCGATCTCGTCGAGATCGCGCCCAATTCCACGCCCCCCGTCTGCAAAATTCTTGATTACGGGCGTTTTCGCTTCGCCGAGCAAAAGAAGGCCGCCGAGGCCCGCAAAAAACAGAAAGTCGTCGAGGTTAAGGAAATAAAGCTTCGGCCCGGCATCGACGACCATGATTACGGCGTGAAAATGAAGGCGGTGCGCCGCTTCTTCGAAGAAGGCGACAAGGTTAAGGTCACTCTTCGCTTTCGCGGCCGCGAAATCGCGCATCAGGACATTGGCTATCGGCTTCTATCCCGCGTGAAGGCTGAGACCGCCACGTTGGCCAAGAAGGACGGCAGATGGTGATGGTGCTGGCGCCTCGATAGCGCGCGTCTCGCCGCAAGGGCAGGGCCGGGCTGCGGCCGAGGGGTGGCGATCGCTATGTTTGAATCTCGGTATCGCACTCTGACCGCGCGTCGCGCTTGCGTTCTCGGCGCGGCGGCGCTGATTGCTGTGGGCGTCGCGCCGGCCAGAGCGCAGCTTGTGCTCCCGGGGGCGGTCGCCCCGACTCCCGAAGGGACGGTCGCCAGTCCCGCAAAGAAAAGAAGCGTCGGCGGCGAGATGGGAGCGGCCGCGGGGCCGGCCATCATGCCGAAGGCGCCCGCCGAAGACGCGATCGTCGGAAAAATTATCAAACGCGACGGCGAGGGCAGCGCCATTGAATTCTCGCGCGCCGGAGCGGACCTGCAGGTCGCCAAGCTCACGCTTGTCGGGGATGATTTGCGGCGCTCCGGCGAAGCCTGCCGAGTCGAAGTGGCCGGAACGCCGTTGAAGCTCACGGCCCGCCAGAGCGAGACCGGATTGCGGCGCTATCAGGTTTCGTTTCCAGCCTGCGCCTTCACATTCGACGTTCTCGACGGCGCGATTCTCGTCACCAACGAGGGCAAGGCCTGTGAACTGAAGGACGCGGGTTGCCGCGCCGATCCCGAGGGTCTCTGGGGCATGAGCGCGGATGAAATCGACCCCAAGAAGGGCGAAGAGATGCTCGGCGCCCGCGCGCGCGTCGAGAAGACGTTACGAAGCACGTTCCGCGCGCTTTACGATCAGTACAAGAAGGAAAAGGCCATCCGCAACTTCATTGTGAAGGAGCAGGCGGGCTTCTCCTCCTGGCGCGAGGAAGTGTGCCGGTCCTATGCGCGCGAGCCGGATTTCGGCTATTGCGCCTTGAGACTGACGGAAGCCCGCGCCATCGCGCTCGGCGCGCAGCTCGCCACTGGCGTCAAACTGCCGCCTGGGGTCGCCGAAGAGGTCGCGGCGGAGAACACGAAGAAGGACGAGAAGAAATAGTCGCTGCGCCGACATCGCCGGACTAACGCATCGTCAGCCGCCCCTGCGCATCAACATGCCGCGCCCTGGATCATAAGCGAGTATGGCCGCCACCAGGAACGCGCTCGTGTAGGCGAAGACGATCGCGAGCGAGGTCCACTCGACTTTTTCGTAGAAGGCGAAGCGGATCAGTTCGACCGCATGCGTGAACGGATTGACCTCGCACAAATAATAGAGCCAGGGGCTCGACTCCTTCACGCGCCACAGCGGGTAGAGCGCGGAGGAGGCGAAGAACATCGGAAAAATCACGAAATTCATCACCCCGGCGAAGTTTTCGAGCTGCTTGATCAGCGACGACAGCAGCATGCCGAGCGCGCCGAGCATCAGGCCGCTGAGCGCGAGCGCCGGCAGCAGGGTGAGATAGCCCCATTTCGTTGGCGGCTCGATCTCCCAGAAATAGGCGATCACCAGGAAGGCGTAGACCTGCAGTATCGAGACGGCGACGCCGGCCAGAAGTTTGGAGCCGAGCAGAAACCAGCGTGGAAAGGGCGAGACGAGCAGCGTGCGCATACTGCCCATTTCGCGGTCGTAGACCATCGAGAGCGAGGACTGCATGCCGTTGAACAGCTGGATCATCGCCATCAGGCCCGGCGCGATATAGACCTCGTAGAGAACGTAAGTTTCATAAGGCGGGATGATCGAAACGCCGAGCACCTGCCGGAAGCCCGCCGCGAAAATAAAGAGCCAGACGAGTGGGCGCACCAGCGCCGAGACGAAGCGTTCGCGCTGATGCAGAAAGCGCAGGCCCTCGCGCCAGACGACGCCCGAGAGGCAGATGAGGTATTGGCGAAGGGTGAAGCCTCTCGGCGCAGCAATTTCGCTCATGCCGAAAGCTTCTCCTGACCGATTCCGGCGATGCGCGCGAACGCGTCGCCAATGGTGGCCGCGCCTTGCGCCGCGACGATCTCCCGCGCCCGTTCGGTCGCGAGCACCTTGCCCTGATGCAGAATGACCACCTGATCATCGTCGGCGATCTCGTCGACAAGATGCGTGGTCCACAAAACGCCGAGATTCTTTTCCCGCACCAGCTCGCGAACAAGCGCCAGCAGATCGGCGCGCGCCTTGATGTCGAGCCCGACCGTCGGCTCGTCGAGAAGCAGCAGCCGCGGATCATGCAGCAGCGCGCGGGCAATTTCGACGCGGCGCATCTGTCCCCCAGACAGGGAGCGGGCCTTGTCCTTCGCGCGGTCCGCGAGGCCCGCGCGCGCCAGCGCCGCCCGCCCAAGGCGGCGCGCGTCGATCGGGCCGATGCCATGCAGGGCTGCGTGGTAAAGGAGATTCTGCATCACGCTGAGTTCGAGATCGAGCGTGCGCGCCTGAAAGACGACGCCAAGTTGGCGCAGCGCTGCGCCGGGTTCGCGCATGACGTTATGGCCGAAGATGTCAATCACGCCGTGGCGCGCGGCGTAGAGCCGCGTGATCAGCGAGAACAGCGTGCTTTTGCCCGCGCCGTTCAATCCGAGCAGCACCGTGAAGCTGCCCGCCGGCACGGAAAAGCTGACGTCGTCGAGCGCCTTGCGCGCGCCATACGAGTGGCTGACGTTTCTGATCGCGAGCGCGTCGGTCATTGCGGCGCTCCCGCCACAGGCCCGCTTATCATTGCGGCGCCACGACGACGCCCCAGGGGAAAGCGCCGACCGGAATCGATTTCACCACTTTGAGCGATGCGACGTCGATCACCGAGACGTCGTTGGAGACGCCATTGGCGGTGAGCAGATATTTTTCGTCGGGCGTGAAAGCGAGATGCCAGACGCGCTGACCGACGAGCAGATATTTTTCGATCCTTTTCGTCTGCGCGTCGATCACCGCAACGCGATTGGCTGGCCCCAGCGCGACGAAGGCGCGTTTTCCGTCGCGCGTGAATGAAATGCCGATCGGCTGGATCGCCTCTTTCGACATCGCCGGAATGTCGAAGGCGATCTTCTGCTTCAACTCGCGTTTCGCGGGATCGATGATCGCGACGGTGCCCCCGACTTCCGACGAAACCCACAGCTCCGAGCCGTCCTTCTTGAACTCAGCGAAACGCGGCCGCGCATCGACGAGAATATTTGCGACGATCTGTTTCGACTGCGTGTCGATCAGATGCGCCATATTGGTCGTTTCCGAAGTGTTGACGAGCAGCTTGCCGTCGGGACTGATCGCCATCCCCTCAGGTTCGACGCCGACGGGAATGTCGCCGATCATCTCTTTCTTTTTCACATCGATCAGCGTGACGAGATTGTCGTTTTCGTTCGAAACATAGATCACGTCGCCATCGGGACTGAGCGCCAGGAGCTCGGGATCCGGGCCCGAAGGCAGCTTGCCGGTGATTTTCAGCGTCTTCGTGTCGAGCACTTGAATGGCGTCGTCGTCGCCGGCGCAGATATAGAGTTCGGAGCCGTCCTTGTTGAGCGCAATGCCGCGCGGGCGTCGGCCGACCTTCACGGTCGCTGTCGCTTCCAGCTTTTCCGTATCGAGGACGGTGATGGAATTGCCCTTCTCGTTGCTGACGTACGCCTTGTAGGCGTGGGCAGGCGTCAAAGAGAACATCCCGCAGACGAAGGCGGATATAGTCATGCTAATCGCATAACTCGCGTCATGCCCGCGCTTGTCGCGGGCATCCACGCCGTTGGGACTCACGCGTGGATGGCCGGGACGAGCCCGGCCATGACTCGGAAAGCGAGCAGGCAGAAAGGAAAGGCCGAGTCTGCAGCCTCTCAGTATCGAGGTGGAGGCGTTCTTCATTGCAATTTGCATTTCGACTCCGGCTGATCGGCTCCAAGCGTGTCGAGTTCGCTCGTTTGATGGAGAAAGCCTTCCTGCGGGGAAACCGAGACGATCATCCGTCCGTCGGAAAGCAGGATCGGCTGGCGCAACTGCTGGTTCCAGGGCCGCAGCGTAAGGCGAACGCCTTTGAATGCGGCGATCGAGAAGTCGTTGCCGAGCAGGTAGAGGCGGAGCTTCTCGGGGTCGTTCGACCCGGTGCGCGTTGCGGCTTCGCCAATCATCCGCATGGCGAGCCACGCCGCATTGTCTCGCGCATTCATCAGGCGCCTGAACGTCTGGGTGAAGCGGTTCTGCAGCTGAAGCGCGCCCCATTGCTCATGTGAGGCGTCCCAGCTTGTCGGCATCAGGCCGCCTGAGCCTGCCACAGGACGCGGGTCCCAGGTGCGGTAGGGAAGATAGCCCCCAAAGACCTCGTTCTCGTCCGCGGCGATGAGCACGTCATAGGCGGGCGCGTTCTGCGTCAGGACCGGGATCTGCCGCTGGGTCTGCACGGAGCCGGAGTCGCTGCGGCGTCCGCCGCCGGTGTCTTCATAGACGCGTTCCTCGACGACCTTCGCGCCAAATTTCTTGGCGCTGCTGCGGAAGGCTTGCGCCAAAAGTTCGTCTTCGGGATGCGAGCCCTTGATGAGGAGCCAGCGGCGCCATTGTTTCCAGATGAGATATTGCGCGAGGCCATCCGCGAGCATCGACCGGGTCGGCGCGACATGGATGACATTGGCGCGGCAGTCCGCTTCGCGAAGCCTGTCATCCGTCGCGGAGACATTAAAAAGCACGGCGCCTTTCGGCTTCGCGCGCTCGGAAGCGGCAAGCAGATGTTCGGCCGAAAGATCGGCGATGATGAACAGCGCGCCCTTATCCAGGAGCGCGTCGAGAGCCGCCATGACGTCATCGCCGTCCTCGAGCTTGGCGTCGATCGCCTCGAACGTCTGGTTGGTGAATTTGCCTGTGGTGTTGTTGTCGGCCGCGCCCATCAGCGCCCCCGCGAGCGTATCGTCGGCGGCCGGAATATCGAGAATGGAGAGGGTTTCTCGGGTGTGCGTTTCGCGTAGGACGCCGACTTTGACGTTGACCGTTTCAGCCGCGACCGGCGCGGCGAAAAGCACCAAACAGAAGGCGACGACCAAGCTTTTCATGTTGCCTAGATGGCCGCTTTGGCGCGCAGGATCAAGTTTTTCAGAGCCCGCGCGCCTTCCTGAATTCACCGTGTCACGCGCAGCAGCGCCTTGCCCTTCTTGGATGCGAGCTCCTTGGCGTCGAGCGTGCCGTCATTGTCGGGATCCGCATCCTTGAACATGACGGAGACCATCGTCAGAAATTCGTCCTTGGACAGTGTGCCGTCATTGTCGGGATCGGCCGTTTTGAAAGCCTTCTTCGAGACGCGTCCCTTCATCTCTTTGAGGTCGACCGTTCCGTCAGCGTCCTTCTCGAGACTCGCAAAGAGATCAGTCGCAGACTTGTTGATTTCCTTGAGATCGACAGTTCCGTCGTCGTCGGTGTCGAGCGCGGCGACGGGGCCGGCCGCCTTGGCGAGCGCGGACGTCGCCGGCAGCGCCGTGACGCCAGCAAGGGCGAGCGCGCCGAATAGCAATGCTTTTTTCATGTGCGACTCCTTTGAGTAAGGCCATCGCACCCAATATAGCGCGGGCGCCGCCGAGCCGGCTAGCGGCCCGCGCCATTCCTGCCCTCTGGCGTTAGTAGGTGATCTTCACGCCCCCATAGACGCCGAGCGGCGGCCCCAGCGAGACCATGCGCGGATTGTTGAAGGCGAGGAAGGAGATGTCATTCGTGTCGAAAAACGTGCCGAAGCTCCGCGCTCGGGTGTTGGTGACATTTTCGAGCAGGCCGTAGACCTGGATGTTCGGGCCAAGCTGATACGACGTGCGAAGATTGAAAATGCCGTATGACGGCAGCCTTCCGGCGAGGTTGATTTCGTCGCCGCGAATATACGGACCGGAAGAATATTGAAAGTCGGCGCCGACTTTCCACAGCGGGGTCACGGCGAAATCAATTCCGGTCTTGAAGCGGTGACGCGGCACTGAGGTCAGATTTGCGCCAGGCGTCACCAGGATAGAGCCGCCGGTTCCATAAATCCCGGTCAGCGGATTATCGGGCGCGCCGAGCACGATCGTCGAGCGGAAAGTCGCGTCCGTGTGCGTGTAGTTCAAAAAGGCGTTCACCCTTTCGGTCGTGTAGCGGAAGGACGATTCGACGCCTTGGCGTAGAGTCGTGCCAGCGTTGGTGAAATAGCCGCGGCCGTTGATCGCGCTCGGCACGCTCAGAATGTCATTGAAGCTATAGGTGCGGAAGACGCCAAGGCTCCAGTTGAGATTGCCGGGCAGCGCATCGGCATAGGCGGGCAGGACCGTCGGAACGGCAATATCCCCCCGAAAGCCCGCTTCGATCGTTTGCGCCTCCACCTGCTTCAGCGGCGGATCGGCGACGAGGAAGTTGTCGATAAGACAGGGCCGGTTGGGATCGGCGCAGCCGAGTTCGAGCGGCGTTGGCGCGCGGTTCGCCTCGGAGTAGCTGGCGTAGGCGGAGACGTTCGGCAATATTTTGTAGGTCAGGCCCGCGACGGGATTGATGCGGGTGAAAACGCCATTGCCGTTCAGCGTCGTCCCTCTCATGTCGTAGAGCGCGATGTTGGCGCGGTTGAACCGCGCGCCCGCAGTGACCTTTAGATCGTCGGTCAAATCCAGCGAGTCGAGCGCATAGACGCCGAGATAATCGTTCGCCGCGCGGACAGAGACGCTGGAGATGCCGGTCGCCTGCTCTTCGACAATGTAGCCGAAACCCCCGACGACGAGATTGGGCTGAATGATGCCCAGTTCCTCATTGGCGGAGAAGGCGGTCCAGCCATGATCGTAGCTGACGCCAAAGGTGATCTTGTTGTGGAAGCCGAAATAGACATCGTCGTTCGTGGCCTGCACCGTGCCGCCGATGGTGCGCGAGCGCGTCCAAGTTCTATCGATCGCCCCCAGAGCGACCTGCCCGTTGAAAAAATTGGGGATGTTTGTGTCGCCGGCGTCGCTCTCGCACAGCGACTCGTCGGCTTCGCATTCGAACTCCGTCGTATTGCCGTCGACCCTCGCCTGATCGAAGGCGCGGTAATGGATGTCGCCAAAGAGCTTCCAGGTCGGCGTCGCCTGAAACACGCCATTGATGTCGAACATCGAGAGCGTGTTCTTGATCGTCTGCGGCGTCGTGAAGACCGCGCTTTCGTCGAGGTTGGTGAGATCGACCGGCGCCGGCCCTGAAACGCCGAACTTATTATTGGCGAGCGTCACATTGGCGTGGATCTCGCCGCTCTCGCCGCGGTAGCCGACATCGCCATAGAAGCGCTTGATGTGTGCGCCGGAAAACTGCCGATAGCCGTCGTCGCCTAAGGCCTCCATCGCCATGTAGGTGGCGAACGGCCCAGAGATGAGGCCGTGTTGCATCGATGCTTGGCGACGGCCGCGGCTGCCGAAACGCCCGTCGAGTTCGAACCCCTGCCAAGTGAAGCCGTTTTTCATGTCGAGCGTAACGGCGCCGCCGATGGCGTTGAGGCCGAACAGCGGGTTGCCGGTGACGAGCGTAAAGCGATCAATCGCCACGCTCGGGATCATGTCCCAGTAGACGTTGTCGCCCCAGGCTTCGTTGATGCGAATGCCGTTCTGATAAACGGCGAGGCCTTGCGGCGTTCCGGCGATGGGCGAGGCGACGAAGCCGCGGAAATCGATTTCCGGCAGGAACGGGCCGCCCGCTACGTCATTGACGGTGACGCCGGGCGCCTGACGAACAAGGTTCTCCGGCAGATTGAACGCGCGCGTGTTCTGCAGTTCATTGCCGGTGATCGTATAGGTCGCCGCTGGAACAGCGTAACGCACGATGGGAGACGCCGGTGGAGCAGGCGTCGCTGGCGCTGACGTCACCGACGCCCGACCTGCCGGCGCGCGCTGGGTCGAGGGCGTCGTCTGAACAGGCGGCCGCGCGGCCGAACGCAAAGGCGCGCCTCCCACCTCAATCGTCGGCAGCGCCTGCTGCGCGCGGGCTGTTGTAACGAGAGACGCGCAAAGAGCGATGAGCGAGACCTGCTTGACGTAGCGCATGAGAGACCTGGAATTCGAACCGTGTTTGAACGAGTTATATCGACGCGGCTCGCTGCGGGTAGTGGCCAGAGACGACAAACCGGCAATATTTCCCGTCTGTTGTACGACGGCTACACTTCTGAAAAATAACGGAAATCTGCGGATACATTCCTGCAAATTTCGGGAATATATCCCGACACGCGCGACGAGGGCGAATGGCCGTGCACTACAGCGTCAACAGCCGAATACTGGCGGGATAAATGTGTTTGTCCCGCGCGAAATTGCCGTCGAGCGCGTCGAACACGCTGGCTCGCACGCCGTTATCGGCTCGGCGCAGATCGGGTTAAGTCGTCGCCGAAATGCCAGTGGCTTTCCGCCGCAAGGGCAGGCTCGCGATCAGCACCGCAAGAATTCCCGTGACGAAAATGCCGTCGAACGTTCCTGCGCCGCCAAAGGAGACGATCGGCGTCCCGATGCCCTCTATCTTATCGAGATTGAGCAAGTCGGCGCCGATGAGCGTGCCGAGACTGCCGCTGACATAGGCGACCGGCGCGGCGAAATCGCGCGACAGCAAAATCGCGAGAGCCGCCGACACCAGCGGCGGCGCCAGGATCGGCACGCTAATGCCGGCGCCCGGCACAATCCGCGCAAAGTAATGGACGACCACAGCGACGATCGCCGTCGCAAGCGCTGCGACGATCCAGATGCGATTGCGGACGAGCAAATAGATCGAAAGCAACAGTGGAATAATGGCGCCGCCGACGTTGACGGCCAATATCATTCCTGGCCAGTCGACGACTTCTGGAAAGACATAGCGCCCGCCAAAATCGTCGATCATTTCTTGAGGAACGACGCGTTCTTGCGTGAAATGCGCAACCGGAATGTTCACATAGCTTCCCAGAAGCGATGCGAATAGGAGGAGCGTCGCATATTTGGAGCTCAGGCCGATGCGGCCGAACGCATAGCGAAGCACGCCAAACTGGATCAGCAGGAACAGCGCGATGAGCGCGCCCGTGAAGACCGCGTAGAGGATGGGCGGCAGAGGGAGATAATCTACATGTTGGGAATACACGCGCGACCCCATGGATGCGGTGCGTCGACTGTTAAGGCTCATATAGGGGCGACGCGACGCCGGTCGAGTGAGCTCACATAGGCGAACATTGGCGAGCTCAGGCGAGACGTTGCGCGCCCCTTGGCTTGACCTCATGGCGGGTCGTATTGCGCCGTTCCCGACCGCGCAAGCCGATCAGGCGCGCGATTGGATTGTCGCTCAGTGACGCGCCGCTCCGCCCTCGCGCATCGGCAGCGACGCGGTTAGCCGCGCGCCGCCCATCGCGTCGTTCGCAAGCGTGAGCGCGCCGCCGAGCGCGCCGACTCGTTCGCTCATGCCGCGCAAGCCGAGACCGCTCGAAGACGGAGAACGAGCGGCTTGGAGACCCGCGCCATTGTCCCGCACGATAATATGCAATGCGCCCTTCGACCGTTTGACGGCGACCTCGACCCGATTGGCGCCCGAATGCTTTAGCGCATTGGCGAGCGCTTCCTGCACGATGCGATAGGCTGTGAGCGCGGTCGCCTCCTCGATGTCCCCGGAGGCGCCGTCCAGCGACAGCGCGATGGCCACCTTCGGATTGGCGTCGCGCCAGCCTTGCGCCAGCGCCTGCAAGGCGTCGCCTAGCCCCATCTCCTCGAGGGCGGCGGGACGCAGCCGGCCCAGAATGCGCCTGTTGACCTGTTGCAGAGCGGCGATCTGCGCGTCGATGCGGGCGCAATCTTCGGCCAGACGCGCCGGCTCGACCCCAGGGGCGGCTGCCCGGCGCGCCAATGCGCCGACGCCGGCGCGCACGGTGAACAGAAAAGGGCCGATCTCGTCATGCAGATCGCGGGCGATGTCTTTGCGCTCTTCGTCCTGCACATGGATCATGCGCCGCACGAGCCTGTGATTTTCTTCGTCGAGCCGTTGCAGCGTTGCGGCCAGCGCGTTGATCCGTTCGGCGATGATGACGAATTCCGGAGAGCCATCGGCGGGAACGCGCATCGAATGTTCGCCGCGCTCAAGACGCTGCAATCCTTCCGCGAGCGTCGCGACCGGTCGCAGCGTTCGCGACACGGCGAGTGAAACGAGCGCGAAGGCGGCGACGGCGATTCCCGCGCCGCCGATCGCCAGCCAAACGATCTCCTGCCAAATTTCGGCAATCTCATCCGCGGGATTGGAAGCGATCATGATCGCGGCCCCCCGGCCGGTTTCGATTCGGGTCACGGCGGCGTTCGGCAGCACGAGCCGGGTGAACCACTGCGGCGCGCGGTCGACGTCCTCCCGCGCGGGCGTCTCCTCTCCGGCGAGCGTGACGCGAACATGGCGCAGCCGCCGCGCGTCGGCGAGAAGTCGCGCGATCTCCGCCTGCGGGTCCGGCGCCGCGTCAAGTCGCGTTAGCGTCGCTTCTACGAGTTCGCGCGCAAGGCGCGTCGCGCCGTCGGCTTCGGCGCGAACGCGCGCGCCCGCATGCAATACGAGCAGGCCGACGCCGAGCGCCAGTCCCAGCGCGAGCACGACGCCGAGCAGCAGCGACAGGCGAAGGCGCAGGGAGAGCCTTCGAAGCATGGGCCAATTCTCTAGAGAAGCGTGCGACTTTACGATAGGCCCCAATGCCTGCAATGTTTTGCCGCCTGCCGTTGCCAGGCCCGGATACTTGGAGCCACGACCGATTATGCGCGTTCTTATCGTCGACGACCATCCGATCATCGTTTCCGGCTGCGCGGCGATGCTCGCCGGTGAGGGCGACATCGACGTCGTCGACGCGCGAGACGCGGAGACGGGTCTTGCCGTGTTCGTGGCGCAAAAGCCCGACGTGACAGTCGTCGACATCGGCCTGCCGGGGGTTTCGGGATTCGAGCTGACGCGGCGGATTCTCGAGACTGATCCGCGGGCCCGCATCGTCGTCTTCAGCATGAACGACGACCCGATTTTTGCCGCGCGGGCGATTCAGATGGGCGCAAAGGGCTATGTGACGAAGAACGACGATCCCTATCTCTTGCTCACCGCCGTGCGCGAGGTCGCTTCCGGCGGCGTTTTTCTGATGCCTAAAATCGCCAATCAGCTTGCCTTCGAGAAAAGCGGCGCCGCGGCCAGCCCGCTTTCCGCGCTGAACGCGCGAGAATTGGAGATCTTGCGGATGCTCGGACGCGGGCTCGGCATGGCGGAAATCGCCGACGCGACTCAAGTCTCCTACAAGACCATCGCCAACAGCTGTTCGATCATGAAACGAAAGCTCGGCGCCCGCACGCCGATGGAGCTGATGCGCATCGCGCTCGAACACAAGCTGACCTGAGAGGCGTATCCCTTCTCCCGCATGCGGGAGAAGGTGTCGTCGCGAAGCGACGACGGATGAGGGCCCTCACCCGGCCCTGCTTTGCAGGGCCACCCTCTCCCGCGAGCGGGAGAGGGGACGCGCGGCCTATTTCGTCTCAGCGTCCGGATAGGGCTCCGGCGGCGCGTATTGCGCCGGAACCGGACCCGTCAGCGCGCTTAGAAAGGCGACAATGTCGGCCGCGTCCTTCTCCGACAGATCCTGCCCGAGCTGCGTCTTGGCCATGATTTTCACGGCTTTGGTCAGGTCGGCGACAGACCCATCGTGAAAATAGGGCGCCGTCTGCGCGACGTTGCGAAGGCTCGCAACCTTGAACAGATAAAGGTCCGCGTCATTCTTGGTGACGTCCGCGCGGCCCTTATCGGGATTGGCGACCCCGGTTTCCTTCCAGTAGTCAGTTGCAACTCCAAATTTTTGGAAGGAATTGCCGCCTAACCCCGGGCCATTGTGGCAGGCGACGCAGCCCAGATCGATGAATTTGCGCAGCCCCGCCGCCTCTTGCTTCGTCAGCGCCGAAGCGTCGCCCGTGAGGAAGGCGTCGAACTTCGAGGGCGTCAGCAAGGTGCGCTCGAAGGCGCCGACCGCGACGCCCCAATTCTTCGAATTGATGGGATCCTGATCGCCGCGGAACGCCTTGGCGAAGGCGCCGGCGTAGGCGGGAATCGCCTTGAGCTTGCTCATCGCCGTCGCTTGATCGGGATTGCCGAAGCTCGCAGGGCCGAGCAGCGATTTTTCCGCCTGGTCTTCGAGCGACTCGCGATCGCCGCGCCAGTGTTGTTTGAAATTCAGCGCGGCGTTGAAGATCGACGGCGCGTTGCGCGGATTTTCCTTTCCGAACACGCCAATCGCCTTCGGCAGCCCGTCGCTCGCCTGCTTGTCGGGCAAATGGCAATGCGCGCAACTGACGTTGCCGTCCATCGACACGCGGTTTTCGAAAAACAGCCGGCGACCAAGCTCGATTCGCGCCGCCGTTACCGAATCATTGCCAGGGGAGGGAACGACGATCGGCTGGAAATTCTGTTTCGCGTCCTCAAGAAGCGTCTTCGCGTTCGGAGGTTCCGCCTGGGCGGTCGCAGCGATGAATAGGGGAGCAACGAGGGCGATGAAGAAAGAAGGCGCGCGCAAATTCGACGCTCCTGTTCGCGGCCACTCGTCTCGCCGAGGTCGGCCAAAATGATTCGAGCCGGCGATACGAAAAGCGCAGCCGCTTTGCGCAGCGCTCTTCTTGCCGGCTCGATTTTTGGGATTCGTTGGCGGCTTCGGCAAGGCGAAGGCCGCGCCGAAATTAGATCTCGGCGGACTCGTAGCTGGTGATTTCCATGCCGACGCAGACTTCGACAATCACGGGAGTCGTCCAGGCCATTTTTTCCTCCGTATTAGGACTCTCTACGGCTCTGCCTGCTTATGTGGCGCGTCGCGCCCGCAGGTTTAAGCTCGGCGCAGCATTTAACATGATCGCCGCCGCTTCGCAAATGGGATGCGGCGCACAATATCGGCCGCTGGCGACGACAGCCGAACGCTTCTGTGGGGCCTCGAATGCAAATGACGCAGCCGAACGTCTCGACAGTCGCCGTGACGGCTGATAGGCATAGGCAAAACGCGGGAGGAGCCGCCCGGCTCGGCGAGTAGGCGCTAAAAAACAAATGGATAGCGTTCACTTCGCCGTCAAGCTTTCAAGCTTGGCCAGGGCAGGTCGCAAATCGGGGTAGGAATGGAGACAGCAACGCTCGACGGCAAGGCGATTGCGCTTGGCGACGCCTATCGACATGCCGGCAAAATTCTCAAGGAAGCGGCCTTTCCGCTCGTCGCCGGCCTTGGCGCCGACGTCGCCGGCGCGCGCGCCGCGATCCTTTTGGCCGAGCGGCTGAAGGGCGCCTTCGATCATCTCGCGTCGCGCGAAACGCTCGCCGATATCGACGTCAAGCGTTCCTTCGGCATGTTCACGACGACGGCGAATGAGGCGCGGCTTCGCGGCGACTGCGTCGTGCTGATCGGCCCGGGGCTGACGCGCGCCTGGCCTGGCATGCTGGAGCGCCTCGCGCTTGCCGAGCCGCCGCGCCGCGGGGCGCAAGCGCAGCAGCCGCGCAAGGTGATCTGGGTCGGGCCGGACGGCGACGAAGCGAAGGCCGTCCCAGGCGCAAAGGTCATTCCGGCCTCTGTGCAGGAACTTTCCGGCGTGCTGGCGGCGTGGCGCGCCCGCTTCGGCGGACGGCCGGTGGCGCTGGGCGCCGAAAAAGTCGCGCTCATCGACGGCCTCGTGGAGACGCTGCGAAACGCGCGCTTTGGCGTCTTCGTCTGGTCGGCGTCGACGCTCGATCCGCTGGCGATCGAAATGCTGCAGGCGTTGGTGATCGAACTCAACGCCACGACCCGATTCACCGGCGTTCACATCGGCGGCCGCAGTGGCGCTTCGGGCGTGACCCAGACGGCGGGCTGGATGACGGGTTTTCCGCCGCGCACGGGCTTTGGCCGTGGTTATCCGGAGCACGACCCGTGGCGTTTTGAATCCTCGCGGCTCGTCGACAGCGGCGAGGCGGATGCGGCGCTGTGGATTTCCGCCTTTGACGGCGAAAAGCCTTCTTGGTCCCGCGCCGACATCCCGCTCATCACGCTTGCGCCGGCGCATACCGCGCCGTCTCGCGGGCTGTTCATTAAAGTCGGTCAGCCCGGCGTCACGCATGACGCGGTGCTGATGAGTCAGGAAACCGGCGGCATGACGCTGCGCAGGGCAAGCGCGCCGACAGATGCGCCGAGCGTGGCGCAGGCGATCGGCGCCATCATGGCGGAAGTTTCGGAGGGCGCATGGCGCTGACAGTTTTGCGCGGCGGCCATATCGTCGATCCGG
>WSXZ01000044.1 GCA_009773555.1 Methylocystaceae bacterium | reverse complement strand
CGGTCGCCGGCGCGGGCGCGCATGACCGCGCCGCTGCGAATATCGATGACGGGGATGATCTGCATGGGGCATTATAGCGCGTCGCGATCCTGCGACGTCCGGCGAGCCTCATGATTCATCGCAGCCTGCTTCTCCCTCTTTTTTTGCTCGTCTTCGCCGACGCTGCGGCGGCGCAGGCGCCGCCCCAACAAAGCCAGCCAGATTGGCCGTGCCGACAGGTGCGCGTGCCCGAGCTCGCGGTCGGGGGCGTCTGGGCCGGTCCGCCGCTCGACGCCGCTATAAAACATTGGCGCGAAGATGCGACGATCGCCGATCTCGTCACGCGCCTCGCGCAGCGACGCACGCAGATTGACGAAGCCGAGACGCTTATCGCGCAATTCGCCAAATCGGCGGGCGACAAGCGCAAGGAACGCCTGACGACGCTGTTCGCCGGCGTCTATGAACGCATGAACGACGAGCGGCGCGACCTGGTCAACGGCCTCGATCGTTTTGGCCGGCGGCTGAAAGCCATGGCGGAGACGGCGCGCCAGGAGACGCAGACGCTGCGCGACCTGCAGGATCAAAAGCCGCCCGATCCCGAAGCGATCAAAAAGGCGAGCGAAGCCGTGCAGTGGCGGCTGCGCCTCTTCGAAGAGCAGCGGCGCATGGTCGGCTATGTGTGCGAGAGCCCGGCGCTGATCGAGCAGCGTTTCGGCGCGCTCGCGCGCGCCATCCAGCAGGCGATGGAGTGAAAGCTCCCTCGTCATTGGGAGGAGCGTAGCGACAAAGCAATCCAAAAAATCCGCGCCAAACTGGATTGCTTCGCTGCGCTCGCAATGACGGCTGCGAGGCGCCCTACTCGCGCGGCTCGGGCTGGCGCTCCTCGAGCGGATGGCCGGCCTGCTCCCAGGCGTCGGCGCCGGGCGGATACCACAGCACATGCGTATAGCCGAGGGTGAGCGCGCGTTTGGCGGCGTTCCAGGACGCCCAGCAATTGGTGCGGCAATAGAAGACGAGCGGCTTCGATTTGTCGCCGCCGCTGGCGCGCGCCACGCCTTGCTCGAAATAGCGCGCCATCGGTTCGGAGAGTTCGCCAAAGCCGGTGTCGGGAAGCCAGATGCTGCCGGGAATGTCGAAGCGCTTTGGATCGCGCCAAACCGCATTCTTCGGCAGGCCTTCCGGCTTTGGCGGCCGCGATAAGGCGTCGATGAAAACCGCCTTCTTGCCGCTCCACAGGTCAAACGCCTGCGGGGTGTCGAGCACGGTCGCGCCCTTGAGCGTCGCCGGCGTCGGCGCATGATAATTGTCGAGGCGATAGCCTTCCGGCTCCGGCGGCGTTTGAGCGCTTGCCGGGACGGCGCAAAGCGCAACCGCCGCACAGAGCGCGAGAAGGCCGCGAGCCAAATATTTCGCCGAACTCATCACGGAACCGTGATCGCATGTCCCGACTCATCGAGCAACGGGACTCCGTAATCGCGAAGAATGCGCTCCAGCTCGATCTTGTTCTGGGCGATCAGCGTATTGAGTTCGCGCTTCCAGTTCTGATCGGAATGGCGCACCCCGAAGCCGATCCGGAAGGCCATGCGGGCGCCGGCCGTCTCCGGCAGCGGCGTCACATTGAGCTTCGCGCTCGAATGTTTGGCGTAGTAGCCGGCGATCGGTCCCCACAGCAGCGCGACGTCGATCTCGCCCTTTTCGAGATCATGCATCATCGCCGCGCCGGAAGATTCGACGCGCGTGTCGACCATCAGCGCATAGGGCTTCACCGACGCCATCAGACCATTCATCGCCAGCACATTGCCCGGCGGCGTGTTGGCGACAAGGCCGATGCGACGCGGCTTTTCCTTCAGACGCGGATCGTCGAGCGTCTTGACGCCGTCAAGCTCCGAGCCCGCGCGGGTCACGATGGCGTAGGTCGTCCGGTAATAGGGATTGGTGGTCTGCACCAGGTCATTGCCCTGCGGCATGCCGAGGATGACGTCGCAAAGATGCGCGTTGAGCGTGTTGCGCACAAAGCCCGTGGCGCCCGGATAATAAGTATAGGCGAGGTCCTTGCCGAGTTTCTTGGCGAGGAATTCGGCGATTCTGTTCTCGAAGCCTTCGCCCTTATCGTTTGAAAAGGGAAGATTGTTCGGATCGGCGCACACCCGCAGCGTCTTGGGATCGACGAGTTCGATCGAACCCTGGTTATCGTCGCCCTTGGCGCCGGCGTCGGGCCCCATATGCTGCGCCGAGGCGGGGGCCGCCACAAAGAGGATCGCGGCGGCCCAGCCCGTCGAGAGCAGCGCGGAAAAACCGCGCCGATGCGTGAAGCGGATCATGCGATCGTATCGACGCTCTTACTTCTGGCTCATGCACTCGGTCTCGGCCTTGGCGAAGGCCTCCGGGCGGTCTTCTTTCTTCCCCGGACGGCCGGGCTCGATGGCGCCGGTCGAGAGCGCGCGCAGATAGACATAGAGATCGTCGATGTAGCAGGACGCGTTCTTGTTTTCGGCGAAGGCCGGCATAACGCTGTTGCCGTTCTGGCGACCGCCGATGACGATGCCGGCGAACTCGGCATAGTCAAACCGCTTCACCGAATCCTTGAGCGCCGGCGCATAGGTCGAGCCGCCGCCATTGGGGCCGTGGCAGACATGGCATTCCGCGTGATAGCGGCGATAGCCGGAGAAGGTGTACCAGTCCACCTTGCCGTCGGGGCCGACGTTGAAGGTGGGGTCGCCTTTGGCGTCGAAATATTTGCCGTCGGTCGATTTGACGGCCTTGGGGTCTCCCGGCGCCTCGGCCATGGCGGAGCTTCCCACGCACATGATGACGCCCAGAGCTAACGCTCCGGCAAGCGACGATCTCATTACCTCTCTCCTTGGTCTCTTCCCACACAGTGTAAACGCCGACGCTCGGCGGCACCTTGACGGTGCGCCGAGCGCCGGCTTTTTATTGCTTCGCGTCTCGCTTAGTTCGGCAGAGCGAAGACAGTCAAGACGCCGCCAAGAGCCGTATAGTTGGCCAGCGACGCGTAGTTGCCCACGGCGCCCAGTCCCTCGTTGCTCTTGGAGAGGCCAGCCGCCAAGCCGATGCCGGCCCAGCCGCCAACGCCCGAGAGCACCGCGACATACTGCTTGCCGCCGGACTCATAGGTGGTGACGTTGCCGATGATTCCGGACGGAGTCTTGTACTTATAGAGCTCCTTGCCGGTCTTCGTGTCGACAGCCTTCAGATAGCCTTCGAGCGTGCCGTAGAAGGTGATGCCGCCGTCCGTCGACGTGGCGCCGCCCCAGACCGAGAACTGCTCCTTATTGGACCAGACGATCTTGCCGACCTTGGCGTCCCAGGCGATGAAGTTGCCGGTGTGGGTCTCGCCCTTGTCCTTGCCCGCCGGGAACATTTCCAGCGTCGCGCCGACGTAGGGCTGGCCCGCCGTATAGCTCACGCGGAACGGCTCATAGTCCATGCAGACGTGGTTGGTCGGAACCAGGAACAGTCCCGTCGTCGCGTCGTAGCTCGCCGGCTGCTGGTCCTTGGAGCCAAGCGCCGCCGGGCAGACATATTGCGTATTGACGTCTTCGCCGTTCTGCTCGGTCGAATATTTCGCCACGCCGAGCGGACGGCCATAGGTCTTGGACGACTTGTCCATGTCGACCTTGCTCGCCCAGTTCACCGCCGGATCGAACTTCTCGGCGACGAGCAGTTCGCCGGTGACGCGGTCAAGCGTATAGCCGAAGCCGTTGCGGTCGAAGTGGACGAGAGTCTTGCGCTTCTGGCCGCCCATATCCTGGTCGGCGAGAATCATCTCGTTGATGCCGTCATAGTCCCACTCGTCGTGGGGCGTCATCTGGTAAACCCACTTCGCCTTGCCGGTGTCGAGGTCGCGGGCCCAGATCGTCATC
This sequence comes from Methylocystaceae bacterium, assembly GCA_009773555.1. Taxonomy (GTDB): domain Bacteria; phylum Pseudomonadota; class Alphaproteobacteria; order Rhizobiales; family Beijerinckiaceae; genus Methylocystis. The sequence goes on along the minus strand of WSXZ01000044.1, from coordinate 23,146 downwards.
GACCAGCGATTGTCGCCCGGACGCTGCTTGGGGTTCCAGGTCGAGGGATTGCCCGAGCCGTAGTAGACGAGATTGAGGTCCGGATCATAGCTGTACCAGCCCCAGGTGGTGCCGCCGCCGATCTTCCACTGATCGCCTTCCCAGGTCGTGATCCCTGAGTCCTTCTCGACCGGCTTGCCGAGATGGGTGGTCTTGCCCGGCTCGATGAGCGTATCCGCGTCGGGGCCCATCGAATAGCCGCGCCACACCTGCTGGCCGGTCTTTACGTCATAGGCCGTGATGTGGCCGCGCACGCCGAATTCGCCGCCGGCGATGCCCACGAACACCTTGTCCTTGAAGACATGAGGAGCTGCGGTCGAGGTCTGGCCCTTGGAGGGATCGCCGTTCTTGACCGACCAGAGGAGCTTGCCGGATTTGGCGTCGAGCGCGACGAGCGTGGTGTCGGCCTGCGCCAAGAAAATCTTGCCGTCGCCATAGGCGAGACCGCGGTTGACCGTGTCGCAGCACATCACCGGCACGACCGACGGATCTTGCTTGGGCTCATACTTCCAGAGGATCTTGTGGTCCGGATCCTTCAGGTCGAGCGCATAGACGTTGTTGGGGAACGGCGTATGCAGATACATGACGTCGCCGATGACGAGCGGCGCGCCTTCATGGCCGCGCAGAACGCCGGTGGAGAACTGCCACGCCGGCGCGAGCTTGCCGACGTTCTCGGTCGTGATCTGCTTAAGAGCGGAATGGCGCAGGTTGGCGTAATCACCCGTCGGCATCACCCACTGCTTGGGGTCTTTCTGCAGGGTCTGCAAATCGTCGGCCTTCGCCGCGCCGGCGAGCGCGAGTACGGCCACCGAAGTCGACAACAACAGTTTATGCATGAGCTTTTCCTCCTGACGACGCCCGGGGCGCATTTTTATGCGCCGCCGCCGACGTCGTGCCTCCTAGGCGCCTCGACATTGGGAAGGCGATTTCCGTTTATGTCTCAAGCCGGCGGGACAAAACGTCCGCCAGCGGCGAGAAGCTCCCGGTTCCCGTCCGGAAGACATCTTTTAAATCGGAAACGGCGGGATAATATGTCGCTAGCTCTTGAATCGCAATCGCAAAAAACAATGGCGCGGCCGTGCGATGCAGCGCATCGGCCAGCCCATGAAACAGCCAAGGCGAACAACATGTTGCGTCGCTTGCTGGCGCTTGTCGCGGCGCTCGCGCCGCTTGTCGCCGGGTATCCCGCCCGCGCCTTCTCCTTAAGCGAAATCGCCCCCGGGGTTTACGCCCATCAGGGCGAAACTTCCCTCATGACTCGGGAAAATGCGGGCGACATCGCCAATCTCGGCGCAATCGTCGGGGACGAAGCGGTCGCGGTGATCGATACCGGCGGCAGCCTGATCGAAGGCCGCGCCTTCCTCGCGGCGCTGCGCGAAAAGACGCAAAAGCCCATTCGCTACGTCATCAACACCCACGCCCATCCCGACCATATTTTCGGCAATGGCGCCTTCGTCGAGACCGGCGCGATATTCGTCGGGCACAAAAATCTGCCTCGGGCGCTGGCGGCGCGTGGGCCGCACTATCTTTCGGCCTTTCGCGCGCAGATGGGCGACGCCCTCGACGGCGTCACGATCGTGCCCCCGACGATGACCGTCGACCAGACGCTGACGCTCGATCTCGGCCGTCGCGAGATCGTGCTGCAGGCGTGGCGCACGGCGCATAGCGAATGCGACCTCACCATTCTCGATCCAAAGAGCGGCGTGCTCTTTTCCGGCGACCTGCTCTTTTTGCAGCATGTGCCGGTCGTCGACGGGAGCCTCCTCGGCTTCCTCGACGTCGCCGACAGGCTCGCAGCGATCAAGGCGACGCAGGTCGTCGCCGGGCATGGCCCCCTCCCCGCGCCCTGGCCCAAGGCGCTCGAGGACCAGCGCGCCTATCTCATGCGGCTGACCGCCGACCTGCGGGCCGCGATCAATAAGGGCGAGGGCGTCGCCGCCGCCGCGAAGACCGCCGGCGGCGAAGAGCGGGACAAATGGAAGCTTTTCGAGGATTACAACGCCCGCAACGCGACGGCGGGTTTCGCCGAGCTGGAGTGGGAGGGGCCGTGAGCATGACTTTGTCACGTGACGGCGAGCGGGGTTCGCGCTTATTCTTGCCAGTAGATCAGCGCTCTTGCCGTCATTGCGAGGAGCGCTGCGGGGGGCGCCTTTCGATGAATTGCTTCGCTACGCTCGCAATAACGGACTTGTCTGGAGGATGCCGGATATGAACACAGCCGCCCGTTCCGCCGCCGGCGTCCTCTTCGCGCTTGTTTCGACCGTCGCCCTCGCCCAAACCGCCCCCGATCCATGGCCCGAACTTGTCGTCGATATTTTTCACAGCCGGCCGATCGCGGCGGCTGACGGCGTCGTAACGCTCGACGCGCCGGCGCGGGCGGAGGACGCGGCGATCGTGCCGATGACCATGCGCTTCGCCGATCCGACGCAGATCAAGGTCGCGACGCTGGTCATCGACCAGAACCCGATGCCGCTGGCCGCGGCCTTCACCCTCGGCGACACATCCGGCGTCGGCTTCATTGAAACCCGCGTGCGGGTCAATTCCTATTCCAACGTCCATGCGGTGGCGGAGACGAGCGACGGCAAGCTTCGCGCCGAAGCGAAATTCGTCAAAGCCTCGGGCGGCTGTTCGGCGCCCGCCGTCAAGGATCAGGACGAGGCGGTCGCCAATATCGGCAAGATGAAATATCGCGAGTTCAAGAGCGCCGATCCGGCAAAGCGCGAAGCCCAGATCATGATCCGCCACCCGAACAGCTCGGGGATGCAGATGGACCCGGTCTCGCGCGCTTATCTGCCGGCGCATTTCATCGACTCCGTCGAAGTCTTTCAGGGCGAGACGCCGATCTTCAAGATGGAAGGCGGCATTTCGCTCTCCGAAGACCCGACCTTCCGCTTCACCTATGCGCCGAACGGCGCGAAGACGATCCGCGTCGAAGCCCATGACAACAAGGGCGGCGTCTACAAGGGCGAATGGCCGATCGGCGACGCGTCATAGAGCGCTTCCCGATCACATCGAACAATGTGACCGATAGGAATCGCTCAAAATCATTGGAGCAGGTTCTCATCGAAAAAGTCTGTCAACTTTTTGGAACCTGCTCAAGGCCGCGCTCAATAGGTCGCAGCGAGATAATCGACGATCGCGGCGGCGTCGGGTTCGTCGATCTGCGCATGGTAGGACGCGATCATCTTCTTGACGACGCCCTCCCAGAACGCCCGGCCCATCTTCGGCGGCTGGCGCTCGATATAGTCGACCGAGTGGCAGGCGGCGCAATTGTTCTGCGCGGTTTCCTGTCCCGGTCCGGCGCGCAGCGTCGCCGTCTCTTCGGGCAGCGCATAGGTCAGCGTCTCGGCGGCGCCGAGCGCCGGCGCGAGAGACGCCGCCGTCGCCATCAGGATGAGCGTTTTGCGAAAGCGCGGCATGTTTTCGTTAGACCGCCTCTATCCGAACCGTCTCCACCACATGCCGCATATAGCCGGCATGGTTCCATAAGGGCGCCAAGGGCTGCGACTGGCCGTCGCGATTGACGGCGCGGGATCTCAAATGATGCACGCCGGGCCGCAGCGACAATTCGGTCCGCCATTCGCGGAAGGAATAGCGGCCAAGATCCTCACCGAGCCGAGCCGCGGTCCAGTTCGCGCCGTCGTCGGCTGAGAGCAGCACGGCTTCGACGCCATGGCCGCCATCGAAGGCGATGCCCCTAACTTCGAAGGCGACATGCGCCGCGACCTTCGCGTCCTCGGCCGGCCGCGTCACGAAACTGCGGACATTGAGCCGCTTGATCGGCCGCGTCGCCCCCTTTGGCGCGCCGGGCGTGACGCAGACGCAGTCATTGTCGGGGATGCGATAGGCGCTCGACATCCAGAAGCCGCTAAAATCGCTGTCGAGCACTTCGATATCGTTGAGATGCTTCACCCAATAGGTCCCGTAGAAGCCGGGAACCACCAGCCGCAACGGGAAGCCGTTGAGCCATGGCAGGTCTTCGCCATTCATGGCGTAGGCGAGCATCACTTCGCCGTCGCCGGCATGGCCGAGGTCGAGCGCCTTGACGAAATCCGGCGTCTCCGGCGCCACTGGCGAGTCGAGCCCGTTGAAGGCGACCGACTGGGCCCCCGGCTTCGGGCCGGCCTTTTCGAGCAGCGTCTTGAGCGCGACCCCGCGCCAGCGGGCGTTGCCCATCGCGCCGTGGCCAAACTGTCCGCCGCCGACGCGCGGCTCGACGAAGCCGCGGCTGTTGCCCGAACATTGATTGACGGCGACGATCTCTACTGGCTCGAAGTCGCGCTTGAGGTCGGCAAGCGAGAGCGACAGCGGCGTCTCGACATGGCCCCGCACCTCGAGGCGAAAGGCTTGCGGATCGATGCTGAGCGGGACGCCGGCGAGGTGATACCGCACGAAAAAGGCGTCGTTCGGCGTCAACACGCCTTCATCGTAAACGGAAAAAGGGGTTTCGAGCTGAGGCGGCCTGACGGTCTGCTCGATCAGCGCCCGTTTCCCGGGGTAGCGCACGAGGGGCCGGTCGCCATTGGCGAACCCCAGTCGCGCGGTTTCCGCCGAGAACGCTCCCCTCCCATCAAACGAGGAGAGAGCCGCGAGGCCAAAGCTTGCGCCCCGCAGAAATGATCGCCTGCTCGTGGCTCGGGGCATAATTCACGCCGCTCGCGGCCGGCGCCTTGCAGCGACTGCGCGGCTAGATCAGGAGCCCCAAATCGTCAGCGCCGCGCATAGCGCGAAGGGCAACGTCGCAAGCGCGAGAACGCTCGTAACGCACAAAAACCGCGCTGTTTCGCTCGCCTCTCTCGGAGCCGCCTTGTCCTGCCAGTTGATGAACGCCATCACGATCCCCTCACGAATTTCAAACTCACGCCATAGAAACGCGCGAGGCGGCGAATCGTTGCAGTTTCGTTAAAAAAGCTGAAGCGCCGGCTCTGTCACCGACGCGCGACGGCGACCGGCGACCGGCGACGCTGGGTCGGCGGGGGCGCGGGCGCGGCGCTTTCGCTGAACAGTTCGGCGAGTTTTTCAGTCATGGCGCCGCCCAACTCCTCGGCGTCGACGATCGTCACCGCGCGGCGGTAGTAGCGGGTGACGTCATGGCCGATGCCGATGGCGATGAGTTCGACCGGCGACTTGCTCTCGATCTCGTGGATGATTTGCCGCAGGTGCCGCTCCAGATAGTTGCCCGCGTTGACGGAGAGCGTCGAATCGTCGACCGGCGCGCCGTCCGAGATCATCATCAAGATGCGCCGCTGCTCGGTACGCGCGAGCAGCCGGCGGTGCGCCCAATCGAGGGCCTCGCCGTCGATATTCTCCTTCAACAGTCCTTCCCGCATCATCAGGCCGAGGTTGCGTCTGGCGCGGCGCCAAGGCGCGTCGGCGGCCTTATAGATGATGTGGCGGATGTCGTTGAGGCGTCCGGGATTGGCCGTCTTCCCTTCGGCGATCCAGGCCTCGCGAGACTGGCCGCCCTTCCAGGCGCGAGTGGTGAAGCCCAGGATCTCGACCTTGACGCCGCAGCGCTCCAGCGTGCGCGCCAGAATGTCGGCGCAGGTGGCGGCGACCGTGATCGGGCGCCCGCGCATCGAGCCCGAATTATCCAGAAGCAGCGTCACCACCGTGTCGCGAAAGTCCATGTCCTTTTCGCGCTTGAAAGAGAGCGGCTGCTGGGGATCGATGATGATCCGCGGCAGTCGCGCGGGATCGAGCATGCCTTCCTCGAGGTCGAACTCCCAGGAACGGCTCTGCTGCGCCATCAGCCGGCGCTGCAGCCGATTCGCCAGCCGTCCGACGACGGAGGAGAGATGCTGCAGCTGCTTGTCGAGATAGGCCCGCAGCCGATCCAGCTCCTCGACGTCGCAGAGCTCCTCGGCGCGAATGATCTCGTCGAAGCGGGTGGTGTAGGCGTGATAATCGGCGCCGGCGCGCTCGGCGGCGTTCGTCGCCGGGTGACGCGCCTCGGCGGCCTCTTCGGCGTCGCCGGCGTCGGCCTCTCGCTCGGTCTCGCCATAGGGCGCTTCCGCGGAATCGCTTTCGCCTTCCTGCTCGGCGTCTTCCGCCGCGAGCGCCGTATCCATCTCGGCGGCGCTTTTCGACTCTTCGTCGTCCCGATCGTCGCTCTCGCTCTGATCGGGATTTTGTGGCGCGTCCTCGCTTTCCTCGTCGGACTGCGTTTCGTCCGGCGCTTCGCCGCTCGCCATATCGAGATGCGAAAGCAGCTCGCGCACGATCTGGGCGAAAAGCTTCTGGTCCTCCACCGCCCCGGACAGTCGGTCGAGATCTGCGCCGGCGCGCTCTTCGAGAGTGTCGCGCCACAGCTCGACGATTTTCTGCGCGTGCTGCGGGGGATTGAGTCCCGTCAGGCGTTGGCGCGCGAGCAGCGCCAGCGCGTCTTCGAGCGGCGCATCGTCGCGGCCTTCGATTTGATCGGCGTGGCTGCGCTGATAGCGGTCGTCGAGCATTGCGCCGATATTCGCGGCGACGCCGGGCATTCGCATTGCGCCGATCGACTCGCAGCGCGCCTGCTCCAAAGCGTCAAAGGCGGCGCGCGCGGCCACCGGCTCCGGCGCATAGCGCCGATGCAGCGCGTCGTCGTGACAGGCGAGGCGCAGCGCCAGGGAATCCGCCTGGCCGCGCAGAATCGCGGCGTCCTTTACGTTCAGCTTTCGCGGCGGCTCGGTCAGCCGCGCCTTCGCCCCATCGGCCCCAGCGATGAGCGAGGGTCGCTCCGGGGCGAAATTCACCTCGAGCGCTGGCGAGCGCGCCATGGCGCGCATGGCGCCGGCGACGGCGCGCTTGAACGGCTCCTGCGGCGCCTCCTTGGGCGAGGCGGGCCGTCGGTTTGTCGGGGCTGGCGGCATGACGGAACTATATGCGCGCGGGCGCGCAACGCCGCAAGTCGAAGGGCCCGATTGGCCGAAAGCTTACAATTTGCGTTCGGCCTTGCTGAAGTTCGACAGATCGCCTTCCGCCGCGGCGCGCCGTCGCCAGGATTTCGCGATCGCGGGATATTTGATTTCCTTGGAGATGCGGGAAACCTGCTGTTGCAATTTCTCGCTTCCACAGGCGGGACAGGCTGGCACGTCCGATCCGCGCACCAGCAGTTCGAATTCCGCCGCGCAGGCGTCGCAGACATAGGCGTAAAGCGGCATGAACCCCTCGCGTCACATAGATTCATCCCTGACGCGAGCAATTTTCGTTCCGCATGCGGGGCTCATGCTTGCGCGTCCGCGACGTGTCGGTGAGCCTTTCGAGCTTGGCGTCGGCATTTCCAACAAGCGGCTATCGGTTGAGCGCCGTCATGCCCCCACCCCGGCCCTCCCCCGCTTCGCGGGAGAGGGAGAAGATTGCGCGTTTCACAAGAGATTGCGCGCAACGCCCGCCGGCCCCTCTCCCGCTTCAGCGGGGGAGGAAGTGGGCCAAGCAACGTCTCTTTATGTCATCACGACATTCACGGCGCTTTCCGGCAGCTCCTTGCCGAAGCAGCGCTGATAGAATTCGGCGACGAGCGGACGCTCCAGTTCGTCGCATTTGTTCAAAAAGGTCATCCGGAAGGCGAAGCCGATGTCGCCGAAAATCTCGGCGTTCTCCGCCCAGGTGATCACCGTGCGCGGACTCATCACCGTCGAAAGGTCGCCGGCCATGAAGGCGTTGCGGGTGAGGTCGGCGACCCGCACCATTTTATTGGCGATGTCGCGGCCCTCTTTCGTCGCGCCATAGGATTTCGCCTTGGCGAGCACGATATTCGTCTCGGCGTCATGCGGCAGATAATTCAGCGTCGCGACGATCGACCAGCGGTCCATCTGCGCCTGGTTGATCTGCTGCGTGCCGTGGTAGAGGCCCGACGTGTCGCCGAGCCCGACCGTATTGGCGGTGGCGAACAGACGAAACGCCGGATGCGGCCGGATCACGCGGTTCTGATCGAGCAGCGTCAGGCGGCCGGAGACTTCAAGCACGCGCTGGATCACGAACATCACGTCCGGCCGGCCGGCGTCATATTCGTCGAAACACAAAGCCACGCAGTGCTGCACCGCCCAAGGCAGGATGCCGTCGCGAAACTCGGTGACCTGCTTGCCGTCCTTCAGGACGATGGCGTCCTTGCCGACGAGGTCGATGCGCGAGATGTGGCTGTCGAGATTGACGCGCACGAAAGGCCAGTTGAGCCGCGCCGCCACCTGCTCGATATGCGTCGACTTTCCCGTGCCGTGATAGCCGGTCACCATCACGCGCCGATTCCTGGCGAAGCCGGCGAGAATGGCGAGCGTCGTCTGCCGATCGAAGAGGTAATCCGGGTCGAGGTCCGGCACATGTTCGTTGCGCTCGGAAAAGGCGGGAACCTCCATATCGGAGTCGATCCCGAACACCTGGCGCACCGAGATCTTCATGTCCGGCGTGCCGTCGAGGCCCGTTGCGGCGTATTCTGCAGCGACCAAAATGCGTCCTCCTTGCGCGGACCGTTTCGTCCCCGCATGATTGCGCCGAATATGTCTGCGCCGTGGCGAAAAAGCTTTGCGCGCGCGACGAGCGCTCAGACCAGCCGGGCGGCCCTCAGCGTCTTATAGGCATGGATGATTTCCCGCAATTTTTCCTCGCGGGAGCGGTCGCCGCCATTGGCGTCGGGATGATGGCGCTTGACGAGTTCCTTGTAGCGCGCGCGGATCGCCACGGCGTCCGCCGTCTCCTCAAGCCCCATGGCGACGAACGCCCTGATCGTCACAGGCGAATGTTGCGGCGCGCGGCGGGCTGCGGCGGGGTGCGGACGGCGGAAGCGCTGGCGATAGACGCCAAGCGGATCGGCCGCCGTCATCGTGTCCTCGCGAAAGCCCGTCTGTCCGCGCTTCGTCCCCATGGACCATGTCGGCCGGTGCCCGACCGTCGCGTCCTTCATGTAGCGGGCGACCGAAGCGTCATCCATGCCGTTGAAATAATTGTATGTGGCGTTGTATTCACGGACATGTTCGAGGCAGAAGCAGAGATACTGCCCCTCACGCAGCCGGCCCATTGGCGCGCGGTGGACGCCCTCCGCCTCACAGCCGGGAGAATCGCACCGCGTCACGGTCTCGCGCCGAGTTTCGCGCGGTTGACGCTTGGTTCGGATGCGGTCGAAGAGGGGCGAATTCAGGTCCATTTCATTCCATTATGATGGCGCCGCAGCGCGCCGCAAGCGCAACCAAGCGCCAATGTGCTAAATCGGCGATCGAACCGGAGATAAACATGACGGATCAGGGTAAAGGCGTCGTCAAGACGCGCATCTCACAGAAACTCACCCAAGCCCTCGCGCCAGCGGCGCTCAACGTGATCGACGAATCGCACAGCCACGCGGGGCATGGGCATCACCATCCCGACGGCGAAACCCACTTCAGAGTGGAGGTGGTGAGCGCGGCTTTCGAGGGCAAGAGCTTGATCGAGCGGCACCGTCTCGTCAATGCGCTTCTCTCCGACGAGTTGGCCGACCGCGTTCACGCTCTGGCGATCAGCGCCAAAACGCCGCACGAAGCCGCGCCCGTCTAAGGCCGTCAACTGCGCAGCGGGGCGCCGTCAGCGCCGCAGTCAATCTCGGAAACGTCCTCGCCCATGGCGATGCGGGCGCGCGCCAGCGCCCCGTCGGCGCCATAGGCGTAATCGTGGCGCAGCTCCACCTCACCATAAACGAGCTTCTCGCAACTGACGATCCTGCCCTCGGCGTCATAAGTCGCGCGAAAATACGTGTTGCGGTTCTTCAGCTCGCTCGCCTCGAGCGGCCCCAGGAGCTTCAATGGCAGCCGAACCCCGGAATAGGAGAGAAAATACCGGCATTCTTCTTCATTAGGCGCTTCATTATTCTGCGACATCATCGCTCTCCCCGGTCCCCGGCGTTTCTTTAAGCGACGCCGCGCAAGCTGGTACGAGAAAATCGCGCCAACCTCATGGCTCCCCCACATGGCTCCCAGAGTGCGCGACTGAAGCCAGCGGCTCTTGACGGTCGGCTGGGCAGCGCGTAGCGCGGACGGCGGCGGCGCTGCGCCGCATCGAGAGGGCTGCATCATGGCCGCCGTCGACAAAGTGGCGAAACCCAACGCCAAGCCGGCTAACCCCAGCTTTTCTTCCGGCCCCTGCGCCAAGCGCCCGGGATGGGCGCTGGCGAATCTCGCCGGCGCGGCGCTCGGCCGTTCCCATCGCTCGAAGGCCGGCAAGGAGAAGCTGGCGCAGGCCATCGCGCTGACGCGGGAGATCCTGCGTGTTCCCGCCGATTACCGCATCGGCATCGTGCCGGCCTCCGACACCGGCGCCGTGGAAATCGCGCTCTGGTCGCTTCTCGGCCCCAGGGGCGTCGATGTCGTCGCTTGGGAGAGCTTCTCGAAGGACTGGGTCAATGATGTCCTGAACCAGTTGAAGATCGAAAAGGCGCGAAGCCTCGCCGCGCCCTACGGCGAATTGCCGGATCTCACGCAGATCGACTTCGACAATGACGTCGTCTTCGCCTGGAACGGAACGACGTCGGGGCCGCTCGACTTCGCCAAGCTCGATGTGACGACGTATAGCTGGCAAAAGGTTCTCGGCGGCGAGGCCGCGCACGGCATGCTGATTCTCTCGCCGCGCGCCGTCGAGCGGCTCGAGAGCTATGCGCCGCCCTGGCCGATGCCCAAAATTTTCCGGCTGACAAATAAGGGCAAGCTGAACGAAGGGATTTTCCAGGGCGAGACGATCAACACGCCCTCGCTTCTTGCGGTCGAGGATTATCTCGACGCGCTGTCCTGGGCGCAATCGATCGGCGGGCTTGAGCCGCTGTTCGCGCGCTCGAACGCCAATGCGCAGGCGATTGGCGACTGGGTTGAAAGGACGCCCTGGATCGACTTCCTCGCCAAAGACCCCGCGACGCGCTCCAACACCAGCGTCTGCCTGATCTTCTCCGCGGCGAGCGCGGCGAAGGACGCAGACGCGCAGGCGACGCTCGCCAAGAAGATGGCGGCGATGATTGAAAGCGAGGCCGCGGGCTATGATTTTGGCGCCTATCGCGACGCGCCGCCGGGCTTTCGCATCTGGTGCGGCGCGACGGTGGAAGCATCGGACGTAGCCCGGCTGACGGAGTGGCTCGATTGGGCCTATGCGCAGGCTTGCGCCGACGCCGCGCAAGCGGGGTGAGTTGATCACGGCCCTTGGCGCGATATATTCGTTTAGGATATATCAGGAGGAGCGCGTGGATAAAGCCAAGGTTTTTTGGTCGGGGCGCTCGCAAGCTGTCCGTTTGCCTAAAGACTATCGCATAGAAGCCGATGAGGTGCGGATCAGTCGGCGCGGGGACTCGATTATCCTCGAACCTATTCCGAAAGATTGGTCCTGGCTTGATGCGATCGTCGGAACCATGTCCGAGGACTTCATGGAAGAGGGTCGCGAGCAGCCGCCGATGCAGGAGCGTCCGCTACTCGATAAACTTTTCTAAGCGTGCGTTTTCTCCTCGATACCAATGCGGTGATCGCAATTCTAAAGGGCGGCAACTCGTCCCTGGCGTTGCGCCTACGCCAACATCGGCCAGCGGACATATGCCTCTCGTCGATCGTCACGCATGAATTGTACTTTGGCGCATACAAGAGCGGGCGGGTTGAAGCCAACCTCGCTTGTTTGCGTGCGCTGCGGTTCGAGGTTTTGCCCTTCGATCTGGAAGATTCAATCGTCGCCGGCGAGATTCGTGCAAAACTGCGCGCCAAGGGCGCTCCGATCGGTCCCTACGATCTCCTGATTGCTGCCCAGGCGCTCGGACGCGGATTGGTCCTCGTTACGGCCAATGTTAAGGAATTTTGTCGGGTCGACGGATTAAAAATCCAGGATTGGACCAACGCAGGCTAACCCCCCAAGTGCGATCTACTCCTGAGATGCATCCTCTTACCGCGAGTATTTCCATGCCGCCGCGCGTTCTCATCTCGGATTCTCTTTCGCCGGCCGCCGCACAGATTTTCCGCCTGCGCGGCCTCGACGTCGACTTCGAACCGACGCTGGGAAAGGACAAGGACAAGCTTGCCGCCGCGATCGCCGACTATGACGGACTCGCGATCCGTTCGGCGACGAAGGTGACCGCCGACATTTTCGCGCGGGCGCCGCGGCTCAAGGTCGTCGGCCGCGCCGGCATCGGCGTCGACAATGTCGATGTCGCCGCCGCCACCGCGCGCGGCGTCATCGTCATGAACACGCCCTTCGGCAATTCCATCACCACAGCCGAACACGCCATCGCGCTGATGTTCGCCTTGGCCCGCGAAATTCCCGCCGCCGACGCCTCGACCCAGGCCGGCAAATGGGAAAAGAACCGCTTCATGGGCGTCGAGATCACCGGCAAGACGCTTGGCGTCGTCGGCTGCGGCAATGTCGGCGCGAATGTCGCCGAACGCGCGCTCGGCCTGAAGATGCGGGTGATCGCCTTCGATCCTTATCTTACGCAAGAGCGCGCCAGTGAGCTTGGCGTCGAAAAAGTAGACCTCGACGAACTCTTGGCGAGAGCCGACTTCATCACGCTGCATACGCCGCTGACGCCGCAGACGAAGAATATCCTCTCGGCGGAAAACCTCGCCAAGACATGCAAGGGCGTGCGCATCATCAATTGCGCGCGCGGCGGGCTCGTCGACGAAGACGCGCTGCGCAAGGCCCTCGACGACGGCCATGTCGCCGGCGCCGCCTTCGACGTGTTCGCGCAGGAGCCGGCGACCGAAAACCCATTGTTCGGGCATCCGCACGTCGTCTGCACGCCGCACCTCGGCGCTTCGACGAGCGAGGCGCAGGAGAAGGTCGCGCTGCAGATCGCCGAGCAGATGGCGGATTATCTCACCAGAGGCGCGATCGCCAACGCGGTGAATTTCCCCTCGATCAGCGCCGAAGAGGCGCCGCGGCTGAAGCCCTTCGTCGAACTCGCCGAAAAGCTCGGTCTCTTCGTGGGCCAGGTCGCCGTCGCCGGCGTCGACACATTGTCGATCGTCTATGAAGGCGCCGTCGCGTTGCAGAAGACGCGGCCGATCTCGGCGGCTGCGATCTCCGGGCTGCTTCGACCGATTCTCGAAGACGTCAATCCGGTGTCGGCGCCGATTCTCGCCAAGGAGCGCGGCCTGGCCATTGAGGAAATCACCCGCGAGGCGCAAGGCGACTATGAATCCCTTGTCACGCTCAGCGCGCATACCGCGCAAGGCGAAATTTGCGTTTCGGGTACGGTTTTCCACGACGGCAAGCCGCGTATTGTCGGCATCGGCGACATTGGCGTCGACGCCGAATTCGCGCCGTCGATGATCTATCTGACGAATGAAGACAGGCCGGGATTCATTGGCAGATTCGCCGGCGTGCTCGGCGAAGCCGAGGTCAATATCGCCACGTTCGCGCTCGGCCGCGACAGGCCCGGCGGCGGCGCCGTCGCGCTCGTCGCCATCGACGGCGAACTGCCGCAGCAGGCGCTCACCGCCTTGAAAAACCTGCCCGGCGTCAAACAGGCGACGACGCTCAAATTCTGATTTTGGCTGCGACGGTAGTGTTGCAAGTCTGCAACTATCCGGGAAGAAACGCGGCTTGTCCTGAGTTTCGCGGGTCCGCCCGCTTGCTTGCGCGAGCGGCCTGCGGGAGTAATCATCAGCGCGTCTGCGTCGCAATTTCGCGACGGCGCGACGTCAGCCCACACTTGGACAAGGGAAAACCATGCGGCGTCTTGCTTTTGCACTGATTTGCGCATTCGGCGCGCTCGGCGCCCTTTCGTCTCCAGTATTGGCGCGCAGCCCGGCGCCGCAGCCGGCCCCGGCGCCGGCGCCCGTCGTCGACCCTTTCACCGCGCTATTCGGCGGCGGCTCCTTCGCCCCGCAAACCAGCGACGGCCGTCCGCAGGCGGTCGCGGTTCCGCGCGAAACCGTCGCCTTCGACGCCAGATATGCGCCCGGCACGGTGATCATCGCCACCAATGAACGTCGACTCTATTATGTGCTCGGCAACGGCCAGGCGATCCGCTACGGCGTCGGCGTCGGCCGCCCCGGCTTCGAATGGGCCGGCACCCGCTTCGTCGCCCACAAGCGCGAGTGGCCCGATTGGACGCCGCCGGCGCAAATGCTGCGCCGCCGCCCCGACCTGCCGCGGCATATGGAGGGCGGCGTCAACAATCCGCTCGGCGCGCGCGCCATGTATCTCTCCGGCACGCTGTACCGCATCCACGGCTCCAACGAGCCCTGGACCATCGGCCAGGCCGTGTCGTCCGGCTGCATCCGGATGACCAATGACGACGTGGTCGACCTTTACAACCGCGTCAAGGTCGGCACCCGCGTGGTCGTGACGCGATAAAAATTGACGGCGACGTTTGAACGGCCGGCGCTCGCGTCGGCCGTTCCATTTTGCAAGACTATTTTCTTGAAGAATTATTTTTCTCCAGGCCGGTCGCGATCCAGCCCCTTCGCTGCAAGCTCTTCGAGATAGGACGAGAACCGCTCCGGCGCCGTCTCGCCAAGCTCGCGCAGATATCGCCACGTGTAGATCCCGGTGCGATGCATGTCGTCGAAGTCGAGCCGCACGGCGTAATTGCCGACCGGCGCGACCGCGATGATCGTGACATTGCGCTTGCCGCCGACGGTCTTGCGCTCCTTCGCAGAATGGCCCTGAACCTCGGCGCTCGGACTTTGCGTGCGCAACAGCTCGGCGCTGAGCGCGAATTGCGCGCCGTCGTCGAAGGAGACGTTCAGCATCCGTCCGCCTTCCGAGAGGCGCAGTTCAGTCGGCCAGGGCTCCTGCCCCATGTGCGTCTCCAGGACCTTTGTTGATGCGAGGCAATCTGCGGGCCCAGCTCCGGCCGTCGGCAAAGATTCTATCGTCTTCGCGCGAAGAGCGCCAACACGATCCTCACTGAGGGCGAGCTTTCTCGCTCCACCAGTTCTCCAGGGTGAAGCCGTACGGGAACATCGGAAAAAGCGGCGTGTGCGCGGGATGGCGGATCGCGGCGCTATGCGCGCACCAGATGGCGTTCACGTGCTGCAGAGGCACGAAATAGAATCCGGAGAGCAATATGCGGTCGAACGCACGCGCCGCCGAAATGCTCTCCGCCTTCGTCCGGGACGCGAGCAGAGCGTCGATCGCGGCGTCGAGCGCCGGCGAGGCGGCGCCGGCGAGATTAAACGAATTTTTCCGGTCGAGACTTTCCGTGCTCCACCGGTTCAACTGCTCCTGACCGGGAACCGCGGCGGGCAGCCATTGCCCGGTCATCATGTCATATTCGAAACGCAGTCGCCGGCGCTGGTACTGGACTTCGTCATATAAGCGCGGATTGGCTTCGATGCCGATGCGCTTCAACGCGGCGGCGAAATTGAGCGCAAGCCGCTCTTCGTCGCGATCGCGAATCATGATTTCGAATGTGACGGGAACGCCATTCTTCTCAAGACGCCCGTCGACGAGAACATAGCCGGCGTCGGCGAGAAGCGCTTGCGCGCGCTTCGCGACCGTGCGATCGCGGCCCGAACCGTCCTGCTGAACAGGTCGCCAGCGGCCTTCAAGAACATCGTCGCGAACGGCGCCGGGAAACTTCGAAAGCAAAGCGCGCTCGGCCGCGCTGGCGGGACGCCCGACCGAAGAATAATCCGATTCGCCGAAGTAGCTTTCCGTGCGGACGTATAGTCCGCTGTAGAAATTGGCGTTGATCCAATCGAAGTCATACATCATGGCGATCGCTTCGCGCAGCCGCACGTCGCTAAAGATGCCCTTGCGCAGATTGAAGACGAAGCCTTCCATTCCCGTCGGGCGGCCGGGCCGCAGGGTTTCTTTCACAATGGCGCCGTTGCGAACGGCGGGGAAATCATAGCCCGTCGACCAACGCGCGGCGCTCGTCTCCTCGCGATAGTCGATGAGCCCCGCCTTCAGCGCCTCAAACAGCGCCGCGCCGTCGCGATAGTAATCGATGTCGATCTCATCAAAATTATAGAACCCGCGTTGGCTCGGTATGTCGCGGGCCCAGTAGTCGGGATCACGGCGCAGAACCAGACGCGCGCCGGCTTTCGCTTCCGAGATCACATAAGGGCCTGAGCCGAGCGGAATCGTCATATCGAGATCGTCGAAGCGCTCAACTTTCGTGGTTCTCTTCGACAGAACCGGCATCGCCGCGAGAATGAGCGGCGCTTCGCGATCCTTCACGCCGGTCAGATCGAAACGCACCGTATGGTCGTCGAGCGCTACGGTGGACTTCACTAAAGCAAAAATCGCGCGATGGTTCGGCCGACCTTTCGACTTAAGCAATTCAAAGGAAAATAGAACATCCGACGCAAGGATGGGCGTCGTGTCGGAAAAGCGTGCCCGAGGGTCGATGTGAAATGTGACGTGTTCGCGCGCCTCGTCGATTTCGACGGATTGGGCGATCAGCGGATAGAGGGAATAGGGTTCGTCCTGCGAACGCACCATCAGAGTTTGCAGCACATTGCCGATGATGAGTTGCGGCGCGTCCCCAAATCTCGAGTTGAATGGATTAAGACTCGCTAATCCGCCGCGCTGGCCGAGCCGCAGCCTGCCGCCTTTCGGCGCCTCGGGATTGGCATAAGGGAGATGATCGAAATCCTTGGGCAACGCCGGGTCGCCATAAAGCGCCAGGCCATGCGAGGCGGGAGCTTGCAGAGGGCTTTCGGCAAGCGCCCAAATCGGCGCGATCGCCGTCAGTTGGACAAGCGCCGCGAGGCGCGCGGCGGCGATCATGCGGCCAGTTGCGTGGGCGGCGCAAAGCATTCCATCGCCTCCTTCGCCAAAATCGCGCAATGAAGCTATCTCGCTTCGGCAAAACGTACGATTGAAAGAACTGCTGGTCGCTTCGGCCGCACCGCGGCGAAAATGAGACTGAAGAGGATGCCGCAGCTGAGCCGCTGTGTAGCTTTGCCAAGACGCGCAGGCCGCGCAGCGTCGCCCCGGGTGGAACGGGGCGACGCCACACCGCATCAGAACCTGAGTTTGATGCCTCCAGTAAAAGCGCGCGGCTGGCCGGCGATAATGCCTGCGCCTTGCGCCGTCACCAGGCCGCCGGTCGGCCAGACCAGCGGCGTTTGTATCGGTGTGCCTGCGAGGAGCGAATTAGCGACAACGAATGCGCCGGAGACGTAGGTCCGATTGAAAATGTTCGAGGCTTCGAAATACAGCTCGATATTCTTGAAGTAGAAGTTGTCTATGTCGCGATTATAGTGCGCATTCAAATTGAACACGCTGTAGCTCGGTAGAGTGGTGAAATTGGCGTTGTCGATCGTATAATCGCTCTTGAAGATATATTCGGCGTAAGCGCCAAGACCCGAAAGGTCGCCGTAGGGCTGGTCATACCCGAGGCGCATCGTCACAGTATGCGGCGGCACGTTGGGAATTCTGTTGCCGGCGCGGTTGTACAAGGCTGCCCGGCCCGCGACGTTTCCCAAATCTTCCCAAAAATTGGTGACGAACTGATTGTTGAACGTGTAGGCCACGATCAGCCGCCATCCGTCAAAAGGCCGCCAATCGGCGTTGAGTTCGACGCCGCGGTGGAGAGTGGAGGGAATATTTTGCGAATAGCTGATGAGCCCATTGCTCAACGTCAGAATCTCGTTGCGATGCCATTCGTTGAAGCCGGTTACGCTGACCGTGAGATCGGGGCGCGGCGTCCAGTCGATCCCAAGATCGACGCCCATGTTCGTCTGGGCCTTCAGGGGGTTCTGTCCGACTCCGTTTCGGGTCGTGGTGAGAAAGACGAATGTCGGCGTGCTGTAGCCCGTCGCATAGCGCGCCCGCACTTGCCACTCGGGGCTATAGCGATAAGTGAGCGACGCTTCCGGCGCCGTGTTCCAATAATCATTGTCGACGGCGACTTGAGTCGGAAATCTGGGCGCCAGATTGGCGGGGTAGTTATAGGCGGTATTGACGCCCCAGACGCGATTCCAGTTGGCGCTGAACCCGACGACGCCGGTCAGGCCCGGAGCGAGCGCAATCTCTTCACGCGCGCGTAGACCAATGTTTGACGTATAGTAGTCGAGCTTGCCGACCTGCGCGCCGATTGCGCCGCTGTACCAAGTATTAGCGATCTGATTAAAGAGCGGATTGGTGGTTTTGGCGTTGCTATAGAAGAACTGGAGAAAATGCGTCGCCGGGAAGCCAAACAGATCGGTGTGGCTGGTAATGTCGCTCTGCCCGGTGATGCTCACCGTCGGACCCCTTAAGCCGACCGGGCCGCCTTGGCCGCCCGGGCCGATGATCGGCGGCGGCCAAGCTCCGTTGATGGTATCGAGATAGTCGTAAGTGAATTGCGATCGCCAGGTGGTGGCGTTGTCGAAGTCATGCTCGAACTGAACGCCGCCGATCTGTCTGAGAGAGTTCGTATGAGTGCCAAGCTGCCAGACGCTTTGGCGAACAGTCGCGCCCGATATGCCATTGGCCGGCACGGAGAGATTGTTGCACAAGTTGAGATTCAGGGGGACCGCGATGGAGCAGCCATAATTTTGTTGAAAGGGATTGAGGTAGAACACATTGATATTTTCTCGGTTGATGAACTCCGATCTCAAATTGTTGGCGATGTATTTCACGATAACACGATCGGTAGGGGTCACGTCCCATCTGCCGAGAAGCTTGGCTTGTTTGCCCGAGAAAGAATTGCGGGTATAGCCGGTGCTGTTGGCGTCGGAGGCGAAAAACGACAGATCGAAGCCGCCGAGCGTGCTGTCCTTCACGGCCTTGCCGACGCGAATGTAATTGTTGACATAGCCGAAGCTGCCAAATTCCGAACCGGTGTGGACGCCGTCGATTTCGGCGCCCGAAAAGGTGCGGAAATTGATCGCGCCCGCATAGGCGTAATTGCCGAAGAGAGCGGACGATGGCCCTCGGTAGACGTCGACGGCGGCATAGGAATGCGGATCAAGCAGGTCGGTGCGGCCATTGCCATCGGCCGTCGTAATCGGGAAGCCGTCTTCGTACAGCATGATGTTGCGGACGCCAGTTGGAAACCCGACGCCAAGCCGATTGCCGGAGCCGCGAATCGAGATGAACAGATCGCGCGGATTGTTGCCTTGCTGTATGGAGACGCCGGGGCTGTATTCCAACACTCTCCGGACATCTGCTAGCGGCGTCGGACTGAGGAACTTGGTGTTGACGGTCGTCACCGTCTGCCCGGGCGGGTCGCGATAGATCGGCAGCTTCGCGCGGATGGGATTGAAGCCCGGCGCATATCCGGGGTCGCCCGTGCTCGCCTCGCTCACGGCCGGCGTCGCCACGGCCGGACCGCGAGGAGCGATACGGACCGGACCGGCGCGGCGCTGGCCGCCGATGTCGATCGTCGGCAGCGATTGCTGCGCATGGACAACGGGTGCTGAGGACAAAAGCGCGAGGGCGCTGAGCGCGACTCCGTGCATCAATTTCGACCGGGAGCTCATTTTCTTTGCTTTCCTGATGGGGTGGAACTCAATGGGAGGACGCACGCGATGGCCCGCTTGCCGTCGACGCCGGTTTCCACGGGTCGGCAAAACGTGGAGATGTCAGCAACGAGTCGTCGGTCAGCGTTTTCAAAAAGGCGATCAGATCGCTCTTTTCCTGCGGCGACAGATCGATGGGCACGATCAGCGCGCTTTTGTTTGCGTTGTACCGACCGTCGCCCTTGAGCGGACCGCTCGTGACATTGCGTCCGCCGGCCGCGTAAATGTCGATCACGTCCTCGAGCGTCGCGACGCTGCCGTCGTGCATATAGGGCGCGGTGACAGCGATATTGCGCAGGCTGGGAGCGCGAAACGCGCCCATCTCGGCGGGATTATGCGTGTTCTCGAAAACGCCGCGATTGGGCTCGGGATAGGCGCCTTTGCCATCGAGATCATAGAGGCCGGTGTTGTGAAACGGCGTCTCGATCTCGCGCGTTTTGGCGTGATAGAACTGATCGTCGAAATTCACGCTGCCGTGGCAGTGATGGCACTCGGCCTTCTCGCCGAAGAAAAGATCCTTGCCGCGCGTCTCTTCTGGAGAGAGCGTCGCCTTGCCTTCAAGATAGAGATCATATTTCGAGGACGCCGAGACGACGCCGCGCTCGAATGCGGAGATCGCCTTGATGACGTTGCCGAAGCTGATCGAGTCCGCCTCGCCGGGAAAGGCGGCCGCGAAGTCGCGGCGATATTCCGCGTCACTGTCGAAACGCGCGAGGATCTCTTTGCGGTTCTTGTCATTGACGCCCATCTCGATCGGCTCTTCGCCAAAGAGCGGGCCTTCCATCTGCCTTTCGAGGGTCACCATCGCCGGATTCGCCCAGGTGAGCGTGGCGCGCCAGGCGGCGTTGGCGATGCTGGGCGAATTGCGCGGCGTATGCTGGCCCGTGGCGCCGACGGCGACCGGGCGGCCATCGGTGAACGCCAGGCGTTGCTCGTGGCACGAGGCGCAGCTCTCCTTGCCGTTTCCGGATAGACGCGGGTCGTAGAAGAGTTTGCGTCCGAGCTGAAAACGCGCCTCCGACATTGCGTTGTCAGCTGGAACCCGTGGCGGCGGCATGAACTCGGGCAAAGTCCAGCGCCACGGTTCCGCGCTCGGGGCCGTATCGCCTTGCGCGCCGCCCGCGACCAGAGTTGCGGCGAAGAGGAGAATGAGAGCTTCGCGCTTCATTTCGTGACCTCCGCGCGGAAAATCTTCGTCGACGCCCCGGACGACTGGCCGGCGTCATTGGCGTCGGGCGCGGTTTCCTTGAGCCGAAGCCCGAGATTTTCGAACATCGGCGTGCATTCCGGGTCTGCCGGACCGCTCATGCAGCCGGTCGAGAACCCCTGGTCTTTGCCAAGATCGATGCCGGCGAAGAGCGGCTTCAAATCGAGCACGACGCGCTGCCGCGCGGGGTCGAAGGACGCGAGCTTCACGGGAACGCGATTTGGATTGGCGCAGGAAGTGATTTCGCCTTTCGTCGCGTCGCCGCGGCAGCCTGTCGAACCCAGATGCAGCATCCAGGTTGAGACCGTGATCGTGCCGTCCTCATTGACGCGCAGCGGCGCCGCCTTGGGCGCGTCGGCCATGGGCGGCGCGCCGCCGTCGGACTTGTCGCCGGACTTGTCGCCTTGCGCGCCGGCGCCATTCGCTGCGTCCGCCGGGCTTTTCGGCTTGAGCGGCGGACGGGTCACGCCGCCCTCTGGATCGACTTCGATCTTTATGAATTTGCGGCCGGCCTGCCAGTTCCACGTCATCGACTGAAGATCGAGCGGCGCGGGCGCGGTGGCGAAATTCGAGTGGTTGAGAATGACGTCCTTGCCATCCTTGTCCTTGACGACGCTGGGAACGCCAATGACGAAGCTGAACCCTTTGTAACGGCCGCGCGGCGCCGATCCCTTGATCGTGTCGTTGACGTCGGCGCTGCCGACGCATTTGCCGGTCTTGTTTTCGAAATCGAGCAGGGCAAGGTTGGCGTATTGCCAGTCGTTCTGTTCGAGTTCGATGGGAACTTCATGGCCGGCGGCGTCGATCAGCGCCGGCGCGGCGATGTAGAACCTGGCGTCGTGGAGTTGCGCCGGCTGTCCGCCGGTTCCGAGCCCGGCGATGTCGTGGCCGCATTCGACCGGCTGATCGCCCGCCGCAAGCGCAAAGCGTATCGCAACCTGCTGCCTTTCGCCGCCATCGACCTTAGCGGCCTGCGCGCCGCCAACGGCCGCGAGACCGGCGACGACGGCCGTAAATCGAGTGAATGCGCCCATGGTTTCTCTCCTGTCGGTACGATTTTTGAGACGTTTCTTGGCTGCACGCGTTCGCGACGCGTGTCGGCGGCGGCGCGTCAGAGACGCGCGCGAGAATCAAACGCGATGGAAATGGCGATGAGGGATCGAAGACCCTGCAGCCGACCGCTAACGCGCTCTCTTAGGAGAGAAGCGACGGGGGCGCGCGCGAGAGCCTGTTTCTGGGCCACTGGGTGGTCGGCGGCGCGAGATCGCGCTCTTCCGGCCAAAGATGAGGAGCCTCAGACAAGGGCGCCAGCACGAGGACGACGGCGGATAAGAGAACCTTTGCTCCGAGGTCGTCGCTTCGGTCGCTTAGAAAGCAAGCCATGCAGTGCATGTGCTGAACATGCGGGGCCTTGCCGTCGCCATTGGCTTGGTCGGCGCAAAGCTCGCTCGCCATCGCTACGGGAGAGCTTAGGAACGCGCCGAAATCGCCGCCGTGGCGTTCGTGGAAAAAAATAAGACCCAAAGCTTGCTGAAACAGCAGACAAACGACGGCGGCCGCCACAATCGGGCGCATGAACCGCAGTAGTTTTCGCTTGTCTTGCCGCATGGCGAATTCTGAGTGCACAAGGATTAACTTGTCAACGACGGTTAGCGCCCAAATTTTGCAATAATTTAAACTGTTGCGCTGCAGCCACACTTGGTCTTTGCAATTTCGCTTTGTCTTTAAATTGACGCGCGCGAAGAAGCCGTGCGCCCCGACATCAATCCAAATGGCGCGCGCAACGGCCGGCGCTGAGCGCGCGGAGTCTTTCGTTTGCACTGAAGATGCGGTGTCGGCTTGAGCCAGCAGGCTCGCCGACCGTTGCCGTTTGTCAACGCGTCTTCGCCAATCGGTCCCTAGTCGTTCCCGACATGCGCGCGTCGTATAAGGAGTTTTCATATTGCCGCAAGATTGTTTCGCGCCTATGATCCGCGCCCCGTAGGCAATGGTTGGCGGCAATCCATGCTCGTTCGGCTCATTCTTTTCGTTGCGATCTTGCTGCAAGTCGCTGGCGTTTCGACTGTCGCCGCGCGCGCTCAATCTCAATCTTTGTCGTTCCGGGCCGTCGTCTGCAAAAGCGATGCTGTTCCCGCCGCGCCGCACGCGCCGGGCGAACACGACGGCTCTTGCTCGGACTGTATCGCGTGCTGCGACGCTCAGCCGCAGATCTTATGGGTCTATGATCAGGTTGCGCGCCTGTCCTTTCCAACGGCGCGGTTCAGCGTTCTTGCTTTTCCAATCCTTCCCGTTTCCCGAACGCGGTCGGCGACTCCGCCAGCGCGCGCCTCCCCCGTCTAAAGACTCGGCCGTACATCCGCGCTCGGAAGCAAATCCGTCCACGGATTGAAACCACGCATCCCTGAAGGCCTTTGAGGGCGCTTGGGGTTGATGCGTTTTGGATAATCGGCGCGCTTGGAGACAAGCGGGGAGGCGCTGATGCAGAAGTCCCATGAGACGATCGACCGACTGTTTAGAAGCCATCATC
>WSXZ01000043.1 GCA_009773555.1 Methylocystaceae bacterium | reverse complement strand
GCCATGCGTCGCCTCCATCGCTATCGCGATGAAAGAATCATGCTCTCGCCGATTCGGGAATCCCGAACAGAATCGGAAAACAACGAACCCGCTCTAATCAAAAGAAGCGACGCCGCAACCTCGCTGCTGGCGTCGCAAAAAAGCAGAGCGGAGAGCAGCGACTGAAATCGCGTCAGTCGTCGTCGTCGTCCGGAGCGTTCTGATCCAAATCTGGGTCGTTCCGCCATTGATCATCGCTCCAGGGACGCGTATCGCGCCACATGCGATCGCCGCCGCCGCCACGACCCCAATAGTCGCCCCGCTCGCCTCCCAAGCCCTGGTCGCTCAAGCCCTGATCGCGGTCATCTGCTTTCTGCATAAGACCATGGTCCGCCTGCGTCAGGCGCCCGGGAAAAAACTCCGCAGAGGCAAGTGCGGACTGCGCGAACCCGAATGCGCCAAGCGCAAGCGCCGCGATCGACAGTCTATTCATGAGTTTTCTCCTCCTGATATGATCCTCCTGAACATCGCATCGCGTCCGATTGTTCCTGTGTGATCGCGCGGATTCGCGGCGTCGCCGTGGCTCGCGTGCCGGGCCAAGGAAAGAGGCGCCCGCATTGCGGACGCCCCTATGCGTCAAACGCCTTGCGTCGAGAGGCTTTCGCTTAGTCGCGGTCGCGCCCGCGATGATCGTTGTCCCAGTCGCGCTTGGGCCCGCCGCGCCATTTGTCGTTGCGCCAAGAACGGTTTTCACGGCCCCAAAAGCCGCGTCGGTTGTTATCCCAGCCGCGATGATAACCGCGGTTCTCCTTCCAGTCCCCGGAACGATCGCGCGCGTTCTGCACGAGCCCGCCATCGGTCTGCATCATGCCCGGCGCCTGAGACGCGGCGGGCGCCGACACCGCGGATTGCGCAAATCCAAAGGCGCCAAGCGCAAGCGCCGCGATCAACAGCTTATTCATGAGTGAGCTCCTATGATGGTGATCCTGCCTAACACCGCCTGGCGCCGATTGTTCCTAGCGGTCGCGGCATACGCCTGCGATGATCTGACGATGACTGAACAGGATTGGAGCCGCCTAAGACCGCCGACGCTGGCCGATATGGAAGCGCTCGCGGATGCGGCGTACGCCGCTCTGCCGACAAGCTTCACGCGGCTGTGCGAAGGTCTCGTGATCCGCGTCGAGGATTTTCCCGACGAGGAAACGCTCGACGATATGCAGTGTGAAAGCGAATTCGATCTTCTGGGCCTCTTTCGCGGGCGCGGCCTCACGCAGGGGGCGCATCTCTCCGAGACGGGCGAACAGCCGAACATGATCTGGCTCTATCGACGACCGATGCTCGACTATTGGGCGGATAGCGAAGATACGCTCGGAGCCATCGTCACCCATGTGCTCGTGCATGAGATCGGCCATCATTTCGGATTGACCGACGCCGATATGGAGGAGATTGAACGGCGCGCCGAATAGGATTCAGGGCGCGGGCTCCGCGAGCAGCGTTCCGATGATGGCGCCAAGCGCCATGTCGTCCTCTTGTCCAAAGCCATGATGGCGCATGCGCCCGTCACGGCCGATCAGGATCGCTGTTGGCGTTCCGCGCATTTCAAAGCGCGCCATGGTGATGGGAATCGGCCCGCTCTCTGCGGGCTGGTCGACGCCGATGGGAAATGTCAGCCGATATTCATGAATGAAGGCTTCGAGCGACACCGGCGTCATCGCCGCGTGATGTTCGAACACCGTGTGCAGGCCGATGACGGCGAGGCCGGACTCGCGGAACAGCGCATGCGCGCGCTGCGCTTGCGGCGTGCCATGCGCGACACAGCCGGGACACAGCATTTGAAAGGCGTGCAGCATGATCACGCGCCCGCGGAGCGCTGCAAGCGTGATCGGCGTCGGCGTATTGAACCAGCGTGACACGGCGAGTTCCGGCGCCTGCATTCACGCCTCCTTCTGCTTAGCCGAGCCGGCATGCTCGTCGATTGTGCCGCCAATCATAAGGGCCTGGAAATGCGATTGCGACGCGCCAATCAAGCGGTCACGACGCCTTTTTGGATGGAACCCTTCCGGGGCCCAACTCTCACATGGCGCTCACAAGATCAAAATGTCGGTCTGCTGCTCGCCATACCCAATTTCATCAAATAGCAGCCGAAGTTCATCGATCGGACGACGACGGTCCGGCTGAGCGAGATCGTAGAAGGCTTCATATCCGCCGACGCTTTCAAGAAGCGGTTCAATGCTTCCTGATCGCTCCAGCGCGTAAGGCCAAAATTCTATGCATATTGGCGTCTTGGATTCGAGCAGCGCCCGGGCGCCGCGGAGCACGTGACCTTCATAGCCTTGCACATCGATCCAAAGCAGCGCTTCGCCCACGTCCGTCAAGTTTAGGATGTCATCTAGGCGCTTCGACTGCACTTGAAGCCGCTCGCAAGACGAAGACGACTGGCTTTGCGCGTTGGAGCCGCTTGCTATGCGATGGTCTCCCCAGTTGTCCGTGGACAACTCCAATTCCAGCGCCTCCTCGGGCTGAGCGCCAGCGGCCATCTCAAAAATTGCGACCCGATCTTGAACGCCATTCAATGCGGCGTTTGCCCGCAACAACCTGCAATTTAGTGGGTGTGGTTCGATCGCGATGGCTTTGGCGAAGTGGCCGCGCGCAACAGCTGGAATGCAAATCGATCCAAGATTCGCGCCAACATCGACCAGTAAGGTCGGCCGACGTCCTTTTCGCGCGATTATGTCGATGGACGCTAACAGCTTGTGGAAATCGCGTTGCTCTCCTCCGAGGAAAAGCTCTCGGCTGATATGTTTATCGCGACAATTGATGACGTAATGCTCGGAACTTGAGCCTACGCAAAAGAGGCTCAAATTCGACCGTTCCGAAATCTCGTCGAATAAGCGCCAACGTCGCCATGTCTCGGTCTGTTCAAGAGATCTGACGACGATTTCTTCAAGCCTACACGAAATCGAGGCTTTAAGAGTGGACGGAAGCCATTTAAGCAGAGAATCTGCGAACGATCCGCTGATAATTCTATCGGATAGATAAAGCATGCGAGTTTGGTAACACACAGGCCTTTTTGGCTCAAGCCAGACCAAATTTGATCAAGTTTGGTTGGAGAAAGCAGTGGGTCGCTTTGAAAGGCGTGGGCTCCGGAGGGCTGCCGCCTGATTACCTATATGAGCAATGACATTGCGATCACGTCCGCCGATAGTCATCCAGGTCGCTCGCTATTTCGGCTTGGCGTTCGAGAGCTTCTTTTTCAAACGGATTATTCCGATAGGCGGCGTCGTGATGGCGCAAGCGCCGGAGATTCAAAAAAAATCGCGGAAATAGATCAGGTAGAAGCGCACGACCCGTGCCGATCGATCTGCTCTTGGTGAATGAGTTCATGCCGAAGGAGCGTCTGTGAAACCTCCGACTCGTCGCCCTTTAAAAACCCAATGACGATAGCGCACGCGTAGCGGCCGACGCGGCCAGCCTTCTTCGGGTGAAATTTCGCGCGATCGCATGAGCGCGCTCTCCGCAATCGGGCGTCTCTCTCGGCGGGCGCGTTGATGTCAGTCTCGTCCTTTGGGTCAAGCGTTCGGCCTGCATGCGCTGAGTCGCCCGACCGCGGAGGTGACGGCGGAGCGTTTTTACCATTCGCGGTGTCGGCGCGCGGCTCAGCTTCACTTTGGTGAAAAATCGGGGCCGCGATCATCCGACACCCGGATACGCAACCGTACAAGCGCGCGGCAAGATCGCTCAGGACACGGCCGCTGGGTTGCCGTCCGCGCTTTAGCTCGCACGCCTGGATATTCCGCTTGCGCATTGCCGCGATTGCTGAGGCGCATAGATATTTGCTTTCAAGGCCCCAGCCATGGGGTTCTCGACAGAGAGATCAGAGCGTTCCCCAATGAATCCCACAAGCGTGCTTAGAGTCGCGCTGAGCAGCGTCGCGTTGTCGTTCTCTTGCTGCGTCCTTCCCGCAATCAGCCAAGAAAGGACCCAAGAAAGGATTGTCCACGTTTATGGCTGGGGCGACTACGTCGATCCCCGTGTGCTGACAGATTTCACCAGGACGACCGGCATCGAGGTGACATACGAAAGCTACAGTTCTGACG
Source organism: Methylocystaceae bacterium (assembly GCA_009773555.1). Taxonomy (GTDB): domain Bacteria; phylum Pseudomonadota; class Alphaproteobacteria; order Rhizobiales; family Beijerinckiaceae; genus Methylocystis. The sequence continues at coordinate 37,702 of WSXZ01000043.1, read as the reverse complement.
AGAGCTTAGAAACAACGCTTCAGCCTGGGAACCGGGCTTTTGACGTCGTGATCGTCTCGAGTGGCGTGTTGCGAAAGCAGATCGCCAGAGGCCTCTATCAGAAGCTCGACAAGAGCAAGCTTCCAAACGCCGTCAATCTTTGGCCAGAGATTATGGAGCGCCTTGCCACCTATGACCCCGGGAACGAACACGCGGTCAATTATGCGTGGTTTGCGATGGGGATCGCCTACGACGTAGGCAAGGCCCGGGAACTCATGGGCAGGGAACTCATGGGCAGGGAACTCATGGGCAAGGAACTCAGGGGCAGGGAAATCACGGGCAAGGCCTCGCCGTCGGCGGATTTCTCGTTCGACTCATGGGGCTTACTTTTCCAGCAGAAAAATTTGAAGAAATTGTCGACATGCGGGGTGGGAATCTTGGACAGTCCTGAGGATTTATCGTCAGCTGCGCTGCAATATCTGTGGTCGAACTGGCGACTTTCGCCGGGTTTGGATCGACGCACGGACGGCATTCGCGCCGCCGAGCTTTTGACCGCCGTAAGGCGCGACAGCAAACGCCTCGACTCTCGCGACTATGTCAATGCGCTGGTCAACGGCGACGTGTGCGTCGCGGTCGGCTATTCCCTGGATAGTCTGCGCGCCCGCTACACAGCCGGCATGGTGAAGGAATTCGTCGAGATCGACTTTTTCATTCCCCGGGAGGGCGCTCCTATTCGACTCGACAATCTCGCCATACCGATGGACGCTCCACACGTCGAAGAAGCATACGAATTCATCGACTTTCTTCTGCAGCCTGAAATCGCAGCCCGCAATACGAATTTTATTGGCGTCGCCAACGGCGTCCTCGCCTCGAAATCCTTGGTCGATGGGAGCATCTCAAGAAACAAGTCGATATACCCGGACGCCGCCATGATGAAGCGTCTGGTCGCTCCTCAACTCGACGACGGCGCGCCCGCGACCGAACAGACGATCAGTCGCGAAGGAACGCCGACCGGAAGAGCTACGTGGTGGGGACTAGGCCGGCGTGTCTCCAAGCCGGCCAGATCGTCCATCTTCTAAAGACCAACTGGGGGCGTCGTCGCCTACTGGCCTCCGCCGCCAGGTTTTTCCGCGCGCTCGGCGGTTGTTGGGACCGATGTCGAGAGACACATCGTCGGACGAAGCTTTTCGATCGTTACGATGGCCTTCTGCGAGGCCTGCATTTTCTCGTTGAGATCGAAAATCTGTTGCCGCGTGGCGGCGACATCCTTCAAGTCAGCCTCAAGCGTGTCGTTCATCGACTTCAATATGTCCGCCGAGTGGGGCATATCGCCCAGATTCACCTGTTTCAGGTTCTGCTCGACTTTCATGGCGCAACTGATGCGCCGGTCGTATTCGGTCCTCAAGTCCTTAAATCTCGCGCCGAAAGTGCCCGCCTTCGTCAAATCCGCCGAAAGCGCGTCGGGCCTGATGCGACAGATCGCATCGACATTGCCGACCGCGAGATATTTGGCCTCAATGATGTGTCCGTACTCGTTGTTGAGCTTTTTGGCTTCATCCAAGAGCGTATTTAGGCTGCAAACGAATTGCTCGCGCCCGCGATAGCAGCTATCCAATCTGATCGCGCCCTTGGCGCCTGGCAACGTTAAGCTTGCCGTTCCATTCGAGTCGCAGGCGGCCAGCGCCGCCGCCAGAGCCCCGCTGCTGCTTGCTGAGCTCACGTCTTTTGGGGCTTCTTCCTGAGCTCCATCTTCGGACAGCGAACGGCGGACGCCGTGATGGCGATATTCTCGTCGAGCAATCTGTTGCGGCTCATAATATCCCGCTTCCAAAGCCCAAGCGGCGCTTGGCGCGCGTCCGATGGAGGGGAGGCCGAGGACGACTCAGAATGGCCATCATCGGGCCCTCTCGGATTTTCAATGCCCGACGAACTCAGGCTCAATACTGCAAACATTGTCTTGCTCCAGCAAATGGCAACACTTCGCGCTTGCTCGAACCAATTGATGCGCCGTCAAAGGATGTGCTTGCTGTCCGACCACCGCAAGAAAAAACGGTTGCTGCCGCCATCTCCCGGGGGACGAAAGCGCAGGCGCTCACGAAAGTACGCCCGCAGGGCTCCATCGCTTGGGACGGCGCGACGCCACGAAGCCGGCAGGCGTTCGCCTTCGAAAAATTGAAGTTTTGAAAGCGGCTTTACTGTCCGCCGGAAGCCGAAGCCGGGCGCCAGGCCTGCGCATCAGGGCCGAGCCCTACGGATGCGCAGGGCAGAGCATAGGGCGGGGACGCCATTCGCGTCATGCCGCGCCTAACCGGCGAGGCGGATTTCCTGCGTCGAACTGGCGGAGCTGAGAACCCCGCCGCCCGATTCAGAAGTGATGGCGATGATGATGGTGAAGATTATGATGATGGTGGTGATGATGATGGACGACACCAGCCGATCTCGCCATCGCGGGAGCCGGTGAAGGGGCGACCGGCATAGAAGCAGTCTTTCCCGTCACGTTGTTCAGCACGTTCGTAACTGCCAGGCCCGCCTCGGCCCCCACGCGATTCACTCCAGAGGCAAGCTCTGAAATAGGATTTTGGGCTCTCGCTGCTTGAGCAGTGAGAGCAAAGCCGACCATCAGGCCAAATACTAACCCAGCGTTCGTAAAGCGCGCCATGCGAACCTCCCTGTTTCTCTCTGCAAAAGCGTCCTCATCAATAATTGGCGACCGCGGCCGAGCCAATGCCTTTGCGCCGGCGACGATCAAGTTTTTTGCCCTCCGGCGTTACTTCGCCGAGGATCCGCCGGCGAGCGGATCCCGGAAGCGGAAGCACGGCGGCGCATCAGAGACGCGAGAATCTGCCACTTTCTCACGCTGGCTCACCTTTCGCCGAACGCGATGGCACGAGCTGACAGGGGATCGCCCGCCGGACCCACTCGCCCTCGCGATGAATTTTTCCGCTGGCGGGGACGGGCGCCTCTGCGGAAGCAGCAGCCTTGTTTCCGTCGTCGCTCGACCAGGCCTCGATCAGGTTCTCTCCGTCGTAAAGCTCGACCCGGTGATTGTCGGTGGAGTTTTTGTAGCGCGCCACGACGCCGCCGAAATTGCTGAGCGCCCGGCTGGCGTCGCGATCTCGCAGCGTTCCCAGTTGCTTCGCGCCCTTCCAGATGACGATGTTGAAACGTGGTTCGCTCGATCGATTGGCATTCATTTTTGCAGCCCCGATTTCGAATCGCCTGTGTTCATGCTTGCATAATTCGCGCAGCTTAAATTCACTCGGTCGTGTTCAAAAACCCGTTCGAAGGCAGGGGCAAGCTCTTTCTTGCGGAACTCTGGTGCTGAAAAAATTTAGTGAAACCAATGTCTTGGCAAACTCATTCTAAACGAGTGAATCAAAGGCATGCGGCTCGCAAACATGCCGAAACGTCTGGTGATGCTCTTGCTCAAAGAGGACATTATTGTGCGACCTAGTTCTGGCCCCGAACGCTGGCGAGACTGCCCGACCTGCTACAGGGGACATGAATTCGGTAGCGACTGCTTGCGGGATCAGTCTGAAACTTCCCGTCGGCGTCATAGATGCTTTCGGTCACTTGTGCGGTAATCCGGGAAGATCGGAACGTAGGTCAGAGACGAGGGCCGGAATGACGGCGCCGGCTTGCCGCACATAGCGGGAGGCGGCCGCATTCACGCACGGCGTTCGCAGTTTCGTTCCGAGATGGCTCCCCGAGTAGGACTCGAACCTACGACCTAGCGATTAACAGTCGCGTGCTCTACCAGCTGAGCTATCGGGGAATGCGGTCCGCGTATACAAGGCGGGCGGCGGTTTGCCAAGCCCGCCTCGGCGACTCCGTCGTGCATAAGTGTCGGCGTCGTTCGGGCGGCTTTGGGTCGCCGCGACGATTTGCTCAAACGGGGCTGAGCGCGTCCGCCGGCGCAAAGGCCGCGAGCGCCGCCGCGACGTCGTCGGGCGAGGGCAGCCCCGCCTCATTGCCGAGATGCTGGATTTTGTGCGCCGACGCGGCGCGGGCGAATTCAAAGTGTTCCCGCCAAGGGGCGTCCGGCCGCTCGAGATAGGAGGCGCAATAGGCGCCGTGGAAAACGTCGCCGGCGCCGGACGTGTCGACGATGTATTCGTGCGGCACGGCGAGCGACGGCATCTGCGAAATCTCGCCCTGCTCGTCATACCACAGCATGCCCTTTTCGCCGGTCGTCACTCCGCCGATCCGGCAGCCTTTGGATTTTAGCCAGCCGAGCATGTCGAGCTCCGACATCGACATCTGCTCGCAGAGCTTTTCGGCCACCACCGCGACGTCGACGTAACCCGTCAGCTCCTCGATGCAGGGCCGCAGCGCGCCGCCGTCAAGCGAGACGAGAGCGCCGCGCGCCCGAGCCCCCTTCGCGTAATGGAGCGCGGCGTCGGCCATATGCCCATCGATATGGAGAAGTCGCGTTTCCGAAATGTCGAGGCGCGGCACGCCCTGCAGATAAGTGTCGTCGCGCGCGCGCAGGATCGCCCGCTTGCCGTCATTGGGCCAGACGAACGACAGCGACGAGCGCGCCACCCGTCGCGGATGGACGTCGATCCCGTAAGTATGGGCCATGTCCATGAACATGTGGCCGAGCCAATCGGGCGCGAGCGTGGTCAAGAGATCGACGGGATGGCCGAGCTTGGCGCAGGCGAAGCCGGCCGTGACGGCGTTGCCGCCGAAACTCACCGCATAGTCGCGCGCTAAGGCCTTCTGGTCGCCCGAGGGCATGCGCTCGGCGCGCATGGTGACGTCGATATAGGCATGGCCAATGAAGAGAGCGTCCAAGGCTGAGACTCCCAAGATGGCGCCGAGCGGTCGCCGCAAAATGATCCCGCAGCAGCGTGACGCGCGTCTGCAACCGCGGCTGTGGCGTCAGACTGAAAAGCTGGTGCCGCAGCCGCAGGAGGAGACGGCGTTGGGATTAACGACACGGAAGGACTGTCCCATAAGATCGTCGACAAAGTCGATGCTGGCGCCGGCGAGAAAGCCAATGGACGCAGGGTCGATCGCCACCCGGGCGCCGGCATGCTCAAGGAGCGCATCCTCCGCGCTCGGGGCGGACTCCACCGCGAAATGATATTGGAAGCCGGAGCAGCCGCCGCCCTCGACTGAAACCCGAAACACCGCGCCGGGCGATTCATTGGCGAGGATCGCGTGAATGCGCCGCGCCGCCTGATCGGTGAGCGCGATATCGCTTGCCGCCGTCGTCATCCGTTTCTCCGTCACTTGCCTGCGCGGGCCGTCGCGAGTTACTGCGGGCGGACGCCCGATCGAAAGAAACTCGCCCGAAATCCGAAATTCGGCATATCCCATTCTACGGTGGCCCGGCCGTTTGCGGGATATGCACTCTGCTGCAAGATAGGTCCAAACCTGAGGCGTTTCAATGAAAGGCGCGCATGTGGCGATTCGCGGCCCTCTTGCGGCATACGCCAGTGACGCCGCGCACTCGCGCGGCCGGCTCTACGCGGAGGCGCCATCGCCGACGCGGAGCGAATTTCAGCGCGATCGCGACCGAATCATCCACTGCACCGCCTTTCGCCGGCTCGCGCATAAGACCCAGGTCTTCGTGCCGCTCGACGGCGATCATTTTCGCACTCGCCTCACCCATACGATCGAGGTCGGGCAGATCGCCCGCGCGCTCGCGCGCGCTTTGCTCGTCGATGAGGATCTCGCGGAGGCCGTCGCGCTCGCCCATGACCTCGGCCATACGCCCTTCGGCCACGCCGGCGAGGGGGCGCTCGAGGCCTGCATGGCGCCCTATGGCGGGTTTGATCACAACGCTCAGGCGCTGCGCGTCGTGACGCTGCTCGAGCGCCGTTACGCGCGCTATGACGGCCTCGATCTAACTTGGGAGACGCTGGAAGGCATCGTCAAGCACAATGGGCCGCGGCTGCCCGGCGCACGCGATGAGCATCCCTTCCCTCATCTTGAGGAGCCCGCGGCTGGCGCAACGTCTTGTCGTCCGCTGTCGCGCTATATCGCGGCGTTCGACGCTACGTTTGCGCTCGATCTCTCGACCTTCGCCAGCGTCGAGGCGCAGGCCGCGGCTCAGGCCGACGATATCGCCTATATCGGCCATGACATCGACGACGGCCTGCGCGCCGAACTGTTTTCGCTCGACGACATTGCGCGAACGCCTTTCATCGCCGGCGTTCTCGCGCATGTCCGCGACGAACATCCCGGCCTCGAACGGCCGCGCGTCATTCACGAGCTGGTGCGCCGTGTCATCACCGCCTTCGTCGAGGACGCGATCGGCGAGTCGCTACGGCGTCTGGCGCGTGTTTCGCCAGCGAGCGCCGATGAAGCGCGGCGGGCGGGCGAAGCCATCGTCCGTCTCTCGCCGCCGATGGCCGAAGCCGAGCGCGACATCAAGGCTTTCCTCTTCGCCAACATGTATCGGCACGAGAAGGTCTTGGGCGTCTGGGAGCGGGCGCGCGACGCGATTTCTCGGCTGTTTCCGGCCTTTTTCGAGAGGCCCGAGCTGATGCCGGCTGAATGGGCGGCGCAGGCCGTAGCCCTGGAGGACGCCGACCGCGCGGTTGTGGTCGCGGACTATATCGCCGGCATGACCGACCGCTACGCGCTGAACGAAGTGAAGCGGGTGTTTGGGGGCTAAATGGCCGGTCAATCGTAATGGCCTGCCGCCAGTCGACCTCTGCGGACGGGGTGATTTCCCCGGGCCAAGCTGTTAAACGGGCGGCCGACCTTAAGCGCCCGGACCTCCATGAACATTTTCGACGACTTTCACGCTCGCATCGCCGCCATTCTCGATCGCATCGCGGCCGACGGCCGGCTGCCCAGTCTTGATCACGCGCGCTTTGTCGTCGAGCCGCCAAAAGACGCGACTCTGGGCGATCTCGCGTCGAACGCCGCCATGGTCTTCGCCAAGGAGGCGAAGCCGCATTTCGCCTCGCCGCGCGAATTGGCGATCGAAATCGGCTACGCCCTTGCGCAATCGCCGGACGTCGCCGCGACCGAGGTCGCGGGGCCGGGCTTCATCAATATCCGGCTGAAGCCCGATATGTTCACGCAGGTTCTACGCGCTGTGTTGCGCGATCCGCAGAATTTCGGCCGCGTCGCCAAGAGCCGGTCAAGCGCTCTGCAGGGCAAGGTGAATGTCGAATATGTCTCGGCCAATCCGACGGGGCCGATGCATGTCGGCCACGGCCGGGGCGCCGTCTTCGGCGACGCGCTCGCCAATCTCCTGGCCTTTTCGGGCTGCGGGGTGACGCGCGAATATTACATCAATGACGCCGGAGCCCAGGTCGACGTCCTGGCGCGCTCCGTTTATCTGCGCTACCGCGAGGCGCTGGGCGAGGCGATCACGATCCCCGAGGGGCTCTATCCGGGCGATTATCTGAAACCCGTCGGCGAGGCGCTCGCCAAAGCGCATGGCAAGGCGCTCGCCGGCGCGGCGGAGAGCCAGTGGCTGCCAATCGTTCGCGCCGCCGCCATCGACGCGATGATGGAGTTGATCCGCGGCGATCTCGCCGCCTTGAACATCACGCATGAGACGTTCTTCTCCGAACGGTCCTTGCATGCAAAAAAGGACGGCGTTTCGGCGATCGACGCCGCCATCGACTGGCTTCGAGCCAAAGACCTCGTCTATGAGGGCCGCTTGCCCCCGCCGAAAGGGCAATTGCCCGACGACTGGGAGGATCGCGAGCAGACGCTGTTCAGATCGACGCTCTTTGGCGACGACGTCGACCGCGCCTTGAAGAAATCCGACGGCTCTCCGACCTATTTTGCGGCCGATATCGCCTATCATAAGGACAAGATCGATCGCGGATTCGATACGCTTGTCGACGTCTGGGGCGCCGATCACGGCGGCTATGTCAAACGCATGACCGCGGCCGTCGCCGCGCTCTCGGACAAGCGGGTGACGCTCGACGTCAAGCTTTGCCAGCTCGTCAAGCTGATGCGCGCCGGCGAACCAGTCAAAATGTCGAAGCGGGCGGGGGACTTCGTCACTTTGCGAGAGGTCGTCGACGAGGTCGGCGTCGACGCCGTGCGATTCATGATGCTCTATCGCAAGAATGACGCGCCGCTCGACTTCGACCTTGCCAAGGTCATCGAGCAATCGAAGGATAACCCGGTCTTTTACGTCCAATACGCCCATGCGCGGGGAAAATCAGCGCTGCGCCAGGCGCTCGCCGCTTTTCCCGATATTGACCTTTCGGCCGAAAGCTTGGCCGAGGCGGATCTGGCGCTTTTAGTGGACGAGGGCGAACTTGCTTTGGCCAAGATGATCGCTCAGTATCCGCGGGTGATCGAGGCGGCGGCCGCGGCGCATGAGCCCCACCGGGTGGCCTTTTTCCTGCACGAACTGTCGAGCGTGTTCCATTCGCATTGGAATCGCGGCAAAGATCAGCCGCAATTACGGTTTGTTAAGTCTGAAGAGAGAGAGTTAACCATCGCTCGGGTTGCGTTGGTTAGCTCTTTAACGATCGTCCTGGGGTCAGGCTTGAGGCTGCTCGGCGTGAGCGCCCCCGACGAGATGCGCTAATCGACGCCTTGAGCGGCCACGGCCAGGCGTCGGACGCGCTATCATTTTGCTTCGCGCCCCCCAGGAATTAACGAGGTGCATCATGCGCGAGACATCGGTTAGAGGCCCGGCGATCGATCTCGGCGAATTCGAGCGGCGGCTGCGTGGGCCCGAACGCGTCCCCCAAGCCGAGGATCCGCTCAGCGAACTCGCGCGGCTGGTCCAAGGCCAGGACCACGTCGCCGCTGATCCCTACAGCCAAATTCTCGCGGAGGCGCGCGACGCTCGCGTTGAAGCCGCCGAACTGCGCGGTTCCTATGACGCCGCGCCGCCAGTGGCGGCTGAGCCGCCCTATTATCCAGAGCCGTCGATGGAGCAGCCCCTGGAGCCTGCCTATCCGGTGGATCCTGACTATCGCGATTTGCCGCCGGGCTATAGCTCCCAGCAGGCCGGATACGACCCCGCCCATTACGGCGCAGAGGCCGGCTGGAGCGATGATTCGCAATATCTCGATTATGGCCAGAGCGATGAAGACTATGAGGATCCCCACGGCGGGTGGCGCTCCTGGTTCCGGCCCTGGCACGCCGTCGTCGCAATATCGCTCGTCGCCGTTCTGAGCATCGGCTTCGCTTTCTGGCATCGGAGCGGCTCCAACGCCTCACGCGAAATTGCGACCATCGTCGCCCCGGAAGGACCGGTGAAGGTCAAGCCAAGCGCCGAGGCCGAAACGACGACGCCAGACGCCAGCGCCGCTGTCGTTCTGGACCGCAGGGAGCAGGCGCCGGTTCAGAAGCTTGTCACCAATCAGGAACAGGCGGTGGATCCTTCGGTCACGCCGAGCGCGGCGCTGCTCGGCGACGGACCTGTCAACCTGCCGCATGAGCCTCCGGCTTCCGCCACGGCCGCGCCAAAGAAGGTCAAAACCGTCACCGTGCGGCCGGACGGCAGCCGGGTGGAAGATGGCGCTCTGCCGCCCGCCGTCGCCATGGCGAGCCGGCCCGCGGAGACGGCGGCGCATACAGCCGTGGCCGGCGCCATCGGCGCCGCGACTGCAACGCCGCCGACGCAGGCGAAACCAACGGCGACGCCCCCGCGAATCGCCAAGCCGAAGCCTGTGGCGCCGAAAGTGGCCGCAGTGGAAGAGTCTCCGCCGGATGCGGATTCCGGTCAATCGGCGCCTCCGAGCAAAGGCGGCTTCGCCGTGCAGTTCGGCGCAGCCGACAGCGAGGCCGACGCCCGCGAACTGATGAAGACGGTGGTCAGCAAATATCGCTCACAGCTTGGCGGCCTGAAGCCGACCTTCAAAATGGCGACCGTGAATGACAAGACCGTCTATCGCGTGCGCGTCGGGGCGGTGAGCAAGGAGTCCGCGAACGCGATCTGCAGCAAGGTGAAGGCGTCCGGCGGCTCCTGCTTCGTCGCGGGCAACTGACGGGACGACATGCGCGCCTTCATCTGTGGATTAAAGGGCTTCACGCTCGAGGCCGACGAGCGCGCGTTCCTGCGCGACGCCGCGCCCTGGGGCGTGATCCTCTTTCGCCGCAATGTCGATGCGCCCGAGCAGATCGCGCGGCTGACCGCCGACATTCGGGACGCGCTCGGCCGCCATGCGCCTGTTCTGGTCGATCAGGAAGGCGGCCGCGTGCAGCGTCTAGGCCCGCCCCACTGGCGCGCCTATCCGGCCGCCGCGCGCTTTGAGCTGGCGGCGGCCAACGCCGCGCAGGCCGAGCGACTCGCTTGGCTTGGCGCCCGGCTCATCGCTCATGATCTGCGACAGGTCGGAATCGACGTCGATTGCCTGCCGGTGCTCGATGCGCCCGCCGAGGATTCCCACAGCATCATCGGCGATCGCGCCTATAGCCGCGATCCGGCGCGCGTCGCCGCGATCGGCCGCGCCGCCGCCGAAGGGTTGATGGCGGGCGGCGTCGCGCCCGTGATGAAGCACATTCCCGGTCACGGACGCGCCCGCGCCGATAGCCATTTGGAGCTGCCGGTGGTCAACGCGTGTCGCGAGGACTTGGAGCTTATTGATTTTGCGCCGTTCAAGGCGAACGCCGATCTGCCGATGGCGATGAGCGCCCATGTCGTCTACAGCGACGTCGTCCGCGGCCATATTGGCTTTGACGGTCTCCTGATGACCGACGATCTTTCCATGAAGGCGCTTTCGGGCAGCTTTCGCCAGCGCGCCGAGAGCGCCATCGGCGCCGGATGCGACATCGTGCTGCACTGCAACGGCGACCTTGCGGAGGCGCGGCCGGTCGCCGAAGGCGCGCCGCCGCTTGAGGGCGCGGCGCTCGTGCGCGCCGAAAAGGCGCTCGAATGTGTGCGGCGGCCTATCGAACCCTTCGATGTCGCGGAGGCGACGCGCGAGTTCGACGCGGCGATGCAGGCGGTGGCGTAGCCTTAAGATGCAATCCAATGCTGGCGACGTTCTACTTTTTGTAGCGGCGTCGTCAGCATCGGCGCAACTCGCGACCAGTTGTTATTGACGCGATGCGTTCGGCACAAACCAGGGCCAGGGTAACACTGGAGCTAGTTGTCTGTATTCGGGCGGATTCTTTCCACCGGGTAGTTTAGCTTCGATCGCATTTGTGGAACTATGAACACGAACTCCTCTGACCCAGTCGGGGATAAACAATGTCGTGCTGAGGCAGATGGTTGTAAAAACTTGCAATACAATTCCGGTGGGAGGTCGTGCGTTGAAATCGAGATCAAGGATGCCATCCTTAGGAGGGACAATGTAAATCCACGGAGATAATTGTGGGTCAGTCCATCCGGTTGTGGGCACCGTGCCGCACACCTTGACCAAAATAGCTGGCGGAAGTTCAGGAATTACAATCAGCTTCTCAACTTCTGCGGATTCAACAGAATAAACTCTAGACATCTCGATCTCCAATGTCTTCGTGTTAAAGATAACTAGTTAAAAACCACTCACATATCGTGTCAATGGATTTATTTGCTGCAATGCATAAAACATACGCTAATTGCGCTTTGTTGTGGAGGATGTCCAAAATAGATCTGCCATGCTTGCAAGGAAGAGCTAAATCGCCCCAAAGTCTCTGGTCGAAATGCTCGGCGACATTGATTCGCCAAGGGAAAATAGGCGCAAAGCGATAGAAATGGCCCAGGAATTGACCTTCGAGCTGGATGAGCCCCGCGGCGACGCTGAAGAGGCCTTTCTTGTCGACGTCGACGGGTTCGAAGGGCCGCTCGATTTGCTGCTCGAGCTTGCGCGCCGGCAGAAGGTCGACCTCGCCCGCATTTCCATTCTCGCGCTCGCCGAGCAATATCTCGCCTTCATCGAGGCGGCGCGGCGCGTGCGCCTTGAACTCGCCGCCGATTATCTGGTGATGGCGGCCTGGCTCGCCTTTTTGAAGTCGCGGCTGCTGCTGCCGGAGCCGCCAAAGGGCGACGAACCCTCCGCCTCCGATCTCGCCGCCGCCCTCGCTGAGCGCCTGCGCAGGCTGGAGCTCATTCGGCGCGCCGCCGACAAGCTCACCGAGCGCGCGCGGCTCGGGCGCGATATGTTTCTGCGCGGCGGCCCTGAAGGCGTTGAGACGATCTCGCATCCCAAATTTCAAGCGAGCCTCTACGATCTGCTCACGGCTTACGCCCGGCAGCGCCAGAAGACGGCGACGTCGCGGGTGGTGATGCGGCAGCGCGCGGTCTGGTCTTTGGCCGAGGCGCGCGAAGCCCTGGAGCGGCTGGTCGGCGTCGCGACGGAATGGACCGTGCTCGACGATTTTTTGCTGCATTACTGTGTGGACATGCAGACGGCGCGCACGGTGCGCGCCTCGGCCTTTACCGCCTCGCTTGAAATGGTGCGCGAGGGGCGATTCGACATCCGTCAGGACCGGCACTTCGCCCCGCTTTGGGTGCGGCGGCGCGCGCCGGAGCAAGCGGAAGAGACTGCGGGCGCGTCTTAGCCCCGAACTTGAGGAGGACGCGTGGTGGCGCAGGCTGCGGAGAAGATCGAACTTTTTGACGTGAACAGCGACGACGAGCTTGCGCGTCACGAGGCTCGGCTGCGCGAAGCGGAGCGCATCATCGAGGCGCTGCTTTTCGCCTCCGCCGACCCGCTCGACGAAGCCGAAATGGCGCGCCGTATCGAAGAGGGCGTCGAACTCGAGCGCGTCCTTGAGCGGCTGCGCGCCCATTACACGGGCCGCGGCGTCAATCTGACCCGCGTCGGCAAGAAGTGGTTTTTCCGCACCGCCGCCGACCTCAACTGGATTCTCGCGCGCGAGCAGGTCGAGGAGAAGAAGCTCTCTCGCGCCGCGCTGGAGACGCTCGCGATCATCGCCTATCACCAGCCGACGACCCGCGCCGAGATTGAAGAGATTCGCGGCGTCGCCATCTCCAAGGGCACGCTCGACGTGCTGCTCGACACCGGCTGGATCAGGCTGCGCGGCCGCCGCAAAGCGCCGGGCAGGCCGATCACCTATGGCACGACCGACGCCTTCCTGATGCACTTCGGGCTTGAGCAGATCGGCGATCTGCCGGGGCTCGACGAACTCAAGGGCGCTGGCCTGTTCGACGGTCGGCTGCCGAAGGGCTTCGGCGTGCCGCAGCCTTCGGACGACGCCGCGTTGCGCGAGGATGAAGAGCCGCTTGAAGACGACGCGCCGGAACTGCTCGACATGGAGTTCCCGGACGAGCCCGAGGCGCTAGAGCCGCCCGAACTCGGCGACGACGAAGAGCATTGACGGCGCCGCCGAGCGGCGCAGTTAGGCGACAACAAATTTCCACGTCCCCTTTAGGCCGTCCGCGGCGGGCGTCTGTGCGCCGCGTCCTTGTTTTTATGGCGAGGGGCGCATAGTTTCCCGGCAAACGCCGGTCGTCCCGGTTTTCTCGTTAGGAAGGATGCGCGCCATGGGCGGTCTGTCGATCTGGCACTGGATCATCGTCGGCGCGGTCGTCTTCATTCTCTTCGGCGGCAAGTTCAAGATTTCCGACGTGATGGGCGACATGGCCAAGGGCATCAAAGCCTTCAAGAAGGGCATGTCGGAAGACGACGTCGCGGCCGATGACGCAAAAAAGCCGCTCGAAGGCCAGGCCAGCGAGCGCCGCGCGCTGGAGAGCGACAAGGCGGACAGCAAGAAGGTCTAGCGTCGACCCCCTCCCCTTGAGGGGGAGGGTCGCGCGGAAAGCGCGGGGTGGGGTGTGAAAGCATCGCTGAACCTCGCCATCGTCACCCCACCCCGAAGCGCTTCGCGCTTCGACCCGCCCCCTCAAGGGGAGGGAGCAGGGCGCCCGAGCAACACGCATGTTCGATCTCGAACCCGGCAAGCTTATCGTCATCGCCATCGTCGCGCTTATTGCGATTCCCTCGAAGGACTTGCCGCGCGTTTTGCGTTCGCTTGGGCAGTTTTCCGGAAAAATGCGCCGCATGGCGGCGGAGTTTCAGGGACAATTCATGGAGGCGATGCGCGAGGCCGATCTCGATGACTTGCGCAAGGAGGTCGGCGAGATGAGGGACGCGGTAAAGGAGAGCGTGAAGCTCGACGGCGCTTTCGATCCGATGGCCGAAGCGCGCAAGCAGATTACCGGCGCGATCAGAGGCGACGCAGAGCGGTCGCCTGCGCAACCGCCTCATCCTGAGGAGCCGCCCGCAAGTCGGGTTCACCCGACTTGCGCATCAAATGTCGATCTCGGGCAGGCCCGAGATCGAGGCGGCGTCTCGAAGGATGAAGACGCGCCAATCGCATCCTTCGAGACGCGGCCTTCGGCCGCTCCTCAGGATGAGGATTCTGGTGTTCCTCCAGATTCGCCGAAGGCGGCCACATGAACGACGAACATCTGATGGAATTGCGCGAGCGCCTGATCAAGGCGCTGCTCGCCTTTCTCGCGATGTTCGTGCTCTCCTTCTTCTTCGCCAAGGATATCTACAATCTGCTTCTCATTCCCTACACGCAGGTCGCAGGCCCTGAGGCGCGGCTGATCTACACCGCGCCGCAGGAATATTTCTTCACCCAGATCAAGGTCGCGCTGTTTATGGCGGCGTTTTTGTCCTGCCCGATCGTGCTGTCGCAGATTTACGCCTTCGTCGCGCCCGGGCTCTACAAGCATGAGCGCACGGCCTTCCGCCCCTATCTTTTCGCGACGCCGATCTTCTTCGCCTTCGGCGCGCTCGTCGTCTATTTTCTGGTGATGCCCAATCTGCTGCGTTTCTTCATGGGGATGCAGCAGGCGAATGAACCGGGCAAGGCGCAGATCGAACTGCTGCCGCGCGTCTCCGAATATCTTTCGCTGATCATGACGCTCGTGCTCGCCTTCGGCATCGTGTTTCAACTGCCGGTGATTTTGACGCTGCTCGGGCAGGTGGGCATCGTGACGTCGGAGTTCTTAAAGGAGAAGCGGCGCTACGCCGTCGTGCTCGTCTTCATCGTCGCGGCGGTTCTGACGCCGCCGGACGTCTTTTCGCAGCTCGCGCTCGCGGTGCCGGGCGTGCTGCTCTACGAAGCGTCGATCTACGCTGTGCGCATGATCGAGAAGAAGAGGGCCGCGGCCCAAGCGGCGGCGAGCGGCGGATCGTAAGCGACATCTCGCCGCTTGACCCCTTCTTCCGCCTGCGGGAGAAGGTGGCGCAATGAGGCTCCCCGCGTCATGCCCGCGCTTGTCGCGGGCATCCACGCGGCGCCGTTGCGCATACTCTGTCATTTGACCGAAGCGGCTCGGCGTGGATGGCCGGGACAAGCCCGGCCATGACGGTCTGTTGTCCCTCGATCACTGTCCAGGCGCCCATGTACGACATCAAATGGATTCGCGAGAACGCTGACATTTTCGACCGCGGCCGCGCGCGGCGCGGGCTGGAGCCCCTGTCGACGCAGCTTCTCGCCTTTGACGATTCCCGGCGCGCGGCGATCGGTGAATTGCAAAAGGCGCAGGAGCGGCGCAACGCGGCCTCGAAAGAGATCGGGGCGGCGATGAAGGCGGGCGATAGCGCCAAGGCCGAAGCGCTCAAAGCGGAAGTCGCGACGATCAAGGAAAACTGGCCGGCGCTTGAAGAAGCCGAGCGCTACGCGATCGCGGAACTCGACAACGCGCTCGCCGCCATTCCCAACTCGCCGCTTGACGAAGTGCCGGACGGCGCCGACGAGAACGACAATATCGAAGTCGCGCGCTGGGGCGAGCCGCGCGCATTCGACTTCACGCCCAGAGAGCATTTCGAAATCGGCGAAGGCCTCGGGCTGATGGATTTCGAAACGGCGGCGAAAATTTCCGGCGCGCGTTTCGTCGTCAACAAGGGCGGGCTGGCGCGGTTGGAACGCGCGCTCGCGCAATTCATGCTCGATCTGCATACGAATGAGCATGGCTATATGGAGGTGAGCCCGCCGCTTCTGGTGCGCGACGACGCGATGTTCGGCACGGCGCAATTGCCGAAGTTTCGCGAGGATCAATTCTCGGTAACGGCAGGTCGCCAGATCGGCAGTGGGCAGTCGGGGCCGACTGCCGAAGCCCTGATGCCGACTGCCGACTACTGGCTCATCCCCACCGCCGAAGTGCCGCTCACCAATCTCGTGCGCGAATCCATTCTCGACGAAGCGCAACTTCCGATGCGCATGACCGCCGGCACTTATTGCTTCCGCGCCGAAGCGGGCGCCGCCGGCAAGGACACGCGCGGCATGATCCGCCAGCATCAGTTCTACAAGGTCGAACTCGTGTCGATCACGACGCCGGAGCAATCGCTCGAAGAACATGAGCGCATGACCGGCTGCGCCGAGAAGGTCTTGCAGCTTCTCGAACTGCCCTATCGCAAGGTCGTGCTCTGCACCGGCGACATGGGCTTCGCTTCACAGAAGACGTACGACCTCGAAGTCTGGCTGCCGGGGCAGGGGAGATACCGCGAGATTTCCTCATGCTCGGTCTGCGGCGACTTTCAGGCGCGGCGCATGAACGCCCGTTATAGACCCGCTGACGGGAAGCCGCGCTTCGTCCATACGCTGAACGGCTCCGGCGTCGCGGTCGGCCGCGCCATGGTCGCGGTTCTGGAGAACTACCAGCAGGCCGACGGCTCAGTCGACGTTCCGCGCGTCCTTCGGCCTTACATGGGCGGGCTCACGCGCATCCCGAGTTGAACGCCGGCGGTGGCCGCAGCGCCCGCGTCTCGCCGGCTCTTCGCAGGAGGGCTCGGGCGACGTCCCAAAAAACGGCGTCCAGCCATAGCCGTAATCGGCGCGCGGCGCATAGCCGTCGCTGAGCAGGTCGCGCGCCGCGACGGGCAGCACCACGGGAGCGGCCAGAAACCCCAAGAGGCCAGAGCCGGGCGCGGTCGGCGGCGCGCCGGGGATGACCAGCGGCGCTGGGACATAACCCATGGTGCCGCCATACTGCACCTGACACCAGCGGCCGCAGCCTAGGACATTGAAGGGAATATTCGCCGCCATGGTCGTGACCGGCCTTGCATCCGAACTGGGGCTCACGCGCAGCGGCATCACCGCCGCCACATAGGCCTCGAAAGCGGCGGCGCAGCCGGGCGCGGCGCCAATCGCCGCCGCGAGCACAAGCGCAAGTCGTAAGCGCATCAAAATTCCTCCAGAGAATGAGGCGAGCCGATATAGGGTCATTGTGGACGTTCGGCGTCGAATCGTCCAAAGAAACTCGGGCTTTCTCAGGCGCCCGTCCACTCGAGGCGAACCGCTGTAAGCATGCGCATTCTCATCACCAATGACGACGGCATTCACGCGCGCGGCCTCGCCATCGCCGAGGCGATCGCGCGCGCATTCACCGACGATATTTTCGTCATCGCGCCGGAATTCGAGCAATCGGGCGTTTCGCATTCGCTCTCGCTCAACGACCCGCTGCGGTTGCGGGAGATTTCGCCGCGCCACTTCGCGCTCAAGGGAACGCCGACCGATTGCGTCATCATGGGCCTGCGCAAGCTGATGCTCGATCATCCGCCAGATTTTCTCATTTCCGGCGTCAACTGCGGGCAGAATGTCGCCGAGGACGTCTCCTATTCCGGCACCATCGCCGGGGCGATGGAGGGCACGATTCTGGGCATTCCGTCGATTGCGCTCTCCCAGGTCTATGATTTTTTTGCAGACCGCCGGACGATCCACTGGGAATGCGCGGCGACGCACGGCGTCGATGTCGTGCGCCGCCTGATTGCGGCGGGCATCCCGAAGAACGTGTTGATGAACGTGAATTTTCCGCATTGTGCGCCCCAGGACGTCGCCGGCGTCGCGATTACGATGCAGGGCAGGCGTAGCAGCGACATCATGAGGATCGAGGACCGCAAGGACGGCCGCGGCAATCCCTATCACTGGATCACGTTCCAGCGCGGCGATTTCAAGCCGGGGCAGGGCACCGATCTGTTGGCGCTCGAAGAAAAGAAAATCTCGATCACCCCGCTGCAGCTGGATTTCACCGATCACCCGACGGTGACGCGCCTCGCGGCGGCGTTTGAGGGCAAGGAATGACCGAGGAGGCCGGCGCGCGCCAGGCCAGCCAACAATTCGAGGAGCGCGCGGCGCTGCTGCTGACGTTGCGTCAGGCGGGCCTGCGCGATCTCTCGGTGTTGCGCGCGATCGAGGCCACCCCGCGGGAGGCGTTCGCGCCCTACCGCTTTCGCGATCTCGCGAATCGCAATCTCTCGCTGCCGATCGGCTGCGGGCAGACCATGTCGCGTCCGGTCGAACTTGCCAGACGACTCGAGGCGCTCAAGATCGGCCGCGGCCATCGGGTGCTGGAGGTCGGCGCGGGGTCCGGCTATGGCGCGGCGGCGCTTGCGCAGCTGGCGAATGAGGTCATAAGCCTTGAGCGGTTCGAGACGCTCGCCATCGAAGCCTCGGGTCGGTTGGCCGCCCATGGCGCTGCAAACGCCAAGGCGATTTTCGCCGACGGCCTTGATCCGCCTCGCGAGCTTGGACGTTTCGATCGAATCATCGTCCAAGCCTCGGTCGGCGCCGCGCCTGCAGCGCTCATCCAGATGCTTACGCCGGGTGGCGCGCTGCTCTTCGCACGAAGGGAGCACGCGCAGGCCGGCGCACGGGCGAAGGAACGATTGATTAAGCTTGATCGCAATGAGGATGGCGAACTGCGGGAGACCGATCTTGGCCCGTGTCGCCTGGGGCCGGCGATCCCCGGACTGGCGCAGGCGCTCTAAAACATCATGCTGAAAATCTCAGTCGCGCACGCTTTGCGTTCATCTTAAACGCCTCCTTAACCGCGCGCTGTTACCCATAAGACCGTTCAATGTTGCGTTCGGGTGGGTCGCGTCATGGTTACCAAGCATCATATTGCTTATTCCCGCGCCGCTGTGCGGTTCATGGCGGCCGTTGGCGTCGCCGCCCTTGTCGCTGGCTGCTCGGACGCGTCGCGCTTCGGAGCCGATCCCTTCGCGGACCCCTTCTCAGGCTCGGCCAAGACCGCCTCGCTCGGCGTCGATCGGGCGCCTGTTGGCGCGATCACTGACGCCCCTGCGCAGAGGGCGCCGTCATCGACGGTAGAATCTCGTCCGCTACCGGCCCCTGGAGCCAGCGCGTCCGCTCCGAGCAGCAACGCCTCCATGGCGCGAACTGCTACGCCAGCGGCGCAGCCGTCGCCGACTCGCGTTGCGGCCGCCGGCGCCGCAGGCCACTGGAGCGCCGAAGGCGGCACCCCGGTCCTTGTCGCCCAGGGCGAGACGGCGGCGCTGCTCTCCACCCGCTACGGCGTGCCCACCGACGCGCTGCTGCGCGCAAACGGCTTCAACGTCGCGTCCCAGGTTCAGCCGGGCTCCCGTCTGGTGATACCGGTCTATCGCGCCGGCGGCGCGCCCGCTGTGGCCGCGCGCGCCCCCGCCGCTCCGGGCAAAGCTGCCGCCGCCACCCCAGCCGAGATCAAGCCGGTCGCCGCGAAGTCCGCAGCGCTGGCCAAGCCCTTGGCCGCCGCCAAGCCGGCGGAGCAGGCGAAGCCGCTGCGCAAGGCCGAAGTGGAACCGGCGCAGGCCAAGCCGGCTGAGAAGATGAAGGCCGTCGCCAAGGCCGCGCCGGAGAAGACAAAAGCGGAGGCGCGTATCGCCGCCGCAACGCCGGCGCGCGCCGTCAAAACCGAGCGGATCGCGCGCGGGCCGTCTTCCGAGTCGTCAGAAGCTGAGCCCAAGATCGCTGAAGCGCGCGGTAAGCAGGTTGTCGCCGAATCCCCGGCGGAAACGCCCAGCGCCCGCAAGGTCGATACGACCGCGACCGCCTCCATTCCCCCGGCGACGGACGCGAAAGCGGTGGCGTCCGACGAAAATCGGCCCGAGTTTCGCTGGCCCGCACGCGGCCGCATCATTCAGGGCTTCACGTCGGGCGGCAACGACGGGATCAACATCGCGGTGCCTGAGGGTACGCAGGTCAAGGCGGCCGAAGGCGGCGTCGTCGCCTACGCCGGCAGTGAGCTCAAGGGCTACGGCAATCTCGTGCTCATTCGCCATCCCAACGGCTACGTTTCGGCCTACGCCCACAATGGCGAACTCGACGTCAAGCGCGGCGATCAGGTCAAGCGCGGCCAGACGATCGCCAAATCCGGCCAGTCAGGCAATGTGGGTTCGCCGCAGCTTCACTTCGAACTGCGCAAGGGTTCGACGCCCGTCGATCCTACGCGTTATCTGGCGGGGCTGTAGCCAAGACGCAAGGAACGCTCCGGCGTCCGCGAGACACGAAGGCGCTGGAGACTTCGGGGCGGCGGGTCCAAAGAAAGGCCCGCCGCTCTCGTCTTTTGATGCCTAACCGTCGACCAAAATGCTATATGGCGCGGGTCATAACCGGAGGATCCCGCGCCAGTGAAGCATCGTCTCGCTTTCGTTTTCCTGCTTGCCGCCACGCCGGCTTTCGCGGTTGATCCAACCGGCGTCCCGCAGTGCGACGCGCTGCTTAAGCGCTATGAGGCCTGCTCGGGACAACTGTCGCCTTCTCAGGTCCATGCTGCGCAAAAAGAGCTGCTCGATGGCGCGGTTGGCATTCGCTCCGCGGCGACCGATCCCGCGAAACGGCCGGATCTCGAACGCTACTGCGCCGATCGGTTCGAGCTGATGAAGCGCGCGAGCGACATCAAGGACTGCATGTCGAAGCCATGAGCGCCGCGCGGGCGTCGATGTAATCTTTGCCCCGCATTTCCATTAGTCGAGAGGCCGCGCGCTCGAATTCGCGCGCCTCGGCGCCAAAGCCCACGCAGTAGAGTTGGGAAGGCTCCGCCGCAGCGGAAACGACCAGGAGGGCGCGCGCCTCGTAAAGGACATCGATCAACGTGATGAAGCGGCGCGCTTCGTTCCGCTGTTCAGGCGCCATCGCTGGAACGTCTTCGACGATCACTGCGTCGAACCTCTCCGCGATCGCCATATAGTCCGCCGCCGACAGCGGTTGACCGCAGAGCGCCGCGAAGCTCAGACGCGCCACGCGGCCCGCCGTCTGTGGAATCTCGATGCGGCGTCGCTTGACCTCAATTATCGTAGGCGTTTCCGCCGCGCCGCCTGCGAGCGTCGCATAGAGCGCGTCAATCGCCGATCGCGCGCAAGAGTCGGCGGGCGTAAAATAGACCTGCCCGAGATCTTCGCGCCGCTGCCGATAGTCATTCGGCGCTTCGAGACGCAGAATGTCCATTCGCTCCTGCAACATGGCGATAAAGGGCAGGAACAGATCGCGATTGCGGCCGCCTTCGTAAAGGCGCGAAGGCTCGACGTTCGACGTCGCGACAATGACGACGCCCGACGCGAGCAGCGACGAAAACAGCCGTGCGACGATTGAGGCGTCCGCGATATCGTGCACGGCGAACTCATCGAAGCAGAGCACACGGGTTTCCTGCGCGATTTGCTGCGCCACGCAGCTCACCGGATCGGCGTCGCTATTATGGGACTTCTGACGCAGCCGATGCAGCCGATCGTGCACATCCGCCATGAAGGCGTGAAAATGTGCGCGCCGCTTCTTTTCGATCGGAAGCGCGCCGAAGAACAGGTTCATCAAAAAGGTTTTGCCGCGCCCGACCGATCCCCAGAGGTAGAGGCCTCGCGCCGGCCGCCCTCGAGGGCGAAAGGTTGCGAGGAGCGCATGCGTCACACTGGCGCTTTTCGGCCTGCGGCCCGCGAGAGCGTCGGCGAGCGCTTGCAGCCGCTCGATCGCTGCGCGCTGCGACGCGTCGCGCTCCAGCGCGCCTTGCGCGACGAGCGCGTCATATTTCTCGATGATGGTCTGCGCGCGCGACGTCATGCGCGCCGCATCCTGCCGCCCGCCTCAGCGAGCGCGCCAGGGCGGAGTTCGCAATAGAGCAGGCGCTCCGGGTCCACGGGACCGGGCATCGTGATTTTACCCCGCGGCACAGGCGCGAATCCCAGCCGCGCATAATAGTCCTCGTCGCCGACGAGCAGGACGAGCCCATGTCCGGCGCCGCGCGCGGCGTCCAGCGAATATTTGACGAGCGTCTCGCCGACGCGCTGCTGACGAAACGCCGGCTCCACCGTCAGCGGTCCAAGCAAAAGCGCTGGCGTTGACCCGACGAGGATGGGCGTCATGCGGTTCGCTCCGACAAGCAGCGTGCCGATCCGCGCGACAAAGGACAGCGAACGGTCCGGCTCGACGCCTTCTCGCAAGCGATAGGCCGTACGCGCATACCGGCCCGGACCGAACGCGCGTTCGTCGAGCTTTTCGATATGCGCGTCGTCTGCTGCCGTCAGCGGCGCAAATTTTACGGCGAGATCGATCATGTGGCGGCTTGACCCTGGGCGCAGGCCATATCACGCGCCGTCTGCGCGGCAAAACCTCTCGTTGCGCCGCGGCATGACGTCATGCGACGCTATGGGCGGAGAGGGGCCAATGGCGGAGTATCGCTTGCGCCGGGCAGGCATTGAGGACGCCCGATCCATCGCCGAACTCCACGCCAAGGCCTGGCGGGAGACCTACCTCGGGGTAATGCGCGCCGACGCGCTGGCCTCGATTAATCTCGACGATTGGACGCGGCGCTGGCGGGAGCGAATCGGCTCGAGCGAAGGCGCTGAGGCCGTGTTCATCGCTTGCGAGGGCGAGACGCCGGTGGGTTTCGCCCGGTGCAGTCGCCAGTCCAACCCAAAGCTCGTTCCGCTTGGCTTCCAGGGCGAAATCGCGTCGATCTACCTGCTGCTGCGCGCACAACGCCGTGGATTGGGCAGGCGCTTGATCGAGCGGCTTGCGGCGCATCTGATTTCCGCCGGCTGTGCGAGCGCAGCCGTTTGGGTTTTGCGCGACTCGCCGAAGGCCCGCGGCTTTTATGAAGCGCTGGGCGCGGAGCCCGTCGGCGTCGAGGGCGTGTGGGACATTGAGGGCGTCGTCCTTCCCGACATCGCTTATGGCTGGCGCGATCTGAACGCCTTGTGCGCCGGAGCCGGCTGCGTCACGCGTTCACCAATAGGGTGAGACAGGCGTGTTCTCCAGCGCCTCGGACAGTCGCGCCCGCGTTCCTGCCGTCGTAGCCGCTGGCAGAGCGTCGAGCGCGAAGAAGTCCGCCTCTGCGATCTCGCGATCAGGGGCGCGCGGCTGGGTGAGGCGGAACGCGCGCACGACGTAAAGCGCGACGGGCGGCGCATCGAGCAGGACATTCGCCTCCTCGCTCAGCTCGCGCTCGAGCGCCTCCGCAAGCGTTTCGCCGCTTTCGACGCCGCCGCCCGGCAAGTAAAAGCCCTCCACATAAGTGTGCCGGACCAGCAGCACGCGGTTTCTTGCGTCGAGGACGAGGCCGCGCACGCCCAGGGTCATGGGACGCTGAAAGCGTGCGCCCAAAGCGATGAGTCGCGACGTAAAGCGGGTGCGCTTCGATGGCGCCGCGCGCGCTTCTTCAGGCTTCGTCAAAACTGCCTCCGATCGCCCGAAACTATGGCAAATGACGCCCGAAAGCTCTAGTGTCGCTGACCCATTCCGATGAAGAAAGCGCCGCGCGCGCAACAGGCAGTTAGCGAGGATTCTTGAACTTCCGGCTCGCTCATCTTTCCGACGCGCATATCGGCCCAATTCCTCGGCCCAATCTCGCCGAGCTCCTTGGCAAGCGCGTCACGGGCTATGTGAACTGGCTTTATAAGCGCGGCGATCAGCACGATATGGGCGTGCTCGCCAAGATCGTCGCGGACATCAAAGCGCAGGCGCCCGACCATGTCGTCATGACCGGCGACATCGTCAACATCGGACTTCCCGGCGAAATCGCGCTCGCCAAAGACTGGCTCGCCTCTCTCGGCGCCCCAGGCGACGTGAGCTTCACGCCCGGAAATCACGACGCTTATGTGGCGAGCGTCACCGATCTCGTTCGGGAGGTTTTCGCGCCTTGGACGAGCAGCGAGAGCGAAGTCGCGGGCTTTCCCTATTTGCGCCGGCGCGGCGGCGTCGCGCTGATCGGTCTCGACACCGGCGTGCCGACGGCGCCTTTCGTCGCTTCCGGGCGGCTCGGGACGACTCAGCTGGCGGCGCTCGCGGATCTGCTGGAACGCGCCAAGGCGGAAGGACTTGCGCGCGTTGTCTGTCTTCACCACCCGCCGCATGTCGGCGGCGCCAGGCGGCTGCGTGGGCTCGAAGATGCGGCGGCATTCGAAAGCGTCATCGCGCGTCATGGCGCTGAGCTCATTCTGCATGGGCACAATCACAAGCCGAGTCTGCATCGTCTGCCAGGGCCCGGCGCCGCGACGCCTGTCGTCGGCGTCGCGTCGGCTTCGGCGCGCCCCGGCGGGCATTATCCGGGCGCCGCCTATAATCTTTACCAGATCGAGCGCGAAGCTGACGGACTCCGTATCGTTATGCGCACACGAGGGCTGGACGACACGGGCGAGGTGGTCGACTTAGTATCACGCGAGCTTTTGAAGTGATCAACTTCTATTGTGACGAAAGCATTCGGGAAAACGGCGGTTTTATTGTAGGGGCATACGTTTATTCGGAGTGTGATCTCACCCCGATAATTCGTGCTGCAATCCGCGGGGAGGGTTTCGACCCGGTTGCGACGGAATATAAGAGCAGCGCAAAGATGGCGGGAAATGAACAAAACATTCGATTGCGCGCCGCAGTCGGGGCGGTAGTATTCGAGCATTGTAAGTGTGGATTCGTTGTCATCCCAACAGACCGACGAGATTCCTTAGGCTCAGAAATATTTAAAGCATTAGCAATCACCGTTGAATCTTGCCGAATATCAGGACGTTTCAATGTTTTTTTTGATAATGAATTGACTGTCGATCGGGAGCTGATGAGGATCCACGCCGATCGCTTTGTTTGTCACCTTGGGCAAGACTCAGTGGAGTGTGCTGGCGTACAAGCTGCCGACTATTGCGCCCACCTGATGGGCACAATGCTTCTCGAAGAAATGGGCTTGTTCAGAAAATCGGTCGCCGTCGACGAAGATAGCGGATACCCCGCCGGGCTAGCGATCGAAATTGGGTTCGAGCTATGGGCACGCTTGCGCCATTCTTTCTTTTTGGGACACAAAAGTGATCAGCACGATCAAGAAAACGATCTGATCGAGTCAGCGAGTTTCGAAATGATAGGCTTTGGTTTGCATCTAAGCGAATTATGTCCGCGCAAATTATTAGAAGCCGCCCAAAGGCGTTTTGGGAAAGTTTATCTTGGCTGCATTCATTGAATTAGATGAGTTCCAATTCATGTGGCGAAATAAGCGCGATAGATCCATGCCGCCAGGACCGCCAAGAGGCCGAAGAAGGCGGCTGCGCCAAAAAACTCGGCGATGAACGCGGCTGCGCGAGTTATTTTCTCAAAGAGGGATTTGTCGTTTTCGCGCGCGTTCGCCCTCTCGCGCGCTGCGGCGTTCTTCACGCCAAGCGCCTGCGCCGCGCCGCCGCTCGCATAATCGACCGCCAGCGCCTTTTCGCGCTCGATCAGGCGATGCGCGATGTAGCTGGTGATCGCTTCGACGAGGTCTTCGATGCTGTCGCTCTCGCGAAGCGTCACCCGGCCGTGGCGCGTATCCTGGAGAAAGCGATAGGTCCGCCGGTCGCGATCCATCTCGACGAAGCCGATCTGGTCGATGAACAGGCGCGGGCGCTCGGCGGGCGCAACGCCAACGTCGAAAATGTCGCAATCGCGCGGCACCTGCGCCAAAACCGGCGACAGAGCCTCGCCAAGCATCTCCAGCCGGGCTATTTCCGCGGCGCGTAAATCGGAAATGGCGGCGGAGCGCTCCGCGTTCTCGAGGCGCGCGCGGCGCAGCGCGCCGGACAGACTGGCCATACGCTCGTCCAGCGAACCCGCCGGGCCTTTGCGGGCGACGCGCTCGCGCTCGACGAGAAGCGATAGACGCTCGGCGGGCGTGGCGGCGGACGCGTGCGGTTGGTCTGCGACGCGAGTGTCGGCTGGCGGCGCGGGCAGGGGCTCTTCCATGTCGTCCACTCGCTGAGGCCCTCGTAGCGCGTCCGGGGCATTAAAGCGTTGTGGACTATAGCGGCTCTCGGCGGCGGTGCGAAGCGCAAGCGCGACGAAGGGAAGCGGGGAGTCGACTTTTTCCCCCGGCTCCGGCAAGGGATTCCATACGATCGCCGCTGATTCCGGCCATTAACGTTAAAAAACGCCGGATTCAACAAGGGCGCGGAGGGAATCCATGGCCGTCAATCGCGGCGAATCGGACGTCAACAGCGCATTGTTCGAGCGCATTTTGATCGGCATGGGCTTTGCGGTCTTTGCTGCGCTGGAGGCGGCTGGCGGCGGCGAGCATGCGATCGTGGCCGGGTTTTTCGCCGGCGCGACGATTTTCGTGCTGCGCCGCTCCTCGGAAAGCTCGCGCCAGGCGGCCGATTTCGCCGTCGATTTCCTCGCTGTCGCGACATTTACGCTGCTGTGCGACCGCGCAGGCCTGTTGTGGCGATCGCCTGAAACTTTCGCCGAACTGTTCCGGCTCTCGCCGGTCGGCGCGGCGACCGCCACCATTCTCTATCTTGCCGGAGTCGTCACGCTGAGAGCGCGTTCGCGCATGGCGGTCCGCGCGGCCCTTTTCGTTTTGCCGCTGCAGTTCAGCCTGTTGATCGCGCTCGGCTCGCCGCCCGTCGCGCAGATCGGCGGCGCGCTGCTCCTTGGCCTCGACGTTCCGGAGGCCTTCAGAAAAATCGTCGGGCATACGCTGGTCCTGTTTCTGCTCAACGAATCGATTGTCGTCGGCATCCCCCTCGCGCTCGGTCGTTTTTTGCCCCGACAATGGCGTCCGCATAGCATTCTGCTCGCCTCGGCCTTCGTCGCTTCGCTGACGCCCTACATCGCGACCTCGGTCTCGTATTTCGTCGCGCCTTATTTGCCCTATCCGGTGACGGCGCTGGTCGCGACGGTGGCGGCGGCGCTCGCGCAAGCAGGATTATGGGGCCAAACCTATCTCGTGACCCAGGCGATGGCTGGTCTTTTGCGCGCGACGCCGTCGCTGCAGGTCGTGGTGTTCCATGACTGGCGGACCGGCGCCGAAAAGGGCGCGGTCTATGGCTTTGTGTTCATGGCGCTGCTGCTCGCGGTTGGACTGGTCGTGTCTTTTGCGCCCGCCGTCGCCGTCATTTCAGCCTCCGGCCCGATCGGCGGCGCGCTGATTGGCGCCGCGCTTTTTCCGCTCGCGCGCGCGATCGTGGAGAGCACCGATTCGACTCCGCCCTTCTTTGCGCGCGTCAAAGAGCTCTATCTGCATCCGTCCAACTATTTTCGCGGCGCGGTCGCCGGCGCGGCCATCGGATTAGCCCTGATGATTGGGCTTCCCCAGGCGAGTGGGAGCGGGCGGTTTCTGTTCGGCGCGGCCGCGGGAGCGCTCGCCTATGCCGGCGTCGATGCGGCGTTTGATTTCGCGGCGCTGACGCAAGGGCGCCGGCAGCATCTGCGCAGTTGGCGCGTCTATTCGCTGGGCGCGCTTCTCGGCGCGCTCGTCGCCGGCGCCGTCGCCTGGTATCTCGACGCGGGTCAGGTCGAGAACATCACGGCGAAATTCTTCGCCTACACGTCGCTCGACTATGGCGCGGACGGACGCCCGATCACCGAATATGTCATTCGACCGCTCTTCTCGAAGTGGGGCGCGACGGATCTCGGCAGAGTCGATGGCGGCGTGAGGCTGCTGTTCGACGAGTCGCTCTCGGGCGTCATCCAATGGGTGTTCGCCGCGCCGCTCTTTTCGATCAATCTTTTCTTCCTTACAGCGCTCGTTCAGCGCAGCCTGCAGCCGCTTCGCCAACTCGCGAGCTGGCAAGGCCTCGACATGCTCATCGAAAACGCCGTGCGCGTTTTGCGCTGGGGCCTGTGGATGGCGCCGGTGATTTATTCCTTCTTGAAAGCGTCGCCCGACCCCGCCTGGTACAATCAGGACGGACTCATCCGCACCGGCGTCGCGAGCTGGATGAGCTACATCCTGCCGGACTCCGATTTTCGTGCCTGGAGCCTCGACATTTTCACGGCGCTTCTCGCCTATGACGCCCTGCGGGTGCTGATCTGGTTCGACCACATGGGCCTGCGCGTCGCGACGCTCGTCAATCTGTCCTTCGTCGGCGGCGACGTCGCCGACGAGAAAGCCGCGCGCTTCCTTGGAAAGGCGCAAACAAGCCGCGCGATCCCCGAAGGCATCCGCCGCTTTGGCACCTGGGCGCCGCTGCTGTTGCCCTTCTATATCCCGCGCGGCGCCGAATGGGACAAGGCGTGGAGCGCCGCCGAGCAGATGTCGCAGACGCGGCCGCCGTCCTATGCCTATCTTGTCAGCGGATATCTGATCTACGCCGGCATTGTCGCCTTCGGCCTTGTCCTCTTCCTTCTCGGACGGCTTGCGCGCGCGCAGAAGGTGACGATTGAAGGCATTACCGGCGCTGGCGGCGTGCCGGGCTCGCGGCCGCTGAAACTGACCAACGGGCTGATGATCAGCGAGTGGTTTCAGGACGGGCAGGGGGCCATGCGCATCGAAGGCGTGGCGCGCGGCGGCCCGCCGATCGACTTGACGCGGCGCCCGGACGATCACGCCCACCCGCGCGGACGCTTCCTTTTTCTGCGTGAAGACGGCGGCGAGCTGTGGTCGATCGGCGAGGCGCCGACGCGTTGCAGAGCCACTCAGGCGTCGCTCACCGACGCTGGCGAGAACTGCCTTTTCTTCATGGCGGAGCGCAACGGATTCGCCATCGAAGCGCGCGTCTCGCTCGCCGCCGACGAAGCGGTCGAAATCACCCGACTGAAGATCGTCAATCTCGAGCAGCGTCATCGTAAATTGATGCTGGCGTCGCTGCGTGAGTGGGTGCTGAACGAGACCGGCGTCGAGCTTCGCGACGCTGCGTACAACGGGATTCACATCGGCACTTGGTACGTCCGATCGCTGAACGCGATTTTCGCCCAGAATCGTTTGCTCAAGGGCGGGGCGCGGCGCCAGTCCGATCGCCGGCTGTCGCCGGAAATCGGCTTTCACGCCATCGGCGCGGGCGCTGACGCGAAGATCTCCGTTGTCGGCTATGAGGATGTGAAGTCGCGTTTCTATGGAATGGGATCGACCTATGCGCCGGACAGCCTGCTTGGATTGGCGGCGCCCCGCGATCCGAAGGACGAAGGTCTGCTCTACGGCTTCGAGCCCTGCGCCAGTCTGCGCGTCGAAGTCGAACTGCCGGCCGCCGGCGCGACGGAACTGATCATGGTCGACGGCTGGGCGCGCGACATGGGACGCGCGACGGATTCCATTGCACGGCATCTGCGGATAGCCCCCGTCGCGCCTGAGACGCTGAACAAGGCGTTGTCGCGCCGCCGCGGGCTCATCCTGCCGCCCCCGCCCAAGAAGCCGCGCTACGCCTTTTCTCAAGACGGGCGGAGCGTCGCGCTTGCGCCCGGAACGCCGCGTCCTTTCGGCCACGTGATCGCGAACGCTTTCGGGCAGGGCGCAGTGCTCACGAATGACGGCGAAATTTTTTCTTTCCACGGCAATTCGCGCTTAAACAGCTTCACGCCGTTTCGCATGGGCGAGGGGCGCATGGCGCCGGCCGGGCAGAGGATCTACGTCTATGATCTCGCCCGCACCGACGCGCATAGTCCGACCTTCGTTCCGCTGCGCCGTCGCGACGCGGAATATCAGGTGACGTTTTCGCCGGGCGCCGCGGTTTTTCGCGCCGAGCGCGATCATCTTGAGCTCGAGATGACCGTATTCGTCAGCCCCACGCAGCCGATCGAGTTCAAGATCCTGAAGATCCGCAACAAGACCGACCATGAGCGTCTGCTGCAGATCACGCCGTCAATGGAAATCGTATTGGCGGAAACGCCGAACGAAAGTCTCGGCGTTTTGGAATCGATCATCGATGAAAATGTGCATTCGATCTACTTCCGCAATCCTCGCAATAATTTCGTGCAGGGCTGGGCCTTTGTGACGACGTCGATACCGGCGGAATTCGCCGAGACGTCGCGTCGCCGCTTCCTGGGGCATGAGAGCCGCGATCCTTACCTGCCTTACATGGTCGAGCACGGCCATCCGGACGCGGGCGCGCCCGCGCATGAACGGAAAGTCGCCGCGTTCAGCGGCGCGATCGACGTGCCGGCGGGAGAAGAAGCCGTCGTCGTCGTGGCGCTGGGACAGACGACGACGATCGAAGACGCGAAGCGGCTCGCCGATTACGCGCGCGATCCCCAACACGCCTATGCCGAACTCGCGGCGAATGCGCGCGCATGGGACGAACAATTGTCCGTGTTGCGCATCAAGACCAATCGTCCCGACTTCGACCGTCTGGTCAACGACTGGCTGCCCTATCAATTGCTCGCCGCGCGCCTGTGGGGACGCACGGGTCCTTCACAGCGTTCCGGCGCCACCGGCTATCGCGACCAGCTGCAGGACGTCATACCCCTCATCCATCTCGCGCCCGAGCGCGCCCGGGCTCAAATTCTGCTGCACGCCGCGCATCAATATATCGAGGGCGACGCCTGCAAATGGTGGCATCGCGCGCCCAATGGCGGCACGGGCCTCGCGGACCGCACGCACTCGTCGGATCCGCACTTGTGGTTGCCGTATGTGACGGTTCGCTATGTCCGGGGGAGTGGAGACTACGCCATCCTCGACGAGGTCGAGACCTTCCTCGAGGCAAGTCCCGTCCCGAAAGATCAGGAGGGCGAAGCCACCGTGCCGCTGACGTCGCGCGACAAGGATACGCTGCTCGGCCACTGCGCGCGCGGCATCGACTGGACGCTCGACCGTTTCGGCGCCCACGGGCTGCCGTTGATGGGATCTGGCGACTGGGACGACGGGATGAATCTCGTCGGCGACGAAGGCCGCGGCGAGAGCGTGTGGCTTGGCTTCTTCCTGCACGGCATCCTCCTCGACATGGCGCCGCTGTTCGAGGCGAAGGGCGACGCCGATCGCGCCGAGCGTTATCGCGAACGCGCCGCGAAGCTTCGGACCGCGCTTGAGACCTGCTGGCGCGGCGACCGCTACATCCGCGCCTATGCCGATGATGGCGAGGAACTCGCGCCGATGAGCGCGATGACGTCCTCCTGGCCGACTCTGGCGCGCGCCGTCGACGCCGCGCGTGGACGCGAGGCGATCGAGAACGCCTTGGCCGTTCTCGGTCTCGGCGATCGCGTGCTGCTCGTCCATCCGCCTTTTGACGAACACTCGAAGCCCTATCCCGGGCGCAGCGCCGAATATCCGCCAGGCGTACGGGAAAACGGCGGCCAATATTCACATGGCGTTTCCTGGTTCGTCGACGCGCTGGCGAAGCTGGCCGCGCAGGCGCAACAGGACGGGGACTCGCGCGCCGCCGACGAACTCTTTCGCAAAGCGTTCGAGACGTGGATCGCGATCTCGCCGATCTCCAAGCTCGCGTCGCCGGCCGCCGCGGACATCTATGGGTTGCCGCCGCATCAGCAGCCGGCCGACGTCTATAATGGCGAGGGTTATGAAGGGCGAGGCGGGTGGAGCTGGTACACCGGCGCGGCGGCGCGCATGTTGTCGGCCGCATATGCGCTGCTTGGCCTTGAATTCGAGAACGGCGAGTTGCAGCCGCGCCCGGACGCCTTCCAACCCAAGGGCGAACTGCGGCTGGAGCGCGTGGACTACCTTGGAAAGACGTTCGAAGCGGAGAAACGTCGCCGCGTTTGGTAGCGTGGCGCGGAGGCGTGAGGGACATGACCGATCGCGTCGTCACGCTTAACGCCGGGTCGTCTTCGGTGAAATTCGCCCTGTTTGCGGCGGACGCCGATTGGCCGCGGCTGATCGTCTCTGGCGCGGTCGAAGGGCTGGGCGCGAAGCCGCGTTTTCGCGCGGCCGTTGTCAATGGAGACGCAAGCGACAGCCGCCTCGCCGACAAGCTCACGCACAAGCAGGCGATTGCAGCGATCTTCGAATGGCTCGAAGAGGCTTACCCGGTTGTGGCGGTGAGCGCGATCGGGCACCGAGTCGTGCATGGCGGGCTGCGCTTCGCCGCGCCAATCATTGTCGATGCGGAAACCATCGCGGAACTGCGCGAATTGATTCCGCTGGCGCCGCTGCATCAGCCGCATAACCTTGCCGGAATCGAAGGCGCCAAGGAAGCCTTTCCGCATGTGCCGCAGGTCGCGTGTTTCGATACGGCTTTCCACCGCGGACACGCTTTCGTCGACGACGCCTATGCGCTTCCCTATTCCTACTACGAGCGTGGTCTGCGCCGTTTCGGCTTTCACGGATTGTCCTACGAATATATCTCCCGGCGCCTGCGCATGATTGATCCAATTCACGCCGAAGGCGGCGTCATCGTCGCTCATCTTGGCAATGGCGCATCCCTTTGCGCGATGAAAGGCGGGCGTTCGATCGCCGCCAGCATGGGCTTCTCTGCGCTCGAAGGCCTGCCCATGGGCACCCGCTGCGGACAGATCGATCCAGGATTGTTGCTTTATCTGCTCCGGAGCGAGGGCATGACTCCCGAGGAGTTGTCGCATCTTCTTTATGAACGCTCCGGGCTCCTTGGCCTCTCCGGCGTCTCTCATGACATGCGTACGCTCGAGGCGTCCGAAGAACCCCGCGCCCAAGCGGCGATCGCCTATTTTATTCATCGCATCAAAATGGAGATCGCGGCGCTCGCGGCGGCGATCGGCGGGTTCGACGCGCTAGTATTTACGGCCGGCATTGGAGAGCATTCGCCGCGCGTGCGCGCCGGCGTTGTCGAGGGTCTCGGCTGGCTAGGGCTGACGCTCGACTCGGCGGCCAATTCCCGTAATGATCTTGTCATCTCGACGCCCCAGTCGCACATCCCTGTGTTCGTGACGCCGACCGACGAGGAATCGATGATTGCGCGGCACACGATTGAAACGGCAGGATTGACCGCTGCGGCCAAGTGATTGCGACTCCGCGCGGCGGTCGCTGCGGCAGGAGCAAAATGGAATCGCCCTGGCGAACTCCAACCGAATCTGACAACCGTCGCCTTCATCGATCCAGGAACTGCCCAACAAAAGCAATTGACCCGCCGGACCCAACCGTCCAAAATATTTATAATTATTGCTGATATATCGCGTGGTTGTCCCGCTGCGGCGCAGGACCAATCAATCGCAAATTCGCCGTCACGTCGATTGGCGCATTGACCGAGGTCGTATGCCCATCCTCAGGGAAAACGAACGCCAGTCGTCTGACGGCGGGGGCCTCACAGCCCTCGTCGCGCGGCATATTCCAGAAGCCATATCGCCGGATCACCTGACGTACGCCGGACTCGTCGGCGCCATCCTTGTCGCCATTGGCTTTATCGCCAGTCGGTGGTCGAACTGGTTCCTCGCGCTGGTGGCGCTGGGGCTGGCCTGCAATTGGCTCAGCGAGAATCTGGTGTGCGCCGTTTCAGAAGGCCGCGGCGCCGCGCGTCCGCTTTATGGATATTTCATCGACAACTCGGCCGACCTCGTCGCTCAAACGCTGATCATCATGGCGCTTGGCTTCTCGCCTTATTTTACCATTCCCTCGGCGTTGCTCATCCTCTCTCTCTATCTGTTGCTGAGTTCATACAAATATCTGCTTGTCGTGATCCATGGCGGAAAGCCAAGCGGCGGATTCGAACCGAAGGGGCTTCGGCTGCTCGTGTTGGGCTGGTCGCTCTCTGCCGCGTTGATGGGACATGAGCTCGCATCGCAACGCGTGCTCTCATTCGTGGCGCTCGACGTCATCGTCGCCGCTCTGTCGATTTGCGCCTTTGTCATATTCGTCTTCATCGTTCGCAAAGATCTGGCGCGCGTTCGGCTCCAAGAGAAAAGCGCCCGCGACGATCGCGATGACGAATCATCGGATGAGGGCCGGGTCATTTCAATTGTCCCGCAATTGGCGCCTGTCCGTCGTCGTTCGCCGGCTCGACCCGACAAGAAGATTTCAGCCGGCTAAGGCTCAGTCGGACGCCGAAAAAACCACGCTTTAGCGGTGCAATTGCTGTTGTATAAAGGGCACATCCGTCGCGAAACGGCGTAAAGGGCGGTCGAAGCGAAAGGTTCGAATTGCGAAACGCCTCTCGCCTTGCTCATTTGCCTCCAGATCTTTCTGGAGTTCGTTTGCAACGGCGAGAACAAAGTCATGGCCCATAAATTCTTGACAGGCGCTGTTATGGCGCTGGCGTTCGCAAGTGGATCGGCGATCGCCGCGGATTTGCCCTCCCTCAAGGCGCCGCCAGCCTATCTTCCGCCTCCGCCGCCAATGTGGACCGGTTTCCATGCCGGTTTGAATGCGGGCGGCGCATGGAGCGCAAGCACGGGGACCAACTTCGCTTCGGCGCCCTTTCTCATCAATGGCGCCGACAATGTCCCGTGGGCGGCGGCTGCAGCCATCTCAGGAACGGGAAGCGTCTCGACGAATGGCGCCGGTTTCATTGGCGGCGGCCAACTCGGCTATGATTTGCAATTCAACAGCGCGTTTCTCGCTGGAATAGAAACGGACATCCAGGGCCTCGCCGGCTCGAACGGCGCCGCCGCCGTCGTGACGCTCGCGCCAACGCCAGCGCCCGGACTCAACCTGCTGACGAGCATCGCCAGCAACAAGTCGCTTGATTTTCTCGGCACGGTGCGCGGTCGGCTTGGCTATCTCATAACGCCGACGTTGCTTGCTTATGCGACCGGCGGACTCGCGTACGGCCAGGCGACGTCCACCACGAGTTTTTTCCAACACGTGCCGAATGATTTCTCCGGCTTTTTGTTGCTCGGCGCCAATCAGGGGCGGTATTCGCAGACGCGGGTCGGCTGGACGGCCGGCGGCGGACTGGAATGGATGTTTTGGCCGCAATGGAGCGCCAAGATCGAATATCTCTTTTACGATCTCGGCGCCGCCGCCTATCCCGTCGCGATCACCACCGATTGGCAGCTCACGAACCTGTTGTTCGCCAACGCCACTCAAGCGCGCACGCGCTTCGACGGTCATGTCGTCCGCGTCGGTCTGAACTACCACTTCAACTGGGGCGTTGCTCCGGTCGTCGCGAAATATTGATTCGCCCGAAGGGGACGCCAGCAGAGGGGCCGCGTCAAAATGCTTACCTCCATCGCCGGTCGGTCGGTCATCGTCACCGGCGGCAGTCGTGGCATCGGCCGTGGCGTCGCGCGTGTTTTAGCAGCCAAGGGCGCGCAGGTGATGGTGGTTGGCCGTGACCTCGCGCAGGCCGAGGCCGCGGCGGCGGCGATTCGAGCGGAAGGGGGACGCGCCAGCGGGTTCGCCGCCGATGTCGGCGATCCCGGCGATGTCGAGCGGATGGCGGCCGCGGCGCTCGAGCGGCATGGCGGCATCGACATTCTCTGCGCCAACGCCGGCGTCTTTCCGGCCGCACGTATGATGGAGATGACGCTGGCGCAATGGAACGAGGTGTTGTCCACCAATCTTGCCGGCGCCTTTCTGAGCGTGCAGGCCTGCACGCCTGCGCTGGCGCGCAGCGGTCGGGGGCGGATCGTGCTCACCTCCTCCATCACCGGCCCGATCACCGGCTATCCCGGTTGGACGCATTATGCGGCGAGCAAGGCGGGACAACTCGGCTTCATGCGCACGGCGGCGCTGGAACTGACGCCTTACGGCATCACCATCAACGCCGTTCTGCCCGGCAATGTGCGCACCGAAGGACTGGACGAACTCGGCGAAGACTATTTGGCGCAGATGACGGCCTCGATCCCACAACGCCGGCTCGGAAGCGTCGAGGACATCGCCTACGCCGCGCTGTTTTTTGCGAGCGACGAAGCCGGCTACATCACTGGCCAGACGCTGGTGATCGATGGCGGGCAGGTGTTGCCTGAGTCGCTGACGGCGCTGCAGGAGATGGAACGCTGATGAGGGGTTGGGACGCGCAGACGCGGCGCAGTCTTGCGGTTCACGGTCGCATCGTCACTCTTAGTCCTTTTCACAACGGGATGAGCGCGCCGCTCCATCCTACCTTTCAGTCAAAGATACGAGGTCGTTGTCGGCGGACGCTTGCGGATATTGAATGGCTTGTAAGCCACCATAAACCCTAATATATTTTCGTCTTATGATGTTTGCTGTGACCCTAACCGCGTGAACAAACCGCCAAAGATGCGCCTTGGACATTGGCAGTTCGTTCGTTGGGGAAACAAGGCGCGGATCATGTTGCGCAACGCATCCTCTCAATCTTAGGCGTAGCCCGAACGACATTTGGCGAGAGTTCGTGCGTGCATTTAACGCGGTGGTCTAAGTGAAAAAAATAGCCCGACTGTTGGCAAGCGCCGGCATCTTTTCGCGCAATAATAAGACGCATTCGATTGATCAAGATATGTATGTGAAAAGTGGCTTGTTTGATGCAAATTGGTATCTGTCCGTCAACGAGGACGTCCGAGCCCGAGGCTTAGATCCGTTACAGCATTATCAGCAATTCGGTTGGCGCGAAATGCGGGATCCTAGCCCGCATTTTTCAATATGGACGTATCTTACGCTTTATCCACGAGTGCGCGAACTGGGGATTGATCCTCTGAAGCACTTCATACTTTTTGGTGCGAGAGAATACCGGATTCCGAACCCCGCCTTCGATCCAACCTGGTACGCACAAGAATACATGCGCACGAGCGTTTCGTCGCTAACACCGCTCGAGCACTTTCTCGCCGTTGGGGGCGAAAACGGCTATTGGCCGCATCCGCTATTCGATCCCAAGTGGTATGCGGCGAGCATAGGCCGACCTGCCATAACAGCGACAGAGGCCTATCTCCATTTCCTTCGCAGAGGCTGCCTGGCAAATCCAAACGGCTTTTTCGACAACAACTACTATCTGGGCGAAAACGCCGACGTTACGAAGAGCGGCCTTAGCCCAATAACGCACTATTATTTTTTTGGCGGGTTCGAAGGACGAAACCCCAGCGAAGTTTTTCAGTCGCAGTGGTATCTGAAAACAAATTCCGACGTAGCTAGCTGCGGCATCAACCCGCTCAGGCACTATCTTCATAAAGGTCAACACGAAGGGAGACTGACACGCCCACCGTCCACTTTATCGGCAAAGGGATTGTTCTCAGAACTCGCCAGCTTTCGCCTCGCCAACTTTATGCGCTCAGATGCTTACATTGCCTTTCCCACGAAAGACGGGATGCCCGACGTTACGGTCGTGATTGTTCTTTACAATCGGGCGAACCTCTCGTTTGAATGCGTCGACTCGCTCTGCAAAGTCGCGCATGCGAATCCTGATCTGAACATCGAAACAATCCTGTTCGACAACGGATCCTCCGATGAGACGGAGCAATGGCTCAAACGCTTACGTGGCGTGAAAATCGTCCGCAGCCCAGACAACATCGGATACTTGAGAGCAGTCAATCATTGCGCCGCACATGCCCGCGGTAAATATCTTCTTCTATTGAACAATGATACGCAGGTCCTGTACGGCTCCATCGAAGCAGCCCACCGCGTCATTGATAGCGACGCAACGATTGGCGCCGTTGGCGGGTTGCTGGTGCTTCCAGACGGCACGGTGCAGGAGGCCGGATGCACAATATCGAAGGATGGCGGTTGTACGGGCTACGGTCGGGGGCTCGCACTTTCCGATCCAGAGGTCATGTTTCGGCGTAAAGTCGATTACTGCTCTGGCGCTTTCCTCATGACGCGGACTGACCTCTTCAGATCTACGGGGGGGTTCGATGAGGCGTACGCGCCCGCATACTACGAAGACACCGACTACTGCGTGAATTTATGGAAAAGCAACTACAAGGTTCTCTACGAACCTACAGCCGCTGTTATTCATTTTGAATTCGGCAGCGCGACACGGAAATGGGCCGAAGAACAACAGCTGAAGAATCGCCAGCTGTTCGTCAGGAAGCATGGCGCCTACCTCGAAACCCGCTGCGCTCCGGATCAGGCGAACTCGCCCGCTGCCCGCTTTTCGGTCCGTCCCGAACACAGAATACTCTTGATAGACGACTGCGTTCC
>WSXZ01000042.1 GCA_009773555.1 Methylocystaceae bacterium | reverse complement strand
CGCGAGGATCTCCTGATCGAAAGCGGCGTTTGATTCGGTCGTATAACTGCCGTCAACCTTGAAGGGCCCGTAGATCGCGACAAAGCCATCCTTGGTCAACACGCGGTCGGCGACTTGAGCGATGCCGTCGCAGATCGAGACGGGCGCGACCTGGAAGAGGTTCACGACGAAAATGCCGTCGTAAAGCCGATCGCTGGCGCTGGGCCAGGTCTGGGGCTCAGTCAGATCGATTTTGATGGGATCGAAGATATTCTTGCCGCCTGCTTCGTCGCGCTTCTTCTTGATCGAATCGAACACTTCGACGTCATAGTCGGAGGGCTGAAACGACAGAGTCGGGAAATGCGGCGCGAAATAGTTGATGTGGTTGCCGGCGCCGCTCGCAAGTTCCAGCACATTGCCGCTGTTCGGAAAGATCGCTCTGAACATGCTGAGAATGGGATCACGGTTTCGATTCCCCGCCCACGCGACATAGGGGCTGAGCGGATGCGGATCGATCGGCGGACGGTCTGCAGGCACATTGATGGACATGGCGGTCCTCCTCGGCTTTCCTCGACGCTTGCGCCGCTCGCCCGACGTCGCGGAAGCGTCGCTCGGACGCTTCGCGGACGACACTCTTTTTGGATCTTGTTCCGGCCCAAGCCGCCGGAAGCTTTATCGATTGTCGCCGACGCGGTAAAATTCGAAAATCTTATGAACTCATTCGGGGAACTAAACCCCTAGACGTGCTGCGTCGACGCGTTCGGAACAGCAGACTCAATTCGCAAGAGGCAGCGACAGGATGGTCAACCTCAAGTCTTTCGACCTCAATCTGTTGCTGGCGTTGAAGGCGCTTCTCGAAGAGAAGAACGTGTCGCGCGCCGCGGAAAAGCTATGTCTAAGCCAGCCCGCCATGAGCCATATTCTGCGCAGGCTGCGCGACCAGCTCGACGATCCGATACTGGTGAAGTCCGCATCGGGTTTGGTCCCTACGGCGCGCGCGCTTGCGTTACTGGAGCCAACGGCGGCCGTGCTTCGGGAGATCGAAAGGATCGTCAAACCACCGCCGGAATTTGATCCCGCGACCAGCCGACGACGCTTCGTGATCTCCACAAGCGACTATGTCGGCTTCGCCCTGTTGCCGACGCTTGCCGAGTCGATGATCCGCATCGCCCCGCATATCGAGGTGCATATTCGGCAGCCGATAACCGGGCCGCCCCACATCGTGCTCGAGAAAGACAATATCGATCTGGCGATCGGCTTCGACGCAATCTTCGGCGGCGCGCCGCATGTCTGCTCGCAGGCGTTGATGGGCGAGAGCATTGTTTGCCTCACAAGAAAATCCAACGCCGCAGTCCCGGGCGATGACATCAGTCTGGCGCAATTTCTGGAATGCAAGCATGTGCTGATCAGCTGGCGGGAAGCAGGGACGGGTCTGATCGATGACAGTCTCGCGAAGCTGGGACTA
This sequence comes from Methylocystaceae bacterium, assembly GCA_009773555.1. Lineage (GTDB taxonomy): Bacteria > Pseudomonadota > Alphaproteobacteria > Rhizobiales > Beijerinckiaceae > Methylocystis. Next base: position 33,057 of record WSXZ01000042.1, on the reverse strand, counting down.
CGTAGAAACGTATTTCTTGTCCTGCCGAACTTCTTGACGACGCCCTGGATTCTCGAGAAGACCGACCTCATGCTCTGTCTGCCGCAGAGGATGGCCGAGCAGTTCGTACAGCTGGCGCCGCTCAAAATCCTACCGATCCCGATCGACCTGCCGCGCTACGAGTTGATGATGCTTTGGCATCCGCGCCACGAAAAGGATCACGCGCATATGTGGCTGCGGGAACGCGTGCGAATGGCCTGCCGCCGCGACAGCGGCAATGATGTGAACGCCGGCGCTGGCGCCAAGGCGCATATTCACTAAGCAGAATTTTCGCGAGTCAGCGCCGTCTAAGTCGCCTCAATCGGCGCTATATCGACACGCCGCAAGAACACGGCCCGACGAAGATCCGCGTCGGGCCGCGGCCTCCCCTTTGTTTGTCGACGCTCCCTCGCCCCCTAGATCGGGCGCGAGGCGAAGGCCTTCGTCGCATCGCGGTTGGCGACGGCGGCGCCTGCGGCCTTCAACATCAACAGCGCGACAAAGGCGCCGAGATTGATCAAAAAGAGCCGCGTCACGACCGGCGCGGTGAAATGATCGACGCCAGGGCCTGTCGCCGCCGTGACCGCCAGAATCAGGCTCTCATAGACGACGAACGCCGCAAGGAAAGCGGCGACACCGCCGGCGAAACCAGGAAAGCGGCGCGCGAGAAGGCCGGCGCTTTCACACGACAGCAAAGCGATGACGCCGAGCGCGCCGCCCCAAAACAGCGTCATGGCGTCCGTCGGATAATGCAGGAAAAGAAAACCCACGGCCTGATTGGCGAACCAGACTACGCCCGTCAGCAGCAGGGCCTCGCGACGCGCGCTGGTGAGCGCCGCAACGGCGGCGAAGCCGGCGAGCGGCAAGGCGCACGACCAACCGAAGCTGAGAATGACGCTCGCGGCGATGAAAGTCGCGGCCCAGAGCGCGCGGCGGTTTGTCGTCGGAAGAGTGGCAGACATAATCGACATGATGTTTCTCCTTTCAAGTGAACAGAGGGGAAGTCGAATTCAAAAGCGCGGCGCGTCAGTCGCGGCGCGACCGCCCAGCTGAACGATCGATGGGATCGGGTTCGTGCAGGCCGAACCAGCGCGCGCGCAATTTGTCCCACAGCGCGAGACGCGACCAATCCGGTTCTTTGAGAACCTTGTCGGTCACCGCGTCGAGGAAGGGATTAGGCAGCAGCACGGTGATCTGCTGTTCGCCGGCGCCGTTGAACAATTGCAGTCCCCACGACATCGGCACGCAACTCGTGTTTCGCCGGCGATAGAGTTCGGCGCGCGATGTGCGCCTGAGTTTTGCAAGTTCGGGAGACGTCGGCCGAGCGCGCGATCCCCTATTCTCGCCGATGCAGACATGAAAATGCGTGACGCCGAAGGCGACGGTGAGATAGCCGTCGAGCAGCCTGATGCGCGTTGGCGGACGGTCGGCGTGGATCTCCCACGCCGCGCCTTGAATGATCGGCCCGAAGACGATTTCGCGCCAGTGATGTTCGAAAAGGTCGCGAAACAGTTCTTCGAGACTCGCCGTATCGAGCGGCAGCGAGAAGACGTCGAGCGCCGCGCCGTCGGGTTCAATGATGCGTCGTGACGCGGCGCCTGGCGCGGTGCCTGGCGTTATGCCTGGCGCGATGCTTTGCGCTGTGCTTGGCGTTAGGTCTGCGTTGATTTCCATGTCGATCTCCCTGCCGTTCATTTCTCACCAGGCGTATTTCACGCCGCCATAGAAGGCGCGCGCCGTCGTCGAGTAGTTGTAGACTTCCTCGTAAAGCGCATTGCCCACATTCTCGATGCGACCATGCAGCGTCAGCGAGTCTGTCAGCTTGTAATTCGCGAAGAGATCGAGCCGCACATAGGGCGCGAGCATCACGCGTTTGTTGAAGATGAAGTCCACGTCATGCGCGGCGCCGACGATGTTCGCCCGCGCTTCGAGTTCAAGACCCGGCAGTCCCGTATAAATCACCGACCACATGCCCTTGTGACGCGGCCGGCGCAGCAGCGTGCGTCCAGCGTAGATGCTGTTCTCGTCGTCATCGAGATTGCGCGCGGCGAGGAACGTGTAGCTTCCCCGCGCGTGCAAGACGCCAGGAACGAGACTCGCTTCGCCCGAGAATTCGACGCCGCGCGTATCCGCGCGCCCGACGCTGAAATAGCAGCCGAAGATCTGCGTCGCCGTGCAACTCTCGGCCTTCCCGAACTGCACGAGATTCGTGTAGCGATTGGCGAAGACGGAGACGGAAGCGGTGGCAAGACCGCCAAAAAAGCTCTGATCGATGCCGGCGTCGAAGCCGAGCACGCGTTCGGGCGCGAGCGCCGGATCGCCATATTCGGAAAACCTCTGGAAGAGCGATGCGGTCTTGGCGCCGGTTGCAGCGGAGGCGCGCAGGCGCATGCCAATCTCGTCGATGCGGAAATTCGCCATCGTCCGCCAAGTGAGGAAAGTTTGGTTCTTGCTCACCGCGTCGGCGCGCCCGCCATAAGAAATGTCGAGCCGGTCGAACAAAGTGAACTGATGCTGCGCGTAGCCGGACCATGTCGTCTGGACAGCGCGCGTCGGCGCGTAATTATCGACGATCCAGGCTTCTCTCGACGTTTGCGCCGTCTCAGTCTCGACGCGCGAACCAATGGTCGCAAGACCCAGCGGCCCCAGCGCGATATCGCTTTGATATTCGACGCCCCTGCGCCCGCCGAGATAGCCGAAGCGGCAATTCCGCGACATGAAGGTCAGCATGTCGAAACAGGCTTCCGTCGACCAGACGTCGCGATTGCCGCGATTGGCGTAAAGCGTCAGCCTGTTGCGCAGCTTCTTGTCGAACATGTCGGCGCCGAGCCGCACATAGCCCTGCATGAATGTCGCATGCTGATGATTGAAGGGATCGAAAACGCTTAAAGGATTGAAGGCGTAAGGATTGTCGTAGCGAATGGCGCTGTCGTAACCGGCGATGCCCGCCTCGATTCGCGCATCTTCGGTGAAGTCATGGCCGATGCGCCCGGTGACGCCGACAGTGTTCGTCGGATCATTGGCGGGGAGCGGCGGCAGCGGCGTCGTCTGATCACCGATGAAGATGGGACGCTGCGGACGATAGCCGTAGCGCGGGAAGCCATCGGCATGCAGGCCGGAGATCGACAGCGCGTAGGAACCCTGTCCGTCGGCGCCGGAGATCGACGCGCGCGACGACGACGTTCCATAGGAGCCGCCTTCCGACATCAGCCAGCCTTGCGGGCCGCCCTTGCCGCGGCGCGTGATGATATTGATCACGCCGCCCATCGCGTCCGAGCCATAAAGCGCCGACTGCGGACCGCGCAGCACTTCGATCCGCTCGATGTCGGTCGGAAGCAGCCGACCGAAATCGACCGAACCGTCCGTGCTTGTCGGATCGCCAATGCGAATGCCGTCGATCAGCACCAGCGTCTGGCCGGGCGTCGAGCCGCGCAAAGCGACGGAGGTCTGCGCGCCAGGCCCCCGCGCAGAACGTCGTTGAAGCCGAGCGATCCGCGCTTCTGGATGTCACGCGCATGAATGACGCTGACCGAAGCGCCGCTGCTCGATGCCGGCTGCTCGACGCGCGTCGGCGTGACGACGGTTTGGTCCTCAACGTCAGCGCCGGGCGAGCCTGGCTGCGCCGGACTTAACGGGCCGACCTCGATGACGGGCAAGGATTGCTGGGCGAAAGCGACGGAAGTGGGAAGGGATAAAGACAGCACAAACGCGCCGCGCAAGGCGGTCGTAAAAAAGTGGGAAGGCATAGCTGGACTCGCAGCGAGACGTGGGCCGTCACTGCGAAAGGTCTCCGCCACACGCCGCTAAAGGCGCAGGGCTTCGGCCGCATCGGTGCACCCCGCCCGACGCTTTCGCGCGTGACCACGAAGCGACGGCAGGTCTCCTGGCTCGCGGGTTGTCGCCTCGGACCGCCTTCCCAGAGCCTTATGGCTCCAGTGGCTTAGTGGTCGTCGGCTCGCCGCTTACAGTTGCGGGGGCAGCCGCGGAATTGCGCACGAAGCTGCGCGCTCACCGCATTCCCATTTTGATCCCCGAAGGGAACCGTCTGCCGCAAAATAGAAGCGGATCGCGCCGCAGGTCAAGAGCGTGGCAACGATCGCTGGAGGGATCATCGGCCCCTCGCCCTTCGAGACGGCCTCTTCGAGGCCTCCTCAGGATGAGGGGCCTTGAGTTACGCGAATTGAAAAACGCGAACCGCGCCAAGCAGCCCTCATGCTGAGGAGCGCCAAAAGGGCGCGTCTCGAAGCACGAGGGCTGCGGCGCCTCAGTATGATGGAGTTTCACGCAGCTGCGGCCCGTTATCTATCGAGTCGATCGCAACAAAACTGCAATCAAGCCGCCGCCAGCGCGTGCAACACACGCGCCCAGGAGCGCGTTCCCTTGTGGAACGATGTGTCGGAATATTTCTCGTTCGGCGAATGGATGCGGTCGTCGTCATGCGCGAAGCCGATCATCAGCGAATCCATGTTGAGGTCGCGCTTGAAGGCGCCGACGATCGGGATCGAGCCGCCGCAGCCGGCGAGCACCGCTTCCTTCTGCCATTCTTCCGCAAGCGCGCGGCGCGCGCGATTGAGCGCTTCCGAGCCGAAGGGAAGTTGCAGAGCGTTCGACGCGCCATGCGACAAGAATTCGACCTTGGCGTCGGGCGGCAGGCGCTCGCGCACGAAACTGCGGAAGCTCTCGAGGATCGTTTTCGCGTCCTGCTTGCCGACGAGGCGAAAGGAAAATTTCGCCGACGCCTGCGCCGGCAGCACCGTCTTCGATCCTGCGCCTGTGTAGCCCCCGATGATTCCATTCACGTCACAGGTCGGGCGCGCCCAGATCTGCTCGATGATTCCGCGGCCGGTTTCGCCGCCAACGCGCGTGAGGCCGATTTCGGAGAGCCATTTGGCCTCGTCGAAGTCGATCGCGCGCCATTGCTCGGCGATTTCTTCGGGAATCTCCGGCACGCTGGCGTAGAAGCCCGGCAGCGTCACCTTGCCCTCGATGTCATGCAGATCGGCGATGATTTTCGCCAGCACATGAATCGGATTCAGCACCGGCCCGCCGAACATGCCGGAATGCAAATCATGGCTCGGCCCTTTGATGATCACCTCTTCGAGCGCCAGCCCGCGCAGCATCACCGTGATCGCCGGCGTCGACGCGTTCCACATGCTGGTGTCGCAAACGAGCGCGAGATCGGGCGCCGAGAGTTCGTCCTTATGCGCGGCGAGAAAGCCAGGAAGCGAGGGCGACCCCGTCTCCTCTTCGCCCTCGAACAGAAAAGTGACGTTGCAGGGCAGGCCGCCATTCGCTTCGAACGCGCGGCACGCTTCGAGAAAGGTCATCAGCTGGCCTTTGTCGTCCGAGGCGCCGCGGGCGACGATGTCCTTGCCGTCCTTGCCTTCGGCAAGGTGAGGCGCGAAAGGCTCGGTGTCCCACAGCTCCAGCGGATCGGCCGGCTGCACGTCATAATGGCCGTAGAACAGCACATGCGGCGCATCCTTGCGCTTCGCCTTGGCGTGGCCAACGACGATCGGATGGCCGGGCGTCTCGCGCACTTGCGCTTCGTAACCAAGGCCGTTGAGCTGATCCTTGAGCCAGTTCGCGGCGCGCAGACATTGCGCGCTATAGGCCGGATCGGTTGAAACGGAGGGAATGCGCAAGAGATCGAACAGGCGTTCTCTCGAAGCGTCGAGATTGGCGTCTATCGTCGTGAGCACGGCGTCGAGCGCGGCCATGAATCAGCTCCTCAGTGAGAAGCCGAAACTAATGCGGATGCATGGCGAGGGGAAGGCGCGGCGCACCACCGCCGTCATGGCCGGCCTTGAGCCGGCCATCCACGCCAATCCATTGCGCTGCGTTTCGTGGATGGCCGGGACAAGCCCGGCCATGACGCGCAGATGCTCACGCGCTCGGCGCGAGCATATTCTCCGGCCGCACGATTTCGTCGAATTCGACTTCCGTCACCTTGCCGGATGCGAGCGCTTCTTCCTTCAGGCTCGTGCCATTCTTATGCGCCGCGCGGGCGATCTTCGAGGCCGCGTCATAGCCGATCTTCGGCGCGAGCGCGGTGACGAGCATCAGCGAGCGATCCAGGAAACGCTTGATGTTGGCCTCATCCGCTTCGATGCCGTCGACGCAGCGTGCGACGAAACTATTGATGCCGTCGGCGAGCAGGATCGTCGATTCGAGCAGCGCGAAGCCGACGACCGGCTTCAGGACATTCAGTTCGAGATGGCCCTGCGAGGCGGCGAAGGTGATCGTCGAATTGTTGCCGAAAACCCGCGTGCACACCATTGTGAGCGATTCAACCTGGGTCGGATTGACCTTGCCCGGCATGATCGACGAGCCGGGCTCGTTCTCGGGAAGCCTCAGTTCCGCGAAGCCGGCGCGCGGCCCTGAGCCGAGCAGGCGAATGTCGCTCGCGATCTTGTAGAGGCCCGACGCCAGCGCATTGAGCGCGCCATGCGCGAAGACGATCGCATCGTGAGTCGCGAGCGCCTCGAACTTGTTAGGCGCCGAAACGAAAGGCAGTCCGGTCTGCTCGGCGATGTCGGCGGCGACTTCTTCGCCAAAGCCTTTGAAGGTGTTGACGCCGGTGCCGACCGCCGTGCCGCCCTGGGCGAGCTGCAGAAGATCGGCGAGGGTCGTTCTGATGCGCCTTTCCGCGTATTCGGCCTGCGCCGCATAGCCGGAAAACTCCTGGCCGAGCGTCACCGGCGTCGCATCCTGCAAATGGGTGCGGCCGATCTTGATGATATTGGCGAATTTCACCGCCTTGGCGTTGAGCGAAACATGCAGCCGCTCGACGGCGGGAAGCAGCCGACCGGAGATCGTCGTGGCGCCGGCGATGTGAATGGCGGTCGGGAAACTGTCGTTCGACGACTGCCCGAGATTGACATGATCGTTCGGATGCACCGGCGATTTCGAGCCGCGCGGCGCGCCGAGCGTTTCATTGGCGCGATTGGCGATCACCTCATTGACGTTCATGTTCGTCTGAGTGCCGGACCCGGTCTGCCAGACGACGAGCGGAAAATGCTCGTCGAGCTTGCCGTCGATCACCTCGCGCGCGGCGGCGACGATCGCGTCGGCGATTTTAGGCTCGAGCAGGCCCTTCCTGGCGTTGACCTTGGCGGCCGCGAGCTTGATGCGCGCCAGCGCATGCACGATCTCGATCGGCATGAGATCGCCGCCGATCGGAAAATTCTCCCGCGAGCGTTCCGTCTGCGCGCCCCAATACGCCCAGGACGGCACGGCGATATCGCCGAAGGAGTCGCGTTCAATTCTCTGATCGTCGGTCATCGGATGGCTCGCATGAAAAGGCGCGTTTCGCGCTTCCCTATGCGGCATTTCCGAGTAGCGTTCAATCGCGCGTGGCTGCGGAGAGCTCCTCGGCCGAGGACCATTCGCGCGGCTCGGCGGTCGGCGGCGCCGACATCAGCTCGGAGAGCCGATTGCGGGCGCGGTTCACCCGGCTCTTCATCGTGCCCGGCGCGCAGCCGCAGATTTGAGCAGCTTCCTCATATGACATGCCGGACGCGCCGACCAGGATCAGCGCTTCGCGCTGATCGAGCGGCAATTTTTGCATCGCGTCGCGGAAGTCGAGAAAATCCATATGCGCGTGCTGCGAGTCCGGCGCGACCAATCGTCCGGCGATCAGACCGTCGGGATCTGGAGCCTCGCGTCGGCGCTTGCGAAATTCGCTGTAGTAGATGTTGCGCAGAATCGTGAACAGCCAGGCGGTGAGATTGGTGCCTTCCGAAAACGTCGCGAGGCTGCCCCAAGCCTTGACCAATGTTTCCTGAACCAGGTCGTCAGCGCGATCGGAGTTTCCGCAAATCGACACCGCGAAGGCGCGCAAGCTCGGGATGGCTGAGATCAGATCAGCCTTTAGTCCCTGTCCTGCTAAATGCGCTTCTTCGCTTGCCTTCACTCACTCTTCCTCGGCGCGCTTGATGTCGCCGGGGAGGATAGCACATTCGTTTCGAGTTGGTTCAAAAGTTTCAGAAACCGATCGGGAACCGGTTGAGCCGCGACATCGTCGTAGAGATGGCGAAGCTCCTTTCCGATCGAGTCCTGGAATTCCACCGGCCGCTGTCGCAGGACCGGCTGCGCGCCGCAGCGCGCCTCCCCTACTCCTCGGCGACGATCGCCGAATTCGTCACGTGTCATCACCCACCCTGCAAACGTCTCCACCCTTCGAGGGCCTGGTTTGGAAGAATACCGCCCGTCGCCTGCGAAAGCGTCGTCGTCTGCTTTCGCGCGCGCAACTATATTCTCCGGATTCTTATTCCCCATGGAGCCCTCTATTTTAATATGCATGATTTCTGGAGCCGCCGCGTTATACTGCGCCGCAAGGACGATAGGCAAAACGCACCGCTGAAGGATTGGTTCCCTAAAATGCCGAGCAGTTTTGACGTATTGTCCAAGTTTTGAATCTGCTTAGCCCGCACTCCTCTCCTCCGCGAGGCTAGATGCTGCTGGAGTTGTAAGACATGTCGGCGTCAAAGGAAATTTCAGCGCATATTCCCTATTTGAGACGTTTTGCGCGTGCCTTGGTCGGCGATCGCGAGGGTGGCGACGCCTATGTGCTGGCCACTCTAGAAACCGTTGTCGCGGAACCAAGACGCATTACAGATTCCGAGGACCTGCGCATCGCTGTATATCGTCTGTTCCTTGACGTCTGGGCGGCGTCGCCGATTAACGCCCACACCGACCGCTCCGGCGCGCTGGCGGAAAGCGGCCGACGCAATCTCGACGCGATTTCGCTGAAGCCGCGAATTGCCTTCTTGCTGCAGGCGCTGGAAGGCTTCGATCTCGACCAGATTGGTCAGACTCTAAAGGTTTCGGAGGTCGAGGCTGGCGCCCTGATCGAGGCGGCAAACGGCGAGATCGCCGACCAGATCGCGACCGACGTGCTGATTATCGAAGACGAGCCCCTGATCGCCCATGACCTGAGGAGCATCGTCGAGGAGCTGGGACATCGGGTGGTCGGCATGCCGCGCACGCACGCCGAGGCGCTGGCGGCCATCCAAGAAGGCAACCCGGGACTGATTCTCGCCGATATCCAGCTCGCGGACGGCAGTTCCGGGCTCGACGCCGTAAACGAGATCCTCGTCTCTCTGTCCATCCCGGTGATCTTCGTCACCGCCTACCCTGAGCGGTTTTTGACCGGCGAGCCGCCCGAACCGGCCTTTCTGATCGCCAAACCCTTCAATGTCGAAAGCCTGAAGGCCGTCATCAGTCAGGCGCTGTTTTTCGAACGCCGCGCCGGACGCCGCGAACAAAGCGCGCCGCGGGTCGGCATGTGAGTCTCTGATCCTATTGCAAACATTGATTTTTTGACCCCGCGCCGCCCCGACGGAAGGATCCTTCGAGACTGCGAAGATAAATCACCGCCTCCCAGAAACATTGGCCGACCCGGCGAGTTATAGCCGAAGGTGCTGGGAAACCACGAGAGGCGGCCCATGGAGGAGAATAAAAAATCCAGTCGCGGTTTTGCGTCAATGGATCCCGAAAAGCAGCGGGCCATCGCACGCAAGGGCGGCCAGAGCGTTCCTGACGAGAAACGAAGTTTCTCGCAGAACCCCGATCTTGCGGCCCGGGCAGGGCGCAAGGGCGGTCAAAGCGTGAATCCGGCCAAGCGGAGCTTCTCGCGCGATCATGCGCTCGCTTCGGAAGCCGGCCGCAAAGGCGGACATGCCTCCCATGGAGGCGGCGCCCAAAAACGCAGCGCGCCGCTCTAAGGAGCGGCGCAACTATGCCGCGAATGGCTTCGAGCGCTGCGCGATCAGCGAATACAGCGCGTCGTCGTCACGCGTGCCGCGTATCGTCGCCACGAGGCCTTGCTCCCTTAACATGCGGGCCGCGCAGGCAAGCGCCTTGAGATGGTCAGCGCCCGAACTCTCGGGCGTGAGTATCATGAAAACCAGATCGACCGGCGCGCCGTCGAGAGAGCCGAAGTCGACCGGACGGTCAAGCCGGCCGAAGACCCCGTAAATCCCCTTCAATTTCGCAAGCTTGCCGTGTGGAATGGCGATGCCTTCGCCAATTCCCGTCGAGCCCAGCCGCTCGCGATGAAGAAGCGCATCGAAGATCTCCCGCGCGGGAAGCCCGCAAATTTTCGCGGCCTTCTCGCTGAGTTCCTGGAGAAGGTGCTTCTTCGTCGTCGCCTTCAGCGAGGCGCAAACCGAATCGGGCGAAACCAAGTCCGTTGGCCGCATGCGACGTTCATCCTGCTTCTCATGGGAGGTCTAGGGCCGAGGAAGGCTCCGACCATCCTTGAAATTTCAACGTCTCGCTATTTTCGCCAAAACCCGAAGGACGTGGGAAAATGGCAAGATACGTGCCGAGGAGGCCGTTATTATGGCCGTCCCACGACGTTTTGCCGTCAGCGCGCGTCGCCTTCCGACTCGGGGGTGTCGATCCAGCCGATATTCTCATCGCCGCGCCGATAGACGACATTCACGCGGCCGGTGTTGGCGTGCCGGAACACCACGACCGGCGCGCCAGTGAGGTCGAGGTCGAGCACCGCCGCCGAAACCGACAGCCGGCGCAACCGCGTGGTGGATTCGGCGATGATCGCGGGGCTGAACTCCGCCGACGCCTCATTTTCCTGATCGGGCGCCTCAAGCACGTGATAGGCGACGACCTCGGCCTGCGCGCCGTCTCCCGCGCCGTGGCCGTGCTCGTGATGGCTCTTGAGCCTGCTCTTGTAGCGGCGCAGGCGCTTTTCGATGCGTTCCGCCGCCTGATCGAACGAGGCGTAGGGCTCCTGCGCCCTGCCGTCAGCCTGCAGCACGATGCCTGAGGCGAGATGCAGGCTGCAGTCGGCCCGAAAGCCCGAGCCCTCCGGCGAGATGGTGACGTGGCCGCTGACTCGGCCGTCAAAATATTTCGCCGCGGCCGTCTCCAGCCTCTGCGTCACATGAGCCCGAAGCGCTTCGCCAATGTTGATGTTCTTGCCGGAAACCCTAAGAGACATTTTGCAATCCGAACTTTCGTTGTGAGCGAAGTTTCGGCCGCGGAAAGGGCCAGCCGCGCGCCTGCCGCGCCGCCGTCAGACCAACCGCCCAATGCGCCCCATCCGCCCTGGAACTCCGCCTGAGGGGTCGGCGAATCGCCCGCCATCTCGCCAGACAGCGGAAATTCCGCGCAGCGTTAGAAGCCTCGGCGTGCGAAGTCAATGGAGTCTTCACTCCCGGCGAAGCTTCAAGCCAAGGACGACATAGGACAATTAATGGGCGGTCATGCGCGCCTGCGCAAGCTTGGCGCGGCGGCGATCGACCGAGGATGGAATGCGCAAACTGTCGCGGTATTTCGCGACCGTGCGCCGGGCGATTTCGATGTCGCTCGCCTTCAGCCGTTCGACGATTGCGTCGTCCGACAGGATGCCGTCGGGCGTTTCCCGATCGATCATCTGCTTGATGCGAAAGCGCACCGCCTCGGCCGAATGCGCGGCGGCGCCGCTCGTCGTAGCGATCGACGCGGAGAAGAAATATTTGAGTTCGAAGACGCCGCGCGGCGTCATCATGTATTTGTTCGACGTCACTCGCGAGACCGTCGACTCATGCATGCCGATCGCATCGGCGACCGTGCGCAGATTCAGCGGACGCAGATGTTCGACGCCATGCGTGAGAAAGGCGTCCTGCAATCGCACGATTTCAGAAGCGACGCGGAGAATAGTGCGTGCCCTCTGCTCGAGACTCTTGGTCAACCAATTGGCGTTCTGCAGGCAGCTCGAAATGAAGCTTTTGTCGGCGGGGCCGGTGGCGACGGCGCTGACTTGCGCCGCATAACTATGATTGACCAAGACTCGCGGCAGCGCGTCGGCGTTGAGCTCCACATGCCAGGCGCCGTCCGAAGCGGCGCGAACAATGACGTCGGCGACAAGCGGCTGAATCGGGGCGCCGCCGAACGCTCGGCCGGGCTTGGGCTCCAGCCGGCGCAGCTCCGCCGCCATGTCGGCGATGTCTTCATCGTCGACGCCGCACAGCTTGGCGAGTTGCGCAAAATCGCGGCGCGCGACGAGCGGGAGATTGGCCACGAACGCTTGCATCGCCGGATCATAGCGGTCGCGCTCCTTAAGCTGGATCGCGAGACACTCCGCGAGATCGCGCGCGCCGACGCCGGAAGGGTCGAAGGTCTGGATCGTCGCCAGAATGTGCTCGGCCTCCGCCCTGTCCGCCTCGAGACGCGCGGCGATCTCGGCAAGCTCCTCTCGCAGGTAGCCGCTCTCATCGATCGCATCGATGATCGACTGGCCGATGATCCTGTGACGCGGATCGGGGCAGGCGAGCGCGAGCTGTTCGGCGAGATGCTCGTGGAGGCTCTGCCGATCGGCGACATAAGCTTCGAGATTGGGCGCTTCCCCGTCAGCCGGCCCACCGCCGGCGGCCCCGGTCCAGGAGGTCGCCGACAGACCGGCGCCGTCAGGGGCTTCATCCCGCGCCCGCTCCCCGATCGAAGGACCCTCGGGCTCAAAAGCGTTGCTCATGTCGGCTCCGAGATCGGCGGAGAGCGTCGCCGAGTCGACGGCGAGATCCTGCTGCGCCCAGTCGCCCTCCTGCGGCCCTTCAAAGGGCTCCGCCGCGCTCGGCTCCGCGCCCTGGGAAGGATCGGCCGCGTCGACGCCGCCATCGCCTTCATGCGCTTCGAGCAGCGGATTGCGCTCGAGCTCATCATGCAAAAAGGCGGCAAGCTCCAAATTGGAAAACTGCAGCAGCTTGATCGCCTGGAGCAGCTGCGGCGTCATCACCAGGGCTTGGCCCTGACGCATCATCAACTTGGTGGAAATCGCCATAGTCGCTCGGCCCACTCGATACGCGATCGGCCGCCGCTCTGCGGCCCGGTTCTTGCTTATATCACTTCGCCTAAGCGCGCCTAGGGCCAAAAAAGCAGCGCGAGGCGGGGCAAATCGCCTAAGCCTTAATCAACCTTCTTCGATCGTCAAACTGCCCCGATATCTCAGGGCGAAGACGACCCTGTCGCATCAATGTTGGCTGGGGCGCCGCCGAGCGGCGCCTGCGGCGCTACATGCGGAAATCTTCGCCAAGATAGATGCGCCGAACGTCGGGATTGGCGACGATTTCGTCAGGCGTTCCTTCGGTCAGCACATGGCCGTTGTAGATAATGTAGGCGCGGTCGGTGAGCCCCAGCGTCTCGCGAACGCTGTGGTCGGTGATGAGCACGCCAATGCCGCGCGCTTTCAAATGCCGCACAAGGTCCTGAATGCCGCCGACCGCAATCGGATCAATGCCGGCGAAAGGTTCGTCGAGCAGCATGAAGGAGGGGTGCCCGGCGAGCGCGCGGGCGATCTCGCAGCGACGCCGTTCGCCGCCGGAGAGCGCGACGGCGGGCGTGTGGCGCATGCGGGTGAGGCGGAACTCTTCGAGAAGCGCCTCCAGCTCCTCCTCGCGCTTTTTGACGTCGGGCTGGGTGATCTCCAGCACGGCGCGGATATTGTCCTCCACCGAGAGGCCACGGAACACCGACGCCTCCTGCGGCAGATAGCCGATTCCGAGCCGCGCGCGGCGATACATCGGCAGCGGCGTCACATCATAGCCGTCGAGCGAAATCATGCCCTTGTCGGGCTTCACCAGCCCTGTGATCATATAGAAAACAGTGGTTTTGCCGGCGCCGTTGGGACCCAGCAGCCCGACCGCCTCGCCCCGCGCCACATGCAGGCTGACGTCTTCGACGACACGGCGCGCTTTGTAGGACTTCGCGAGATTATGAATGGAAAGCAGGCCCTGGCCATCGAATCCGGCAGGTTCCCGATAGGCGGAGCCGGGCTCGAACGCCGGCGGCGGCTCAGCCTGTTCGTTTGTCGGCGCGGGTCCCCAGAAGTTTGCGTCGCGCGCCGCCTCGTCGGAATCGGCGCCTAAGTTTTGGGCGTCACGCCATTGGCCTTCCGCGATGTCGTCGGGCTTTCGCGAACGCCTCACGTCGTGAGCGAGCCGCGCCAGCGACTGGCCGGCGGCGCGAAAACGCATGGAAAGGGCGGAAAGATAACTCAAGCGCGCCTTGTCCGTCGCTCTGGGCGTCCAGCGGTTGGAAGCGACGCTCGCCGCCCCATCAGGGGCGCCAAACGCCGCTTCGGAAACATTAGCTCGGCGCCGGGCTGCGGCGCCAATGTTGCTGTCAGGCCCAAGGGCGCTTCGCCGCAGCCTGCTTTTCGTAGTCGTCGATCTTGTCGGCTTTTTGGAGGGTCAGACCGATGTCGTCGAGCCCGTTCAGCAGGCAGTGCTTGCGAAAGGGGTCGATGTCGAAAGTGATCACGCCGCCGTCCGGCCCGCGGATCTCCTGCGCGGCGAGGTCGACGGTGAGGGTGGCGTTCGCGCCGCGCTTGGCGTCGTCCATCAGCCTGTCGAGTTCGGCCTCGCTGACCGCGATCGGCAAAATCCCGTTCTTGAAGCAATTGTTATAGAAAATATCGGCGAAACTCGTCGAAATGATGCAGCGGAGCCCGAAGTCGAGCAGCGCCCAGGGCGCGTGTTCGCGCGACGAGCCGCAGCCGAAATTGTCGCCGGCGACGAGGATGCGCGCATTGCGGTAGGCCGGCTGATTCAAGACGAAATCGGGATTCTCGGAACCGTCGTCGCGATAGCGCATCTCCGAAAAGAGGCCCTTGCCAAGGCCCGTGCGCTGAATGGTTTTGAGATATTGCTTGGGGATGATCATGTCCGTATCGACGTTCATGATCGGCAACGGCGCCGCGACGCCCGTCAACGTGGTGAATTTGTCCATGTTTCTTTCGGTGTGGCGCGAGGAAGTCTCCCGCCCTTTACCAAATCGCCGCAGCGAGGGCAAAGCGCGAAGGCGCGCGGGGTCGCTAAACCTCGCTCCCCGCCTCCGCCTTGCCGCCGCGCAGAAGCAGAAAGCCGGCCAGCAACATCGCGGCGCCCCAGATGATGAAGCCCGCGTCATAGATCGGCCACTGGGCGCGATCGACTCGTTCATTCACGTGGTGGATGCCGAGGACGAGATGGTTGATGACGCCATCGTAGAGGTTGAAACCGCCCCAGCCGATCAGCAGCGCGCCCGCCAGGCGCCGGCCGGACCACATGTAACCGGCGCGGCGCGAGGCGCGCCACAGAAGGAACAGTCCCAGGCCGACGCAGACATAAGCGAAACTGTGCAACATCCCGTCCCAATAGGTGTTGAACTCCATGCCTTCGACAGTGCCGGCGGGGCTCCAGTTGCTGACCAGATGATGCCACTGCAAGAGTTGATGCAGAACGATGCCGTCAAAAAAGATGCCAAGGCCCACGCCAAGAATGATCGCGGCGGCGGTCGGAAAGGCGCCCCGGGCGCGGGCGGGACGAATGCTGGCTGACTGCGTCATGGCGATTCCTGCTCCACCCCGTAGACCTTTGCAACGCCCGGGGCCGCGACGTGTTCCGCCCTCGCATTTTCACAAAGTCTTCTGCTAAAGGTGTTGGGCGAAGCTGAAGTCCGAGCGATCTCGCCATGACGCTGCCCACGACGCTGAACGGTCTGATTATCGAAGTCATCGGCTATCTCGCCGCGGCGGCGAGCGTGTTCGTTTATGTGTCGAACACCATGATCCCGCTGCGGATCGCGGCGATCCTCGCCAATGCGCTGTTCGCCGCCTATTTTTTTCTCAAGGGTCTCTACCCGCTCTTCGCGCTCAACGCCTTTCTGGTCCCGGTCAACATCGTACGGCTCCGACAGATCCGGCGGCTCGTCCAGGACATTCGCGCCGCCGCCTCCGAGGATTTCGATTTCGAATGGCTGCGTCCCTATATGCGGCCCATAAAGCTGTCCGAAGGCTTCGTCCTGCATCGCATCGGCGATCTGTCCGAGGAAGCCTATCTCTTGGTGCACGGCGAGATCCATCTGCGCGAGCCCGACGTCACGCTGAAGCCCGGAACGCTCTTTGGCGAGATGGGCATGTTCACCAATGAAAATCGCCGCACCGCCACCGCGGTCGCCGCCACCGACGTCGAGCTTCTTTGCGTGCGCTATGACGATCTCTTGCAGCTCGCGGCGCAGACTCCGCAATTTGGCTTTTACCTGATGCGGCTCATGGTTCGGCGCATGCAGCACAATGTGGAGCTCGCCCGCGCCCGCAAGGGATGAGCTGCGCACTTCAATCCCATGGGCGTCATGCCCGCGCTTGTCGCGGGCATCCACGCCGAGACACTGCGCCATGTTCTCCCAATCTGCGTCGTCATAAAGACGTGGATGGCCGGGACAAGCCCGGCCATGACGGGCGGAGCGGTGACGGAATGCGTCGATGGAGAAACGAATGTCGCAAAAAATCTACCCCGTCCCCGACGACTGGAAAACGCGCGCGCGCATCGACCACGAGAGCTATCGCCGGCTCTACGAACGCTCCATCAAAGACCCCGACGGCTTCTGGGCCGAGCAGGCGCAGCGCATCGACTGGATCACGCCCTTTACGAAAGTGAAGCGCACGAGCTTCGACACCCATAATGTTTCGATACGCTGGTTCGAGGACGGCACGACCAATGTCGCGATGAATTGCATCGACCGGCATCTGCCGGAGCGCGCCAACAAGACCGCGATCATCTGGGAAGGCGACGATCCTTCCGTCTCGCGCCACATCACTTACGCCGAGCTGCATGAAGAAGTCTGCCGCTTCGCCAATGTGCTCAAGAGGCACGGCGTCAAGAAGGGCGACCGCGTCACCATCTATCTGCCGATGATCCCAGAGGCCGCTTTCGCCATGCTCGCCTGCGCGCGCATCGGCGCCGTTCATTCAGTGGTCTTTGGCGGCTTCTCGCCGGATTCGCTCGCCGGGCGCATCGCCGACGCTGAATCACAGGTCATCGTCACGGCGGACGAAGGCCTGCGCGGCGGCAAGAGAATTCCGCTGAAAGCCAATGTCGACGCGGCGCTCGACAAGGTTTCCGCGAAGACGGTCATCGTCGTGACGCGCACCGGCGCCGAGATCGACATGCAGCCCGGCCGCGACTTCCGCTATGAGGAAGAAGCCGCGCGCGTGCACGCCGATTGTCCCTATGCGGAGATGGACGCGGAAGATCCGCTGTTCATCCTTTACACGTCCGGCTCGACCGGCAAGCCGAAGGGCGCGCTGCATACGACCGGCGGCTATCTCGTCTACACATCGCTCACCCATGAACTCGTCTTCGACTATCGCGAGGGCGACGTCTATTGGTGCACGGCCGACGTCGGCTGGGTGACCGGACACAGCTATATTGTCTACGGCCCGCTCGCCAATGGCGCGACGACGCTGATGTTCGAAGGCGTGCTTTCTGGGAGATCATCGACAAGCATAAGGTCGATATTTTCTACACGGCGCCGACCGCCATTCGCGCGCTGATGGCGGCGGGCGAGGCGCCCGTCAAAAAGACCAGCCGCAAATCGCTGCGCCTGCTCGGCTCGGTTGGCGAGCCGATCAATCCGGAAGCGTGGGAATGGTATCACCGCGTTGTCGGCGAAGGCCGCTGTCCGATCGTCGACACATGGTGGCAGACGGAGACCGGCGGCGTGCTGATCTCGCCGCTTCCTGGCGCGATTGATCTGAAGCCCGGCTCGGCGACGCGGCCGTTCTTCGGCGTCGCGCCGGAGATCGTCGATCAACTCGGCAATATTCTCGAAGGCGCGTGCGAAGGCTTGCTGGTCATCGCCGATTCATGGCCGGGACAGATGCGCACCGTTTATGGCGACCACGAACGTTTCGCGCAGACCTATTTCTCGGCCTTTCCCGGCAAATATTTCGGCGATTACTGGATCACCGGCCGCGTCGACGACGTCATCAATGTCTCGGGCCATCGCCTCGGCACGGCGGAAGTCGAGAGCGCGCTCGTCGCGCATGAGAAAGTGTCGGAAGCGGCCGTCGTCGGCTATCCGCACGACATCAAGGGGCAGGGCATCTACGCCTTCGTCACGCTCAATCAGGGCGTGACGCCGAGCGAACATCTGCGCAAGGATCTGGTGCATTGGGTGCGCCACGAGATCGGGCCGATCGCAACGCCCGACATCGTGCAATTCGCGCCGGGACTGCCGAAGACGCGCTCTGGAAAAATCATGCGGCGCATCCTGCGCAAGATCGCCGAAGGGGAGTTCGGCGCGTTGGGGGATACATCGACGCTCGCCGATCCTGGGGTGGTGGAGGAGTTGGTACGAGAGAGGGCGGAGAGATAACTGGCATTCTGCAGTCTGTATCTATTGCGATTCAACTACTGAGAATCGCCAGCTGTGTTGGATAACCAGTATGACAGATCATTGGTTGCCTCCTCCCGAGCTGCGCCAGCCGCTTCCAAGAAAGGTGGCGAGATCACCGAGGTTTCTTTGCGAGCAGGGGATAGCTGTGGCGCTTTGTGTCGGTGTGGCAGCCGCCTTACTTGGAACTACGACTTACACAAAGCTGCGAGAGCAGGCTTTAAGCCTCCGAGGCGTTACCGTAGAAGGCCGCGTGATAGGACAGACGGAACAAAGTGCGCGCCGTACGAATTTCGAATCGATTTCATATGAATTCATAACTCTCACAGGCGAAGTGGTCAGTTCTTGGGATAACGTGGCGCGGAGCTACTTCGATCAGCTGAGCCGCGGATCAAGAGTTAGCATCGTTTATGACCCCCTCGATCCAAGTCTTTCGTCAGTCCGTTACCCACGCATGGAGGAAACATTCTTTCCGCACCGCTCTTTCCGATTTAGCGGCGGTATAGCGGCCGGTCTGCTGGTGTTGTGCGGATTTTCAATTTTCTTGAGTCAGCGGCTATATTTGCAGGAGAAACGGCTGCTCGAACACGGCACTGCGGTTCCGGCGAATATAACCAATATTCGATGGCGTTCATTCCTGGGCCAGACCTGGGCGACCATCGAATACCGACTGCGCGAGGACGGAGCGCACCAGCTGCCAAGAGAGGGTTCAATCTCCGCCCCATCAGCTGAAGCCCTCGACAAAGCCGTTCAATCGATTTTGTCCAACCCAACGGCGCTGATCGATTCGACCGACAGAAAGCGGTGCATCCTGTATCCGGGGGGATTTGACAAAGCGACCGTGTGACCGAGTACGTGAATTGTAGAAGTGGGCTTTCAGGCTCTCGAATTGATGCAACTCGCTCACGCAGCCAGATAACGGACATGCCACGCGCAAAGCTTCGAGCAATCCGATATGGCCGTTCAAGTTGCTCCGCGCCCCGACAGAGTATTACTTGGATAGGGCGACGACAGGAATTTTCATCGATACGATCAAGCCGTCAGGCTTCCATCCATAGCTCAGCTCGCCTTCGAATTGGCTGATGATCGTCGACTGCGACAATCTTGTGCCGAAGCCGCTGCTTTCTGGCGGGCGCGCAATCTTGGGCCCGCCACGCTCCAACCAACACAGGACGAGTTGCTCCCCCTCAGCACGCCAAGAAAGCGCCACCACGCCTTCTTGTGATTTGAGCGCGCCGTGTTTCGCCGCATTGGTCGCAAGTTCGTGCAACACCAGCGCAAGGCCATTTGTGGCGCGCTGGCCCAACAAAATCCGCGGACCTTCCACAACGAAGTGGCTTCGCGTGTCGGGCGGCGCATGCGGCCGCATGATCTTGGCGACCAGTTCCGCGAGGTCGACCATTTCGGCCTGCGCTTTGTTTGCGAAACTACGGCGCACCAGAGCATCGGCTTCCGCCAACGCGTCCAGTCGGCCCGAAACCATCTTTGACATCTCTGCCGGAGTCTTCGCCGCCTTCTCGCTCACCCGGACAATGCCTGCGGTGAGCGCGAAGAGGTTCTTCACTCGGTGGCTCATCTCGCTGGTCAGCCTCTCCTGCTGCTCCAGGGCAGCCTTGAGCTGCCGCTCAGAGTCCAGCATTCGCAGCGCAATCCCCACAAACCCTGCAAGCTCAGTCAGCACACGAGCATGGCCGCTGTCGAAATGACCTTCCTTGTCGGAAACAATCCAAAGCGTTCCTAGCGGCTCCTTGCCGCCAAGATAAAGCGGCACCAGCAATACTTCGGGCACGACGATGCCGGCATCCGAAATCCAGTCATACACGCGCTCCGGATGCGACGATAACACCGGTCTATTGCAGTCGAGAGTGACCCCGCAGGGGCTAGAATTTCGTGGCGTCGTCGCGTGCTCGAACGGCGCCAGCCGCCCGCGCAGATAGCGCCACCGAAATACGCCGGGGCCGGGATCTGGCTCGTAAAGGCTGAGCCCCGCCGATACGCCTCCGGTCATTTCCATCGCCAGGTCGACAAACCGAGGCAGAACCTCCGCCGGATGGTCGGCCATGCGTCCGGCGAGATCTTGTAGCGCCAGCTTTTCTTGAAGTGAATCAGTCTCCTTTGGAGCGCGGCGCTCCAGCTCCTCGGTGATGAAGACATCCGAGATAGCCCTATCTTGCCGCCGTTCCAGCTTCATCGTCAGCCTCGAGGTCGCGCTATTCTACATCCGGCCTCGGCTGGGGAAAATCGAAATGCGGTCGATCCGACATCCCTGGCGAAAAACCGCCCCTCATTGGCGCCGTTCCGACTGGTCCGCCGCCCTGCCGCGCCTCATCTTACCTATTAGAGAAGAGGACCCAGGAGATGCGGCGTTTTCTTGCCATCCTCGTCGGGCTCATCGCGGCTGCCCCCGCACGCGCGGATTCCGATGTGGAGCATGCACGATATTCGGTGGTCGCCTCGTCAGGGGCCATCGAAATTCGCGACTACGCGCCGCAGATCGTCGCGGAGACGACGGTCGCCGGCGAGCGCGGCGCGGCCATTAGCGAAGGCTTCCGCCGCCTCGCCGGTTATATTTTCGGCGACAATTCCCCGCAGCGGAAAATCGCCATGACCGCCCCCGTCGGACAGGAGTGGAAGGGCGGCGATTGGAAAGTGCGCTTCACCATGCCCGCCGAATACAGCATGGCGAGCCTGCCCAAGCCCAACAGCGCAGAGGTCAAACTCGCCGCCGCGCCGGGCAAGCGCATGGCGGCGATTCGCTTCTCCGGACTCGCCGGAGACGACGCCCTCGCCGAAAACCAGGCGAAGCTGCTCGATTATCTGAAACGCCAGGGGATCTCTCCCAAGGGCGATCCGCAATACGCCTTCTACGACCCGCCATGGACGCTGCCTTGGAACCGGCGCAACGAAGTCCTGGTCGAGATCGCCCGCGAGTGAGCGCGCGACTCTGACGAGTCTGCACGCTCCCTGTCAGCGATTGGCGAGTCGATCAGGCGGATTTCCCGCCACTTGCAGATCTCATCGCCGCCGTGCGCCGCCGCACGTTCGTCCGCCCCTTTTATTCGTAAGGTCGTCTCGTCTTGCAATTGCAGGACAAGCGTTTGCGGAGAAATTTCGTGTTCGTCGCAAATGTTATTGAGACTCATTTATGGAGAAATTTGATGAAGACTGCATTGTTTCTTGCCGCCGCGATCGCGGCCGGCTCTCTGAGCGTCGATGCGAACGCCGCGCCGATAGGCGTTTCGTTGAAGGCGCCGGGTGAATCTGTCGAGAACGCCACCCTCTCTTGGCGCTGCGGCAAGAAGAATCCGGCGTCCTGGGGCACGTTCGGCAACGGCTGCCTCAAGCAGAAGCGCCGATGGGGCAAGGGCTGATCATCGGGCTCATAATCGCCCATGCCGCGTCCCGCCCGTCACCTGACGGACAGCGAAATGGCTAGCGCTGTTTCGAAGCCTAAGGCCCCTCCTTAAAAGAGGGGCCTTAGCGAATCGCCGGAATGGTCAAGCTCAGCGCTAGCGCCGGCTATTTCTTGTCGAAGAGCGCCAGGGCCTCCGTCGCCAGCACGCCGCCGGTGATCTCGACGGTTTCAAACGGCGCGGCCTGCGCCACAGCTTTGCTCGTGATCATGATCTGGCCGATTCGCTTCTCAAGCTGCTCGATCGACGCAGCGTAGACGACACGCCCGAGTCCGCACCAGACGATCGCGCCCATGCACATCGGGCAGGGCTCGCCCGACGTGTAAAGCGTCGCGCCCTTGAGATCCTTGGCCGGATTGTCGGCGACGAAGCGGCGAATCGCCACCATCTCGCCATGCGCGGTTGGATCGTTGTTCGTCACGCCGAGATTGCGTCCCGTCGAGACGACCTTGCCGTCGCGCACGATGACGGCGCCAAAGGGAAAGTCGCCCTTGGCGGCTTCAGCGATCGCCAAGCGCATAAATCCCTCATCCTCCGGCAGGACGGGCGCGCGCTTGGCATGGCCATGCGCCGGCGCGGCGCCAAAGGCTAGCCCGAAACCTGCGCCGATCGTCGCCAGCGCGGCGCGCCGATTGAAGCGGCCGCGGTCGCCGCCGCATGTCGTTTGGCTCATCTCCAGCTCCAGCGCGCGTTTCAACCTTACGCCCGCCAACTTGACACGGCGAACCCCCCTGCGCCACACGCGGCGACCCAAACAATAATAAAGCAGGGACGGTTACGCATGCAGAAGGCTTTCATTTTTCCCGGTCAGGGATCTCAGGCGGTCGGCATGGGGAAGGCGCTGTTCGACGCCTTCGAGCCCGCGCGCGCGGTTTTCGCAGAGGTCGACGATGCGCTGTCGCAGCCGCTATCGAAACTGATGTTCGAAGGTCCTGAAGCCGAGCTGACGCTCACCGCCAACGCCCAGCCGGCGCTGATGGCGGTTTCGCTCGCGACGATTCGCGCCCTGGAAGCCGAATGCGGCCTTGAACTTCCGCGCGACGCGGCCTTCGTCGCCGGCCATTCGCTCGGTGAATATTCCGCTCTTGCGGCGGCGGGCGCGCTGACGATTTTTGACACCGCGCGGCTGTTGCGCATTCGCGGCGACGCCATGCAGAAGGCGGTCCCTGTCGGAGAAGGCGCCATGGCGGCGCTGCTCGGCGCCGATCTCGATCAAGCACGCGCCGTTGCAGAGGAGGCGACGACCGCGGCGAACGGCGTCTGCCAGGTCGCCAATGACAATGGCGGCGGCCAGGTGGTGATTTCCGGCGCGAAGACCGCCGTCGACAAGGCGATCGATATCGCCAGGGAGAAGGGAATCAAACGCGCGCTGCTGCTGCCGGTCTCCGCGCCCTTCCATTGTGCGCTGATGCAGCCCGCCGCAGACGCCATGCGCGAAGCGCTCGCCGGAGCGGCGATCAGCGCCCCGCGTGTTCCGGTCGTCGCCAATGTGACGGCGGAGCCGACACAGGACCCGGAAACGATTCGCCGACTGCTCGTCGAGCAGGTCACCGGCGCGGTGCGCTGGCGCGAATGCGTGGCCTATATGGCGAGTCACGGCGCGACGAAGTTCGTCGAATGCGGCTCGGGCAAGGTTCTCGCGGGGCTTTTGAAGCGGATCGCGCCGCAGGCAGCGGGCGTTTCCGTGGGCGCGCCCGCGGATTTCGACGCCTATCGCGCCTTCGCTTAGAGCGCTTCCCGATCACATGGAATCATGTGATCGGGAAGGAATCGCTCAAAATCAAAATGGTGGAGCAATTCGCATCGAAAAAGTCTGTCAACTTTTTCGGAACCTGCTGTAGGGACGCGGACAAGAGACGGAAGACGCAAAAGAAAAGGCCCGGTCGCGAGGACCGGGCCCATTCTCTCGACCGTAAGGTCGATCCGTCGGATTAGTACTTGGCCAACACCGGCGCCGGGGAGCCGAAGTTGAAGTGGTAGTTGATGCCCGCGCGGATCGTGTGGAAGCGCGTGCGGTTGTTCACATTGTTCAGGCCCCAACCCGGGTTGAACGCAAACAGCCAGTTGTTGTTGCTGTTGCTGCCGCTGATCTGCGTATACAGATACTCGACCTTGGCGGACCAGTTCGGGAAGAACATCCACTCGGCGCCGCCGCCAGCGGTCCAGCCCGTCTGCACGGCGCTGTTCTGGTTGAACCAGCTGTTGCGCTGCACTTCGCCATAGGCGAAGCCGCCCGTGCCGTAGACCAACAGTTGCGGGCTCAGCAGGGTGATGCCGACGCGGCCGCGAACGGTGCCGAACCAGTTCAGGCGCGCCGAACCAGCGCCGCCGCCGCCGAAGCCGCCGCCCAACAACCACCAGTTGTTGTTGTTGCCGCCGCCCGAACCAAGGCTGGTGCCCTGGAAGTCGGTCTCGACGCCGACGACGAACATCGGCGTAACCTGGAAGTTATAGCCGAGCTGACCGCCGCCGATGACACCGCCGGTGTTGTTGTTGCCGTTGTTCCAGCCGCCGTTCCAACCCTGATTGGAGGAATTGCTGGCGTAGAAGCCACCGCCGAGGTTAAGACCGGCGTAGAACCCGGTCCAGGTCATGATCGGCGGCGGGGGGATGTACGGCGGAGGAGCCTTGTGGGAGGGTAGATCGGCGGCGTTCGCGGCGCCGGCGAAAAGCGCCGTCGCCAGAGCCAGGGCCGAGATCGCTGTCTTCATCTCTCTATCCTTCATTTGAGCCAACTTAAATTAATAGGCGCGCGTCAGTCCCGTGACTCTTACGGACGTTCAAGGACGCTGACCCCCAAGCACGGCGGACTGTGCGCAAATTTCTCGCGGGAAACAACAAACAGAAGGTAAAATCAGGCCCAAAAGACCCAAAAGATTTCGACTGTTGCAGTTACGCCACAATGAAAGTTGACGCGGATTCCGATGCGTTGTTGAGCAAATCAGTCTCGAATCCGTCGCTTGCGAAACGAAGCCGAACTGACGCCCACTTTCTCCCAATATCCGATCGGGCGTCGGTGGCGTCCGCCGTAGTGGAGGCGGTCGTTTGAAGTTGAACCGCGGCTGAAAAAAGGCCACTCCCCGAACTGAGCTATAAGACTCACGCCATGGCGCGAGGGAGGAGAGGGGAAGACATGTTTGATCTCAACGGCAAGACTGCGCTCGTCACGGGCGCGAGCGGTGGAATCGGCGCGGCGATCGCGCGCGCGCTTCACGCCGCCGGCGCGATCGTGGCGCTTTCCGGCACGAGGAAAGAGGCACTCGAGGCGCTTGCCGGCGAATTGAACGGCCGCACGCACATATTGCCCTGCAATCTTTCGCAAAAGGACGAGACCGAGAAGCTGGTGCCGGCGGCGGAGGCGGCGATGGGCGGCCTGGACATTCTCGTCAACAACGCCGGCATCACCCGCGACATGTTGTTCATGCGCCTCAAGGACGAGGACTGGGACGCCGTCATCAACGTCAATCTGACGTCGGCCTTTCGCCTGTCGCGCGCGGCGCTGCGCGGGATGATGAAAAAGCGCTTCGGCCGAATTATCCAGATTACTTCGGTCGTCGGCGTGACCGGCAATCCGGGGCAAGGTAATTACGCCGCCGCCAAGGCTGGCATGATCGGCATGTCGAAGTCGCTGGCCGCCGAGGTCGCCTCGCGCGGCGTGACCGTCAATTGCGTCGCGCCCGGATTCATCGAAAGCCCTATGACCGAGGCGCTGACAGACGCGCAGAAGGAGGCGATCCTTCGCATGGTGCCCGCCGGAAGGCTCGGGACCGGCGCCGACGTCGCCGCCGCCTGCGTCTATCTGGCCAGCGCCGAGGCGGCCTATGTCACCGGGCAGACCCTGCACGTCAACGGCGGCATGGCCATGATCTAGAAGAGGCGAATCGCCTGGAAAACGCGTCTGCGGCCACCTTTCGCCGCGTGCGTGAGAACGCGGGGGCGCCTCTCGCCATGCTCAGGGAAGTATGCTACCAGACCTCGCCGCTGAGGGGCGGCGTCGCCGCGATTTAAACCCGGTGGAGCAAGTCGCAACGCGTCTCGCACACATCAGGGCGATCGGCGCGCGATTGCACGTTAAAGGGATGAAGGGCGATCACGGAGCGCGCCAGCAGGCCTGCTCTAAATCGCCACACGGCGCGTGAGGCGCCAAACGCAGACAGGGATAAAAGAAGATGAGCGATGTCGCCGAGCGCGTGAAAAAGATTGTTGTCGAGCATCTCGGCGTCGAAGCCGACAAGGTCGTCGACAAAGCCAATTTCATCGACGATCTGGGAGCCGATTCGCTCGATACCGTCGAACTCGTCATGGCTTTCGAGGAAGAATTCGGCGTCGAGATTCCCGACGACGCCGCCGAGACGATTCTCACTGTGGGCGATGCAGTGAAGTTCCTCGAAAAGGCGAAAGCCGCCTGACGAACTGAAGATTCAAGCGCTCGGCGGATCCTCTCGCGAGGCTTCGCCGACGCCGCCATTTCCGACAACATAACAGTTCGAGAGTAGAGCCATGCGCAGGGTGGTCGTCACCGGTCTTGGCGTCGTATCTCCTTTGGGCTGCGGCGTGGAGACCAATTGGCGCCGTCTCGCCGCCGGAGAATGCGGCTTCAAACGTATCGACACATTCGAGGCGTCCGACCTCGCGTGTCAGATTGCGGCGGTCGTGCCGCGCGGCGACGGCGCCGACGGCACGTTCAATCCTGACGACTGGTTCGATCCCAAAGAGCAGCGCAAGGTCGATGATTTCATCATCTATGGCGCGAGCGCCGCGACGCAGGCGCTAAAAGACTCCGGTTGGGTGGCCGACACCCCAGAGAAGCAGGAATCCACTGGCGTTCTGATCGGCTCCGGCATCGGCGGGCTCGGCGGCATTTACGAAACCTCCGTCACCTTGAGGGAAAAGGGACCGCGGCGCGTGTCGCCTTTCTTCGTCTCTGGTCGAATCATCAATCTCGTGGCGGGCTATGTTTCCATCATGCATGGCCTGAAGGGCCCGAATCATGCGGTGGTGACGGCCTGCGCCACCGGCACGCACGCCATCGGCGATGCGGGGCGCATCATCGCGGTGGGCGAGGCCGACGTGATGGTCGCCGGCGGCGCCGAATCGCCCGTCAATCGCATTGGGGTCGCCGGCTTTGCCGCCTGCCGCGCGCTGTCGACCGGCTTCAACGATCGCCCCGAAGCCGCCTCCCGGCCCTATGACAAGGACCGCGACGGCTTCGTGCTTGGCGAAGGCGCTGGCTGCGTCGTGCTCGAGGAATATGAGCACGCCAAGGCGCGTGGCGCGAAAATCTACGCCGAACTTATCGGCTACGGCATGTCGGGCGACGCCTACCACATCACCGCCCCGGCGCCCGATGGCGACGGCGCCTATCGCTGCATGAAGGCGGCGCTGAAGCGCGCCGGCATTTCCGTGAGCGACATCGATTACGTGAATGCGCATGGCACGTCGACGCCGCTCGGCGACGAGATCGAACTCAAGGCCGTCGAACGTCTTCTGGGCAACGTCGAACCCAAACTCGCCATGTCATCGACAAAATCCGCGATTGGCCATCTGCTCGGCGCCGCCGGCGCCGTCGAAGCGATCTATTCGATCCTGGCGATGCAGGCGAATGTCGCGCCGCCGACGCGCAACCTCGACAATCCCTCGGTCGAAACGACGATCGACCTCGTGCCGCACAAAGCCCGAGAGAAGGAAATCAATATCGCTTTGTCGAATTCCTTCGGCTTTGGCGGCACGAACGCCTCGCTGCTGTTTCGCCGCGCCTCCTGAGCAGGGGCGCTCAGCCGGCGCATTCGAACGTCTATCGCGCGATGCGCCGGAGCTTCGCGAACCGAAGCGGCGCATTCCTGAATTCGCCACAATGAGGCATAGTGTAAGTCCTGGGCGATAATCGGCGTGATCTTCGACGTTTGATGGGCGTAGTGCGATGAGCGAAGCGGACAATAAAGGCGCGCCCGAAAAACCAACAGACGCCGCATCGGCGGCGCCGAGCGAGCCGACCTCGGCCGAAAGCGGCGCGCTGCAGCGCGAAGACCTCACAGCGCAATCCAGCGTGAACACGTCCGCAGAGGACTCCGGCGCGCCGCCGATGGAAGTTTCGGCGCCTGACGCCGCGCTGGTGAAAGAGCCCGCCACGGTTGCGTCTGCGCCAATGCCGCAGCCGCCGATCGCGGCGAAGGTCGAAGCGACTCCGCCCGAGCCGCCAAACGCGCCCTCCTCACCATCGGCTGACGCCGCCAAGCCGATTCCGGCGCAGCAGCTCCAACCCACCTTGGTTCCCCCGCCAGCCCCACAGCCGTCCATTGCGGCGAAGGTGGAAGCGCCTCTAGCCGAGCAGCCGCCCAAGGCTCCCGCCCCGCCAGCGGCCGACCGCGCCGCGCCGGTTCCGGCGGCGCCCATCCAGCCCGCCATGGTTCCGCCGCTTATCCCGCAGCCGCAGCTCGCGACAAAGGTCGAACCGACTCTGCCCGAGCCGCCGAAGTCTCCCGCCCCGCCTGCGGCTGCCATCGTCATGCCGGCTCCGGCAGCGCCCGTCCAAGCCGCCGTGGTTCCGCCGCCAGCGCCGCAGCCGCCAATTGCGGCGAAGACCGAAACGCCTCCGCCCGAGACGCCAAAAGCTCCCGCCCCGCCAGCCGCTGTCGTCGCTTCGCCCGTCCCCGCAACTCCCATCCAGCCTGCCGCAGCTCCGCCGCCGGCGCCGCAGCCGCCCATCGCGGCAAAGGCCGAAACGCCTCCCTCCCATCCGCCCGCGGCTCCACCTCCGAGCGCGCCCCCGCCACTGGCGCAAGCGGCGCCAGCGGCCGCCCCGACTGGCTATGTCGCGCCTGCCAACGCGGCGCCCGCATCGCCAGCTCCCCCGCCATGGACCCCTCCTCCGCGGCCAACGGCGCCAAGGGCTGAAGCAGCGTCGCTCGGACCTGCCGGCCCGCCTTCGACGGCAAAGCCCGACGCCGCTGCAGCGGGCGGCGGCATATTCCGGCGGCGCGCTGCGCATAGCGCTAAGCCAGCAGAAGCCGCGCCTCCGCCGAAAAAGCGTAAGCGCCGCGAGGGAACGCTTTCCGTGGCGAGCGGCTTCCTGAGTTTTGTTCTCGTGGCGCTGGTCGCCGGCGTCTTCGGCGTCATCGCCGCTATGCACAAGCTGAAAGAGCCCGGACCGCTCGCGGCCGACAAGGTCGTCTATATTCCGCCGCGCAGCGACTTGCTTGAGATCATCTCTCAACTCGAGCGCGAAGGCGTCATCGCCAATTCGACGCTCATGCAGCTCGGGATCGTTCTCGAAGGCAAGCTTGGCAAGCTGAAGCCGGGCGAATACGCCTTCAAGAAAAACATCAGCGTTCGCGACGTGATCGATCAGATCGCCTCCGGCCGCCAGATCATGCACAGCGTGACCATTCCGGAAGGCCTGACGTCAGAACAAATTGTGCAAAAGCTGAAAGAGGCCGAACTGCTGGCGGGCGATATCGTCGATCTGCCGAAGGAAGGCGCTCTACTGCCCGAGACCTACAAATACCCGCGCGGCTACCCTCGGGGGCGTCTCCTCGCCAAGATGCAGGAGGATCAGCGCAAGACGCTCGACGCGATCTGGGCGAAGCGCTCGCCGGACCTGCCGTTGCGCACGCCCTACGAACTGGTGACGCTGGCGTCGATCGTCGAAAAGGAGACCGGCAAGAACGAAGAGCGACCGCGCGTCGCCGCCGTCTTCGTCAATCGGCTGCGCAAAGGCATGCGCCTTCAGTCTGATCCGACGATCATCTACGGCCTCGTCGGCGGCAAGTCGACGCTCGGCCGGCCGATCTTGCGCAGCGAGATCGAGAAGTGGACGCCTTACAACACCTACGCCATCGACGGTCTGCCGCCGGGACCGATCGCCAATCCCGGCCGCGCCGCGCTTGAAGCCGCCGCGCATCCGGCGCCGACGCGCGATCTTTATTTTGTCGCCGACGGCACGGGCGGCCATGTCTTCTCCGAATCGCTCGACCAGCATTCGCGCAACGTTCAGAACTGGCGGCGACTGGAGAAGGACAAGACCGATGGCGCGGTTGATCGCGCCACGCCCGGCGTCCCCGCGCCGGCCGCGCCCAAACCCGATAAGCGCACGCAGGCGCCCATCGGACGTCTCGTCACGCTTGCTGACAGTCACGAAGACTTTCCGCCGAACCGCGCCATGGCGCCGGACGACGGTCCCACCCACCGGCTCGGCAAATTCGCCTTCGCCGACGCCGATTTTTTCCTCGGCGGCTATGGCGACCGCACGCAGGTTCAGGCGGCTGAGTTTGCCGCCTTGCGGCCGGCGCGACCGTTTTTTACCGAGGAATCCGTGCAGCTGCGCGCCAAGACGTTGTTCGACCCGATGCTTCTCGCCGGCCGGCCGGCGGCCCGCCCTGCGGAGGAAGAGCGGCTCAATCCAGATATGACGACGATCGCCAGCGAAAGTCCGGACGCTCAGCCTGACGATGGCGGCGAGATCGCCGCCTATCCGGTCTCGCCGGCGCAGCGCGCCGAACAGAGGGCTCGCGCGGCGCGTCTTGGACTTTCGGCAGGCTCCGACGAGCTTCCCGGCGAAGCGCTCGGCGGACGACTCCCTCAGGACGCCGCGCCGCCGGCGGGCGCCACGGCTTTGGCCGCGTCAGGCGGTCGGCCCTTGCGTCCTCGCGCCTTCGACGCCTCAGAAGGCACGCCGCTCGACCCGCTGCGTGACAAAAGCTGGGATCTCACTTCAGCTAAGACAGTCCCTACGACGACCGATTTGCGGTAAGGCCGACGCGGCGATAGTCAGGCGCGGCGCACGTCGGCCTCACGCCGATTCGCCGTCTCGGAGCCGCCGCCGCACATGAGCATTCACAGCATGACGGGATTCGCCCGCGTTCAGGGCGCCGTCGCCGCCTTTCGCTACGCGTGGGAGCTCAAGAGCGTCAACGCCAAAGGGCTGGATCTGCGACTGCGCGCCCCGCCCGATTTCGACTTCGTGGAGATCAAGGCGCGGGAAAAAATCGCGGCGCGGCTCACCCGCGGGGCGGTCTTCGCAAATCTTGTCGCAAAGCGCGAAGACGAGAGCCAGGTCGCCCGTCTCAACCGCGCCGCTCTCGACGCCCTTCTCGCCGCGCTCTCCGAACGCCCGCCGCCCGCCAATGTCGGACCCGCGACGCTCGATGGTCTGCTTGCGGTGCGCGGCGTGGTCGAGATCGTCGAGCCGGAGCTGTCCGACGCCGATCGCGCCGAGCTCGACGCGCATATTCTCGGATCGCTGGATGAAGCCCTTGACGCGCTGACCGCCTCGCGCGCCGCGGAGGGCGACGCCCTGGCGGCGGTTCTTCGTCAGCGGCTCGATCGCATATCGATCCTCGCCGCGCAGGCCGACGCGGCGCCAGCCCGCCAGCCAGAAGCGATTCGCGCGCGGCTGAAGCAGCAGCTCGCGCGCCTCCTGGAGAGCGCCGACTCCCTCGATCCGGCGCGACTGCATCAGGAGGCGGCGCTGCTTGCGGTTCGAGCCGACATTCGCGAGGAGCTCGACCGTCTGAAGGCGCATGTCGACAGCGCGTCCAAACTGCTCGCTGCGGGCGGGCCGATCGGCCGGCGTCTGGATTTTCTGGCGCAGGAGCTTGGCCGAGAGACCAACACGCTTTGCGCCAAATCGAACGACGCTGCGCTCTCGGCGATCGGGCTTGAACTGAAGATCGAGGTCGAGCAGCTGCGCGAGCAGGTTCAAAACATCGAGTGAGTCGCGAGTGGACAGAGCGGCCGCTACTCGCTAACTCGCTACTCACTATTGGCTACTACGTCTCGAAAAGTCATGCTTCCAACTCCATCCAGCCGCCGCGGCATTGTCCTCATCCTTTCCTCGCCCTCCGGCGCGGGCAAGACGACGCTGACGCGAATGCTGCTGCAGGACCGCGATCTCGATCTGACGCTGTCGATTTCGGTGACGACGCGCACAAGACGTTCGAGCGAAGTCGACGGCATCCACTACAGCTTCATCCCCGAGCGTCGATTCGCCGCCATGCGCGACGCCGGCGAACTTTTGGAATGGGCCGAGGTTCACGGCAATTTCTACGGCACGCCGCGCGGGCCGGTGGAAGACATCCTTGCGCAAGGCCGCGACTGCCTCTTCGACATCGACTATCAGGGCACGCGCCAGGTGCGCGAGAAGATGGGCGCTGACGCCGTCACCGTCTTCATCCTGCCGCCGTCCATGGATGAATTGCGCGCCCGACTTGAGCGGCGCGCGGAGGATTCGCGCGACGCGATGGCGCGACGGCTGGAGAATGCGCGCAAGGAAATCGCGCGCTGGAAAGATTACGACTATGTGATCGTCAACGACGATCTGCAGCGCGCCTTCGACGATCTGATCGCGATCCTGCGCGCCGAACGGCAGAGACGGCCAAGGCGCGACAAGGAAATCGAGCAATTCGTCGCCAAGCTTTTGAGCGAGTGAGGCGCGGTCACTCGCCGAGCGTCCGTTTCATGTTATGCTATGGCCATGATCAGCGCTCTCAAGCACCTGCTGCCCGCGATCGAGAACTGGCCCGCCGAGGACCAAGAGGCTCTGGCCGAGGCCGCGCGCGAGATTGAGGCGGCGCGTTCCGGCCATTACGCGATGACGCCTGAAGAAGAGGCGGCGGTTCTGGAAGGACTGGCCGAGGTCGAGCGCGGGGACTTCGCCCCGGCCGAAGAAATGGCGGCGTTGTGGAAGAAATTCATGGCTTAAAAATCCGCTATGCGCCGGCTGCACAACGCGACCTCGCTTCAATATTCGCCTATCTCGCCGAACGTTCTCCGCAAGCGAAGCGACTCATCGCCGCAAGACTAAGTAACGCGATCCTCCTCATCGCCGACAACCCCGCCATTGGCGTGCGAACGCAACGGCCAGGAATATTCGTCAAATTCGTTCCAAAATCCGCCTATAAGATTTTCTACCGCATTCAAGGAGAAACGATCGAAGTAATTCATATCCGTCATTCCAGCCGGCGGCCCTGGCTTTTCTGAAATTTCATTCGCGGAAAAACGTGCGAATCGCGTCATCGCGCCATGCACCACAATTCTCCCGCAAGCGTCACTGAGCCGAAAGCGCATTGGCCAGAGCGACGAAACCGGCGACGTCGATTTCTTCCGCACGTTTGGTTTCATCTATTCCGGCCGCCGCAAGCAGCGCCGACGCATCGACGCCAAGCGACTTCAAACTTTGCCGCAACATCTTGCGGCGCTGTCCGAAGGCGGCTTGCGTGACGCGCGACAATGCGCGCAGATCGCAGTGAAGCGGCGTGGGATTTGGCGTCAGCTCAATGACGGAAGAGGTCACTTTCGGCGGCGGCGTGAAGGCGGCGGGCGACACATCGAAAAGAATGCGCGCCTTCGCGCGCCAGCCGCACAGCACCGCGAGCCGACCATAATCGGCGCGCTCTTTCGGCGTTGCGACGATGCGCAGCGCGACCTCTCTTTGAAACATCAGCACATAGCGGTCGAAGATCGAGGGCCAGGG
>WSXZ01000041.1 GCA_009773555.1 Methylocystaceae bacterium | reverse complement strand
ATTCGGGCTGCTCCCCATAGATTCAGACACTTCCCGACCTGAAAAGCGAAAACTTACCCCTCTCGGTCAAACCAAAGCACAGAGCGTTGAACAGCCCTGGACCAGCACGCCAGTCATCGTGGCGCAGAGTTGGCGAAGAGCGGTCGATCCGTCCAGCCACTAAATATCCCGATAACCACTTTTAGTAATAACTGTGGCGAAAGTGCAACATCGTCATGCAGTGCAATGTAGAATGGCTAACACCTCGAAGTTCCATCGATATTTGCAGTTTATCTTGGAAAAAACATGGCCCTTCGACCCTATGTGGATAACCTCGGCGATGAGAGGTTAACGTCGTTGGTGAAGTGCAAATGAGAATTATGGAACGATTCCGAATTATGAACTTTAGATGAATGTAAGACGCCTTCTTGTATTCGATCGAAGTACAATGATAGCTAATAAGCTGAGCGCTCTACCTGGTAAATTGGGGAAAAAGCATGAAATGTCGTGGGGTTAGCCTGATTTCGTCGGTGTTTGTCTCATTGGCGGTCCTAAGTCCGACTTCCCTTGTGGCTCAAGGAGATATGGGCCCGATCGGGACCGTGGTCTTGGAGAACATGGTGCGGGAACAAAATCCGCCTGGGGGTGGCTATGAGACATTCAGACCACGGCCGTCTTACAGATACGGAAGCTGCAAGACTCACAAGATGCGCAGTTGCCGACGAGGAATGCGCTCGACCAAAGCTGATTAACGCTCCTGTTCGGGCAAGATGCGTCGTTTTATACGCGAGTTATTTTGCTAAACAGGCGCTCGATCTCGCCTGCGCGCGTCCGGCATGGGCGGGAGGCCGCCTCTACAGATATTTTCATGGAGGATGACGGACGCGCAAACCGACAATGCGTGAACGAGGACATGGCGTCGTGTTGATTTGTCGAAACGGCGACGCGCGAGCATGTGCGCCAACCTTTGATCAAGGACTGTTTATCTTGGCGCGCGCCCCGGCGGCGGCTTGCGCGGGGCGGCTCTGCGCTGGCGCGATTCGCGTCTCGCACTTTCCCTGAGATGCGCCAATCACGACTTCGGCCAGAGAAATTGCGATAGGCCAGGAATCGAATCAGTCATGCTTCGCAGCTTCTCTCTGCCGATAACCTGCTCCGCGCCGCCGAAGATCTCTCTGGCCAGCTTCTGAAGCTGGTCGGGAGAGAGACCCAGGCTCGTCAAGCGAGCCGTCAGCGCAAGGACGTCGCCTTTCGCGCCGCCCAACAGGCCGCCGACCCCTCCGAGCACGCCGCCGAGCAGACCCCGCCGCGGCGCCGCCGCAGCGTCCCTTATCGCGGCTTCAGCGCCGGGAATTTTCTCGATCAGCTCGTCGGCAGGGCCATTCGGATGGCGCTTTTGGAGGAAGCCAAAAACGTGACCGACGGCGAGTCTCGCGACTGGGGGCGCGATGCCGACTGACGCCGCGATATGCGCGACCCATTCGTCCATATTCGGCCCTCGAAATTCTCGGTCTGATTGCGATGCCGGCCTTGACCAATTGATAATGTTGGTGAGCGCGCTGGGGCTCGAACCCAGGACCCCCTGATTAAAAGTCTCACCCATGGGCTATTCTGCGCTATCCGTTCTTACGCTATTCTGCGATAATATCCTGATTATAATTGACATTATGCGCGAGGCGCTTTCCGATTGCCGTCGGCGACGTTCTTTCTGGTGGTCACCATATGGTCACCAAAGGAGGCCTGATGATAGTGCGGATTGCGAAGCTGACAAAGCGGATTGTCGACACGGCGCAGCCTGAGCCTGAACGTTATGTAGTCTGGGACAGCACGTTGAAAGGCTTTGGGCTTAGGGTTGAGCCGTCAGGGACAAAGACGTTTCTTGTCCGATATCGCATTGCGGGTCGGAAACGCTTTCTCGCGGTGGGCCGGTTCGGACATTTAACGCCGGAGCAGGCGAGGGGGTTGGCTCAGGCAACTCTTGCCGATGTGCGTCGCGGCAGTGACCCTGCAGAAGAACGTCGTGGTGAGCGAGCGGCAATCACTGTCGACGAACTGGCAAGGAGATTTCTCGCCGAGCACATCGGCCCGAAGCGGAAGGGCACGACGGCGGCTCACTACCGCAGCCTGATAGAACGCTATGTCTTGCCCAAACATGGGTCCCGGAAGGCGCATGATTTCGCCCGGTCCGATCTCGCGCGTTTACATTTGTCAATGCGAGACCATCCGTATCAGGCCAATCGGCTGCTCGCGGTAGTCGCAAGCATGTATTCTTTCGCGGAGCGGCTTGGACTAGTCGCAGATGAATGTAATCCCGCTGCTCGGATTGAGCGGTTTCCAGAAGCGCGGCGGGAGCGCTTCCTAACGACGGAGGAGTTGGCGCGGCTCGGAGAAGCCTTTCGCCGATTTGGTTGCGACGGGCGATTTCGAGAGGGGATTGCGGCGCTAAGGCTCCTGCTATTTACCGGCGCGCGCTTGCGCGAAATTCTTCACCTTCGTTGGGAACATGTCGATATGGAGCGGGGCTTGCTGTTCCTGCCCGATTCCAAGACCGGCAAGAAAACGATCTTCCTTAACGCGCCAGCGCTGGCGGTGCTGCGATCGCTGGAGCGTGTCGGAGATTGCGTCATACCCGGCGCGGACCCAAGTCTGCCGCGAGCGGATCTCAAGAAGCCGTGGGCGGCAGTGACGGAGGCCGCCACTCTTCCGGGGCTGCGCATTCATGACCTGCGCCACTCTTTCGCCAGTGTCGGCGCCGGAGCAGGGCTTGGCTTGCCAATCGTCGGCAAGCTCCTCGGCCATATGCAGGCTTCGACGACTAACCGCTACGCGCATCTCGACGCCGATCCGGTCCGGCGTGCAGCGGATGCGATAGGAGAGGCTATTTCTGCAGCGCTTGATGAAAAGCGGTGAAAGTGATCCAAGTTCAAAATCCAATGCGAAACTCTGTCACCCAAAGGGAAAGTGCATCCGATAAGCGCACAATCAGACACCCTAACGAAAAGACAAGCGCGGCGGATATGGCGCGAAAAGAGATGATAAAGCGCCGCTATAACTTGCAGCCGGACTGGATTCCGCCGTGCTGTAAATCGATTCGGACGGGTTTCTTGAGGCTCAATCTTCGTCGCGCGCGAGGACCAAACGGTGCACGCTAACTCGGCTCTTGCCCCGACGGCCCGATTTCCTAAGCGCCATGGCGGTTTCGCCAGCCAAAGGATGGCGGTCCTTAAGCCGTAACTGGCGCAGATTGAAATGCGCTGTCTGCCCCACTTCACGAACCCCGCGTATGGCCGAGGTTCTGGGAGGATTTGGCGAGGTCGCTGTCTCAACCGCGAGCATTTGTGATTGCACGCGTTCGCTTTGAGCTCGCAAAAAGACTCGCACGCCCTACCTAAGATAGATGCCCAAGAGAATGAACGAAGGCCCCGCCGCCTATCTCGCGAGAACGAAAAGCCAAGCAAGAAGGGCTCAGATTCGGTCCGGTACCATTGACGGTCTATTTGAGAGAGGCGGCAAGGCGATCCGGCCCGAGGTGAGGGCCCTCATAGAGGCCGCTTTAGCAGACAGATCCGAGGCCTTGACGGGGCGATATATTCTCCGACGATAATGGTCCGTTGGCAAGCGGCGCGCTTTTTCCTTTATTGCGGGCTCGTGCATCACCCTCCGACTTCTCATTGCAAGCGCGCGAGATCAATTTCGAGAAGAGCTGTGTCAAGAAGCGGCGCCGCAGGTATCTTTGGCCTCTTCCCACCCAATCTCCTAGGTAGTCTCCGAGATAGCGAATTTGCCTGTGTGGCGACTACGCGGTCGTCGACCGGCCGGTCGAAACGGGCCGTCTCTCCGGCGACCGCAGCGTCGATCTGCGTCTCCGTCACGCTGCGACCTTGGTTCTCGGCGTCGCGGTAGGAGGTCTTCGACGGCAAGGAACCCGACAAGACCTCGCCGCCAGCCTCGCGCAATACTCCTGAGCAGCTGTTTTGCTTCGTCGATCAATACGTGGTTCAAGCGAAGACGAGACGGGCCCTCGGGACGCAGTTATCTTGGCTCCAGCCCGCTCTTGCCCGCCTCGCTGGCGAGGTCACGGGCTAATGTGCTTTCGCCGACGCCATCCTTTTGGCTGATGAAGGCGACGACGGCTGCTTCTTTTTTTCTGCCGCGAGGCGATCGATTTCGCTTACGAGGGACTGCGCGGAATCCGAGTGACGAGGTCGCACCCGGAAGCAACATTGCGCACGATCAGTAAGGCAAGTGCGCCACACTTCGACAATACGAAGTCGCGGTCGTTTGTCGCTGCGCCAACGAGGGGAGGGAATTTCCGATAGCAGTGCAGGATGAATGAATTGCGGTCGGGAATGAAGTGGCCATCCTTCTCTACGCTTCGCTTCGCCGAGGAGTTGGGCCGAGCCCGTCCGGCTGCGTCTCGGATCATGAGCTTCCGCATCAACGAACGATTGGAGATCGCTCCCAGAAAATTGAGTGGTTCGTCGATTGGACTTGACTTAGCCCGGATTTCTCACAGAGCTTGGGCTTATAGGGTTCATGAACGTCATCGTCATGGCTTCCTTCCGCCGCTCGACCAAGGAGGCCGAGCGTGCGCTCGGATGCGCAGAGAGGACAAATGATCAACTCCGTCATCGCATGTGCGCTCATGATGAAGCTTTCTATGACGACGAAGTTGGAAATGGCCCGGCTCTTCCCAGAAGTGGCCAACTACTGCATGACACATCCTTCCGGGAAGGTTCGCGTCTTCTACCGGTTCGAGGGTTCGGGAAGATCATCACGGTCCCGCGGACGCCGTTGAGCCACAAGAAGCTTCAGTGACGGCAAAACCGCGCCAGAGATTTGGAACACGGTCATTGCGGCTTGTCCCGTCGAACGCCCAAACGCGGCTTTTGCGACCATTCGTTTGAATTTGCGCCATAGCCCTCAAACTTGCTGAAACCATTTTTCTTAGCATTCGCTACTTTCGAGTTAAGCCTAGCGAGATTCGTCGATTTTTTGTCCGTCCCTCCTCAGTGTCATTGGTCGCGACCGGATGGCTTTCGCCATAACCTTTCGTGTTGAGGCGTGAAGCGTCCACGCCCATTCTCGTCAACTCGCGCATCACCGAGTCTGCGCGCGCTTTTGACAATCTCTTATTTGCGCTCCGGGCGCCGACGCTGTCCGTATAACCGCCAATCACGGATATGACGTTCGGATAGGCCGCCAGGATGTCTGCGATGTTTTTTAACTGATCCTGGAATGCGGCTTGCGGTTTTGCTTTGCCCGTCTCGAATTGGAGGCGGTCGAAGTCGAACCAGGTCACTCCTTCTATCTTCGATTCACGCTCGAAAAACGCGAGCAGATTGGCCTCCATGCCGGAACTCGGAACGTTCAATGCGACGCCACTGGGCAACATCTTGGTAATAAATTTGGAAGGCCCGCCAGCTGTCGTACTCGCGCCGATCTCCTGTTCCCGGTCGCTTGGCTGGGCTTCCTCCACGGCGGATTTCGTTTCCTTGGACGGGGTGGGAGCGCCTTGTTGCGCGGGCGGGGGTTCAATCCTCTCTACTCGAACCGACCCAGTCTCTCGCGGCGTGATGAGCATTGGCGCATAAGCGATAAGAAGCCAGCCAAGTGAAATCGCCATCGCCGCTGCTGCCGTCCATCCGACAGAGGTCCTCGCGTTCACGCGACTTTGTACGAATATCCGACGGAGCCAACGAACTCCGTTAAGTCCTGCGCCGCGCCAAACGTATTTGAGCGCTTCAAGCAGCACCAACACGATGATGCCGGCGCCGAGCGTGACCGCCAGGTCGTCCAGGTGTAGGGGCCCGAAGCGGAAGAGATCGCTAATGGGGGGCGAAAGGAGCGTCAGACTCAGCATCGCCACGACGGCAAGGAGCACCCACGCAAGCGCCGTGTTTGGTTGACGGAGCGCTGTTACCAGCGATGCGCTGAAGGTGCGGTTGACAAAGATTAGGCTGACGATCGCGAGGACCAATGAGAAGAAAGTTAACGCGCGCACTTCCGTCTCTGGCATGCCCCGCTTCAGCGCGATGAGGAAAATGACGGCGACAAGCGCGAATGCGAACGCTCCCTGTAAGAGGCCCCACGCGATCACGGGAGCCGAGAACAGCGGCTCGTCGGTAGGACGTGGCGGGCGGCGCATCACATCGTCTTCCTCGATCTCGGCTTCGAAGACGAGCGA
Source organism: Methylocystaceae bacterium (assembly GCA_009773555.1). Classification (GTDB taxonomy): domain Bacteria; phylum Pseudomonadota; class Alphaproteobacteria; order Rhizobiales; family Beijerinckiaceae; genus Methylocystis. The sequence goes on along the minus strand of WSXZ01000041.1, from coordinate 37,878 downwards.
ACAGACCGGATCGATCACCATTTCCAGAAATGCGATGTGCATCGGTCCAAATAGCAGCGGCAAGCCAAACAACAGCGGCAATATCGCCAATCCCGCGATGGGCACATGCACCGCGAAGATGAAACCCGTGGCCTTGCGCAGATTGTCGTAGATTCTGCGGCCAAGCCGGATCGCCTTGACGATCGAACCGAAATCATCATCGAGAAGGACGATTGAGGAGGCCTCCCGCGCCACGTCCGTTCCGCGTCCGCCCATGGCAATGCCAATGTGCGCGGCCTTGAGAGAGGGGGCGTCATTCACGCCGTCTCCCGTCATGGCGACAATCTCGCCGTTTGCTTTGAGCGCATTCACAATTCGGAGCTTCTGATCAGGCAGGATTCGCGCAAATATGTTCGCTGTCCGCATGCGCTGCGCGAGCTGTGGCTCGCTCTCGCTTTCGAGTGTCTGTCCTGTCACGACTTCGTCGGTATTTAGACCCGCCTGGCGAGCGATGGCCTTCGCCGTCGCTGGGTAGTCGCCCGTGATCATGATCACCCTGATGCCTGCCGACCGACACTCGCTCACGGCGGCTGGAACGGCCGAGCGTAACGGGTCGGCGAGTCCGACGAGCCCCAAAAATTCGAACGTGAAGTCTCGCTGCGAGTCCGGCAATGCTTTCTGCGCGAAGGACGCGCTGGCCACTCCCAGAACGCGCTGTCCCTCGGCAGCCATGCCCTCAACGGACTGCTTCACTGCAGCAAACTCCGTCTCGTTCAATCGGCAGAGGATAGCGATGGCTTCCGGCGCGCCTTTGGCCGCGACAACGAATTCCGGCGTGGCGTCGCTTTGCCAGACCTGTGACATCGCAAGGAGATCGGAACGAAGACCGTAGGTCTGCAAAAGCTTCCAATCTGGACCAAGCAGAGTTCCGTTCTTGGCCAAATGGATCCGGCCGAAATCGTGAAACGCTTTTTCCATCGGATCGAATGGATCAGGCGCGCTGGCGAGAATTCCGAACTGGACCAGATGATCGAAGCTTGCAGGCATTGAGCGGGATATCTGGCCGGCTCGTAATGCCTCGCCGCTCTTGAGGCGTAGTTCGGCAATCGACATCTGGTTCTCGGTCAGGGTGCCGGTCTTATCAGTGCACAACACCGTCGCCGAACCCAGAGATTCGATGGCCGCGGCGCGACGGGTCAATACGCGCGCCCGCGAAATCCGCCATGCTCCCATCGCCATGAATACGGTGAGCACGACGGGAAACTCTTCGGGCAGCATCGACATGCCGAGCGCTATGCCCGCGAGCACCGCATCGAGCCATCCTCCGCGCAACACGCCGTAGAGCAACACCGCCAAAACGCTCACGGCGCCTCCTGCGAGAGCAAACACCCCCACAAGACGCCGTGTCTGCGCCAGCAGACGCGGCGGCTCCGTTTCGAGCGTGCTGAGCGATTGGCCAATTTTGCCGATTTCACTTCGTGCGCCGGTCGCGATCACTTCGCCTATTCCGGTTCCGCGCACCACCAGCGAGCCTGAAAACACAAACGGCAGGTCATCGCCCCCCGGCCGGCGCCTTTCAAGAGGCGCATCGGCGCGGGAGATCTTGCGAACGGGCGCCGACTCTCCCGTCAGCAGCGATTCGTCGATCTGGAGGTCCTGGCATTCGCTGAGCGCCGCGTCGGCGGGAACCCGGTCGCCTTCGGCGAGCACGACGACATCGCCGCGCACAACTTCGCGCCCGGCGATTCTCTTACGTACGCCGTCACGAATAACCAGCGCGCGCGGACTCGTAAGGTCGCGCAGCGCTTCCAGGACGCGCTCGGTGCGGGTCTCTTGCACCGCCGTGATGACGACCGACATTGTTGCGAAGACGAGGAGAATTAATGCTTCCTTCAAATCCCCCAGCAGCAAGTAGATCAGGCCGCCGCCGATGAGCAGCGCGAGCATCGGCTCGCGCAGGACCTCGAGAACGATTCGCAGCGGCGTGCGCCGTTCCGGCCGCGGTAGCTCGTTGTAGCCCTCGCTCTTCAGCCTGGCCTGCGCGTCTGCTTCACTGAGGCCGGGAGCCGAGTGGAGGGCTGAGGAAGCATCTGGCACTAAAACCCTCCCGAGCGCGCTAACCCGCATTTTAAAACCCGGCATGCGTTAGCCGACTTGTGACGGACGATGATCGCAATGCCGAGCAGGCGTCACAAGTCGGAGAATCGTCGCCAAGTTGCGACAGGCGGATGTGTAGCAGTCACAAAGGCTAAGTCGCGGACGCCGTCCCATACGATCGGTGTGACCGAGGAGACTTACCGCAGAGTCGATCGTGGCCTCGTCCAGTCCAACCTGCGCCTGATCACAGGCGTTTTTCGCATTATCCAGGGCGTCTCGAGAATCACCTTGGTCGGGGCGACATTAGGCGCTTACCGTTGCTGACGTTCCGCTCGTATCGGCCATGATGACCAAACTCAGCTGTGCCCTGAACTTCCGCGACGTGGAAGAACTGTTGCTGAACGGTGCGTCGCGGTTTCCTACGAGACCGTGTGACGATGTGATGCGTCAATGCCTCGACGCGTATCCACGTCGAGCAGGTGTCGCTTCCGCGATCCAGATTCGTGCGAACCGACAATGTGGCCTGCCAAGGACTGGATGAGGGACCACGCCTCCGATGCGTCACGCCTCGTTATAATAAGCGGCGCTTTTCGCAAGGCGATCCACGCGTTGAACGCAATTAAATGACCAGAGCACTCGCGCCGGACAGATCAAGCGTTTGGCATATCCATTCTGCTAAGTCGAACGGAACGAAGTGGTGAGCGCGTCCGATCTTTCGAGTTGAGCCCTTTTGCCGAGGAGCATCGGCGTCTCACGAATTCCTGTTGCCAAAACTCAACGCAAATGCGAAATTTTGAAACAGGTTTGAGGAAAGCTCTTCATTAGGCGAGAGCCGAGGGCTGACCCAAGCGCGCGTCACCAAATATCGACGAAGGTGCAATGAGTATTGGACATTGCCGTAAATTTACCGGGAGAATGCGGTGCTAACGCTCATAATTGGAATCCTTATTATCGTCGTCCTTGGGGCGATCTTGTTTTGGGTGATCGATAAATTCTGTCCCGATGCGCGGCTAGCACAGCTACTCAAGCTCCTCGTGGTGCTAGTCTGTTTGGGAGCGATCATAGCCCGGGTGCTTCCGCTGCTTGGGTCTCCTTCATTTCTATAGCAGCATCAAGTAAACGAAAATCCCGAAGGGCTAAGCAAATTCCTGGATGGAATTCCCTTTGAAACGCCATGTTCGGCGGGTGGATTATCAGGCGGTCGTCGACCGCTACGAAAGGCGTTCCCTCGTCAGAGTGGCTAGCAGGTCGCGACTCGGCTCACGACCGTAGCACGCCTCCTCGCAATTAGAGCGTTTCCAGTTTTTTTAGACTCGAGCTGATTCCCATTGTCTGCTGCGGATTGTGGTTCAAGATGCAAGGCGACATCGTCGTCATGAACAATCTCGGTAGTCACAAGTCCGCCGCCGTAAGGCGCGCCATCCGCGCGGCAGGCGCAAGGCTGTGGTTTCTCCCGCCTTATTCGCCCGATCTCAATCCGATCGAACAGACCTTCGTCAAGATCAAACACTGGCTCGACGATTGCGGTTAACCGATGAAAAGCAGAGCTGCCGGCGGTGCCTTCACGCTCGGGTCGCCGAAAGGTCGCAACGAAGCCGAAGCTATCACAGCGTCACTTTAGAGCAGCGAGCGCAGGATTAGTGGGGCTTCGAGGCCGCTGGCAGCATACGTCTCAGAGTGCGATCGCGAAAAACGAAGTGGTGGACGAACGCCGCTCCAGCATGGAGCGTGGCGAGGATGATAAGTCCGTTCGCTAGAGTTTCATGAATTTCCTTCATGTCATGTGCAAACGTTTTGTTCTTCGTCCACGGCGATGCGATATCGAAAATGCCAAGCACGGAAAGCGCGTCGCCATCGGCAAATTGCGTCGCGACGCCAACGGCGACAACCGCCGCAAGCAGCGCGTAAAGCGAAAGGTGGACGATTTTGGCGGCCAAATCGCCCAATCTCCCCAGCGGCGTCGGTTCTGGAGACGGCGGCGCGTTGATTAGACGCCAGCCGACACGAAAGATCAAAAGGATGGCGATCAGCTCTCCCGCAGAAACATGGATTAATTCCCCGAGATCGCGGGCTCTCCCACGTGGCAGGTTTTCGCCCACGGTCCCGAGTACCCATGCGACGCCAACAAGAAGCACGGAAAACCAATGAACGATTTGGACGGCTGCACCGTAGCCTCGCAGAGAATTGCGCCATTGCATTGAGGGCCTCACTGTATTTTCCGCGGACCTTTATCAAAACGACATAATTGTTCACTTCGGCGAATTTCAGTCGAACGCCGAGAAGCGATGCGGCAAATTGTATCGGCGGAACGTCATGAATCCACATTGGTCGCTTCCCACGCCGCGTTGGCGCGCGCAATGAGGCAGCCGGCCCTGCTAGGCACAACAAGCCCACGACGATCAACATGACGGCCATATAGTCGAAATCAGTTGGCGACAAAATCCCCGGCCGTAATACCGCGTAAGGTCACATGCTCAAGGCGCTGAAAGTTTTCGAAAGGGGTCACAACTGAAATCTGATTTACACCGAGGCCTCGACAACTTCACATTTGGGCCTAGTTGATCCTCTCGGGACGCAGAAGCAGCGCGCGGCACACCTGCGTTGGGGCGGACTCGACTCTGTGTTTCTCAAAATCTGTGTTTCTGAAAAAGGGAGGTCGAAATGTGTAAGAGTGTGAAATCTGTCCTGGCCGCGTTATGCGGGGTGACCGCGCTGGCGGCTCTACCGGCGGAAGTTTTGGCTGGCCCCATGAGCGCCGCGAGTCCAACGAGCGTTGGACTAACGACGTCGTTCGAACAAGCTTACTATCGGGGCTATCGCCGCGGTTATTATCGCCGAGGCTACGGCATTCCGGGCGCCGCGGTTGGCGCAGCGGCTGGCGTCGCGGGCGCCGCGGCCGGCGTTTTGGGCGCGGGAATCGCGGGCGCATCGGGCTACGGCTATGGCGGCGGGTATGGCGGCAGTTCGTGCTGGCAGTGGGACCCCGTCGCTGGTTGGGTGTGGGGCTGTTAATAAAACGCGCGCCTGGTCCTGCGCCGCAATTCGACGCGAGGCCGCAACAGCTATCGGCTTCGCGTTGAACTCAGTGGGGGCGACTTCGGTGGGATAAGGACGCTGAGCGTGCCCTACTCCTTTCGATTGCGGTTGCATCGACAAAATGTTGTCGCAGCGACAGTGATGCCCTCGGCAGGTTCTCAGCCTGTGGACTCTGATCCAGCGCTAACCTGTCCGTCCAATTTTCGTGGATTGCTCCTGCTGATGCCGTAACCGTCGCGCGCGACGGTTTACTGCCAACGCCTTGCCAATCCTCTGGACTGGCGAGGCCTATGCAGGCCGTGGGCTAAATGTCACATGCGCGAGCGACACAGCGAGTCCGTGGGGACTGTTCGCCATTTCAATTTGCGCCTTGATCTGTTGTGCAAGCGCCTTCACAAGCGTGCTGCCCAAGCCGTCAGAAGGGGCAGCTGTATTGTATCCTTCCGGCCTGCCCACGCCATTATCGGACACCGTGAGCTGCCAGTCGGAGCCGGACGTCTCGTATTTGACGAGGATTTCCGCGTCCTGGCGGCTTTGAGGAAATGCATATTTCACGGAGTTGATAACCAGCTCCGTCACGATCAGGCCAAGACTCACTGCTTCCGTCGAGGGAATGAGAGCGCGGTCGAAAGCGTGTTTCAGGGATATTTGTTTCTCCTCGCCGATCATAGAGGCCGCGAGGCCGTCGCATAGCGTGGTCAAATAGGGAGCGACTTCGACGAGTTCGGTGCGGCCTGCCGTGTCGATGTGCCGCTGCAATGTCGCCACCGACATAACGCGGGAGTAGGCGTCCTGCAGGTGTCGGCGCGCCTCTTCCGAGGTCGTCACCCGAGTCTTCATCATGATGATGTTCGCGATGATTTGCAAACTATTGAAAATGCGGTGCTGCATTTCTAGGAGCAGCACTTCCTTCTCCCGTAGCAGCGTCCTGGTTTCATTGAGAAGGGACTCCTTCTCCTTCTCTATGAAACGTCGATGGGTCACATCTACGAAGGAAAGCAAAATAGCTTTGTGAGCGTTGCTGGTGAAGAAGACTTCTCGCGCGTTCACGATCACGACGCGCTGTCCCATGCGAGGAAACTCGGCATCTATCTCAAAATCTTCCGCAATGGCATGCGCGGGCAGGATTTTATCTAAGAGCGAAGCCAGGCGCGGGATCTTGAAACGGCCGTCTAAAATCTCATAAACCGAACTTCCGATGACCTCTTCGGGGGTGACTGCAAAATTATGGAAAAAGGACCGGCTAGCTACGGTTACGCTTAGATGACAATTAAGCACGAGCAGAGGATCGCGGACCGTGTCGACGACCGCCTGGGCGAGCACCGGGGCGTACTGCGGGTCTAAGGGTTCGATTGTGATTTCGAAATATCCTTCCTGGCGCTTTTTAATACGCGCTATCGATACGATAAAACCTTGCTGCAATTTGGCTCAGGCGCGTTGGCTATGCCTGCGCGAAATTCCGACTGCGTCGCTGCTACATTCACACCACGTACGCGGATCTCTAGAGCGGTCGCGGGCCGAGGCCCCTCCTATAATTTTCCTTCCTACGCTAGGAATATAGCAATTCCAACGTTCCGAGTCATGTCGCCGCGCCCGGTGGTCGAGAAACGCAGCCAATGCCGACAGTCGAAGCCTCCAAAACTCTTATGGTCTGCATAACACGTTGAAATCGGCCGCCCGCGGACAACTAAGATCGTGACCGTCATGGCCTCATGATTACCGGCGTACCGACGCTTACGCGATCGAACAGATCAATCACGTCCTCGTTCAACATGCGGATGCAGCCGTAGGAGGCGGCAGTTCCGATTGATCCGCGCATCCTTTTGGTCGTCCCGTGAATCGCCACCTGGAAGCGGCTGAGAGTAAGAGCGCGAGCGCCCATGGGATTGTTCGGAGAACCGCCGCGAATAAGGTCCGGCAATTCCGGATGGTCGCGTTTCACAATCCATGGCGGAGCCCAGTCGGGATTGACGTGTTTACCGATAATCGTGGCGGCGCCGGACCAATTCTCCCTGCTCTTTGGAACGGCGATCGGATAGCGAATTGCGACGCCTTCATCCGCGACGAAGAAAAGTTTGCGATGCCGCGTGTCAATGACAATCGTGCCCGGCTCTACGGACGATGGAAAGGCCACCATATCCCGAGCGGCGCTGATCGACGGCAAGGCGGCGGCGCCAACGACGAGCGCCACGCCGACGAGGAGTGTGCGCAACAAGCGAGCGAAACGTTCCGTAAGAGCCGGAGCGTGTATTTTAGATGATAAGCTACTCATGGCGTTTTATTCTTACGGTTAATGGCCGTCGGGCGATTGCGTCGCCGCAATTATGGCGATGGCGGCGACCGCTTTCCGGTCGGCCTACGTTATTTGCTTGGCCAGAGGACCGACTTTAACGCTTCATGTGGCTGAAGGCTCAGTTGGACAAGCGTTCCTATCAAGATGAGCGTTCCAATTAAGACGAGGGCTCCCCCCACGACCAACGCCGTAGCAACGAGCGCGCTCATGAAAGGCCCAAGAGGATGCGGTCTGGGCTCAGACGCCTTGGTCTTTCGAGCTCTGATCGGCTTCGAAAGACCTGCAGTATTGATGGACCAGAAGAACCATATCTTGCCCACTTCCGTCGCCACAATATAGCCGAGGACGATAGCGACAACGGCGCTTATCTCAATCGCCGAGAGCGGCACGAAGCCGAACACCGAGCTCAGCGCCCCGAGGAAGGGGATGGCCAAGGTCGCGACCGCTACCGCAAGCGTTGACCACAACAGCAACTGACTCGGGCTGCTTCGAAAAGCCGGCTTGTGGGTTCGCAGGACGAGAACGACCGCGAGTTCGGTCAGCAGCGAAATCATGAACCATGCGGTCTGGAACGTCGCCTCGCCGGCGTGGAAAACCAGGAGCAGCACCGCGAAGGTCAACATATCGAAGGCCGAACTGATCAGACCAAAGACAATCATGAACTTCTGGATCTCGCTGATGCTCCAGCGCTGCGGATGGGAGACCCGGTCTGCGTCGACATTGTCGCTGGATATCGCGATCGACGGCACGTCGGAGAGGAAGTTATTCAGCAGAATCTGCTTGGCGGCAAGCGGCAAGAACGGCAGCAGCGGCGCCGCCAGCGCCATGCTGACCATGTTCCCGAAATTCGCGCTGGTGGTGATCGAGATGTATTTCAGCGTGTTGGCGAAGGTCCGCCGACCATCCTCCACACCAGAGCGCAACACGTCCAGGTCGCGGTCGAGCAGGATGATGTCGGCGCTTTCGCGGGCGACGTCCACCGCCGTCTCGACCGAGATGCCAACATCGGCCGCATGCAGGGCCGGCGCATCATTGACGCCGTCGCCGAGATATCCGACCGAATGACCTGTCCGCTGCAGGGCGCGGACGATCCGCTCCTTCTGCTGGGGATCGATCTCGACAAAGAGGTCTGTCCGTGGCGCGAGATGCCACAAAGCCTCGTCCTTGAGTTTTACGAGCTTTTCGCCGGTGAGCATCGACGTTGCATCGAGTCCCACAGCCTTCGCCAGATGCGCCGTCACATAGCGGTTGTCGCCGCTGATCACCTTGATACGGATGCCTAGCCGATTGAGATCGTCGATCGTGCGCCGCGCGTCCGCCTTGGGCGGGTCGTAGAAGACAAGAAAGCCACGAAAAGTCATCTCCCGTTCGTCGTCGCGGTCGTAGTCCGCCTTCACTGGAACCTTGCGAGTTGCAACGGCCAGAACACGGAAGCCTTCAGCGCTCTTGGCCTTGAAGACATTCTCGAGTTCCGCGCGCCGCTCGGCGTTCGCCGGAACCTCGACGCCATCGCGGTCCAACGATGTGCATATGTCGAGCACGTTCGAAAACGCCCCCTTGGTGATGAACAGGCGCTGTGACGGCGCTCCATCCTCCGCCACGACGATGGTGAGTCGGCGACGCATGAAGTCGTAGGGGATTTCGTCAATCTTGGCGGCGCCGCGGGTCGTTAGCCCAATGTCCTTGCCCGCAGTCACAATCGCTTCATCGAGTGGGTTTTCGATGCCGGTCTCGAAGGCGGCGTTGAGAAAGGCGAGCCGTCGCACCTCATCCGAAGGCTGGCTTCCGGCGTCGAGGACGTCGCGCAGAACAATGGCGCCTTCGGTCAATGTGCCCGTCTTGTCGGTGCATAGGATATCCATGCTGCCGAGGTTCTCGATGGCGTCGAGCCGGCGGACGATGACGCCGCGCTTGCTCATGGCCCGCGCGCCGGCCGAAAGGGTCACGCTGATTATCGCCGGCAAGAGCTCAGGCGACAGACCGACCGCGAGCGCCACGGCGAACAGCAGGGACTCGATCACCGGGCGGTGGAGCAACAAGTTCACAGTCAGCACGAAGAGAACGATGACAATCATCACGCGGACGAGGAGATAACCGAACTGCCGCACGCCACGGGCGAAGTCGGTCTCGGGTTGGCGCGCTCCCAGCCGCGCCGCAATAGTGCCGAACTCGGTCCGGCGGCCGGTGCTCACGGCAAGGACCTTCGCCGTGCCGCTGCGCACCGAAGCGCCGAGAAAGACGGTATTGGTCCGTTCAGTGATAGGCGCGTCGGGACGAACTATCCCGGCCCGCTTCTCGACCGGAAACGACTCGCCGGTCATGCTCGCTTCGCTGACGAGGAAGTCCTGCGCGTCGATCACGAGCCCATCAGCCGGGATTAGATTGCCCGCCGAGAGGAGGATGTGGTCGCCGGGCACGATCGCGCTGACCGGCGCCGTCTGCTCCACCCCATCCCGCACTACGCGGCACGTCAGCGCCAGGCGCTTCTTCAGTTCCTCGACCGCGGTGGACGCCCGATATTCCTGAAAGAAGCTGAGGAGCGAACTGCCCAGGACGATCGCCAGGATAATGGCGGCGTTCACCCATTGCTGAAGTGCCAGCGAAATTGCGGCGGCGAACGCCAGGATGAGGACGAGCGGGCTTTGGAACTGGCGCAGAAGGAGGCGAAGCGCGCTCAGGCGTGGGGCATCCTCGACGCTGTTGGGACCGACGCTTAAGAGCAGCGCAGCGGCGTGATCGGACGATAGTCCGTTGGGACCCGACTCCAAAGCTGCGGCCAGCTCGGAAGAATTATGGCTCCAGTAGGGAGTTTCGTTCGCGTCCCAGGTCACTCACGGTCCTATCTGCGATCGTTTGTAGGCGAACGTCGCTAGTCTGCTCCTCGGCCTCGCTTCACGCGAAGCCACACGGCGTCCATCAAAATGACACGAGAAAAACGATCACATAAGAGTTCACAGGCAGACAGCGATAGTCTCACATGAAGGCGCCGATCGCGCCAAGATGCAGGGCCATCTATGCCGCCTTGCCGGTCATCCCAAGTTGAGCTTTGAGAACGAATATGACTAACGGCATTGTTCCAACCGCGATCGATGCGCGGCTCCTGCGCCACTTTGCGAACCTCTCCTTTGGCTTCTGGACCGGCCCCACGCGCCGCAAAGCGAAACTGTTCGTGGCGGGGCTCTTTGCCTGCCTGCTGCTCAATCTCGCCCCGGCCATCGCGGTCAACCGATGGAACAAGTTTTTCTTCGACGCCCTGCAGAACAAGGACCAGCGGCTGATCTTTCTCAGCATCGGCCTGATGCTGGCGCTGGCCTTCGCCTCTGCGTTGACGAGCGTCGCGCTGCTGCAGATGCGCATGCGCTTTCAGTTGCGCTGGCGGGAATGGCTGACTCAGACGCTCGTGCGGCGCTGGATGGAGCGCCGCCGCTTTTATCAGCTCAGCGTCCTTCGGCTCGTCGACAATCCGGAAGCGCGCATCGCCGAGGATGGTCGGATCGCTATCGAGCTCTTCGTCGACTTTGCGACGGGCGTCACGAATGCTCTGCTCATGGCGGTCTCGTTCGTCAGCGTGTTGTGGTTCATCGGCGGCTCGCTGACGATTGGGGGCATGACGATCCCGGGCTATCTCGTAATCGCGGTCGTCATCTATTCCGCCTCGACGTCCTTCGGCATGCTGCTTTTGGGCCGTCCGCTCGTCGCGCGCGTCGAAGCGAAGGCGGTTGCAGAGGCGGACTTTCGCTTTGAACTTTCGCACACTCGCGAAAACGCCGAAACAATCGCGCTTATCGGAGCCGACGACGCCGAGCGGGAGCGGCATTTTGCGAGATTCAGTCAGGTCGCGCTGCGCTGGGTTGCGGTGATTGGACGGCAGGCGCGCATGCTCTTCCTATCGAGCGGCAATAACGTGCTCGCGCCCGCCATCCCGCTCATGCTAGGCGCACCGAAATATCTCGCCGGCGAAATGTCGCTCGGCGACCTCATGCAGGCGGCGGCCGCCTTCATACAGGTGCAATTGGCGCTCAACTGGCTCGCCGACAATTCGCTGCGTCTTGCGGACTGGTTCGCCTCGGCGCGACGGGTCGCCGCCCTTGACCTCTTCTTCGAGGACCTCGACAAGCTTGCGATCGGAGCTGAGGAGAAGATGATCGATCTCGCCTTCAGCGACGACAGCGCATTGCATCTTTGCGGGCTCTCCATCGCCCAGCATGACGGCACGTTGATGCTCGCGGACACCGATGCTGTGATCGGACGTGGCGAGAAGGTTCTCGTCAAGGGAGATTCCGGCACCGGCAAAAGCACGCTGATCCGCGCTATGGCGGGGTTGTGGCCGTGGGGCAGCGGCCGCATTCTGCGTCCGAAGGATGCGCGCATCGCTTTCATGCCGCAGCAGCCGTATATGCCGCGGGGCACGTTGCGCGACGCGCTCGACTATCCCCGCGGCGACGCGCCGCCCGACCCCGCGCGCACCGAAAGGATCCTCGTTGCCTGTGGCTTGGCTCATCTCGTATCGCGCCTAGACGAGGAGCAGAGCTGGTCCGATGTGCTATCAGGCGGCGAGCAGCAACAGCTCGGCTTCGCGCGCGTGCTGCTAAGGCCGCCAGACATCATCATCATGGACGAACCCACCTCGGCGCTCGACGACCTCAGCCAGACGCGGCTGATGGAACTGCTCTGCGAGGAAGCGCCGGGCTCGACCATCATCCACGCCGCACGCCGCAATGTAGACAAGCGTTTCTACGACCGCGAGATCCAGCTCAGCGCGAGAGCCGCATCTTGAGCCGGACGATGCTGACTTTCGAAGGGCGTTATTATTCGAATCGTTGCCGCCTTTCATTTTGGATGTCTTGAAAAGATACGGGGTGTGGACCGGCGAAGCGGCCGTGATAAGCTCAAAAGTGAAATTCCCGGCGACGGAGATTGCTTAATGTCACTCTCAACATTGCTCATCATCCTCCTCATTATCGTTTTGCTCGGCGGTTTCAGTGGACGTTTTGGCGGCTACGGCTATGGGTACGGGCATGGCGGCGTCGGCGTGATCGGCCTCATCCTGATCGTTCTTGTCGTTCTCATGCTGCTTGGACGGATTTAATCTGAGAATTGGAACGTCGGATGAGTCGTCTGCGACTGCACCCCGAATACCATCTGGTCGGGCGTATCCGGGGACTAAGAGCCGCGGTGCTCGGCGCCAATGACGGCAGCGTTTCAACTGCGAGTTTGATCGTCGGCGTTGCGGCAGCCCACACGACGAGGGCGGCGATCTTGATCGCTGGCGCTTGCCGAAATTTACGTCCAGCGCGGTGTCGATACCGCTCTTGCGCGGCAGGTTGCCCAACAGTTGATGGCGAAAGACGCCTTAACCGCTCACGCGCGCGATGAACTGGGGATTTCGAAAATCACCACGGCACGTCCTGTCCAAGCCGCACTGACATCGGCTGCAGCATTTTCTGTCGGCGCCGCCATGCCCTTACTCATGATTCTGGTATCGCCTGCTGGCGATCTTGTTCCCATCGTTTCCGGCGCGTCTTTGTGTTTTCTCGCTCTTCTGGGTGCCATTGGCGCAAGAGCAGGCGGGGCGAAGTTTTGCGCGCCACAGCACGAGTGACATTCTGGGGCGCCTTGGCGATGGCCCTAACGGCCGGTATAGGGGAAATATTCGGCGTGGCTGTTTGAGCATTCTGACGGTAGAAGAAAAAAAAGCGCTCGGTCATTCGCGAAACGCAGTAGGTCCTATCACCGCAGTCACAAATCTTTGTGGCTGTGAAGAAAACGAGCGAGTTGCTCTTTCAGGTCCGCTGTGGGGAGCGGCTCGCCGACAGAAACGGCGCGTGCGAATAGATCCCGCTGGACTTCCGTGGGTAGATTATTCCAGCGGCTGATGACCGCCGCTCCCAAGCACTTCTGCATCGGTTCTACCGCCCTCGTTCTCCCATCTGGATAAGGCGCGGAGCAGCGGGTTTTCCTTATTTAAAGTTTTTGGTTCCTTGGCCATGACGCAATGCTCTGAATGATATTCTTTTGAATATCACGGGGTCTCGGGCCCCGCACTATTCAATGATGATAGCAAATATGAAAAGGCGGCCTTTAAGGCCGCCTTCCTCGCGCTCGTGACGAAGTCAGGTTAGGCCTTGTCGACGAGCTTTTTCACCGCGTCTTTGGCCTTGCCGACGGCCTCCTGAGCTTCGCCCTTGAGTTCCTGCACGGCGCCTTTGAGTTCAAGGTTTGGGTTGCCCACTGCTTGGCCGACTCCCTGTTTGACTGCCCCCGCCGCCTGATTTGCCGCACCCTTGATCTTGTCGGTAGTGCTGCCCATGGTCGGTCTCCTCAGTTACGACTGACAATGCGTTATTGCGTATTGCCTCTCGCGATTTGCCAGTAGCGCAATCATAGTCGATCACGAAAAGTCCGGTAGCGCAATGAGTGAGACATAAAGGCCGCGCGCCGGCCCTTTGCGCTAGTTGCGAGCCTTCAATCACTTCGCGTCACTCGTGATGCTCATTGGCGCGGCGCGCTCCGCTGACGAGAAGAGATACAAAATTGATAGCCCCGAAACCGGAAGAGCGCCTGGCGAAGCACATCCAAAGAAGAGCGTAAGTCAGGGAACGTTCATTTGCTCTCGACGCTCGGCGTTCCAATTCCGATCATCATTCTCCTGGCGCTGATCCGACATTCGCGGCGGTTCAGGAGGCGGCGTTGCCGGCGTCTCCGGATGGATGCTTGAGCATCGGCCAAGCTTACGATCTTCGTGCGGACGGCTGCTCTAAACTCGATCGTTGTCGACTTCGTCGATCCGTGTGTCGACGAACGTCAACGAGATTGTCGTCATCGGCCCCACCTCGCCCAGGCTGGACACGATCGAGAGCCTCAGCGGACGCGAGATCCACGTACGCCTTTCAAGCAGTATGCGGACCATCTCGCGTTGGCCAAAGGCTTGAAGCAGATCGCAATCATGCCGATCGATGAGAACCTGTCGGATGAAGACCTCGTCGATGGTGAATGCCAGACTGCTACCTTATGTTGTCGTCGGCGATCACAAAGCCACATATAGGCTGGGGTCTTTCCCAAAGTGCTCCCACGCAACGACCTTGTCGTTAGCGAAGGCGGGGGGCCTGGGCGATTCCCAACTACAACCCGGAGATCAAGTCCGCGCTAAACGCATTCATCAGGGAGCATCGCGCCAATACCAGCTTCGGCGCCACGTTCCGGCGACGCCACATTCTCTCGATCCGGGCTTTGCGAGACATTTCGGCGACGATCGAGCGAGGAGACAGGATATGTCCTTTCGGGCTGACAACGATGCATACGAGGCGTGGCTTCGTAACCAATGCCAAGTGGTGGAAGCAGACCTTGAACATAAACACCAGAAGATGAAGAAGGACGCCTTCACCTTCCTTCGCGCAACATTCTTCCGATGGGCTACTCATGTCGAAAACTTCGGGACGTGGCGCGACGCCGAAGGTCGTTTGGTGTGGGGCGTGAATGATTTCGATGAGGCGGCGGTCATTCCATATCCACTTGACCTTGTCCGACTTGCGACAAGCGTGCGGCTCGCTCCGGGCGTGGCGTTCAGCAACCACGACGCCGCCAGCGCGATTGCCGCTGGGTACCGAAAGGGTCTGAACCAACCGAGGCCAACGCTGCTCGATGAGAATGCAGCCTGGATGCTGCCGTTCGTGGCCTGCACCGACGAAGAGCGGGAGAAATTCTGGGACGAAGTTAGGAAGTATCCGGCGGCGACGCCGCCGGACGAGGTCAAGAGCGCTCTTCGTTCGAGTGTCCCCACGGATGCCGTCGTCGAGAGGTTCGCGTCTCGTAGAAAAGGCGGCGGAGGATTAGGCCGACCACGCTTTGTAGTAGTCGCGGACTGGCGCGGTGGGAGCGTCATACGGGAGGCGAAGGCGTTCGCGCCGTCGGCTTGGAATTGGGCTCATGGCGATGGCGGGCGACCGTCTTCTTTTCTCGATCTTGCTACAGGTAAATATCGATCGCCTGATCCCTTCCTTCGTATCCAGGACGGCGTCATCGTCCGGCGGATTGCGGCGGATTCCCGAAAGCTCGACCTCGGCGACAACGCAGGCGCCAAGTTGAACCTCCAATTGCTCGAGGCCATGGGCTTCGACCTCGGCGCAATCCACGCCGCTAGCGAAGTGCAAACGCCAAGCATTCGCAGCGATCTCGACGCGCGCCCGGTCGATTGGCTGCACGGCGCTGCTAAAGTTGCAGCCGAAAGTGTGAAAGAGGATTATGCCGCATGCGCAAAGCTGATCCCGTCAATGATTGCCGCTTTTCGCGACTTCCTTAATGGGGACCATAACGCCAAGTAGAGCGATGAAGGACGAACACGTCCGCGCGCGACATCAGATCCTTGACCTGATTTTTTTCGCTCCTGTCTGCCGAGAGTTCGCGGTGGCCGCAGTTAGGTTCGGGCCCGGCCGATGCTCGAGGCAGCAGGCAAAAAGGGGCGATCGGTTTGCCGCGCACAACCTTGAGCGGCTACTCCGTGGTCTTGCCATCGAAGTGCTCGTCACCAGCTTCGGCCTCCGCCTTAGTGGCGCGGACGATGCCGTCCCGGTGATCCGGCGGGCCATAGATCGTATAGAGCTTCAAAGGCTTTTCACCCGTGTTTATGACGTTGTGGCGCGCGCCTGCGGGCACGATGATCGCATCGTCGCTCTTAATTTTCGTACGGACTCCGTCAATCAGCACTTCGCCCTTGCCTTTTTCTACCCGAAAAAACTGGTCGTGGTCCGAGTGGACTTCATCTCCGATTTCCTCCCCGGGTTTTAGAGCCATCAGCACCAATTGAAGGTGCTTGCCCGTATAGAGAACGCGTCGGAAGTCCTTGTTCTCCTCGGTCAGTTCCTCAATGTCTCCGACAAAGCCCTTCATGGCGATATCCTCACTGGTGATGGGCGGCTAAGCAGCATCAAGATTAGCCGGTTGATATGACAAAGCCAGCGTCACGCGGACTAATTCGCCGCGAATAGTTTTGAAAATACGCTTAATGGCCTGACGAGTGGACGAGCGTACATCAAGGTCAACCGTTGACGAAGCTATCTTTACCGCGAATCGAACTCCCCTCGGCGCTAGACTGGATACGGTCACAACTCAGCGGTTCGTTCGGAAGGACTTTGAAGCAATTTCACACTGTAACGCCAAAAACCATCTCGGTTACAAGAACCGCGCCTATCCGAGCGCGGCCAAACCGGTGAAAAAAGGCGGGCGAGTTGTCGCGCTTCGCCTGGAGGCCATCGAGAAGGTTCCCCGAAAATCTAAATTCGGTTTTTCGCTGCTGGGCGCGATCCGGTGATGGGTCGCGCCCAGGCCAATTGCTAGTCCTTGCCGCAAGATCGGACAACATCATAACGCCAAGAGGCGCGTTATTAAATTCAGACTTGATCCGCGGCGGGCGCTTGCCTCGTGTCTAAAACCAACGTCCTCGGCCGTACCAACCGCCTCCGCCAAGCAGGAGAACAACAATAATAATGAGGAGCAGCGTCTGGATATCCATGATGTCCATTCCTTCAGTGCGATGGCGGCTTTGGCTTGTCGGCAATATCTGTCGAGCACATCATATGGAGACGCCAACGGACAAAAAAAGAAGTCGGTGAATTTCGTAACAATAATATGTCGGCGAATTATTGACCAGAAACGTCAGCAACACTCCTTCAGCAGCGCCAAAAAGCGACGAAAGCAATTTGCAGCTGCTCAATCCAATGATGGGTATCGAGGTCGTCCGTCATCAAACACGAATCAAGTCGATTGCTTTTGCACGTCATGGATCAGATGACTGAGAGACGGCTCGTCTAGGTCGTGCAGAACATCTGCCAATCTTTCATCGCCAGACCGCCCCGGAGCGAATCCGGCCCCATAGGTCTGACGCAATGTGGATATGAGCGTATTGCCATGCTTCTTGCTGATTCTGCCGTTCTTGTCTCGATGGCGGCCGTCGAGTCCCGGTTGCTTTGTCATGACCGTTTCCTCGGGTCGATGGGAAAAAGCGCCACCACGATTCATCTGGGAATTGATTTTGGAGACTGCCGCTGCGGCCGTGGGCTCTGCGACGGCCGCCGCGTCCCGGGCGGCTTCGGTCTCGGCCGCCGCCTCCGCCTTTGCCTCGGCGTAGAGATCCTCGGCGGCTTCGGCGATTTCGCCGCCCCGGATCCGCGCCTCGTGCATCGCCGCCAACGCTGCTTTCAGCGCTGCTTTCGCGGCCGGACGTGCACGTCGCGCTATGTGCGGGCCAAATAGCGCGACGCCCGCCGCGCCTATCAGCGCTCCGAGCGCCACGCGCGCCAATGGCAGCAACATGATCGTTTGTCCTCTCGAACCCGCGCCAATCATGCAGGTTTAGGTCTACTTTAGCGCAACGCGATAAAGTTTTACCCTTCTTAGCCCGCTTGCGCTCGCGCGAAATGTCGGCGGCAGGCTGAATTTTTCCCGACGAAGAGCCGTCATCGACGCGATCCGTGTCCATGCTGGAGTCAATGACGAGGCAAGGGCGTTGATGACGAGACGATCTTTGGAAATGCGGCGCCCGGAAGAATCCCCCTATGCGTATCAGATGGTCGATTCGTCGCACGTCTTCCGGTCGGGTGCCAGCCTCTAACCCCGGTCCCCGGGGTTAGAAACTGGCGAGCCAGAGCATCTCAAGCGGTTTCTACTGCGCGGTTCTATGTCAGTATGAACAGATCGCTCACGCACCAATGACCGAGTGTATTGATTTCGCTTCGCTGAACTTCGGCCATGGCACTTTAATGCCGGCTGCCTCCAGGAACATCTGCGCCACATAAAGAACAATGAACACCCCAACCAAAACGACGAGCACGTGAACAACTGTTCGAAATGGCTCCGCGAGAGGAATGACACGGAGCAAGGTCGTCGCGGCCCACCAAAACACCCCGATGATGATGACGAGAAAGATGAGTCCTATCAATGTTTCGATCATTGTCGTGTCTCCACCAAGCCGACATTGCCCAAATGGCAGCCGACCCTTCGAAAAATATGTGCACGTCTGGCGTTTCGGACAAGGCCGAGCTAATGCCCTGGGCCGTTTCGGGGCTTTGGGGTCAGCCGATCTTTGTCATCGCCCACCTCAGGACCGCTCTGCTCGACCAAGCCTCTTGATACGCCTGCGGCAGCAAACGGGCGCGCAGCGCCCCCCAGGCCCGCTGTCCGCTCTCGCCGGCGATCAGGTCCTGGCGGATCTCGACCTCAACGTGAAGCAGGCCTCGCTCGCCTGGAACCGAAATGGTGTAATCCGACTTATCGGTCACGCTATAGGGCTCATTGTCGCCGACGATGAGCCCTTCTTCGCCTTTTAACCAAGCTATCAGCGCATCGGCGAAACGAGCGTCGCGATTGTAAAGCACGTCAGCATGCCAGGCCGCGCCGAGCCCATGAAGACCGGCGTAAAACTTTGCATCGCGACCAATGCCGCCGGCCGGCCCTCCCGCCATCGCTGCTTTGATCCGATCATGATAGGGCTGGAAATTCTCCCGCAGCCGCGCGTCCTTCTGGCCTTCGCTCAAACCGCCGTTTCCAGGGATCGGGGTAAACTCGCTGATTTCCGGGATTGACGTCTCCGACTTCGGCGCGCGATTGCAGTCGATGACCAGGCGCGAATAGTTCTGCTGCACCAAAGTGGCGTCGAGCGCGTCCGCCACGAGGCGGGAAACTGCGGCGACGCCAATGTCCCAGGCGATGTGGCGCGCCAGTTCGGTTTCCAGAACGCCGAGCCGGCCGAGCGCGCGGCCTCGGAGCTTCGCTTCGAAAGCACCATGCGTCTCCGCCACGCGCCGACAAGCGGATATCGAGGACTTTGAGCGGAGCCATCCGTTTGCTTACGGCGAGGAAGAGAGGCCCGATCTTGCGTGCTTCCTCACTCCGCAGTCCCAGCATCCCCAGCTCGATCGCTGGGCCGCCGCGCTCCTCCGTGAGGACGGATCGGCAGACACCCACAAGCTTCTCGTCGATATGATGCAGACCATCAACCGGACCTTTAAGCATGTAGCGCGACACGAGAAGGGCGTTCAGGACCCGGTCTGACTTTGGAACTCGCGAGCGTGAGTTGTCGCGACTTTGCGACGCTCATGATCGCGGCGCTGCGTTCGCTTGGAATTGCGATGCGATTCGTTTCCGGTGATGCCGCTGGTCGCCCGGGGTTTCGGCCTCAGCATGTAACTCGTCCGGAGATGGAAATGCCCTATCCTGGCGTCACTCTTCGTCCGGTGGCAGGCGAAGACGCGCGTTCCTTATTGCGCTGTATCGCTGCCCGTCGATGATACCTCGGGCTTGCACCCTAGCGCCCTTGATGTCGTCGGAGCGTTACCAGCCGAAGTTTCAGAAGGTCTCAGGCTAGGCTTAGGATGTCGGCCTCGCATTTTTCTGAATCCTCGATCGCTTGCGATAAACTTCTCCAACATCGGCGCGATGAGTTTTGTAGGATCGACAGTCTTGCCTGTTTCATTTGCGAGAACCTCCGCATAGGCGATCAAATTTCGGTGAAGCTCGGCCGGCAGTGAGACGGAGAGTTTTACCGGTTTGTCGTCGTCGATTGAGGCGAGTTTCAGCTTGGTCATGGCTCGTCTCGCTTTACGGCGACTGTTGCGCGCTCTTGATAAGGCGCGAGCACCAGGTCGCGCGTGACGATCACCCGCACCGGAAAGCCTGGCCGGATGGTCAAAGTCGGCTGGATATTGAGATTTCGTGCGACGATCTGCTGGCCGGTTTGATTAAGGCTTTGCGCACCGCCACGGCGCAGCGCCTGGATGAGCGCGTTTTCATCGCCCGTCGTGCCGAGTTGCGTGCCGACGCCCAGAATGGTCGAGAGCGCCGCGGCGCCGGCGAGACGAAGCCAGTGATGATCGACCTCATCCTCGAGCCCGGAATAGCCCGACGCATCGGCGCCAGGCTGGCGTTCGAGAACGATCGAACGCCCGTCAGGAAGAATTAGCCTGTTCCAGACAAGCAGCACGCGCGACTGGCCGAAGGCGATTTGCGAATCATAGACGCCGATCAGTTTCGAGCCCTGCGGGATCAGCAGGAATTCTCCCGTGGGGCTGTCAAATACGTTTTCGGTCACTTGGGCCGCGATCTGGCCGGGGAGATCGGAGCGGATGCCGGTGACAAGCGCAGCCGGAATGACCGCGCCTGCTTGCAGGACGTAACGCGAAACCGGATGTTCGAGCCGATCGGAGCTGACGGTTCGACGATCGGCCGGCGCATTGACGAACGCGAGCTTGCGATCCTGCATGTTTTGGATCGCGCCAGGATCGATAGGCGCAATTTCCGCGGACAATGTGGAGCCCGGAGATGAGGGCTCGCCATTGAATGAATGAGGCAACACTTCCGTCGCAGTCTGCGCTCGGTGATGCGTGGTGGTCTGTGCGAAGAGTTTGGCGGTGCGCGCCGTTTCGCGCTCCTGGCTCACGCGCTGCGCTTCCGGATCGACAGTCGCTTGCGGCAGTTGACCCTGGGCCGCCAGGATCGGCCGGCCGAGATCTCCCGGCAAAGGCGGTCCGAGCTTCGGCACATTTTTGGGCAACGCCGTATAGTCGCGTGGCAGTCCGGCGAGCCCGTCGGCGGTCGTCTTGACGTCGGTGTTATAGAGTTCGGGCGGCGCCTTGGCGCCCGAACGCTCATGCAGCGCCCAAAGCGTCAGGCCGAGAATGAGCGAAGACGAGAAGCCGGCGAGTGCGATGAGCACCTTGCGTGAGAGCCGCGTCACTTGCGGGCGATCGGGCCGCAGCCGCAATTCCTCCGCAAGCTTCTTCTCGTGCTCCGGCGGGCTCATATGGCCGGCCTCACGTCGCTGCGCACGATCCGGACCACTCTTTGATCGTCGGATCCAAAGCGCAGTTCGGCGGCGGCGAAGAGCCGATCGACGACCATGTGATGGCCGCGCACGCGATAATTGACGAGCTGGCTGTCGCCGGAAGCGCCGATGACGAAGAGCGGCGGCATTTCACCTTGGGAAATGCCGCGCGGAAATTCGATATAGACCTTGCGGCCGTCATCGAAAGCGCGGAGCGGGCGCCATGGCGCTGCGTCGCCTTCGATCGCATAACGGAAGTTGAGGCTTGCGAGATTAACGCCTGTATCGACCGGCATAACTTCTTCGGCCGCAGTGTTGCGCCGTCGAAGCGCAATGAGCTCGTCGTGGGGATATTGCCAAGAGACGGAAGCCATATAGGTCTTTTCCGTTGCTCTGAGCTCCAGATGATAGGTGCGCCGATCCGTGTTGATCACGAGATTGGTCATAAGGTCAGGCCGCGTCGGTTTGACCATGATGTGGGTCTTCCTCGATGCGCCAACGCCGCTTTCCGTATCGCCGATGATCCAGCGCACAGTGTCGCCGGCGGCGACGGGGCCAGAGCCGACAAGCTGCTCGCCCTCCTGGAGCGCGATGTCGGTGATCTCTCCCGGCGACGCATAGACCTGATAGAGCGCGCCTTCGGTGAAGGGATAGATTTGGACAGCGTTGATATAGCCAGCGCGGCTGGGTTGAACGCGCGCCGCCGCGTTTGCCTGCGCCACCCTGACTTTTGGATCGGGCGCTTCCGGCGTCTCCTTGAACTTCGACAAGGGTTTAAGCTGCCCCGGCAGCGGCAGGATCTTCGGAATCTCGACGATCTTGACTGGCCTCTCCGGCTCATTCTCGATTACGGCAGGGAGGGGAATATCGTCATAGGCGATCTCGGGCGGCTTGAAGCTCATGCAGGCGGAAAGCGAGGTCGAAGCGAGTAGGGCGGCGATGAATCTCTTGGATCGGATCGGCTTCATTATCCGAGCTCCTTCGACCAGTTGATGGCGTGGATGAAAAGTCCGAGCGGATTTTTGCGCAGGCGCTCGGCATCGCGGGGCGGCTGCACCACGATGGTCAGAATCGCGGTCCAACGTTCGGTCGAAGCGAGGCTGGCGTTCTCGTAGCGCCGCTCGGTCCAGGCGATGCGGAAGGAATCGGTCGAAGCGCGAATGACGCTCGTAACGTCAACGGCGATCTGGATTTGCCCGACCTTGGCGAAAGGATCATTGGCGCGGGCGTAGTCGTTGAGAGCATGCGCGCCCTTGTCCGTCACGAAATCATAGGCTTTGAGCCAGTTCTGGCGGACGATGATGGGGTCGGCGGGTATGGCGCGGACATTCTCGATGAAGCGCGCGAGATGCCAGGCGATCTGCGCATCGGTTGGCTGATAATCGGCGATTGCCGGGGCGACAGTCTGCGCTTCGCCGAGCTTATCGATCTGCACCACCCAGGGAACGATGGACCCGCGCGCGCTTTGCCAGACGAGAGCGCCTGCGAGTCCTCCGGCGAGGATCAGATTGCCAAAGGCGATAAGGCGCCAGTTCTTCGCCTGCACGCGCGCCGAGCCGATGCGCTCGTCCCAGACCTGCGCGGCCTTCTGGTAGGGGGTGACGGGTTCGGGGGAGCGCCCGTAGCGAACGGAAGAGCGGTTGAACATTTAGCGGCCTTCAGAAAGATTGATGGATGTTCCGGCGCCATGCGCGTCGCCGGCGCGGATGGAATGGGCGGCGAGCGAGACGCCATGAGCGACGGACTGGCTGCGTTTAATGCGCTTGGCCCAGGCGGGTTCGCCGGCCGGTGAAGCTGCGGGATCTGGGATTGCCGATCCGCCGATCGGAGACGCGCTCGAAAATTGTGCGGCCGATGATTCAGCGGCAGCGGCTGTTCCGCCTCCCGGCGCTCCACCTGGGCGCGGTGAGTATCCATTGGGAGAACCGCCGCCGGGAGCGTCGGGACCGCGCGAGGGCGGCAGCAGGGCGGCGGCCTGCGTCTCGTTCTTTCCGGCCGGCCCCATCAAAGCGCCGCCAACAATCCGCGCCGCGCCGGCGCCGGCGAGAACTGCGCCGCCAGCAGTAAGACCGGTTCCGACGACCGCGCCCGCGCCGAGCTGCGGCCCTCCAGAGACGATGCCATTGGCGACGCCGGGGCCAAGTATCCCGAGACCCAGAAGCGACAGCGCCGCAAGAACGAGCGCCATGGCGTCGTCGACAGTCGGCTCTGCGCCAGACGCGCTTTGCGTGAATTGCGCGAAGAGCGTCGAACCGACACCGACAATGACGGCGAGAACAAGCACCTTGACGCCTGAGGAGACGACATTGCCGAGAACGCGTTCAGCAAGGAAGGCGGTTTTGCCGAAGAGGCCGAAGGGAATGAGAATAAAGCCGGCGAGCGTCGTGAGCTTGAATTCGATCAGCGTCACGAAGAGCTGAATCGCCAGAATGAAGAAGCTGAGTAGTACGACCGTCCAGGCGAACATCAGCACGACGATCTGGACGAAGTTTTCGAAGAAGGAGACGTAACCGAGGAGCGATGAGATCGATTCCAGGATCGGACGACCGGCGTCGATCCCCACCTGCGCGATGCGCCCCGGTCGCAGGAAATCCGCTGACGAAAGACTGCTTCCGGCGGCTTTGAGACCAAGACCAGAAAAGCTCTCGAAGACGATCCTCGCGAGATTGTTCCAATTGCCGATGAGAAAGGCGAAGACGCCGACGAAGAGGGTCTTCTTGACGAGGCGAGCGATGACGTCTTCGTCAGGGCCCCAGCTCCAGAAGAGCGCGGCGAGCGTCACATCGATGACGACAAGGGTCGAAGCCAGGAAAGAGGCTTCTCCGCCAAGGAGGCCAAAGCCGCTATCGATGTAGCGGGTGAAGACCTCGAGAAAGCGATCGATGACGCCAGTTCCACCCATCGGCTTACTCGCTTTGGGCGGGCGCGGATTTCTCTGCCGGCTTTTCGAGCGCGCGCGGGACTGAGGGAAACATCTTCGGCGCAGCGCCCGAATCGTCGTCCTTCTTCTTCGGCGCCAAAAACTTTCTCCGCTGCGCCGCCCAGAGCGCTTGGCATTTGGGATCGTCGGCCTGTTCAATGGGAAGCGTCGCGCAGCGCAGCGTTTCGCTATCAATCGGCGAAGCCTTTGAGGGCTCAGCCAATTCAAAGATTTTTGAGGCGCGCAATCTTGCGGCGACATCGGCGTCGCAGGCGGCCTCAACGCCAATGAGCGAGAAGGCGCCGAGGACGATGCCGACAGCAACCAGACCGAGATTTTCGGGGCTAAGCCATTGTTCGATCTTCATCGCAGCGCGCCCTTAATGGAACATGGCGACGTCGCCAGGCTGATAGGCCTGGCCAGGAGCGATAAAGCGCCGCATTTGCTCGCGCGCCTGTTCCTGCGCCTCGGCTTGACGCGCGAGTTCGAACGACTGGGCGCGTCCCTGCGAGGCGAGTAGCGCCGTCACATCGGCGAGTTGCTTGCTCTGTAGCGCGAGCAGCTGATTGCCGGCCTGCGACGCTTGAAGCGAGCCAACGGCCGATTGGCTCGATGACAGAAGCGTCCCGGCTTCGAATTTGGCCGTGTCGATCGATTGAACGATGCCGGCCTGAACGCGCATCGCGTCTTGCAGCGCCGCCAGAGAATTCTGCCAGCGCTGCCTTGCGCCATCGATCAGCGAAGCGGAGCTTATCGAGACGTTCGCCGGCCCATAATGGGTCGAGAAAGCCTGATCGATCTGGCGCATGTCATAGGCGATGCGCTGCGCGTCAATCAGCAGTCGCTGGGTCTCACCGATCGATTGTTGGAGGCTTTGCAGCGAGGAGTAGGGGAGATTTGTGAGATTTTTGCCCTCATTGATCAGCATCTGAGCCTCGTTCTGGAGGCTCGCGATCTGATTGTTGATCTGCCGCAGCGTATTCGCCGCTGTCATGACGTTTTGCGCATAATTGGTGGGATCGAACACCGCCAATTGCGCCGATGAGGGAACATTTAGAGAGAAGAAAATGGCGACAGCCGTCGCAGCTGCGAGCGAGCGTTTCCTTATCATGACGAGGTCTCCGAAGATGCGGGATTGGGGAGAAGGTCGGCGGCCCAGCGAAGGCCGCAATGCGTCAGCCAGGCGCGGGCGAACCCCTCGCGGCCGTGCTCGGAGATAGATTGTGAAATCGCCCGCTGATCATTTTTTGAGGACGCGGCGCAGAGCGCCAGGGCGAGGGGACCAAGTCCGAGTTCGAAGAGGCGGTTGCCGCGCCGCGACTGGCAGTAATAGTCGCGCTTGGGCGTCGCCCGCGCGATGATTTCGATTTGTCGGTCGTTGAGACCGAAGCGCCGATAGATCGCGAGGATCTGCGGTTCGATCGCACGCTCATTGGGAAGAAAGATACGCGTCGGGCAGCTCTCAATGATTGCCGGCGCGATCGGACTTGTTTCGATATCGGCAAGCGACTGCGTGGCGAAGACGACGGAGGCGTTTTTCTTGCGCAGCGTTTTGAGCCATTCGCGCAGCTGTGCGGCGAAGCCCGGATCGTCGAGCGCGAGCCAGCCTTCGTCGATGATAAGCAAAGCGGGCAAGCCGTCGAGCGCCGCCTCGATTCGGTGGAAGAGATAGGAAAGGACGGCCGGGGCCGCGGTGGAACCGATCAGCCCCTCCGTCTCGAAACACTGGACCTCGGCGTCGCTCAAATCGTGCGCCTCGGCGTCGAGAAGCCGGCCATGCGGTCCGCCTAGGCAATAGGGTTTGAGCGCGCGCTTTAAGGGATTGGATTGCAGAAGGACGGAGAGTCCGGTGAGCGTTCTCTCATGAACAGGGCCGGAAGCGAGAGACGAGAGCGCCGACCAGATATGGTCTTTCACTTCTGGGGTGATGGTGACATTCTCGCGCGCGAGGATCGAGGCGATCCATTCCGGCGCCCAGCCGCGTTCGGCCGCATCGATGACGTTAGCGAGCGGCTGCAGTGAGACAGGCTCAAAAGCGTCTTCCGACAACGCGCCGCCGAGATCGCGCCAGCTTCCGCCCATAGAGAGCGTCACGGCGCGTGCCGAGCCGCCAAAGTCGAAGATGAAGATGCGCGACCGTTGGTAGCGGCGAAACTGCAGCGCCATCAGCGCTAAGAGCACGCTCTTGCCTGCGCCGGTCGGGCCAACGACGAGCGTATGGCCGACATCGCCGACATGAAGCGAAAAACGGAACGGCGTTGAGCCTTCGGTCTTGGCAAAGAACAGCGGCGGCGCATTAAGATGAGCGTCGGTGAGCGGTCCCGCCCAGCCCGCCGAGAGCGGGATCATATGGGCGAGATTGATCGTCGAGACCGGCGGCTGACGGACATTGGCGTAAGCATGTCCGGGAAGCGAGCCAAGCCATGCCTCGATCGCGTTGACCGTCTCAATCATGCAGGTGAAGTCGCGGCCCTGGATGATCTTTTCGGCAAGCCGCAGCTTTTCGTCGGCGAGACGCGGATCTTCGTCCCAGACAGTGAGCGTCGCCGTCAGATAGGCTTCGCCGATGAGATCTGAGCCGATATCCTGAAGCGCGGCGTCCGCTTCAAGCGCCTTATTATGCGCGTCGGTGTCGACGAGCGTCGCCGCCTCATTGGTCATCACTTCCTTGAGGATGGCGAGTATCGATTTGCGCTTGGCGAACCATTGGCGACGGATGCGGGTCAAAACCTTGCTTGCATCACTCTTGTCGAGCGAGATCGCCCGTGTCGACCAGCGATAGGAAAAGGCGAGACAATTAAGTTCGTCGAGAATCCCTGGATGAGTCGATGAGGGAAAGCCGAGGATCGTCAGCGTGCGCAGATGCGCATTCCCCAAGCGCGGCCCCAGCCCGCCGGTTAATGGCTCGTCGACGAGAATGGCGTCGAGGTGCATAGGCGTCTCAGGCACGCGCACCCGATGGCGCTTGGTCGAGACGCAAGAATGAAGGTACGAAAGGGTATCGACGTCATCAAGCCACTCGGCTTCCGGCGCGAAGCCCTCGATCAGCTGTAGCAGCCGATTGCTTCGATCGACGTATGAGGCGAGGACGCTATTTGCGTCCTCGCCGGATGAGCGGCCTTCGTAGAGCCAGTTCTCGGCGTTCGCCGCATCGTCTTCGGGCGGCAGATAGACGAGGGTCAGAAAGTACCCGCTCTCGAAATGCGCGCCTTCCTCTTCGAACTGCGCCTTGCGCTCTTCGTCGACCAGCATCGAGACGGGATCGGGAAAGAAACTCGCCGGATAATCCTGCGCCGGATTGCGCTGTGCCTCGAAAAAGATCGCCCAGCCGGAGCCGAGGCGCCGCAGGGCATTGTTGAGCCGGGCGGTGACCCCGACAAGTTCCGCTGGCGTTGCGCTCTCCAAATCCGGACCGCGAAATCGCGCTGTCCGCTGAAAAGAGCCGTCCTTGTTCAAAACGACGCCGGGCGCCACCAGCGCCGCCCATGGCAGGAAATCGGCCAAGCTCTGTGGTTTCTTGCGATATTCGGCGAGGTTCAGCATGGAGGCTTTCCCTCAAGCGCCGAAATGCGCCGGATAGCGCAGGTGGCGACGCACGACCTCGACGAAGTCGGGATCGCGTTTTCCCGCCCAGGTGGCTGCCGTCTGCGCCACGACCCAGAAGAGGAGGCCAGCGATCCAAAGCCGCAGACCGAGACCGAGCGCGGCCGCGAGCGTCCCGTTCAAAATCGCGATCGAGCGCGGCGCGCCGCCGAGAAAGATCGGCTCGGTCAAGGAACGGCGCACGGGAACCCGAAAGCCAGGAGCGGAAGTCTCTGATGAAAGCGAAATTGTCTCCATCAGATCAGCGCTCCGCCGCCGAAAGAAAAAAAGGAGAGAAAGAAGCTCGACGCGGCGAATGCGATTGAAAGTCCGAAGACGATTTGCACCAACCGCCGGAAGCCACCCGACGTGTCGCCAAAGGCGAGCGTCAGCCCGGTCGTGATGATGATGATGACCGCGATGATCTTGGCCACCGGCCCTTCGATCGACTGCAGGATCTGCTGGAGCGGCTGCTCCCAGGGCATGTTGGAGCCGGCGGCGAGGGCCGGCGTTGAAAGGACAGCACCGCCAAATATGAAAGCGACGACCCCAAATCGCGCGCGAAATGTCTCGTCACTATGAAACCTATTCATGGTGTTCTCCAAGATTAATACGGGTAAGATCAACGAGCGCGTAGTCGCCGTGCTCATTCAGGCCTGTGACGGCGGCGAGCTCGATCAGCCTGCGCTCAGACCCCCGGCCGGCGAGCACGGCGATGATCTGAATCGTCTCGGCGATCAGCGCTCTAGGAACGGTGACGACGGCTTCCTGGATGAGCTGTTCGAGGCGCCGTAGCGTGCCAAGCGCGGAGCCCGCGTGAATGGTGCCGACGCCGCCTGGATGGCCGGTGCCCCAGGCTTTGAGCAAGTCCAGAGCTTCGCTGCCGCGCACTTCGCCAATCGGAATACGATCGGGCCGTAGGCGCAGTGACGCGCGCACAAGCTCGGAGAGGGATGCGACGCCGTCTTTGGTCCGTAACGAAACGAGGTTCGGCGCCGCGCACTGCAGTTCCCGCGTGTCTTCGATTAGAACGACGCGATCGTTCGATTTAGCGACTTCCGCTAGCAAGGCATTGGCGAGCGTCGTCTTTCCGGTCGACGTGCCGCCGGCGACGAGGATATTTTTGCGTTCGACGACGGCCGCGCGAAGGATCGCGGCTTGATGCATCGTAATAACGCCAGCGGTGACGTAATCGTCGAGCGAGAACACCGCGACAGCTGGCTTGCGGATCGAAAAGGCCGGCGCGTAGACGATCGGCGGCAACACGCCCTCAAACCGCTCGCCGCTTTCTGGCAATTCCGCCGAAACGCGGGGCGCCCCCGCATGAACTTCGGCACCGACATGATGCGCGACGAGTCGGATGATCCGTTCGCCATCCTCCGACGAAAGTTGGGCGCCCGTGTCCTCAAGCCCGGTCGTTAGGCGATCGAGCCAGAGCCGGCCGTCTGGATTGAGCATGATTTCGACGACGCTGTCGTCGTCGAGCCATTCGGCAATTTGTGCGCCCAACGCCGTGCGCAGCATGCGCGCGCCGCGCGATATCGTTTCTGCGTGTTGAGTGTGCGCCGCCACTGCTCTCCCCGGTGCTCGTCGAATCGCGCGACGGCGGCTCGAAACCGGGGTCGATTAAGAAATGCCGAACCCGACGGGATGCAACAAGTCAGTCAGGGGCGTAGGGCGCTGGCGTGTAAAGACAGGGAAACGGAATGATCGAGATTGCGGCTCAAGAACTAGGCGTATTCGATCGATGCCGGTTGATACGCATGAATGATTCGCTCCGCCCAATGTTAGCTGCCGACGTGATTAAAGTGTTGCTTCACGCGCATCAGAGACATGGTCAACGGCAAAAATTGACCCTGGCTGTGTGAAAACGCGATATCCAGATTAAATTCCACCGAAAATGGCCGCTCCCAGCCTCTTGTTTTACGATTTTCTTCCCTCTGATCGGCCTGAGGCCTCGAAAATTAATTGACCTTTTTCAGTGGCGCAATCTCCGCTGAGTTTTCACACAACCAAGACCCATTGCGGACCTTTACGATCGAGTCGAGCGCCGGAGAAACTGCGCCTCAGTCGTATCCTTTGCGGCGCGCAATCCGCTAATCTTTAGCGTAACCGCATTATCCGAAGTCTTGATTTTCGCACAAAAGCGGAGGGTCGAAACCGGCCTTGACTTCTAACGCCAAGGCGGCAAATTGTTACGCCATGGGGAAGCGATCTCCCCACGAGGCGACATGCCCAAGAATCGCGTCCGGTTTTCACCAAGGGCGCACTATGTCGTCAATCAACTCAATCTCTGCTGATAAGCTCGCGCGTCTTATTGGAGTCGGCCGTTGTCCCGCGCTCATTGACGTGCGGACGGACGAGGATCACGAATCCGATCATCCGTTTCGCATTGGGCCTCGGAGTTCGTCGGTCGTCCGGCCATCATCATCGACAAGAGCGGAGAGCAAGACAGCGAAGGCGTCGCCGCATGGCTTCGTCATGCTGGGGCGAGTTCAGCCGATGTTCTGACGGGAGGACTACTGGCTTGGGCCAAAGCGGGCGGGCCGCTCATTCCGATTTCAAAAGTGCCTCGGCGTGACGCCCTCGGGCGGACGATCTGGGTTACGCGCTCCCGCCCCAAGGTTGATCGGATCGCCTGTCCCTGGCTCATTCACCGGTTTGTCGATCCAAGCGCCGTCTTTCTCTTCGTTGCACCAGCGGAAGTCTCAGCGGTTGCGGAACGTTTCGGTGGCGCGGCTTTCGACATAGAGGGTGCGTTCTGGAGCCACAGGGGTGAACGCTGCACGTTCGATACGATGCTCGAGGAATGGGGCCTAGCGATAGAGCCGCTACAAAGGCTTGCAGTCATCGTGCGTGGAGCGGATACGGCGTGCCTCGATCTTGCCCCTGAAGCAGCGGGGTTGCTCGCGGCGTCGCTCGGTCAATCCCGCATGTATGCGGATGATCTCGAACAGCTCAAAGCCGGGATGGCGCTCTACGACGCTTTTTATCGCTGGTGCCGTGACGCGACCGACGAGCCCCACAACTGGCCTGCCACCAAATCCGGAAAAGCGTCGTGAACGTCCATATTCAAACGACCGCCCACGGTCATGGCGTATCTCTCGCTGAAGCCTCTCGTGTCTGGGCGCGCATTGCTTTGCTGAGCTTCGGCGGACCCGCCGGGCAGATTGCGGTGATGCACAGAATTGTTGTCGATGAGAGGAAGTGGGTTCCCGAGAGCCGCTTCTTGCACGCCCTCAACTACTGCATGCTGTTGCCCGGCCCCGAGGCTCAGCAACTCGCCACCTATATCGGCTGGCTCATGCATCGCACCGTCGGCGGCCTCGTTGCGGGCGGCCTGTTCATTCTCCCCGGCGTCATCTCGATCATGGCGCTCAGCATCATTTACGCGCTCTGGGGGAATGTCGGGATCGTGGGCGGATTGTTCTTCGGATTGAAGGCCGCCGTTCTCGCCATCGTCATCGAAGCTGTCGCGCGGATCGGCAAGCGCGGGCTCAAATCTCCGGCGATGCAGCTTCTGGCCGCCGCCTCATTCGTCGGCATTTTCTTCTTCGCCTTGCCGTTCCCTGCGCTCATCCTTGCATCGGCCTTGCTCGGTTACGTCAGCGCGGCGCGCGGGAATCCCGCCTTCGTGTCAGTCGGACATGGGGCGGCGCATGAGGACGGCGAAAGTGTTCTAGGCGATGGCACGCCCGTTCACGCCCACCCTTCGGGTAAGCGGGCGCTGCAAATCGGGCTGATCTGGTTGGCGGTCTGGCTCATCCCGGTTGTTGGGATCCTGTTTGTCGCCGGTCAGGGGAACGTCTTCTCCCAGATCGCGGTGTTCTTCAGCAAAATGGCTGTCGTGAGCTTTGGCGGAGCCTACGCGGTCCTCGCCTATGTCGCGCAACGGGCGGTCGAGACCTATCACTGGCTGACGCCTGCGGAGATGCTCAATGGACTCGGCATGGCGGAAACGACGCCTGGCCCGCTGGTCATGGTCTTGCAGTTCGTGGGCTTTATGGCGGCGTTTCGCTCGCCAGGCGACTTGCCGCCGCTTCTGGCAGGAATGCTCGGCGGGTTGCTCGCAAGCTGGGTCACCTTCGCGCCCTGCTTTCTCTGGATATTTCTCGGCGCGCCATACATCGAAAAAATCCGCTCCAACAAGGCGCTCTCCGGCGCATTGGCGGCGATCACCGCCGCCGTCGTCGGCGTCATCCTGAACCTCGCTATCTGGTTTGCGATCCACGCCATCTTTCGCAAGACGGTCGCCGTGGCCGGCTATGGGCTGTCTTTTGACGCGCCCGTGCTCGCAAGCGTGGATTTCTGGAGTCTCGCCCTCTCGGTCGCTGCGGCGATGGCGATCTTCCGGCTTCGTGTCGGCGTGCTCCAGACCTTGGCGGGTTCCTGCCTGGCGGGAATAGGGCTGTTTCTCGTAGGAGCGATTTAGACTTTCGGCGGAAAGGGAGAACGCCATGAAACAGAGGCCGCTAGCCACTCTCTGCACAATATGTCTGCTCTTGCCCGCGTCTGTTGCTGTAGCTGAAACCGACTGGTCGCAGGTTGACGCCGCGATCGGCAAGAAAGCCGCTGTCTCTGGAAGCGTGCACAAATACGCTCTCCCGCGCAGCGATCTTCACGTCACCCTCGACGGCGTCAGCATCAAGCCCGGTCTCGCCCTCGGCGGTTGGATTGCCTTCGAGCCAACCGGACATACGGCCATGATGATGGGCGACCTGGTGGTGACTGAAACCGAGGTGAATCCAGTGATGCGGTCGCTACTCGCCAACGGCGTCCAGGTGACGGCCGTCCATAACCACCTCCTGCGCGCCAGCCCGGCGACTTTCTATATGCACGTCGGCGCGCACGGCGACCCGGCGAAACTCGCTGCGGTCGTTCGCGAGGCGCTCGCGCAAACAAAAACGCTTTTTGAGCCGCCCGCGGCTCCGGCTGGCGAGCCCCCCAAGCTTGGCTTTGATGCGGCGGAGGTTGATAATGTCCTCGGCTTTCCGGGGAAAAACAACGGCGGCGTGCTTCAGTTCAGCATCCCGAAGGCTGAGCAAATCCGCGCGGGGGGAATAACAGTCGCTCCCGCCATGGGAACCGCCATCGCCATCAATTTCGAACCTACTGGCGACGGCAAAGCCGCCATCAGCGGGGATTTCGTTGCGACGGCGAAAGAGGTGGAGCCGCTGCTGAAGACCCTTCAGGCGTACGGGATCGAGGTCACGGCGCTCCACAACCACATGCTCGATCTTTTTCGTGCACTTCTGGGCGAATGACGACGCTGTGAAACTGGCGCGTGGATTGCGCGCAGCTCTCGATACAGTCCATGTGGCCGCCAGGAGCTGACAGCCTCATTTCGTCGCCTCAATGAACCGGCACTGCCATCACACCCTGCGCCGGTCACATAAGACCGAACGTCCGCGTATGGTGCGACGCGGCCATGGCAATTGGCTAGTCCGCGTCGCCTGTTGCCTCAGAGTTCTACTTGCTCTGAAATGCTAAGAGCATCGTCGACCTCGATTCCGAGATAGCGGACCGTGCTCTCCAGTTTAGTGTGACCCAACAGGAGTTGGACGGCACGCAAATTTCCCGTCTTTTTGTAAATTTGAGCAGCCTTCGTCCTGCGCATGGAGTGCGTTCCGTAGGCCGAGCTATCGAGCCCTGCGCTCGCCACCCACTTCTTCACAATGCGAGCATATTGCCGAGTCGAAATATGGGGATGTTTCGCAGATCGGCTAGGGAAAACATATCCGCTGTTGGCTACTCCACGCCGATCCAGCCATTCCTGGACTGATAATCGCGTTTGCTCGGTCAGCTCGAATTGCACAGAACGGCCAGTTTTCTTCTGAATCACGACCGCACGATCGCGAACTCTGCCGCCCGCGCAAACGTCATTCACTTGCAAGCGCACGAGATCGCATCCTCTCAGCTTGCTGTCGATAGCGAGATTGAACATTGCGAGATCGCGCTTGCGGCTTTCAATCTGTAAACGGACCCGAATGGTCCAGACATCCTTTGGCCGCAGCGGGCGCTTTTGGCCCAGCAGGCACCCTTTGTTCCACGGGCGAGTGATGCGGTTGGTATCGGATGAGGAAGGTAGTAGCATGCGCGCCTCCATCAGCGCCGACCCAACCCACCTCAGCGCCCGCAAAGCAGGGCACGAAATAGATTAGATCCCCCGCCGCCCGCGGGGACAAAATCTGACTAGACTTTTGGGGGCTGATTTTGGCTCCCTTAAGTCGAACATTGCGGTTCCCGTCCCTGGGCCGGCAATCAAAAAACGGATTGGGGCATGACGTCCGTCGTGGTAAGCTGCTGCCATGACGGTAGAAACAATGCGCCGCTGCTTTCGCCTTATTATCTCTGCGCTTGTTCTCGCTACAGCTTTGGCTGGAGTTGGCGGAGCTTTTGCCGCGAAGATGAACCACGCCTGCATTGAAATGGGCATGGTCGATTGTCCCGCCGACCACGGCGATGATGGCGCAGCACTCCCCGTGTGCAGTGATGTCCTGTGCGGGCCGAGTCAGGCAACGCTTCCGCAGTTTCAACCGTTCGTTGATGCCGCTCTTTGGGCGTTTGCGCCTTCGCTAATCCCCTCCGACGACATTGAGCGCGGCAGATTACGAAGCCCGCCAGCCCTCCGACCTCCTATCGCCTAACGTCGAAAGTCCAGTCGCTCGCAGATGCGCCGTTAGTCGCGGTTCAAATGACCGCCGACTGACTCGACGGGAGTTCGATATCCGCGATCAATTCCCGCGAAACCCAGCATCGGCTGAGGCAGACGACGCTTTCAATCGGAACCGATCGCCGCTGCGATTCGCACGCCGATCAGACGAACTAGAGGGACATGGAGAGAGTCTGATGATTCTCGCGACTTTGGGCAATGCGCGCTTATTCGCGCTGCTCGTGCTCGCCGCGTTGGGAGTGGCGCCGGTGGCCCGCGCCAACATCGACGATCACGAATTCACTCTTGTTGAACAGGAAATCAAGAAGGGTGACGCAATCGTTTCGGTGCGCCTTATTCACAAACCCGACGGCAAGCTTGTTCCTGATGCGGTAATATTCGCGACTCGGCTCGACATGGCGCCTGACGGCATGGAGATGATGACGACTGACATCGAGCGTCTGGCGAGTGTGGAGCGTGGCGTTTACCGATTTAAGACGGCGCTAACCATGGCTGGCAGATGGCGGCTATCGTTGGCAGCCAAGCTGCAAGGCGAAAACGGCACCCTCCAAAGCAAGCTGATGCTGAAGGCTTTGCCATGAGGCCGGCGAGCCAAATGTGTCGACTCGCTATGATCGGCGCAGTCACGGCGTCGTGGTTGTTTCAGGTCGAAGCGCAAGAGCGTCAAGTCGAGCGGCGTCAGCTGCCTGGCGCCTCCGTCGAAAGCGTTGTCGCCCTTGCAAAGCAGCTAAGCCCCGAACTGGCGGCGGCCGTGCTGGATGCCGATGCGGCAGCGCACAGAGTGGGCGCGGCTGGCGTCCTCGCCGATCCGACAGTCACGCTCCAAGCGTGGGACGTGAATGGACGCGGCGTCGGCCAACGTTGGATCGGCGCCGAACAGGAATTCAAACTTTGGGGCAAACTCGATCTGGAGCGCGGCGTCGCAGAGGCCGACGCCGAGGCTGCGAGGCATCAGAGCCGCGCCGTCGCCACAGATTTGATCGCCCGCGTCAAAACCGCCTATGCGCAATACGGCGCCGCGCATCGGGCGATCGACCTTTCGCTTGGATTAAGGCGCCGGCTCGACGAAATTCTTGCGCTCCTGCGCTTGCGTTGTGGCGCAAGCTCCGTCGACCAGCAGGAAGTGATCAAGGCCGAGATCGAGGCGGCGACGGCTGAAGCAGAAGTCGCGCGCCGTCAAGGCGAGGCAAAGTCCGTCTCCGCTCGCTTAAACGCCCTGATCGGCCGCGACTCGCTGGCGCCGCTCGCCGTTCCCAGAGGCTTTCGGCTGCTGAAAGCAAAGCTGACGCTCGCCGGCGTTCAAGAGCTCGCGAGAGCCGCCAATCCAGTCCTCGCGACGACCAGCGCGCAAGTCCGTGCCGCGACCGGAACGAAGGAGCTTACGGACCTGAATTACTACCCAGACGTTAAGGTTGGCGCGAACTTCGTGCAGCGTCCCACCGGCGACAATAGCGGCATGTTCACGCTCGGCTTCAAGGTGCCGCTGCAATATGAAGCGAAGGACGCCGAACAGCGCGCCGCAAGTTCACGACTCGGCGCCGCGCAGATGCGCTACGACGCCATCCGAATTCGGCTCGACGGCGATGTCGCCGAAGCGTGGTTCGGGCTGGAGGCGGTGCGCAAGGCAATCCGCATTGTCGAACAACGCCAGCTTAATCCGGCGCGCTGGAAGCCGAACGACGCCTGCGAGCGATCGAACTCGAAATCCTTAAGCTCAAAGTCGAAGAGCAAGCCAGATACGCTGAGCTTGAACGTCTGGCGGGAGGCTCACTATGACTCGCCGTCACATCGCTATTCTTTTGGGCTTTGTCGTCGTCGCGGCCAGCCTCGCTTGGCTGGCCGAGGGACGTTTCAAATGGGTCACACCTACAGGAACGCTGGGTGACGCCGGGTCTGGTATCTCGGGCAAGGCGCCTGCAACAACGACTAGCCCGATCATTTACTACCGAGATCCCGACGGTCGCCCAGCCTATTCCTCGACGCCCAAGAAGACATCGGCGGGGAGAGATTATCTGCCGGTGCGCGCGGGTGAGGACATCAGCTTCGAAGACAGGCCGCTTCCAAGTGCCGCCAAGACAGGCGGCGAGCGACGCGTGCGCTTCTATCGCCATCCAATGGGCCTGCCTGACACATCGCCCGTTCCCAAGAAGGACGCGATGGGAATGGATTACGTACCCGTCTACGAGGACGAGGCGGAGAACGGCGCGACCATCACGATCAGCCCCGGAAAGCTGCAAAAGACTGGAGTTCGCTCCGAACCCGTCGAGCGTCGGACGCTGAACGTCCCAGTTCGAGCAACGGGCAGGATCGAGTTCGACCCGCGCCGCATCTCGGTCGTCTCTCCTCAACATGCGGCGTGGCGGCGGGATCGACGCCCAGCGTCTGGAGGGAGCCAAGCGGCGGCTCGTCAATCTCGGCCTCGACGAAAGCGCCATCGCCGTGATCGGGCGCGCCCGCAGCGTTCCACGTGTGATTGCATGGCCGGCGCCGCAAGACGGTCATGTCCTGGAGCGGGCGGCGATTAACGGCATGCGCGCCGCGCCTGGGGACATTCTGTTTCGCATCGTCGATCATTCCGTGGTCTGGGTCTTGGCTGACATCGCCGAGCGGGACATCGCCTTGATTGCGCCCGGACAAAAGGTCGACGTGCGGCCAAGGGCTTACTCCGATCGATCCTTTAAGGGACAAGTCGCGCTAATTTATCCCCATCTCAACATGGAGACGCGCACGGCGCGCGTCAGGATCGAACTGCCGAACCTCGATGGGTTGCTGCGGGGAGACATGTACGCCGAGGTCGAGATCGCAGCCGGCGGCAACGAAAAAGTGCTAACGGCGCCAGAAAGCGCGGTCATCGACACCGGGAAGCGGCAAGTGGCGATTGTCGACAAGGGCGAAGGGCGATTCGAGCCACGCGAAGTCAAGATCGGTCGGCGTGGCGAAGGCTTCGTCGAAATCAAGAGCGGTGTGAATGAAAACGAACGCGTCGTCACGGCCGCGAACTTCCTCATCGACGCCGAAAGCAATTTGAAGGCGGCGTTACGAGCTCTCGACCAAGGGAAGGCGGGCAAGTGATCGCGCGTCTCATCGCCTGGTCGGCGCGCAACCTTTTGCTCATATTCGTGGGCGCTGCCTTCGCGGTCGCAGGCGGCGTCTATGCCTTGCGCACACTGCCGCTCGACGCCATTCCCGATCTCTCCGACGTGCAAGCGATCGTTTATACGGAATATCCGGGCCAGGCGCCGCAAGTCGTTGAGGATCAAGTCACTTATCCGCTCACCAGTTCCATGTTGACCGTTCCGCGCTCCAAAGTGGTGCGTGGATTTTCATTCTTCGGCGTATCCTTCGTCTACGTCATCTTCGACGATGGCGTCGATATTTATTGGGCACGCTCGCGCGTCCTCGAATATTTGAGCGCGGCGAGTAAGAGATTGCCGGCGGGCGTGACGCCTGTTCTTGGTCCCGATGCGACGGGCGTCGGCTGGGTC
>WSXZ01000040.1 GCA_009773555.1 Methylocystaceae bacterium | reverse complement strand
CTCGCCGATATCAATGTGACGCCGCTCGTCGACGTCATGCTCGTGCTGCTGATCATTTTCATGATCACGGCGCCATTGCTCGCCAAGGGCGTCAAGGTGAACTTGC
Organism: Methylocystaceae bacterium; assembly: GCA_009773555.1. GTDB lineage: Bacteria > Pseudomonadota > Alphaproteobacteria > Rhizobiales > Beijerinckiaceae > Methylocystis. The sequence goes on along the minus strand of WSXZ01000040.1, from coordinate 15,588 downwards.
CGCAGGCGAGCGCCGCGATGCCGATCAACCAAAAAGACCCGATCGTCGTGACAGTGGGCAAGGACGGCAAGATCGCGCTTGGCGCGGACGAGCTCTCAGCCGAGGCGCTCATCGACGGCATCAAGGTGATGATGGGCGACGACCAGTCGCGCGTCGTTCATATCCGCGGCGACACGGAGGCGGTTTATGGCGAGGTCGTCGCGGTGATGGATAAGCTTGCAACCAATGGCATCACCCATATCGCGATCATGACCAACTCGCGCAGCAAGACCGGCGCAGGCATGAAAGCCGCGCCTGGACGCGTTGCGCCCGCCGCCGTCGGCACGCCGCCGGCGCAGGCTCCCGCCAAAGCCGCAGGGGCGGCAAAATGACGGATCTCGCGCTAAGTCCCCACGACATGGCGCGGGAGGGCGATCATCCGCCTTCTGGTCCGGAGCCGGTCAAGCCGGGTTGGCTGCGCTCGGTGACGACGGTCCTCGTCATCGCGGCGCATGTCATGGTCTTCGGCATACTCGCCTATTCGGCGAAGCCAACGGCGGTATCGCTCGACTCTGTCAGCATGGACCTCGTGCCGGAAGGCGACTTCTTCGAGCAGGAGGAAGTCGCCGAGGCCGACGACACGCCGCCGCCCGAAGCGGTCGAGGAGCCGGACATCGCGCTGCCGCCGCCGGTGGTGATGGCGCCCGACGCCGTGCCTCTGCCGGCCAAGAAGGAAGACGTCGACGAGGTCAAGAAGAAGGTCGAGCAGCAACAGGTCCAGCGCGCGCAGCAACGTCAGGAGGCGCAGGCGCGCCGGCGCTACGGCGCGCCTGAGGGACACGCTGCGAGTTCGGGCGCATCGCAGGCGACGTGTCTTGCCCATATCGCCGCCGCGCTTCGCCGGCATACGCCAGGCAACACCAGCCTTGGTGCGGGCAGCGCTCATGTAACGTTCCACGTCAACCCGGGCGGCGGTCTGTCGGGCATCTCGGCTTCGGGATCGACTCCGGCGCATGCGGCGCTCGCTCGGCGGATCGTGTCCTCCGCGCGCGGCCCAGGCATGTGCAGTTCGGCCTATGTGAGCCAAGCTTTCGCCTTCCATTAAACCAACGACGGCGGACGCTCGCGCCCGCCGCTACGATCGTTTCCGCGACTTGGGGGCATAATGAATCTCGCGCGATTGCTTACCATCGCCGCGGCGCTCGCCGCGTGCGCCGCGCACGCCGAGGACGCGAAGCCCGCGGCCACGCCGGCGCCCAAGCCCGCTTCCACGGCGCCCGCGCCACCGCGAACTGCAGCGCCAAACGCCGCTGCGCCGGCGACGACGGGCGGCGCAGCCGCGCCCGCCGCGGCTCCTGTGATGTCGGAAAGCAAGTTCCTTGGCGCGCTCTACACGGCGATCGCCAAGCGAACGCCCGCGGAAAGTCCTGCCGGCGACGGCGAGGTGACGGCCAGCTTTCACGTCAACGCGCAAGGCAAGATCGACAGGGTGACGATCGACAAGACGACAAGTCCAGCGCTTTCAGAAACGGTGACGAAGATCCTGTCGAGCGTCGAAGCGCCGCCGCCGCCGGGCGGCTCCATGGATGTGGGACAAACTTTCAAATTTCGCGGGACGCCGAAATGAGTCGTCACCCGTTCAAATTCAGTTCGTCGCTGAATGATTCACGCGCGTGAGGCCCGCGCATGTTTACCAAAGGAGTGGGAAATGCGGCATGTTTCTCGACTGACACTGAGTCTTTCTGCATTGGCGTTCGCCTGCGCGCTTGGCGCAAGCGGACCGGCGCGCGCGCTCGGCTTTCGGCTTTTGCGCCGAACCGAAGCGCGAAGAGAGCAAGGATACGAAATCCGAGGAGAAGACCGAAAAGCGCGAGGTTAAAACCGACGCCGGGCGCGACGAGAAACCGAAGGCCGCGCGGGACGAGAAGGCCGAGAAGGCCGCCGATAAAAAGAAACATGCCGACACCAGCGCCTATCTGCGCAAGCTCGGTCAAATGATCCGGGCGCGCTCGCCGGGCGTGACGAATCTCGGCGAGGGAAGCGCCGTCGTTCGCTTTCGTCTTGGCGCCTCAGGCGCGCCGAGCACGGTCACCCTCGTTTCCGCTTCGACGCCCCGTCATGGGCAATTGGCGCGCTCCATCGTTTCGGGACTGCGCGCGCCGCCGCCGCCCGGCGGCTCCTATGACGGCGTGCAGAGTTTCAGATTTCACTAGCGCCTCGGCGCCGTTTCACGGCTGAGGCGATGGAGATCGGAGAGTGAGGATGCGCAAGGCAAGAAGAATGCGTCGCCCTCTCTCCTGGCCATGGATTCTCGCCTTGCTCGTCGTCGGATTTGAAGCGGCGTCAACGGGCGCAGCGTCGGCGCGCAACAATATGCTCCGCGCCGCCTATGCGACGCGCGTTTCGGAAATGTTGCGCGATCGCGTCTATTTGGAGGTCTCGTCGCGTTTTTTCCGGTTGGAGTCGCCACGCATGGGCCCCGGCTATGCCCGCGTCTGGTTCAAGATTGATTCGTCTGGACATTTGACAAACGTTAGAGTGGTCGACGCAACCAGCGATGCGCACGCGCGGAAGGCGGAAGCGATCTTGTCCGGCTTGAGCGTGCCGCCGCCGCCCGACGGGGGCTTTGTAGCCGAACAATCGTTCAACTTCAGATGACGGCGCCGCTACACAGATGAGATCGGGAGGAACAATGAAGCGTCTAGCTCTTGCCCTACTGGCGTTCGCGGCCTCGGGCGCCGTAAGCGCGGAACAAGGCGCGCCATCCGCAGACGCTCCTAAGGATGCGGCGACGCCGGCGCAATCAGCGCCGCCGGCCGCGATGAGTCACCACCCCGCCGCCGCCTGCGCCGAAGCGAAGGTGGATTGCGCGGCGACCGCCGTTCCCGCCTTTGCGAAGGACGGACGACTGTGGGTCGCCTTCTCCGTCGGCAAGAGCCTTTACGCGGCCGCCTCTTCGGATAATGGCGCGACGTTCTCCACGCCGACCGCCATCGCCACGATCGGCGACGGAATGATCGACGCGCATGGCGACGCGCGTCCGAAAATCGTCGCGCTCAAAGACGGGACGCTGCTTGCGAGCTATACGACGCGGCCCGACAAGCAGATGATCGGCACGATCTTCACCGCTCGCTCGACCGACGGCGGCAAGACCTTCTCGACGCCGCAGGCGCTTCTGGCTGAGGGCGGCCAGCGCTTCGACAGCATCGTCGTCAACCACAAGGGCCGCATCTACGCCGGCTGGCTCGACAAGACGCATGCGCTCAAAGCCAAAGCCGAAGGCAAGGAGTTTCTCGGCAGCGGCGTCGCCTTCGCCTATTCGGACGACGGCGGCAAGACCTTCAAAGGCAAGTCGATCCTGATTGATCACGCCTGCGAATGCTGCCGCATGTCGAGTGCGCTCGATAAGGACGGAACGCCGGTCTTCGCTTGGCGACAGGTGCTGGACGGCAATGTTCGCGACCATATGGTCGCCAAGCTTTCCGCGGACGCCGCGCAAGCGACGGCGACGCGCGTTTCCGACGACGACTGGGCGATCAACAGCTGCCCGCATCACGGACCGTCGATCGCGATCGACGCCGCCGGCGATTGGCATGTGGTCTGGTTCACCAAGGGCAAGAAGCGCCAGGGGCTCTATTACGCGCGCAGTCTCGACGCGGGCAAAAGCTTCTCGGAGCCGGAGAAATTCGGCGACGACGCGCGCGCCGCCGGACATCCGACGCTGATCGCAGCCAAGGGCCGCCTGTATCGCGTCTGGAAGGAATTCGACGGCACGACGACGACGATCGCCATGCAAATGTCGCGCGACAACGGCAAGAGCTGGAGCGCGCCGCGCGTCGTGGCGCAAACCTTGGACGCCTCCGACCATCCCGAACTCATCGCCCATAATGGCGCGGCGTATCTGTCGTGGTTGACGCATAAGGAAGGCTATCGCCTGATGCCGCTGCCGCGAGAGGAAAAAAGCGCGGCCGCCTTGCGCTGATGTCGCGCGTCATTCCCGACGCGCGCGCCGCGCGGATCGGGAATGACGAGTCGCCACACGAGTCACTGGAATTTGCTCTGAACTCCCGGTCAGGCATACGGCTTGCCTGGAAGGACATTGGCTGCAAATTCTCAAAAGGTTTGTTGGATTCACCTCATGCGCCTATTCGCCTTCGCACTCGCCTTCGCGCTCGCCGCCAGCGGCGCGGCCGCGTTCGACTTCAAGCCCTATGGCCGAGGCGCGTTCGGGCAATTGACCAAGGCTCACGCCGGCAGGCCGCTCATCGTGCACTTCTGGTCGGTGACCTGTCCGCCCTGCCTCGTAGAATTGCCGCAATGGGCGAAGATCGCCGCCGAGAAAAAGGGATTCGACATCGTCTTCGTCAACACCGACGGCGACGATGACCGCGCCCGCGCGGAGGCGCGCATCGAGAAGGTCGGGCTCTCGAGCGCGGATCATTACGGATTCGCCGACGACTTTGTCGAAAAGCTCTATTTCGAAGCGGACAGCGCCTGGCGCGGAGAACTGCCGTTCACGGCGCTCGTCGCGCCGGACGGCGCCGTCGTGACGGTGACGGGCGCGGTCGACGATCCGCTGATCGTGGAGTGGCTGCAGAAGCGCGTAGCCAAGTGAAGCAGAAGCGCGTAGCCAAGTGAAGCAGAAGCGCGTAGCCAAGTGAAGCGGCCGCTTACCAGCGGCCTCTCGCGTAAAGCACGCCAAGCACGATGAGAAGCGCCAGCAATTGCAAACCGACGCGCCAGCGCATCAGCTTCTGCGAGCGGGCGGGCGCGCCCTCGCCGCCGCGAAACATATTGATGAAGCCGGCGACGACGACGAGAATCACCGCCGCAACGGCGACAATGACCAACAGATTTGAAGAACTTGGCATGAGCGGCGCTTCTCCCTACCCGCTGCGCTGTAGAGAAGCGCGCGCCCGCGGGCAAGGCGTTTATCGCCGCAGCAGGCGCTGCAGATAATCGAGCTCTTCCTGCGGGCGTTCAGGCTGGCCGAGCCTGCGGCGCAGCTCCTCCTGCACGCGATGGGCGCGCTGCGCCGGCGGCAGGCCGAGCGGATCATATTTCCCATAGGCGTCGGGGCGATTGCCGTCGCCGGGCGCCCGCCCGAGCGGATCGCGGCCCTTGCCGCGGCGCCCGCGCCTGCCAGGGCTTCCGCCCTCTTCTTCGGCGCTTTGGTCGCCCTCGCCGCGCATCTGCTGCGCCAGCCTGTCGGCGCCCTTGCGCAACGCCTGCACGGCGCGCCCTTGCGCGTCGACCGCTTTGGCGCCGCCTTCGCCGGACTTGCCGAGCGCGTCTTCCGCCTCCTTCATCGCGCGGCGCGCGTCGTCGAGTTCTTCGGCGGCTTCGACGCCGCCCTCGCGCAGCGCGTCCTGCTGGCGCTCTAGCCGCTCGCGAAGCGCCTGCTGCCGCTGGCGCTCGGCGCTGAGTTCCTCGTGCTGCGGCTGGCCCTTCTGACGATGGCCGCGCGCGCCGCGCGTCTCCATATCGCTCGGCGCATTCATCCCCTGGAACGTGTCGTCGCGCAATTGCTGCTCTTCGCGCGACAGCTGATCGAGCTCGTTGAGCGCGCGCGCCATTTCGCGCCCGCGCCCGCCACGCTGGCCCGCGCCCTGCGACGTCTGCGCATTTTCGAGAATGTCCTGGAGTTCCTCAAGGAGCCTTTGCGCTTGCGCCATGTCGCCCGATTTCATGGCTCGGTCCATCTCGTCGAGCATCGCCTGCAAATCGTCCGGCGTGACGGTGTCGGCGCCGCCCTCCGACTCCTGGCGCGGCGAACCTTCCGGCGGCAATCGGCTGCCGAGCTGCTGGAGGAATTTATCGAGCGCGGCGCGAAGCTCCTGGGCGCGACTGGCGATGTCCTGCTCGCTGTCGCCGCGCGCGATCGCATCCTTCAATTCGCGCTCCGCCGCGCGCAGTTCGCGCTCCGCTTGAGAGGTGTCGCCCTCTTCCAGGCCGAGCGCCATCGCCCACAGCATGTCACAGACGCCGCGCAACTCGTCGTCGCTGCGCGGACCCTCGAGACCGCGGCGCGCCTCGCGGAGGCCGAGATGGATGTTGGCAGGCGTATCGAAGGCTTCGGGCGCGATCGACAGCGCCTCGAGCGCCGCGCGAACGCTCGAGCGCGAATCCGGATCGAGCGCAAGGATGCGCCTCTGTTCGGCGAGCGCGCGCGCGAGCGGCTTGACGAAGCGACGCTGCGGCAGAGTCACGTCGATTGATTCGGAAGCGCCTTCATTGTCCGCGGCGTCCTTGGCGACGAGGCGCATCGCGAGCTTCGCGCCGCCGAAAGGACTGTCGGCGAGATCGATTGTCGCCTTGGCTTCGCCCTGACCGCCGCCGCCGGGCGGCAAAGCAAGCGCAAGACGCGGCGGCTCGTAGAGCGCGCGTCGCGCGCTGGGCGGGCCGCTAAAGACCGCTTCGGCGCCGACGACGCCGTAATCATCCGTGGCGCGGAACGCGAGCGTCATCGAGCCCCGAACATTATTGCGCGGCTTTTCCGTCAGCGCGATCGTCGGCGGCTTGTCTGGGATCGCCGCGAGATCGAAACTCCGACCGTCGGAAAGCGACACGCGCGCCGCGCGAGAGAGTTTGAACGCCTGCTCTTTCGACGCGCCCTTTTGCGCGTCCTCGACGGCGGTCTGCGCGGCGACCAGTCCGCCGGAGACGGAGACGCCAGAGTCTGGGGGACGGATGCGCAGCATCGAATTGACCGGCGCCTCGATGGGCGCGTCGCTCTCCTTTGCGAGCACGATCGGCGGACGTCCCGTATAGGCGGGCGGTTCGAGCCAGGCGTCGACGCGTGCGGCGGTCCCGAAGCTCGCGGACGTGCGCCAGTCAAATGCGGCGGCGATTCGCGCGCGCTTTTCATCGCCCGCCATGAATCCGGCCGCAACCGCCGCGACGAGCGCCAGCGCGCGCAGCGCATAGGGGTCGCGCTGTGGCACGCGCGGATGCGGCGCCTCGATCGGCGTCTGCGCCAGCGCCGTCTCCAGGCGCTGCCGATGCAACGCCCAGAGCGCCTCGACCGCCGCGTCGGGGTACGGACTGGCGAGCCGATCCTCGAGTGAAGACGCAGGACGCAACGCGGCGTCGGCGCCGCGGTCCAGCCGTTCGAGCGCGGCTGCGCGATGCGGCAAGCCGCGCGCGGACTCCCGCGCGACGACATAGAGCGCGGCGAACCCAAAGAGCGCCACGCCGCCGATGCGCGCCTCGAGCGGCGCAGCCTGCCAAAGGCCAAGCCAGGAGAGCGCCAGAAAGAACAGGAGAATCGTGGCGAGCGCCAAGCCGGCCCGCCAGACGCGCTCGGCGATGAGCGCAAGCGCCGACCGGCGCAGCATCCCCTCGAGACGCGGCGAGGTCGTGTTCCCCGTGGGCGTATTCTGGTGCTGAAGCTCGTCCATTTATTCTCCGAGAGCGCGCCGATGACAATGGCGGTTTCGTTACGGGCAGACAATCTTGGCCGTAGGAAAATGGTCAAATTCAGCGCATTGGCGCATCAGGGGCGGCACGCGCTAACATGCGGAATGATCCGCAAACCCAAGGGTGACGTCACTGGCGACGTCATTTCGTCCCCGATCGGCGATCTCGCGCTGCTGCCCGCGCCTGTCGCCAGGATCCGCGACAAGATTCTTGCCGCGACCGAGACTGGCGACGTCGAAGCGCTTCGCATTCCGATCGACTGGAACGAGACGCGCCCGCTGTTCGCCAAGAGCGGCGCCTTCAAGGCCGGAACTGATCCCATCGAGATTTTGAAGACGCTTTCCTTCGATCGCAAGGGGCAAGAAACGATTTCGCTCATTCGCGCGATTTTTGCGCAGCCCTTCGTCAAGATCGTCCGCGGACCGACGACGCTCTATGAATGGCCGGCCTTCGCGCGCCGCCCACAGGCGGCGGCCAATGAGGACGAGGCGCGCGCAAGGTGGCGCTGCGTGCGTTTCGCCGATCTTATCCGCTCAAATGCCGAAGGAAAGCCGCGCGCGACGCGCATCGGCATCGGGTCGGACGGCGTTTGGCACTACTTCTGGAGCGAAGACTAGAAGTTCGCCGAAGCGTTGTGAGAAGACGCGGCGGCGATCGCCGCGTCGAGAGGCCGTTCGGCAGGTTGAACGCGACCGCCAGCTGCAAGCGTCGAGTTAGATTTCGCGCTCCTGCTCATGCGGCGCGGCGTGCGAGCGACCCTCGTCTTCGGCGCGTTTCAACTCTTCCGCTTCGTCGCCTTCGATCGCCTGCTCGGCGTCCTTCGCCGCCTTGTCGACCTTGCCGCTTTCGACAAATTTTCTCGTCGCCTCGTTATACTGCTTGGCGGCGGTGCGGTTGCCTTCGCCTTCGTTCTCCGGCTGGACGTCCTTCTGCGCGGTCATTGCGTTCTCCTGTCGCTCTTGGCTTCGCGCTAACTTGCGCGCTGTTCGTTGCGTTTGCGCGTTGCCGCGGCCTTCTTGGCGGAAGCCGAGCGTTCTGCAGCGGGACGCGATGCGGAAGCTTCACCGCCGATCTTGCCGCCCTTGTGCGCCGCCGGATGGCCCGTCTTGGCGCCGCGACCGGATCCCGATTTCTTGCCGCCGCCATCGTCCTTGTTGACGGTCGCCCAGGCGCGGCGCTCGGCGTCCTTCTCGGACACGCCGCGCTTCTCGTAGCCTTCCTCGATGTGCTCGGCTTTGCGTTTCTGCTTGTCGGTATAGGCCGACTTGTCTCCCTGCGGCATCGCTCATCTCCTCTTGCGCGCAATAGGGAATGAGCGACTAACCGCGCGCGAGGCCGCAATGTTCCGGGCGTTCGCGCAAACTTTGCAAAAGGAGCGTTAGAGCGCCGAGTGAAATCGCATTGGCGCGCCGCAGGAAGGCGTTACGAGTTCGCCGTCCCACATGACCTTGGCGCCGCGCACGAACGTCCCGACCGGCCAACCGACGACGTCCTTGCCGTCATAGGGCGTCCAGCCGACGCGCGAGGCGATCCAGGAATTGCGGATGGTCTCGCGCCGCTTCATGTCGACGATGGTGAGATCGGCGTCATAACCCACCGCGACGCGCGCCTTGCCGGCGATGCCGAAGAGCCGCGCCGGACCGGCGCTGGTCAGGTCGACGAAGCGCTGCAAGGTCAATCGACCGGCGTTGACGTGATCGAGCAGCAGCGGAACGAGCGTCTGCACGCCTGTCATCCCCGAAGGGCTATTGGGGTAAGGCTTGGCCTTTTCTTCGAGCGTATGGGGCGCATGATCGGAGCCGAGCACATCGACGACGCCCTGCGCCACGCCGCGCCAGAGGGCTTCGCGATGGCGCGCCTCGCGCACCGGCGGATTCATCTGCGCCAGCGTGCCGATCCGCGCATAATCGCTCGCGTCCATCGTCAAATGATGCGGAGTCACTTCGACGCTGGCGATGTCCTTATGCTCGGCGAGCAGCGCGATCTCTTCTTCCGTCGTGACGTGCAGCACATGCACGAGGGCGCCCTTCTCGCGCGCGATGTGCACGAGCCGACGCGTCGAGCGCACCGCCGTCTCGACGTCGCGCCAGACCGGATGCGACGACGGATCGCCGGCGATGCGCAGCGACTTGCGCAGATTCAACCGGTCTTCGTCTTCGCTGTGAAAGGCGGCGCGCCGACGCGTATGCGAGAGCACGTCCGCGATGCCGGCGTCGTCGGCGATGAGCAGCGAGCCGGTCGAGGAGCCCATGAACACTTTGATCCCGGCCGCGCCGGGAAGCCGTTCCAATTCGCCGAGGTCACGGGCGTTCTCATGCGTGCCGCCGACCCAGAAGGCGAAATCGCAATGCATGCGCCCGCTCGCGCGCGCCACCTTGTCGGCAAGCTCCGCTTCGCCCGTCGTCAGCGGATTGGTGTTGGGCATCTCGAAGACGCCGACGACGCCGCCCAGAACCGCGCCGCGCGATCCAGATTCAAGGTCTTCCTTATGCGGGGCGCCCGGCTCGCGGAAATGCACCTGGCTGTCGATGACGCCGGGCAGAATATGCAAGCCGCGACAGTCGATCGTCTCACCGGCCGAGGCGCGAGACAGATCGCCGATTTCGGCGATCTTGCCGTCGCGAAGGCCGACGTCGCGCGCGCCCTCGCCGTCCTGATTGACGAGCGCGCCGCCGGAGAGGATGACGTCGAAGATCTGCGGCATGAGTGGCGCCTCGCTTGCGATGTCGTCGCGGGGTGGAGTTTTGTTGCTAATGCGCCAAAGGCGCGCGAGACTCAAGCAGCTGGCGGCGGAGGCGGAAGAGAGACATGACGACGGCGATTCTGCTCGATGACCGCGCAATCATCGAGGTTGCGGGCGAAGATGCGGGCAAGTTCCTGCATAATCTGGTGACCAACGACGTCGCCGCGCTCAAGGCGGACGAGGCGCGCTACGCCGCGCTGCTGACGCCCCAAGGCAAGATTTTGTTCGATTTTCTGGTCTTTGCCGCGGGCGACGGCCGCTACCTGCTCGACTGTCCGCTCGACCTTGCCGCCGATCTCGAAAAACGTCTAAACATTTACAAGTTGCGTTCGAAAGTGACGGTGACGAACCGCAGCGGCGAACTCGACGCGATCGCCTTTCCCGACCAGACCGAAGCGCCGAAGGTCGAGGCTATCGCCATCGCCGCCGATCCGCGCGGCCCGCTTGGATTCCGCGCCATCGCAGAAAAAGGCAGGATACCGACGGAGAACGGGCGGAGCGCCTACGAGGCGCGACGCATTCATGCGGGCGTGCCGCTCGGCGGCGTCGATTTCGACTATGGCGCAACCTTTCCGCACGAAGCCAATATGGATCTCCTCGCCGGGATCGATTTCAAGAAGGGCTGTTTCGTCGGGCAGGAGGTGGTGTCGCGGATGAAGCATCGCGGCCTGGTGCGCAAGCGGATCGCGAAATATCGCGCGCAAGGCGACGCGCCCGGTCCCGGCGAAGCGATCCGCGCCGGCGACGTTGAAATCGGCGTCACAGGCTCGCGACAAGACGGAGAAGGTCTCGCCATGATCCGTCTCGACCGTCTTGGCGACGCCCTGGCCGCCGGCGCGACGCCCGTGGCGGCGGGGGCGGATTTGTCTTTTGACACTCCGGACAAACCGCCGACATAGTGACACGACGGCCGCCGCAGCAAACGAGTGCAGGGGGCGGAGTTACGCCTGCCGGAACTTGGTCTTCTTGGAGTCTCTCTTGCCGAAGGAATGCACGTACCAGCCCACGCCGAGAGCGAGCGCCACGGCGGTCGCGACGGCGACAGCGGTCCAGGCGCGCAGAAACTCTTCGCCAACCGAAAAGAAGAAACGGGCGTTGTATTCTTTCCGGCCATCCTCGCTGCGCGCCCGCACGAGCGCCACGTAGTCTCCCTGTTTCTTGAAGTCGTGCTCGAGCTGGATCACCCCTGTCCGGAACTGGGCGGGAGGGAGATAGGCTTCGTTCGGCGCAGCCTCGTCGTCCCCATTTGGAGCCGCTTCAACGATCCGGATCTCCACCATCATGTCGCGCAATTCGTCCTGCATCGTGTCGACCACGATCGTCGTCGGTCCGGTTTCGGGAACGTCCTCGCAGAACTGATCTCGCGATTGCGTCGGCTGATAGAAGCTGAAGGTGATGACGTTCGGGCCCATCTGGGCCGAGCATTCCCGAACTTTCTGGAACGCCTTGGCGGAATCCCTGCGCACCGCTTGCGCCTCCGCGCAGGCGATCGAGCCGATCGCCGCGAGGAGAATGAAGAAGAGCCTAATTCTGAACATGTCTCCGCCCGGCTTCGACAGTGTCACGAAAATCGAGAATGGCGCATTTATGAGCCTGCCGTCCATCGCCTCTCGACGCCGAAGGCGGAGTCTGCGAGCCCAAGCCGGGCGCGTATCGCAGCTGGTCGCAGACCGGCGCGGAATCAAGTGAGCGTGCTGCTTGCCTGCTTTTAGATCGAAACGGCTGCTCAGTCGGCGAAGCTGCGCGGCGCCTTACTTCGTAGAGGCCGATCCCGGAACGTAAGCTCGACGATTGCTAACCGCGGGAACGAGCCATGTCTGACTCTTGCTCTCCGCCCGCCGATCTTCATCAACCCGATCGCGGCCGCTCGGCTCCGCCTATCGGGCCAGGGAATCGAGCGCGACATCCATGGCGCGGACCAGGGCCATATTGCCGAAGAGAATGACCGCAATGGCGATTACGACGTAAAGCACGTCGGCGAACGCAAGGTTTCCGGCCGTGCGCTCTGCGGCGTTCCGTTCAATCGGCTGCACGTCCATCTTGTCTTCCTTCAGCGTAAAAATATACCGTCCTGTCCAGCCTACACGCAAAACGCTCGTTTGATGTGCGGAAACACACAGGCGATGCTCAACGCTTCATCAGCCGATTGGTTGCCTTAATAAACCCACAAAGATTGAAATTTTGTGACATTCGACCTCAAACTTCATGGCCAACCTCATGGCCAAGCGGTTCGCGTCCGCGCATGCGGCGCCGCGGCCCGGCTTTCGTTTCGTTGGAAAAGCTCTATAAGTTCAGGGCTCGAACCGGCTGCAGGCTCATGCTTAGAATGGCCGGGCAAGGGTGGATAGCGCCACAGAGCGAAAAAAGGGAAGGGCCACAAGTGAGCGGAAGCCTGAACATCAGCGGCCGCACGACCGAAAGCGTCAACGCTCTCGCGGGCGCGCTGGTCGACCGTCTCGTCGCCGGGGCGGCGAAATATCGGATCGCCGTCGAGCGCGGCAGTCTCGGCGAATTGCTGATCGACGCCGGCGCCAAGGTCCCGGGCGGCATTGAGGCTGGCCTGCTGCTCACCGAGATCTGCATGGGCGGACTTGGGCGCGTCACCCTCTCCCACGCGCCGGCCGCACCCAAATGGCCGTTTTGGCTGACCGTGACCAGCGCCGATCCCGTCGTCGCCTGCCTTGCGAGCCAATACGCCGGCTGGAGCCTGAGCCACGAGAAATTCTTCGCTCTCGGGTCCGGGCCAGGGCGCGCCCAGGCGCGGGCCGAAAAACTCTTCGATGAACTGTCCTATCGCGATCTCGCCGACCGCGTCACCATCGTCCTCGAAAGCGGTTCGCCGCCGCCCAAGGAAGTCGTCGAAAAGGTCGCCGCGCGCTCAGGCGTGACGCCAGACAAAGTCGCCTTCATTTATGCGCCGACGCAGTCGCTCGCCGGCGGCGTTCAGGTGGTCGGCCGGGTGCTCGAAGTCGCGTTGCACAAGGCGCATGAGCTGCATTTTCCGCTCGACGACATTATCGACGGCGTCGCGACGGCGCCGCTCTCGCCGCCGCACCCCGACTTCGTGCAGGCGATGGGCCGCACCAATGACGCCATCATCTACGCCGGGCGCGCGCATCTTTTCGTGAAGGGCTCGGCCGCCGCTGCCAAGGAGCTCGCCGAGAAGCTGCCGAGCGACTCCTCGCGCGACTATGGCCGGCCGTTCGCCGAAATCTTTAAGGCGTATAAGGGCGACTTCTATAAGATCGACGGCAGCCTGTTTTCGCCGGCCGAAGCGCTGGTGACGGCGGTCGAGACTGGCGAAACCTTCCGCGCCGGCGAGATTAATCTGGCGCTCCTGGATAAATCGTTTGGCGGGTGATCGCCGGGGCGTTTTGTGACTGCGTTCGACCTGCTCGATAGATCCGAACCCCTCGCGCCTCTCAGCGAGGATAGAGGGCCGCCGCCGCGCGTGGCGGTCTTCACCGACAAGCTCGACTGGCATGTGATCCGCACGCTCCGCGCCTTCCGCAGGCAGGGGGCAACGCCCGTCGCCGTGCGGCTCTCCGCCTGCAAGATCGAGACGGGCCGCGCTCACCGGCTTGTCATTCCCGGATTTCGCGACCTGCCCGATCTCGCCATCGTTCGCGCCATCGGCGATGGGTCGCTCGAAGCGATCACGATGCGGCTCGGGGTCCTGCACGCCCTGGAGGCGCTCGGCGTTCCAGTGCTCAACAGCGCGCGCGCGATCGAACGCTGCACCGATAAATCCATGGCGAGCTTTCTTCTGGCGCAGGCCGGACTGCCGACGCCGCAGACCTTTGCGGCGCAGACTCTCGCGCACGCGCGCGCCATCGCGCGGCGCGAATGCGCCAAGGGCCCGCTCGTGTTGAAGCCGCTCTTCGGGGCGCAGGGCTGGGGTCTGCGGTTGATCGAACGCGAAAGCGATCTGCCGTCGCTTCAGGACGCGCGCGGCGTATTCTATCTCCAGCGCTTCGTCGGCCCGGCGCGGCCGCCATTCGAAGATATGCGCATTCTCGTCTCAGGCGGCGAAACCATCGCCGCCATGCGCCGGCGCTCGAGCCATTGGATCACCAATGTGCGGCAAGGGGCGAAACCAGTCGCCGTCGAGCCGTCAGAACGGGAGGCGGAGATCGCGCTCGCCGCCGCCGAGGCGCTCGGCGTCGACTTCGCAGGCGTCGACATCATCAATGATGAGCGCGGCGCGCCGCTTATTCTTGAGGTCAACAGCATGGCGGGCTGGAGCGGACTGCAGCGGGTGACGCCCTTCTCGATCGCCGACAGAGTCAGCGCCGACGCGCTTGCGCAGATGACGCGCATGCGACTTCGCGGCTGACGTGGCGAATTTCGCGGCCGACCCGCAAGCGATCGCGACCGGCTTTATCGCCGCCTGCGAGGCGGAACTTCAAGCGCCAAAGCCCGGCAACGTCCATGTCTTCGCCGACGGCCATGGCATGACGACGGCGGATTTCCTCGCCAGCGCCGAGGCCGCCGCGCCCTCCATCGGCGCAGAGCAATCAAGCGTCGGTGGGCGCATCGCCGGGGCGATCGAGGCGACGTGGGCGCGCGTCGGGCAGAACACCAATCTCGGCATCGTGCTGCTCTGCGCCCCGCTGGCGCAAGCCGCCGCGACGGCGCAAAGCGCCGATCTGCGCCAGGAGACGGGCCGCGTGCTGCAGGCGCTCGACATCAACGACGCCGACGCCGCCTTTCGCGCCATCGCCCAGGCGCGGCCGGCGGGACTTGGAGATGCGCCGCAGCACGACGTCCATGCGCCGGCGCAAACGACCCTCCTCGAAGCGATGCGGGCCGCCGCCGACCGCGACCGCATCGCCTGGCAATACGCCAACGGCTTTGGTGATATTTTCGACCTTGGCCTCAAGACCCTCACGGAGGCGCGCGCGCGAAGCGCCGATGCGGCGCTCGGAACGCTCGCCGTCTATGCGGCCTTTCTCGCCGCTTTTCCGGATAGCCATATTGCGCGCAAGCATGGCCTCGCCGCCGCCGAGGCGGTCCGCGGCGAGGCGGCGCCTTTTACAAAGAGTCTCAAGAGCGCCAAAGGCCGCGCGGCGGCGTTCGATCTGGCGTTGAACTTCGATCGCGCGCTGAAGCAGCGTGGGTTGAATCCCGGCACGAGCGCCGATCTGACCGTCGCGGTTCTTTTCGCCGATTATCTTGGGGCCATCTTGGCAAGGCCGCGCAAAAATGGTTGAGTCCGCCGCGCGCGGGATGGACTCGCGGCTATCTGACCACCGGTCGGATCGGGCTTTTTCGCTCGGCGCCGAAGAGGGGATAGAATCGCTCGGGGCCGAATGGCGCGCGCGATCATGAGGAATTCTGGGAGGAACACATGGCTTTAATCAACAAAATGCTGGTCGGCGAGTCGCTGGTCGGCGACGGCAATGAAGTTGCGCATATCGACCTGATCATGGGCCCGCGCGGCTCGG
>WSXZ01000039.1 GCA_009773555.1 Methylocystaceae bacterium | reverse complement strand
GGAGCCTTGCATCCCGCGCGCTCGTCTGCCAAATAAGGGGCCGGGAGGTTGGCGGTGGACGCTTCACTCGCCAACCGGGTCAGGTCCGGAAGGAAGCAGCCCTAACGAGCTTGGGCGGGTCTTCGTTCAGCCTCCCACCTTCTTCGGCGAGCAGCGAATGGCGTGGCGCAAAATACTGCGCTGTTCGTCGCTCGTCTGCCGCCGGATGGATGCAGATGGACCACGAGCACGATCCGCCGAGGCCATCGCTGGCGCCCGATGACGGACCTTCGCTGTTTGGCGCCGATCAGGCGCCGCCGTCGGCCTATCGCGTGCTGGCGCGCAAATATCGACCGACCACCTTCGCAGACCTGATCGGCCAAGAGCCGATGGTGCGCACGCTCGAAAACGCCTTCGATCTCAACCGAATTCATCAGGCGTATCTGCTGACCGGCGTGCGCGGCGTCGGCAAGACGACGACCGCGCGCATTCTCGCGCGCGCGTTCAACTATGAACTGCCGGCGGGAGACGCGCGGCCCGCGATCAATCAGCCGACGATTCATATGGAGGAGCTCGGCGTCCACTGTCAGGCGATTATCGACTCGCGCCATGTCGACGTGCTCGAAATGGACGCCGCCTCGCACACGGGCATCGACGACATCCGAGAGATCATCGACAACGCCCGCTACCGCCCGGTCATGGCGCGGACCAAAGTCTACATCATCGACGAAGTGCATATGCTCTCGAAGGCCGCGTTCAACGGTCTCTTAAAGACGCTTGAAGAGCCGCCTGAGCATGTGAAGTTCATCTTCGCGACGACCGAAATCGACAAGGTGCCGGTGACGGTGCGTTCGCGCTGCCAGCGCTTTGATCTGCGCCGCATCGACGCCGGTCTGCTCGCCAACCATCTGTTTGGCGTCTGCAAGGCCGAGGGCGTCGCCATCGAGCCGGATGCGCTCTCCATGATCGCGCGTGCGGCGGAAGGCTCGGCGCGCGATGCGCTGTCCTTGCTCGATCAGGCGATCGCCTATGGCGCGGGGCATTCAGGGGGCGGCGCGATCGCCGCCGAGGATCTGCGGCTGATGCTCGGCGTCGCCGACAAGGCGCGAATCATCGACCTTTTCGAAGCGGCGATGTCGGGCGATATCGCCAAGGCGATCGCCATTCTCGAAGATCAGTATAATGGCGGCGCCGATCCGGCGCAGGTGCTGCTCGAACTCGCCGAATTCACCCATCTCGCGACGCGCCTGAAGCTTGCGCCGGAGACCGCCCACTCGGCGGCGCTGACGCCCGAAGAGAAACGCCGTGGCGAAGACGCGGCGGCGCGCCTTTCCGTTCCCACGCTCACGCGCGCCTGGCAGATCTTGATGAAAGGCGTCGATGAATTGCGCGGGTCGCAGCGACCGTTAGCGGCCGCCGACATGGTGCTGGTCAGGCTCGCTTACGCCGCCGACATGCCGTCGCCGGCGGAGGCGCTGCGCCGCCTGGGGTTTGGCGAGAACGCATCGAGCGCCGACTCCGCGGCGCCTTCAACGCGAAGCGCAGGGCCTGCCGGACCCGGCGCTGCGCCGCAAGTGCGCGGCGGCCAGGGACTCGCGCCGGCGCCGCGCGCCGCCGCGCCTCAGCCCTCTGCAGCGCCGGCGCCAAGATCTGCAACGCCGGAACCAGGACTCATCATCGAGAGCTTCGACGCGCTTGTCGCGCTCGCCGCGCAGAAGCGGGACATGCGCCTCAAGATCGGGCTCGAATCCGAAGTGCGGCTGGTGCGGTTTGAACATGCACGGATCGAATTTGAGCTTGCGCCGGGCGGCGCGCGTGAATTGGCGTCGACTCTGATGCAGAGGCTTCAGGCTTGGACCGGCGAGCGCTGGATGGTGTCGGTCGTCGCCTCGGGCGGCGCGCCGACGCTCAAGGAACAGCGCGATGCCGAAGAGCGCCAACGCCGCTCCTCGCTTGAATCGGATCCGCTCGTCGCGAGCGTGCTCGCGCGTTTTCCCGGCGCGCAGATTGTCGCCGTGCGGGGCAGGGACGAGGGCGCGGCGCCCGCTGAAACGCTCTATGATGAGGCGTCGCCAATCGAGGAAGACGACGGAGAAGCGCAATGATGGACTTCATGGGCCTGATGAAGCAGGCGCAGCAGATGCAGGCCAAAATGGCCGAAGCGCAGCTGGAGCTCGAACAGACCGTCGTCGAAGGCGAGGCGGGCGGCGGCATGGTGAGGGTCGCGCTCACCGCGAAAGGCGGGATGAAAAGCATCTTCATCGACCCGAGTCTATTGACTCCCGACGAGAAGGAAATTCTTCAAGACCTGATCCTCACGGCCCACATGCAGGCGCGCGCCAAAGCCGAGGAGGCCATGGCCGAAAAAATGAAAGCGCTCACCGGCGGGCTGCCGCTGCCGCCAGGCTTCAAACTGCCGTTTTGATGCGTATTGCTGCAGTTTTCGCGTCATGGCCGGCCTTGAGTCGGCCATCCCCGTGATGACGCCGCCGAAAGCTTCCAATTATACGTAGCATTCTGACGTGGATGCCCGCGACAAGCGCGGGCATGACGCGAAACCACATGAGGCGTTGATCCGGCTATGGCGGAAAAGGTGGCCGGTCCCGAGATCGAAAAACTCGTGCAGCTCCTGGCCAAATTGCCGGGGCTTGGTCCGCGGTCGGCGCGGCGCGCCGCGCTGCATCTCATCCGCAAACGCGAAGAACTGCTGGCGCCGCTCGCCGAAGCGATGCGTGTCGCGCAGGAGCGCATCGTCGTTTGCTCGATCTGCGGAAATATCGATACGAGCGATCCGTGTACGATCTGCCGCGACGCGCGCCGCGACGGGTCGATCCTGGTTGTCGTCGAGACCGTCGCCGACCTATGGGCGCTGGAGCGGGCAGGGCTGCTCAACGCGCGCTATCACGTGCTCGGCGGCGTGCTGTCGCCGCTTGACGGCGTCGGCCCGGACGATCTCGCCATCGCCAGCCTCGTTCGTGCTTGCAGTCAATGCAACGGTCGATGGACAGACGACTGCGCATTACATCGCCGATGTGCTGTCGCCGTCCGGCGTGAAGGTGACGCGTCTCGCCCACGGCGTGCCGGTCGGTGGTGAACTCGACTATCTCGATGAAGGAACGCTAGCGGCGGCGCTGGAGCGGCGCACGGCGTTCTAAAGGTATTTGAGAGCCGTCATGGCTGGCGTGACACAGCCATCGAGCGCAGGAAGCGATCACTTCGCTGCGGTTTTCGATGTGATGATCTTGTCCCAGTCCTCGACGCCGATCTCGCCGGTGTATTTGTCGCCATTGACGAAGAAGGTCGGCGTCGAGTTGACGCCAAATTTCTCGGCGGCGCGATTACGCACCTTGTTGACGTTCTCGTAAAGCGTCTGATCCTTTAAGACGGCCTCGAACTTCTCCTGGCCGATCCCAGCCTGTTTCAAGACATTGGCCAAACCGTCGAGCGGCTTATCGGAGAAGGCCCAGTTCTTCTGCTGCGAGAACAGAAGATCCACCGTCGCGTCGCGCTTGTCGCCGAGTTCGCGCGCCAGCATGAAGGCGGCCGTCGCAAGCGGATCGAGCGGGAACTCCCGCAAAATGAATTTCGCCTTGCCCGTGTCGATGTAGTTCTTCTTCAGCTCCGGATATACGTCGTGATGGAACGCCGCGCAGTGGCTGCACGTCATCGAAGCATATTCGACGATCGTCACGGGAGCGTCCGCCGCGCCTTCCACCACGTCGGGCAGAGCGTTCGGCGCCATCAGCTCGTCAATTGCGACCTTGCCCGAAGCAGACTTTTCGGCGAGGGCGGGCATTGCGGCGAGGAGCGCGCAGGCGGCGCCGGCAAGGAAACCACGACGGGGCATAAAAGCGAAGGGCATGTTCGGTCCGTAACTGTTGCGACGCCAAAGACCATATCGTCTTCGACAATTGTGGCAAATCAAATCTGGCGAGGAGAATGGGGAGCCGCTAACCGGGCGCTACAGCCCGTGTTTCGGCCGAATGAACCAGTAAAGCACGCCGATAAAAGCGAGCACGACGCCGAACCAGAAAACGACGTCGCCGAGCATCAGGTCCCGCATGGTGTAGCTTAGAACGCTGACCAGCAAGCCGCCGATCGCTATCCAGAGGGGACGCTGACCACGTTCCTTCTCCGCTGGCCGCTTCTTCGATAGCCCGGACACGTGTCTCTCCTTCTGCGTTCCCTTGGCGCGGCCGCCTTTCAGCTTGCTTGCAAGTGATGACGGCGCTTTTGCGCTAGAGCAGGTTCCGAAAAAGTTGACAGACTTTTTCGATGAGAAGCTGCTCCAACATTTTGATTTTGAGCGATTCCTTATCGATCACATGAATCCGTGTGATCGGGAAGCGCTCCAGAGTTTCTGATTGCGGTCCCACAGTCAAGAACGGGCAAAAAAAACAGCCGCTCGACGCGGCTGTCTTCTTCACATTGCTGCGCGTCGAGGTTAGCGCGAATAGAACTCGATGACGAGGTTCGGCTCCATCTGCACCGGATAGGGCACCTCCGTCGCATGCGGCACCCGGACGAGCTTCGCGGTCATCTTGGAGTGGTCGACGTCGTAATATTCCGGCGCGTCGCGTTCGGCGAGCTGAACCGCCTCAAGCACGGTCACGGCCTGTTTCGAGGCTTCCTTCACCTCGATCACGTCGCCGACCTTCACCTGATAAGACGGAATGTTGACGCGCTTGCCGTTGACGCGGATGTGGCCGTGATTGACGAACTGGCGCGCGGCGAAAACCGTCGGAACGAATTTCGCGCGATAGACGATCGCGTCAAGGCGCCGCTCCAAAAGGCCGATCAGATTATCGCCCGAGTCGCCCTTCAAGCGGATCGCTTCCGCATAATATTTGCGAAACTGCTTTTCGGAGATATTGCCGTAATAGCCCTTGAGCTTCTGCTTGGCTTTGAGCTGCGTGCCATAGTCGGAGAGCTTGCCCTTGCGCCGCTGTCCGTGCTGGCCGGGACCATATTCGCGGCGGTTGACGGGGCTCTTCGGCCGGCCCCAGATGTTCTGGCCCAGGCGGCGGTCGAGCTTATATTTTGATTCTGCGCGCTTCGTCACTTTGACTCTCGTCCTCTCATGGTCGCGTTAGTGGCGTGCGAGAGGCGAAAGACGAAATGCGTCCGGAGCGGTTGCGCTCGGACGTCGTCCAGATCGCGTCTCTCGCCGCCCCCGGCCAGCGCCGGGGCTTCAAGAACGCGCCCTCCTCTGCCGTCATAACGGCCGACAGGCGTTTGCAGCAAACGCCACGGGTGCTGGCCTGGCGCGAACGGGCCGCGTCAGGCTCGTGGGGAGCTAAAGGAAAGCGCCCCTGAAGTCAAGATTCTGAAAAAAAGCCCGACTTACGGCCACCAGAACGGGAACCCCTCGTCGTAAGGCACGATCATGCTCGCGTTGTAGGGCGGCCGCTGCGGAAGCGTCTCCTGCATATACCAGCTGCGCTGGTTGCGCTCGATCGGATCGTGATTGAGGTAGGTCTGCTGGACCATGTAGCGGTTGGTGCTGCCGACCGGCACCTGGGTGCCGGGATCGAGCCAGCTGCGGCGCTGGATGTCGATCGGACCGCGGCCGCAACACGCATCGCCCGAGGCGACGCGATAGCGGGACTTCGCGAGCGCATCGCCCGCCGCGAACAACACCAGACAGGCGAGCCCCGCCGACAGCACTTTATTCCTGCGCATCACGATCCCCTTTCGGACTGAACGCCGTATCTCATAATAGCGGATCGTTTTGCAAAAGCGAATTAAAGCGGGCTTTTCCCGCCAGCAATCCGCCGTCAGGGTGAATGCGGAACGCCTAGCGCGTGATCTCTGCGCCTTGGCGTGATGGCCGCGCATGCGCGCGGCGCGCGCCATGCGCCGGACGCGCGGCGTTCTTTTGCGATGGGATGGTCGCGGTCAGGTCGTCGCGCGAGATGTTGCCGCAGCCAATGGCGCGCGTCGACGCCGCTTGCGCGAAGAAGTCGTTCAGCGCCGGATTATCCGGACTCGCCGTGTAGTTGATGTGGTCCAACATGCAGCCGAGCGCGACCCGGTCGATCGGTTTCGCCGATTCGCCGCAGGCCAGTCCGGCGATTTCGAGAGCGAGCTTCCCATCGATGAAACGTGCGGCAAGGCAGCTGCGTTCGCTCGCCGCGACGCCTTCGGATGCGGGTTGCGAGAGCCGTATTTCGGCCGTCTCAAACGCCCCGAATTTGGTGATGAGCGCGCTCGGCTGGCCGATCTTCGCGACGTTAAGGCCGGCCTGGGCGGCGTGTCGGGTCATGTCGAGGAAGAAATCGGACGTCTTTTCCTTGTCGACGATATCCTGATGAATATCGACGCGCATGAATGGCGCGCCCATGGCGAATTGCCCGACGGCGATCGTGTCGATACGGCCGGAGCCGTTCTCGCTGTCGCGCACGGCGAGCGTTTTTTTCTCCCGGTCGAATTCCGGCGCGGCGATGTCGAATGCGCTGAAGGGCTTCGCCATCAGCGCCGAGGCCTCGATGGCTTCGACGGAAACCTTGGTGGAAATCTTGCGCGATGGCGCGACAGGGACGCGCGGTTGTTCGACGTTCGCCGCGACTTTCGGTTCTGGGATCTGAGGTCCGCGCGGAAGAAGGACGAGTGCGGCGAGGAGAATGAGCGTCGCGCCGACGCCCATTCCGATCGCTGCGCGAACGCCCGCCGGGCGGGCGCGCAGCGGCTGCGCATAACGCCTATAGTTGGGGTCGAATTCGGCAACGCTCATGGGACGCGACTCCGGCGGCCCGCGGCGGCCGCGGGCGGAAAACACGCCGACTTTGCCCAGTCGTTTCAGAAGTTAGCGTTAACGGCTCTGCGCGAATTGGGGTTTGGTGAATGAAAGGTTTACGCGAGGCGCAAAGAAAAGCCCGCGCCTTGCGGCGCGGGCCCGAAACTCGCGGTCGAGGAGATCTTACTCCTCTTCGTCCTTCTTGGCTTTCTTGGGCGTCTCTTCGCGGGCTTTGAGCGCCGCGCCAAGGATGTCGCCCAATGAAGCGCCGGAGTCGGCCGAGCCATATTGCGCGATGGCCTCCTTCTCTTCAGCGACTTCGAGCGCCTTGATCGAGACGGAGACCTTGCGGGCCTTGCGGTCGAACAGCGTCACGCGGGCGTCGACCTTCTCGCCGACGGCGAACCGTTCGGGACGCTGGTCGGCGCGGTCGCGAGCGAGTTCGCTGCGCTTGATGAAGGTGGAGAGATCGGTGCCGGTGATCTTTACGTCGATGCCGGAATCCTTCACCTCGATCACCTCGCAGGTGATGACGAGGCCCTTTCTGAGCTCGCCGCCTTCTTCGGCGCTGACAGAAGCGAACGGATCGCCTGCGAGCTGCTTGACGCCAAGCGAAATGCGCTCCTTCTCGACGTCGACGTCGAGGACCTGGGCGTTGATCGTGTCGCCCTTCTTATACTCCTCGATGACCTGCTCGCCGGGACGGTTCCAGTCGAGATCCGAAAGATGGACCATGCCGTCCACGTCGCCGTCGAGCCCGATGAAGAGCCCGAACTCGGTCTTGTTCTTCACTTCGCCAGAGACGGTCGAGCCGACCGGATGCTTTTCGGCGAAGGCCTCCCACGGATTCTGCAGGCACTGCTTGAGGCCCAGCGAGATTCGACGTTTGACCGGATCGACCTCGAGCACCTGAACGTCGACTTCCTGGCTCGTCGAGACGATCTTGCCGGGATGGACGTTCTTTTTCGTCCAGCTCATTTCCGAGACATGGACGAGGCCTTCGATGCCAGGCTCCAGTTCGACGAAAGCGCCGTAGTCGGTGATGTTGGTCACGCGGCCGTGGAATCTGGCGCTGATCGGATATTTCGCCTCGATGCCCTGCCAGGGATCCTCGAGGAGCTGCTTCATGCCGAGCGAGATGCGGTGCGTCTCGTGATTGATCTTGATGATCTTCACCTTGACGGTCTGACCGATGGTCAGCACCTCGGACGGATGATTGACGCGGCGCCAGGCGATGTCGGTGACATGCAGCAGGCCGTCGATGCCGCCGAGATCCACGAAGGCGCCGTAGTCGGTGATATTCTTCACGACGCCGTCGATCACCTGTCCCTCTTCGAGGTTGGCGACGATCTCATGGCGCTGCTCGGCGCGGCTCTCTTCGAGCACGGTGCGGCGCGAGACGACGATATTGCCGCGCCGGCGGTCCATCTTCAGGATGTGGAACGGCTGCGGCACGTTCATCAGCGGGCCGACGTCGCGGATCGGTCGGATGTCGACCTGGCTGCGCGGCAGAAAGGCCACGGCGCCGTCGAGGTCGACGGTGAAGCCGCCCTTGACCTGATTGAAGATGACGCCCTCGACCTTTTCATTGGTCTCGAAGGCCTTTTCGAGCTTGACCCAGCTCTCTTCGCGCCGCGCCTTGTCGCGCGAAATGACGGCTTCGCCGAGCGCATTCTCGACGCGCTCCAGGTAGACTTCGACCTCTTCGCCCACTTGGGGGGCGGGGTCGCGGCCATAGCCGGTGAATTCCTTGATGGCGACGCGGCCCTCGGTCTTGAGGCCAATGTCGATGACGGCGACATCCTTTTCGATGGCGACGACGCGGCCCTTGATGACGGAGCCTTCGAAGGCCTCGTTCTGGCCATAGCTTTCATCAAGCAGAGCGGCGAAATCTTCGCGCGTAGGCGCGCGATCGGTCGTGGCGGACATTTGTTCTCCTGAGAGCCCAGAGAGGGCGGCGCCGGCAAGGGTTAGCGTTGCAGATCGGCTTTCGGTATCGGAAAAGTTCGCTAAGCGAACTGCCGGCGCGGCCCGATGTCGAAAACCAAAGCGAATGCCCCGGCTTGGTTACCGAGGCGGGGCCTATCTACCAGCGGCGCGCCGCCCTCGCAAGCGCGCCAAAAAGAAAACAGTCGGCACCGCCTGCCCAAAGCCATGATATTGCACTGCAATAAGTTAACAATATACTGTTTTAATATAATAATCATAACTCAAAAAGGCTGATTTGTTGGCGAATTTCTCCCTAGCGGAATCGCAGCCGCACGCATAGTCTGCGCCGACTGCTAGGCTTCGGCGCGCCGCAGAACGTCAGCGGCGTCGAATCCGCCGATCGACATGGGCGCCGGGCCGCTTGGCCGAAGACCAGTGAACTTCGGTCGTTGCGATAGGGATATAAAGAGGAGAAAGAGATGAAGACGAATATTATTTCAGGTTCGGCTCTCGCCGCCGCCGCCGTCGCCCTTGCTCTGAGCGGCGCGTCGGTTGCGCCCGCCTACGCGCATTCCGCGAAGTCGACCCACGCGAAGACTCATTGCGGCGCCAAGGGAAGCTGCCGCCACATGGCCAAATGCCACCACAAGGCGCAGTGTCACCATCACAAGGGCCGCTGCAACATGAAGAGCCGCTGCCACAGCAAGTAATCGCCTTATGCGGGGGCGGCTTTCAAGGCCGTCCCCGCCACGCCGATGCGGCTCCGGCATGAGCGGCGATGCCTGAGAGGGAACACGTCATGGAAAAGCCCCCGCCGCTTGGCTACGGCTTGGGCCTGCGGCCGATCTATTATGAAGAGATCCTGTCGTCGCGCCCGCCGATCGACTGGTTCGAAATCATTTCTGAAAACTACATGCTCGCCGGCGGCCGGCCGCTGGCGATGTTGGAGCGGATACGCGCCGATTATCCCGTCGTCATGCATGGCGTCTCGATGTCGCTTGCGTCAACCGACCCGCTCAACTTCGACTATTTGCGGCAATTGAAGGCGCTCGCTGAACGCATTCAGCCGGCATGGGTTTCAGATCACGTCGCCTGGACAGGCGTTCATGGGGTGACGCTCCACGATCTGCTGCCCATTCCCTATACGCGCGAAGCGCTTGCGCATATTGTCGAGCGCATTCAGCGGGTGCAGGATTTTCTCAAGCGTCGGCTGGTCGTTGAAAACGCCTCAACCTACGTGTCCTTCGTCGATTCAGAGATGAGCGAACACGAGTTCGTCCGCGAAATGGCCGAGCGCGCCGACTGCCTGTTGCTGCTCGACGTCAACAATGTTTTCGTTTCGAGCTTCAACCATGGCTTCGATCCGGTCGCCTTCATCGACGGCGTTCCGGCCGATCGCGTCGTGCAATTTCACATGGCGGGTCACACCGATCACGAGACGCATCGCGTGGACACACACGACCAGCCGGTCTGTGATGAGGTCTGGGCGCTCTACGAGCACGCGCGTCGCCGCTGCGGCGACGTTTCCGCCATGATCGAGCGCGACGACAATTATCCGCCGCTTGCGGAGCTTCTCGACGAACTCCAGAATATGCGCGACATCGACGCCCGCCTCTCAAAAGAGCGAGCGCTCAGCGCGGCATGAAGCTCGCCGATTTTCAGTCTCTGTTTCAGCAGCGTGTGCTGGCCGGCTCAGGAGAGGCGGACAAGCCTCTCTTGAAAAAATTGCGGCCGTCGCCGCGCGGCGCCGCGCCGGAGACGCTGCTCGACGTCTATCAGACGGGCTACCGCATACGGCTGGCGGACTTTGTTGCGCAGGATCACCCGGGGCTGCGCGCGATTCTCGGGGACGAGGCGTTTGACTCGCTGGTCGACGACTACATCGACCAATGTCCGTCTCGCGATCCGAACGCCCGCTGGTTTACGACCGGACTGCCGGACTTCATGCGCGAAAACGCGCGCTGGCGCGACGATGTTGCGGCCGTCTCCATGGCGCTGTTTGAGCGCGCCATGGTCGACGCCTTCGACACAGCCGACGAAACGCCGTTGACGGTGCAGGCGCTGGCGGGATTTGCGCCCGACGATTGGGCGCGGCTCGCCTTCGAATTCGACCCGAGCCTAATGCTGCTCGAACTCGCGGCCGGCACGATCGAGGCCTATGGCGCGGCGATCAGCGAGGAGGCGCCGGCGAACGTCGATAAGCCCGCGGCGGGCGATCACATCGAATATGCCGCCGTATGGCGCGTCGATCATGAATCCGCCTACCGCCAGCTCGAGCCCGACGAGTATGTCGCGCTTTCCGAAGCGCGCGCCGGCCACGCCTTCGGGGACATTTGTCAGATGACCGCCTTTCAGCAGGCGGGCGAGATTGCGCCAGAGCGGCTGGCGCAATGTCTGTCGAGCTGGTTCGAGGACGGCATGATTATCGGCGTGCGCGTGCGCGAAGACGATCAGTCTTCGAACACGCCCTCAAGCGCGTAGTGCTGGACGCTCTTGCGGTTGGCGATAAGCTCGTCGGCCGTCGGCTCTCCCTTCATGGCGCGAGAGATCGCGAGCTTCGTCGCTTCATAATTGGTGCGATAGAGATCTTTCTTGTCGAGCTCCGCATGGGTGGCGCAACGCGGATCGAGCCAGACCATGATGATCATGCAGAGTTCGTTGAGCTGATCCTTGGGGAGAATCCCTTCCGCGACGCAGTCGACGATGGCGTCGCCGGTCGCCGCCTGCACGACTCCGCCGAGAAGCTCGACGTAATCTTCCGATTTGACCGTCATTTTGGTGGTCATCATCGTCGCCGGCCGCACCTGCTGGTTGAGGTCGCGGATGACGAACATGCGCGGATGGCCGGCGACCTGGCCGGCCATGCTGGCGAAGGCATGCCCGACCGGACCCTTGACGTTGCCGATCATCACCTCCGGCATGGCGTCGGTATATTGTCCGTCTGCGGCCAGAACCGTCGCTTCGCCCGTCGCCAGCCAGATATGCTCGGTCATCGTCGTTCCTCTTGCGTTGATCGAGGGCTCGATAGCATCGCGCGCCGTCACATGGAAGCCGGCGATCCTCCTGCTGAGCGGCGTTGCCGGCGCATCGGCCGCACGTCATGATAGGCGGCGCGCGCCCTCAACATGCACGCATCGTGAAGGGGAACCCTGTGACAGACACTTCAACTCGGTCGTCGTTACGGCTGTGCGTCGCGATTGTTGCGGCTGCCTCCCTAGGAGCCGCAACCTCGGCGCGTGCTGGTTGTCCGCGCGCGCGTTCGCAAAACAGCGACGTCGCGACGACGATCACCTTCGTCAACCAGTCCGGCGAATATCGCGGCATTTACTGGAAGGACTTCTCTGGCGGCGACAAGAGCTATGGCGGTCTTAATCCTGGAGAGCGCAAAACGATCAGCACCTATCTGACTCATCCGTGGGAAATCACCAACGGACCGGGAGATTGTTTGCAGCTCGTATTTCCGCGTCCGGGCGGCTCAATCGTGCGCCTGACGGCGCGCGGTCAGCGTGCGCAGCATCCCCCGCAGGGCGAGTAGCGGTGGAGAATTGCAAGAGAAACCCCGCCGAGCGTTCAATCCGGCGCTAAAACGATTTCGCCCTTTTGCCGATCCTTGCGGCCAGCGCCTCTCTGTCTCGCGCGAGCGTTTCCACCAATCCGCGCTTGATCCGCGTGACCAACCCTGGCCCTTCATAAACAAGCGCGGAATAAAGCTGCACCAGCGTCGCCCCGGCTTCGATTTTGGCGAGCGCCGCATCCGCGCTGTCGACGCCGCCAACGCCGATCAGCGGAAACTGTCCTTCAACGCGCAAAAATGTGTGCGCGAGCATGCGCGTTGAAAGGTCGAACAAGGGCGCGCCGGAGAGGCCGCCGCTCTCCTTCGCAAAATGCGAGCGCAGCGTTAGGGGCCGCGAAATCGTCGTGTTCGACACGATCATGCCATCGATGCGCCGATCGCGCGCGACGCGCACGATGGCGTCGAGCTGCTCGAGCGTGAGATCCGGCGCGATTTTCAGGAGCAGGGGGCGCCGAACCGGCGCCGCGTCGCGCGCCTCGATGACGCGCGCCAGCAAATCTGAAAGCGCCGCGGGCTCCTGAAGATCGCGCAGGCCCGGCGTATTCGGCGAACTCACATTGATCGTGAAATAGCTCGCGACGTCGGCGAAGGCGCTGACGCCCGCGACATAGTCGGCGACGCGATCGCCAGCGTCCTTGTTGGCGCCGACATTCACGCCGACGATTCCTCGGCGCGCGCGCTTCGACAGACGCGCCAGCGCCGGCGCATGGCCCTCATTGTTGAAACCGTAGCGATTGATGACCGCGTGGTCCTCGATGAGTCGAAAGGCGCGGGGACGCGGATTGCCGAGTTGCGCGCGCGGCGTCAGCGTGCCGACTTCGACAAAGCCAAATCCGAAACCGAGCATCGCGTCGGCGACTTCGGCATTTTTGTCGAAGCCTGCCGCGAGGCCGATCGGATGGGGAAAGTCGAGACCGAAGGCGTGAACCGCGAGGCGTGGATCATCCGCCGGCGGCGCACGACGGGGCAGCAGTTTCAGCGCCGCGATCGTCGCATGGTGCGCCGTTTCAGCGTCGAGCAGACGCAAAAACGGCGATGCGATCGCGAAGGCGTCCGTCATTTGTGGAGGCTGGAAAAATCATGCCGTCCGTCTGCGCCGAGGAGCAGCGGCTCGACGTTCGCCACCGTCTCGAGCGAAAGCGGGGCATAGAGATGCGGGAAGAGCGCGCCGCCGCGCGACGCCTCCCATCTGAGCGCGTCGCCGAGCGCGGCGGCGTTCACCGTGACAAGCAGCAGATCGGTTTGGCCGGCGAAATATTTCGCCGCTGTTTCCTCGACCTGATCCGCGGCAGAAAAATGAATGAAGCCGTCGGCGAGATCGACCGCCGCGCCGCTAAAGACGCCCGCCGCTTCCGCCGCGCGCCACTCGGATTGCGAAACGATTTTGTAGATGTGAGTCACCGGCCCACCGCCCTATGCATCCCGCGCCGAGTCACTCTGCGGCGCGCGGGGTTTTCTGCGCAGATGCCGCCAGCGCGGCGCGGCGCGGCAGACGCGCGATCATGCCGATGAGCGCACGGTCGGAGAGCGCCACAAGCCGCTCGCCGCGGTTCAGCCAATTGACCGCGTCCTCGATCGTCTCGGCGTCGGCGATTTTCGTTTCGGCCAAGGCGCGGTCCGCGCTGATCTGCCCGCGCTGCCTCGGGCGTCGCGTCGGCAGCCAGCTTTCGTGCAGCGCGCGCAACTCCGGATCGGCGTGGAGCGCCAGCAGCCCGTTGACGTCATCTTCGGCGGCGCGCGCCAGCGCCTTGGAAAGCGCCTTGCCGCGCTTGGCGATCGGCGGCGTCGTGGTTTCTTCGGGAGTCGTCAGCACGCCGGCGCGACGAAACATCAGGCCGAGCCAACGTTGACTCGTCGCCCAGGAAATAAGGATCGCGAGCACGAGGCCGGCGATCGTCGGCGACATCCAGGCGACGAGCGAGGGCGAAATCATGAAGCCTGCGACGAGGCTTAAGACGCCCAGCGCCACGTGCCACATGTGGCGGCGGACGATATCGGCAAACGGCACGGAGCCGTCGTCGCGGCGCTGCGGATCCCAACCGGTGTCAAAACCAAAAACGATGTGCAGCACATGGCCGGTCTGAATCAGCATCATGATCGGCGCGAGCAGGGCGGACAGCACGACTTCGAAAAGGGTCGAGATCAGCAGCATGATCACGCCGCCGGAGCCTTTGCGCGTTTCCGGCTCATAGATGGCGACGATCAGGCCCAGCATCTTGGGGGCGAGCAGAATGCCCATCGTCAGTCCGAAGAGTTCGAGCGACCGTTCGGCGTCGAACCGCGGGAAGGTCGGAAAGAGCGCAAATTCGCCGGTAAAATATTCCGGTCGGAAATAGCTCGCCTGGAAGACGATGACGATGCCGATGAGAAGTTGCAGCAGCCAGAGCGGCGATGTCAGATAGCCGAAGATGCCGGTGAGAAAATGCTGCCGCGACGCCCAGTGAAAGCCTTTGGCGCTCAACACGCGCGCATGCTGCAGATTGCCCTGACACCAGCGGCGGTCGCGAATCGACAGGTCGATCAGCGAAGGCGGGCTTTCCTCATAGGAGCCGCCGAGCGTCGGCGTCATGTAGACCGCATATCCGGCGCGGCGGATAAGCGCGGCTTCGACGAAGTCATGGCTCAGGATATGGCCGCCCCAGGGCGGCCGGCCGCGCAGGTCGGGCAGGCCGCAGTATCGGGCGAAGGCCTCGGTGCGGATGATCGCGTTATGCCCCCAATAATTGCCGTCGCGGCCCATCCAGGCCGTTAGCCCCATCGCGATGACGGGCCCATAGATGCGCGCGGCGAATTGCTGGACCCGGGCGAAGAGCGTGTTCCGATTGATGATCAGCGGCAGGGTCTGGATGATGCCGCTGTCGGGGTCCGCCTCCATGGCGGCGGCGAGCTGAACGATGGTCGGCCCGCTCATCAGACTGTCGGCGTCGAGCACCACCATATGCTTATAGGCGCCGCCCCAGCGCGAGACGAAGTCTTCAATATTGCCCGCCTTGCGTCCGGTGTTCTTTTCACGCCGGCGGTAAAAGATTCGCGCCTGTGGGCCGAGCCGACGGCGAATGCCGATGAAGGCGCGCTCTTCGGCGATCCAGATGTCGGGATTGGTGGTGTCGGAGAGGAAGAACCAATCGAAATGCGCGCCAAGGCCGGTCGCTTGCACGTCTTCGTAGATCGTCTGCAGAGCGGCGAAGACCCGGCTCGGCGCCTCATTATAGATCGGCATGACGACGGCGGTGGTCTCGGCGAGCGCCGTCGGCAGAGCCGGGCGCCGGCGCTGGCGCATCAGCAGGGCGAAGCCAACGACGCAGCTCGTGAAGGACAGCGCGATCCAGGAGAAGTTCAGCACGAACAACCCCAGCAGCGCCCACTTCAATGTGGTCACCCCGCCGACGTCGACGACCTTATACATCTCGTGCGCGCCATAGGCCGTCAGCGCCAGACCGCCGCCAAAGGTGACGATCCTCGCAAGCCATGGCGTGCGCCACAGCCAAGGCGCTTCGGCTTTGCGCTGCTGCCGCTTGTCGAATTTAAAAAGGTTTTGCGCCGGCATCGACAGCCGGCTCTCGAGCGGAGTCGGCGGCGCGGCGGCGGGATCGGAGCTGGCGGTCCGCCATTCGCTTGCCCGCGGCGGATCGTCTGAAGGAGCGAGGGTCACGACGTCCATCGATAAAGCCAGGTCTCGCTGATCGGTCGCTCGTCGGACTGCAAAACGAGCCGAAGCTCGCAGTAGTTCTCGCCGGCAGGGTCTACGTCGAAGGCGACGCGGCAGGACTTTGCCGACGGATTTAAATAGGTCCGAATATTCGTCGCCAATCCCGGAGAGGTCGTCAACGCCGCTTTCAGCTGCGTTGTGCGTTGAGGGTCCGCCAACACGTCGCCGGAAAACACGACAATAAAACGGCGGAGCTTGGCGCCCGGCGCACGGCCCGAGCGCGCGCGCACGGCGATCGCCAGCGGCGGCCGCGTCGGCGGCTCCCAGCACCAGAACTGCCGATAGGCGAAGGACATCTCCTTGCCGGCGACGAGAGCGTTCTTGGGCCGCCAATAGGCGACGATATTGGCGTTGATTTCGGATTCCGAGGGAATTTCGACGAGCTGCAGGGCGCCTTCGCCCCATTCGCCAAGCGGTTCGACCCACAGCGAGGGACGGCGTTCCCAGTGCTGCTGGTCGTCCTGATAATCGTCAATGTCGCGCTGCCGGATCAGCGAGCCAAAGCCCTGCGGATTGTCGTCGACAAAGGAGGAGAACTGCAGACTTTCGCGGTTCGACACGGGTCGCCAGAGCCATTCGCCCTGGCCGCTGAGCATCTGAATGCCGTTGATGTCGGCGACCATCGGCCGCCAATCGTCGAGCCTGGGACGGTCGAGCGGCGTAAAGAGCGAAGCTCCGGCAAAACCGGCGATTCCTAAATGATCGACCGCCGTGCGCGGATAGAGCGTCAATTCGGTGTCGATGAGCGTCGCTTCGCCCGGCCGCAGCGTGAAGCGATAGACGCCGGCGACGCTTGGCGAATCGAGCAGAGCATGGATGACGAGCGCGTTGTCGCTGAGCGCGGGCTTTTCGATCCAGAAGCTGCGGAAGGCGGGGAATTCCTCGCCGCGCGGATCGGCCGTTCGAATGGAGAGGCCGCGCGCGGTCACGCCGAGATTCTGCCCGCGCGCGACGGCCCGATAAAAGCTCGCCCCCTGAAATATGGCCAGCTCCGCTTCGGCGTCGCCATTTTGGGCGTGAAGCACCCGAAAGCCCGAAAAGCGGAGGTCGGGAAGCGTCTCCGGGACATTGAGCGCGCCATAGTCGAAGCGGCTCGCCTCATAAGGCAGTCGCGCGGCGGCGCCGTTCTCCACGACGTAAATATCCACAGCAGCCGCAAAAATATGGCCGCGGTGAAGCGGCTCGATGCTGAAACCCGTATTGTCGTGACGCCAAATCGCCGCATCTGGCTTTGTCTTGATCCCGACGAATTGTTCGTAGGAGAGATTGGCGAAGGGTTCAGGCAGGTCAGTTCGCGGCGGCGTATAAGGCTTCGCGGCCAGTGCGCGGGCAAGTTCGACGACCATGTCGCGCGAGAATGGCGCAGACTTCTGAACAGTCGGGGGCTCTGCTTGACTGGCGGTTCCCGCGCTCGACGGCGGCGGAACGATACCCGCCGCGATTGCGCTCAAGCCCGCTTTCAAAACATCTCGACGTTCAAACATGAGCTACCGAAGGAGGCCGATCCGCGCGGTCCATGAACGTGTGACTGAGCCTTTTTGCGGCGCTGGGCTGGCGACAGCCCCTCTATACAAGAAAGCTAAGGAGACAAAATGGTTTTCTTGGCGGTTTTTGAGGGCTGCGCGCGAAAGCCGCGGCGGCTTGCGCTCCGCCGCGCGAATCTGCCAGAACCGCAGCCTGAGCGGCGTCGCGACGCCGGCTCCTTACGCCAACGTCTAGCCCTGGGCGCCAGATGCCGACAATGAGAAGCGCGCTCGCGATCATCCTTGCCGCCGGCGAAGGCACAAGGATGAAATCCGACCGGCCGAAGGCGCTGCACGAGGTCGCCGGGCGCTCGATGCTTGGCAATGTGCTCTCGAGCGCCCTGTCGGCGGGCGTCGGCAGCGTCGCCGTGATCGTCGGGCCGGGTCGTGATGACGTCGGCGCGGAGGCGCGCCGCGAGCGAACGACGCGGCACGGCGCACGCCGTTCTCGCCGCGCGCCACGCCATCGCGAAAGGAGCTGACGACCTCCTTGTGCTCTTCGCCGACACGCCGCTGGTGACGGCGCCGACGATTGGCGCGTTGCGCGCCGCCCTTGCCGAGGGCGCCGCCGTCGCCGTTCTGGGCTTTCAGGCGTCCGACCCCTTCGGCTACGGACGGCTGCTGCGCGACGACTCGGGTCGTCTCGTCGCCATCCGCGAGGAGAAAGACGCAAGCGACGAAGAACGCGTGGTCACGCTCTGCAACGGCGGTCTATCGACAACAAAAACGCCAAGGGCGAGTTCTATCTCACCGACGCGGTGGAGCTCGCGCGCGCGGACGGACTCGAAACGAGAGTCGTCATCGCCGACGAAACTGAAGTTCTCGGCGTCAACGACCGTGTCCAGCTCGCGCAGGCTGAGGCCGTCGCGCAGACGCGTCTTCGCCGCGCCGCAATGGCAGGGGGCGCGACGATGATCGCGCCGGAAACGGTTTTTCTCTCCGCCGACGCCATGATCGGCCGCGACGTCGTCATCGAGCCGCATGTCGTCATCGGACCCGGCGTTGAAATCGCTGACGGCGCGGTGATCCACGCCTTCTCGCATCTTGAAGGCGCGCGCGTCGGCGAACGCGCGAGCGTCGGTCCCTTCGCGCGACTGCGGCCGGGCGCGGCGCTTGCGGAGAAAGCCAAGGTCGGGAATTTCGTCGAGATCAAGAACGCCAATGTCGCGCCAGGCGCCAAGGTCAATCATTTGTCCTACATCGGCGACGCCGACATCGGCGCCAACGCCAATATCGGCGCAGGAACCATTACCTGCAATTACGACGGCTTCCTCAAATATCGCACGACGATCGGCGAAAACGCCTTCATCGGCTCAAACTCGTCGCTTGTCGCGCCGGTGACGATCGGCCAGGGCGCCTATGTCGGCTCCGGCTCCGTCATCACCAGGGATGTTGCGCCCGACGCGCTCGCCCTGGCGCGCGGGCGGCAGTCGGAAAAACTGGGCTGGGCGGTCTCGTTTCGTATGGCGCAGGCGGCAAAAAAATCGAAGGTTGAATAAGCCGGACTTTCTTTCACGCTCATGCTAAATTGCGGGCGATGATTACGCTTTCCCGAGAGACCGAGGTCTTGGCTGAGCGCCTCGCGGCCGCCCGGCGGGTCTCGGTCGATGAGGCCGTGCGTCAGGCGCTGGAAGCGTCTGCGCGGGCGGCGGGCGTGGCGCCGGCGCAGCGATCCGCGCGCGCGGTGAGCGACGCCGAAATCGCCGCGAAAAAAGCGCGCATCGACCAACTCGTCGCCGAAATTGCCGCCTTGCCAATCCTCGATCCGCGTTCTCCGCAGGAAATCATGGACGACATCAACGAGCTATGATCGTCGTCGATAGCTCGGCATTGATCGCCATCGTCCTGAACGAGCCGGAAAGGGAGGCGTTCGAGGCCATCGTCATCGTCGAGCGTGGCGTGATGTCGGCCGTCAATGTGCATGAGTCCGCGTGCGTTTTGCGCGCGCGACTCGGTGAGGACGGCGTTGCGCTCATGTGGCGGCTTATGGCGGAATTCGAGATTGAGATTGCGCCCTTCGACGCGGCGCAGGCGCGCGCGGCGATCGCCGCCTATGGGCGCTTCGGCAAGGGCGTCGATCCCAAGGCGCGCCTCAATCTCGCCGATTGCGCCGCCTATGCGCTCGCCAAGACCCTCGATTACCCGCTGCTTTTCAAAGGCGCCGACTTTTCGGCGACCGACGTGCGCGCCTGTCGTTTATGAAGCTTGCGGCGAGGCCGAGCGAGCGGGAGCCTCCCTCAACCCTGATTCCCGTCTTTACTCGCGCCCATTCGCTTTGGCGGCGCTCTTGCTATTATGCGTTCGGAGGTCGTCATGTGCGGCATTGTGGGAATCATCGGAACAGGTCCGGTCGCCGGCAAGATCGTCGAATCGCTGAGGCGTCTCGAATATCGGGGCTATGATTCGGCCGGGATCGCCACTCTGGAGAACGGCAGGCTCACTCGTGTGCGGGCGAGCGGCAAGCTGAAGAACCTCGAAGAGAAGCTCGCAGCCGCGCCGCTCTCGGGCGCCATTGGCATTGGCCACACGCGCTGGGCGACCCATGGCCGCCCCACCGAGAACAACGCCCACCCGCACGCCAACGACCGCGTCGCGGTGGTTCATAATGGCATCATTGAAAATTTCCGCGAGCTGCGCGCCGAGCTGACGGCGAAGGGCCATGTCTTTTCGAGCGAGACCGACTCCGAGGCCGTCGTCCATCTCGTCGCCGACGAACTGCGCAATGGCGCGACGCCGGAAAAAGCCGTCGCGGCGGCGCTGAAGCGGCTCAAGGGCGCCTTTGCGCTGGCGTTTCTATTCGAGGGCGAAAGCGACCTTTTGATCGGCGCGCGGCGCGGTTCGCCGCTCGCCGTGGGTTGGAGCGACGAAGGCGCCTATCTCGGCTCCGACGCCTTGGCGCTCGCGCCATTCGCGACCTCCATCGCCTATCTGGACGAAGGCGACTGGGTGACGCTGACGCGCGAAGGCGCGCGTTTCCATGACGCCAATGACAATCTCGTCGAGAGGCGCTTCCAGCCGCTGCTGGCCGGTTCCTTCCTGGTCGACAAGGGCAACTATCGTCATTTCATGGCCAAGGAGATCCACGAGCAGCCGGAGGTCGTCGGCCGCACGCTCGCGCATTACCTCGATCTCGCCGAGGGCGTCGTGCGCCTGCCGTTCGAGTTCAAATTCGATCCGCGGACGCTCTCGCGCGTGACCATTTCGGCCTGCGGCACCGCCTATTACGCCGGCCTCGTGGCGCGTTATTGGCTGGAGCGCTTCGCCCGTCTTTCGGTCGAAATCGATATCGCGTCGGAGTTTCGCTACCGCGAGGCGCCGCTGCCCGAGAATGGATTGACGATTCTGGTCTCCCAGTCCGGCGAAACGGCCGACACGCTCGCCGCGCTGCGCTACGCTCGCGAGCAGGGCCAGCACATTCTCTCGATCGTCAATGTCGAGACCTCGACGATCGCCCGCGAGAGCGACACGGTGGCGCAGACATTGGCGGGACCGGAGATCGGGGTCGCCTCGACGAAGGCCTTCACCTGTCAGCTCGTGGTTTTCGCTTGTCTGGCATTGGCGTTGGGCCGCGCGCGCGGCGTGCTGAGCAAGGAGCGCGAACGCGAACTGGTCGCCGAACTCGT
The DNA here is from genome assembly GCA_009773555.1 of Methylocystaceae bacterium. Classification (GTDB taxonomy): domain Bacteria; phylum Pseudomonadota; class Alphaproteobacteria; order Rhizobiales; family Beijerinckiaceae; genus Methylocystis. The sequence continues at coordinate 47,589 of WSXZ01000039.1, read as the reverse complement.
CGCCGCGCCGGGGCAGATGGCGCAGGCGCTCGCTCATGAGGCGCAGATCGAACCCGTGGCGCGTGACGTGGCGCGGGCTTCGAGCGTGCTCTATCTCGGGCGTGGACCGGCCTTTCCTCTGGCGCTCGAAGGCGCGCTGAAGCTCAAGGAGCTTTCCTATATCCACGCGGAGGGCTATGCCGCCGGCGAACTGAAGCACGGGCCCATCGCGCTGATCGACTACGCCATGCCGGTGATCGTGCTGGCGCCGCCCGACGCGAGCCTGGAAAAGACTGTCTCCAATCTTCAGGAAGTCGCAGCGCGCGGCGGTCACTTAATCTTGATTGGCTCGCCGCACGCTCGGGACGCCGCGGCCGCCGAACTCGCCGGTTTCATCGAGATGCCGGAAAGCGTCGCGGGCCCGTTTGCGGTCATCGTCTATGCCGTTCCGGCGCAACTCCTCGCCTATCACGTCGCGACATTCATGGGCAAAGACGTGGATCAGCCGCGCAATCTCGCCAAGAGCGTGACGGTGGAATAGGGCGCTCAGCTCCTTTTTATGATTTCGACGGCGTTCTGCGCTTCGACGATGGCGCTCTCGACGGCCGGCATGCCCTGTCCGTCGGAATGGGCGAGCAGCACATTGCCGAAGCGCTTCGGCAAGGCGCGCATCGTGGCGACGATCCCCGGCGCGGCGATGAGGTGATGGTGGCCCCAGCGCGTCAGCCGCACCTCCGCGAGCCGCGCCCTGCCGAGCGCCTCCGGCATAAAACGTCGTAACTCTTCAACGATCGGCGCGGCGAAGGCGGCGCGGTCGCCGGCGAGGAGGCGCGCCCGCCCCGCGCCAGGGTCGCGGAACGGCGCGTAGACGGTCAGGACGCTGTGATCCTTGGGCCGCTCGGCGGCGGGCAGGATTGCCGTCGCGCTGATCGCGTCACTGAAGCTCTGGGCGCCCAGGGCCCAGCTGTCATAAGGCAGCTCCTGCGGCGTCCCCTCGAAGCAGCAATTGGCGACGAGGTAGCTACCCTGCCGCAGTCCGGTCATTCGCGCCGTCGCCGCCGGATCGACCCCGCGCAGAATACGGCCGGCGAAAAAGTAAGGCGCGGCGACGACCGCCCAGCGCGCCTCAAGACAGCGGGGCTCCCCAGGGTGTTGCGCGTCGAACCAGCCCACGCGGGCGTAGCCGCCTTCCGCCGGCTCAATAGCGTAAACCGCGGCGCCGGTGACGATGCGTCCTTCGCCGGCGCGCGACAGGCGCGCGGCCATAGCGCGGGCGATCGCGCCGTTGCCTCCTGGGAAAGCGTAGATCGGCGCGTTGATCTCCGAAAGAAAATTGACGCCCGCATAGGCGGAGATTTCGGCTGTGGGCGCGCCGAGCGCCGAGAGGCAGTAGGCGTCGAGCAGGCCGAAGAGTTCGGCGTCGATATGCTCGCGCCGGAGGAAGTCGAGGAGCGACAGCCCGTCCAGGGCAAGCGCGGGCGCCGACGCCTCGGCGATTGGGATCTTGGGAAAGTCCGGACTCTCGCCGAGGCGGCGCAGAAGTTTCTTCAGCCGCTCATAGGCGCCGCGCCATTCCCCGTCCCTTGGATCCTCCGCGCCGGCCACCCCGGACAGCGCTCTGTCGACCGGTTCGCTGACCGGGCGCGGCGCGAGGCCCAGCGTCTCGTAGAACGCCCTGAAAGGATCAGATAAGTCAACGATATAGGCTGATCCGAGCGCATAATCGACATCGCGCCAGCGGCCCGATTTGGCGACGCCTCCAGGATCGGACTCGCGCTCCAGGACCAGCACGTCGCGATCCCGTAGCAGCGCCGCGACGGCGAGGCCGGCGATTCCGCCGCCGATGACGACGACGTCGACGCGCCGCTCGGGGGGCGAAAGCGGCGCGCGCCAAAGCCCGTCGCGAATCGCGTGCATGGGCGCGAAACTGTCGCCCGTCCATTCGCCCAGTCGATAGGGCGGCTCTTGCGCCGCTTCGGCGCTTGGCAGGACCAACTGCGTCGCCAGCGCGCCCAGACCAGCGATGGTCGCACGACGCGTCACCATAGCCGCTTCCAAAGACAATAAGCTCGATAATGCATGCTGTTCCAGTCAGGGTGAGCGTCGCCATTGACAGGGGGCGGGCTGAACTGGTCTATGCGGACGACGCCGCGCCCGGCGCGAGAATGCTCGATCGGCGCATGATTCTGTCCCAGTGACGACTCGCGCTTTTCGAAATCATGGTCTGAACCTAAGGACGCGCCGACACTTGCTCGCCTCGATCCCTCCCGTCTATGTCGCGCCCTTCGAACGGGCTTGGCGCAACCGGGAGCTTATCCGCGCCGTTGTGCGGCGCGAGTTCATTTCCCGATTTCGAGGCTCGGCGCTCGGACCGCTCTGGGCGGTGCTCTCGCCGCTGTTCATGCTGCTCACCTACACGGCGCTGTTCTCGATCACGGTGCCGCAGCTTTCCGCCGGCGTGAGCGTCACCGACTACGCAAGCTCGATTTTCATCGGGCTTATTGTCTTCAATCTGTTTAGCGAACTCGCCTATCGGGCGCCAATGCTTCTGCACGAGCATGTCAACTTCGTGAAGAAGTCGATTTTCCCGAGCGAAACCATCGCCTGGACGGCGACGATCCGGGCATTCACCTACGGCGGCGTGGGCTTTGCCGTCTACATCGTCTTCCGGTTGCTAACAGCCGGAACCATTCCCTTAACGATCGTGCTGACGCCGTTCCTGATCGCGCCCTTTTTCCTCTTCATCATCGGCGTAGTGTGGTTTCTGATGGCGCTCGGGGCGTTCACGCGCGACGTCGCCCATATCATGGCCTCGATCGTGCCAGTGCTCATGTTCGCGACGCCGATCTTCTATCGCCTGGACCAGATCGCCGCGATGTCGAAATCGGCCGCCTTCTGGCTGCGTTTCAACATCGTCGGGGATTACATCGAGATGCTGCGCTCCCTTGCTCTTGATGGAACACTTCCAAACGTCTTCGGCTATATCGCGCTTGTCGCGGTCTCCTACGCCGTGTTCCTTGGCGGCTATCAGTTCTTCATGCGCTACAAATCGGTCATCGTCGATGTCATCTGAGCCCTCCATCAGCTGCGCGGGCGTCGGCAAGGCTTTCCAGCTCTATGCGCATCAGAACGACCAGCTCAAGCAGATCCTGTTTGGCCTATGGAAGAAATTCTATAAGGACAAATGGGTCCTGCATGACGTCAATTTCACGGTCGAGAGAGGCGAGCGCGTCGGCATCGTGGGACGCAATGGCGCCGGCAAGACAACGCTTCTGCAGATTTTGTGCGGCATTACCCAGCCAACGAAGGGCGATTTCAGGGTCAGCGGCCGTATCGCGCCGATCTTGGCGCTCGGCTCGGGCTTCGACGGGCTGCTGACGGGGCGCGAAAACGCCCGCATCGGCGCGGCGATCCTGGGACTGTCGCGCAAGGAGGTCGACGCCTGCATCGACGACATCGCCGCCTTCGCCGACATCGGGTCGTTTTTCGAGCAACCGATGCGCACCTATTCGATGGGCATGATCGCGCGAGTGGCTTTCGCGATCTGCGCCCACGCCAAAGCCGACGTGCTCATCGTCGATGAAGCGCTATCGGTCGGCGATGAAATCTTTCAGCGTAAGTGCGAGAAATACATCGCCGAATTTGCCAAAACCGGCACCATTTTGATGGTGTCGCACGATCTCAACTTTCTCGCCTCTCTGTGCAATCGCGTGCTCTGGCTTGAGGGCGGCGTCGTGCGCGAGATGGGCGATCCGCAGAAGGTGGTCGCAGAATACCGTAAGGCGATGCGCGCCGAAGAGGGTCAGGCGAGCGGCGTGGCGTAGGCGTCCCGCGCGGATGAAGCGCGTGCGTCGAACAGGCGCTTGGGCTTGGGGCTGCGGTTGAGCCGGGCAAGGAGCCAAAGCGAAACGCCGACTTCGGCGAGCGCGAGCGCGGCAAGCAGCAAGACGAACAACCCACTGATGCGCAGAAGCGACTCAAGCGCGACGAGAAAGCCGATGTGCACGGCTGGAACCGCAATCGTGGCGAGGCCGCCCGCCGCTCCGCGCCGGCCAGTGATATTCCCGAATGTCAGGACGAGGGCCATCGCAAGGAGCGTATGGGCGATCGCGAGCGCCGGCACGCCGAAACGCTTCGCCGCCTCCGCCGTCCACTCTCCAAGCTGGCGCGGATCGCGCCGCGCGGCGGCGTAATTGGCGAGAAAGGCGCCGGCCGACAATTCATAGACGCCGCGCCAGCCCCGGTCGGGCAGCGATGCGCTGCCCTGCATCGGCAACGCCATGGCGTATTCATCGAAATTGGCGATGCGCACGTCGCCTGTCGTCAATGAGCGCGTCTGGATGCTGCCGTTGGAGAGCGCGACGATGACCCCGGATTCATTGCGGCGAAATTCGGCGCGCGCCGCCGTCACCGTCTCTTCCTGCATCTTTTCGATCGAAAGCTGACGCACGAACAGATTGACCGCAAGGTCTGGCGTCTCCCAACGCTCGATGTAGAGCGTCTTCACGCCATTGTCGAAGGTGTAGAAACGCGCCGCGTCGAGCATGCGATGGTTGAGCGAATTGCGCACGACATTGAGCACGTCCTGCATGCCGCTCGAATAGTAGGGCGCTGCGAAATTGGCGAGCAGATAGCCGAGGACGACGACGCCGGCCGCCAAGACCAGCGCCGGGCGGCAGATGGCCCAGACGGAAAGGCGCAGCGCGTAGAGAACGGCGATCATGCCTTCGCTCGCCATGCGGCCGAACTCGAGCGCGGTGGCGACGCCCACCGCCATCGGCAAAGTCACATAAGCCACCGTCGGCGTCACCCCGATCAAAGCGGGAATGACAAGGCCGCCGCGCACCGCAGCGGGCGGCAGTTGGTAAAGCAGATATGACAAGACGACGGGAATGGAGAGCGCGAACTGCACGATGAGCACGCCGAACCCGATGCGCTTGAACAGATAGCGGAACAACAGGCGCGGCATGGCGGGGCTCCGCGCTATCGCTCGGCGTCGCGCCGAGCGGCAAAGAAAATCCGCATCACGACGCCTAAGCGGCGGAGCGGCGCGTCGGCGCAAAGGCGCGCACGATGCGAAACGCCGCCGCGCGTCATTGCTTGAACCTCGCCCAGGCGGCCTGCGAATAGTGCGTCCACGCCTCATCGAACACGCCATTCTTCGGCAGCGCTGTCGCGCCGGCCCAATGCGCGAAATAGATCTCCTTGCCTTCGTAGTCGACGGGCTTGCCGTTCTTAAATTCGACGCCTGGCGCCTTGTAGAAGCTTTCGTGGGAGGCGCCCGCGATGACGTTCGGCAAAAGCTCGATTTTCAGGCCGCGGCGGTGCGTGACGAAATTGACGAGCGGCTGGGCGAAGAGCTGACCGCGCTTGCGCACGTCATGGAAAATGACGGCGTCGTCGCGGATTGTATCCATGAAATCGGACAGCTTCAGATATTGGTTCGAGGTGACCCAGAAGCCGTCATTGAAAAGGAGCGCGTCCTTCAAAAACGGATAGTGGTCGCGCCTGTCGTTGTAGACATATTCGAAGCTCGGAGAGGCGACGATGAACTCCGTCTTGCCTTTGTCTAAACGGCCGAACAGCGGCGTGAAGTCGCGAAACAGAATGACGTCCACGTCGACATAGACGACTTCATCGAGCGGCAGCGCGAGCGCTTGCAGCTTTCTTAGCCGACGGCGGTTGGTGTTGAAGATGCCGGGGTAAAGTTCATGCGAGAGCTTGTCGATTTCGGTCGGCTCTTCGCCAACGTAATGCGCCCCGTAAATTTCCGCCGCGCGGCGCGTCATGACGACATTGTCGTCATAGGGAATGAGATAAAGCGGCAGCCCGGAATTGGTGTCTCGATAGCTTTCGAGAAAAGGGAGCAGCCAATCGATGATCTTGTCGTTGCCGACGATGGCGACGCCGTAGCGCTTGGCGGGGGCGGGGGTGGGCGCGGGGCTGGCCGCCGCGGCGCCTTCGGGCGATAAGACTGGATTTGGAACGCGAAGCCTCATATAGGGGATGTATTTGAAAATGTCGGGCAAAAGCAAGGGGCGGCTCGGTATTGAGGAAAGATGCGGGTCGGGACGCCTCAATGTGAAACAGCAGCGATGCGGCGCGCCTGAGAGGCCGAGCGTGCGATTCTCGTCAGGTATTTGAGAACGATCGACGATGTTGCAGCACGATGTCTGATACGATGGGCGATATTTCGTCATCCGCGGCGCGCGGGGCACAGACCGCAGGTGGCACAGTTGCGGCAGTTATCAGGTGAACGTCAGTCAGATCGCCGCCTATAAGGCGCTGGGCGCGCGCGTCGTGTCTGTCGCGATGATGGACGATCTCGCCCCCCGTCCGCCGCTTGGTGGGCGCTGGCCAGCCTATATTGACGCGTCGCGCGACATCGGCGCCGACCGTCGCTTTTATTCGGGCGCGCCGTTCTCCGCCTTGGCGTCTCGACTGCTTGTCGATGGCTGGTGGCGGTTGATCCACGGCGATCAGGCGTCGTGGCTCATCGAACTCGCAAAGCGCGCGCCCTTGCCCGAGGGATTCGAGAGCGAGTCGATCGACTTCATTCACGCCAATCATTACTTCACGCTGCCCTTCGCGGAACGGCTGATGCGCGGCCGTAAAGTTCCGGTCGTTCTGGAGACGCAGGACATTCAGGCGCGCCAATATGTGTTGCGCAACAAGGGCGGATTCTTCATTCCGCCTTATTCGACCTACGACGGCATGCTCGAGGTCGAACTCGCGTGGATGCGCCGCGCCGATCTTTGCGCGCATCTCAATGAGGAGGAGCATCGTGATTTTCAAAAGCTCCTGCCGGAGTTGCGACATGCGCTCATTTACCCGGCGGTGGCGTCGGCGCCCTTGGCGCGCGGCCGCGACATCATCATCGTGGCGAGCGACAATTACGCCAATTACATGAGCCTCCGCTGGTTCCTGCAGGAGGTCATGCCCTTTGCGGGCGACGCCCGCGTCGCGATTTACGGCAATATCGACGGCGCCATGAAGAGACGCGACGCGGCGCTCTATGAGTCGCATCGCGCCTTGTTCAAGGGCCGCGTCGACGACATCGGCGCGGTCTACGCCAACGCCGGCTGCGTGCTGCTCCCGACCGTTGAAGGCCACGGTCTGTCGATCAAGGCGGTCGAGGCGCTATCTTGCGGCGCGCCTCTCGTCGCGACGCCGCTGGCGTTTCGCGGCATGCAAGTCGATCCCGCCAAACTCGGAAATGTAGCTCTCGCCGAAAACGCCAGGCAATATGCAGCCTTATGGCGCGAAGCCCAGGCGCACGCCGTCAGCGGAGAAGCTGCAGAGCCGGAGCGAAGCGACACGCGCCGCCTGTACGAAGACGCGTTCAGCCCAGAGGCTTATGCGCGCGCTCTGGCCATGGCCGCCGCAGCGCTCTAAGCTGACTCGGCATAAGCGCCAAATTCGCCGCTTGCGCGATCGCGAGCATAGACCGTAACTCCTTTGGACGGCGCCTGCGCGCAAATGCGCCACGTTGCAGCAGTTCCGCGCTAAAGCGATTGTCGGGGCGGTCGAACTCTGCTTAGGCTGCGGTTCGCGCCAGCTGGAGGAACGGGTTGAGCGTTGCATCGACTGATTGCTTCGCCTGCGCCCAGCGTCCGCTTCTTGGCCGGCGCGTCGCGCTGATCCACCCGGCTTGGCACTCCTGCGGCACCTATCGCGTCGTCCTTGGTCAGATCGCCGCCTATCACGCTTTGGGAGCCGAAGTTTTTCCGATCGCGATCAGTTCCGATCCAGGCTTCGTTCCGGGTCGGAACTGGATTTGGAAATCCTTCAACCAGGCGACTCCGGAACTTGATGACGGCGCGCGCTATTACGGCGGCGCGCCGTTCCACGCGATGCTCTCGCCCCAATTTTTGCGTGACGTGTTGTGGCCCTATCTCCATGGCGATCAGGCGGTGATCCGTCTTGGCATGGCGGAGCGCGCGCGGCTATCGCCGGCCATCGAGGGCGCGACTTTCGATCTCGTTCATTGCAACCACTTTTTTCTGATGCCGATCGCGCGCCGTCTTGCGGGCGGCGGCGCGCCGATCCTGCTCGACACGCATGATTTGCAGGCGCGGCAGTTCGCGCTGATCAACGAGACAAAGCTCTGGCTTGCGCCGCGCGCCTCCTACGAATCGATGCTGGCGCAGGAACTTGAGGCGATGCGCGGCGCCGATCTGCTGCTGCATCTTAATGCGCAGGAGGCCGAAGACTTTCGCGCTCTGATTCCTGAGAAGGCGCATGCGCTGCTCTATCCCGCAACACCTGAGGCGCCGACCGGTCCTGGCGGTCCGGACATCATTCTTGTCGCGAGCAACAACACCGCCAATGTCGAGAGCGTCATCTGGTTTCTGCGCGAAGTCGCGCCGAAAGCGCCGGGCGTCACAGTGAAGATCGTCGGCAACGTCGACGCCGGCGTGCGATCAAAAGCGCCGGAGCAATACGCCGCCTATAAGGACTGGTTTTTGGGCCGGGTCGAAGATCCCGGCGTCGTCTACGCGAACGCCCGCCTTGCGTTGCTTCCGACGATCAGCGGCACTGGACTTTCGATCAAAACGGTCGAAGCGCTGTCGAGCGGCCTGCCGCTGATCGCCACCACCCAGGCGATGCGTGGGATGGATGAGGAAGCGTTGAGCCTTCCTGGAGTCGTCATTGTCAGTTCGGCTGAAGAATTCGCCGACGCGCTGAACCGGGCGGCGGCGGTCAGCGCGCCTTTGGACGAGGCGCGGCGGCGCGGCAGCCCGGCGCGCCGCTATTACGAGTCGCGGCTTTCGCTCGCGGCGTACAAGGCGAGCCTCGGCGTTCTCGCGGCCGCGCTGATCAGCGCCGGATCTGGGGAGTAGATTCCAAAGAATCAGTACGTTGTGGGGAGGTGTGTCTCATCGGCAACGGCGCCGGAAAAACGTGGTCGGAACCCTTGGCGCTAATTACGTCTTAGGTTTGAAGGTGATACTTTAGCATTCGAAACTGCCGTTCGTCCCAGGAGGACGAGCTTATTGGAGGCGCCTCGAATGACTTTCAGAGCTTTTATTTTCGGCGCCTTTGCGTCAATCTTGGCGGTCAGCGCCGCTTCGGCGGCTGACCTTCCGAGCTACAAGGCGCCGCCGCCGCCTCCGCTTCCGCCGCCCTTCAGCTGGGAAGGCTTCCACATCGGCGTCAGCGGTTCCTATGCCGGCGGCGTCTCCAGCCAGTATTCGAACCTTTACGCGCTGCAGCCCGGATCCTTCCTCGCGTTCCCGACGTCGAATTCGATCGGCACGAGCGGATACATGGTCGGCTATCAGAATGGTTATAACTGGGTGTTCGCCAACCGTATCGTGGTCGGCTACGAAAGCGAATTCAACTACGCCAACGTTCGAGCGACGAATACGAGCGGCTTTCTTACCGGCGTCGGCGCCAGCAGCCGTCTGCAGTGGTTCGGCGCGGAGCGTTTACGCTTCGGTTACGCCTTCGGCCGGATCCTCCCATACATCACCGGCGGCTTGGCCTATGGCAAGGTGAGTCCCTACGGCCAGCAATGGGCGAATGGATCGGTGTTCCCGTCCAGCCGGGCCGTATGGCAGGCGGGTTTCACCGTCGGCGCCGGCGTGGAATACGCCGTTTTCGACAACTGGACCGTCAAGGCGGAGTATCTCTTCACCCGCATGAAGGGCGCTTCCGGCGCGAGCATCGGCTTCCCCTTCGCTTACCGCGTCACGACCGGCAACAACCTCGACACCCACATCGCGCGCATCGGCGTGAATTATCAGGTCAAGAGCTTCGGCGCGCTGATCGGCATGGAAAATCTCGGAATCTGATCGATCGTCCTCCCCGACGTCGACAAAGCCCGGCCTCGCGGCCGGGCTTTTTTTGTTGGGGCTTCGATGTGATATTCTCAAGGTATGATCCGCAGCGGCCCGCTTACCCACACATCGGCTCTCAGTCTCGTGCAACTCAGCGAGCGCTCCCGCGAAATTTTCAGGCATATCGTCGACACCTATCTCGCCTCAGGCGATCCGGTGGGCTCGCGCAATCTCGCCCGGCTCCTGCCGATGACGCTCTCGCCCGCCTCGGTGCGCAATGTCATGCAGGATCTGGAGGAACTCGGGCTCATCTATGCGCCGCATACGAGCGCCGGACGTCTTCCGACCGAGCTTGGCCTGCGTTTTTTCGTCGATTCCATGCTGCAGATCGGCGACGTCGAGGAGAACGAGCGCGCGCGCATCGCCGCCGAGGTCGAAGCGGCGTCCAAAGACCATGATTTTCCCGGCGTCCTTGCGGAAGCGACGAGTCTGCTGTCGGGACTGACGCGCGTCGCCGGCGTCGTCGTCGCGTCCAAGGACAATGTGCGGTTGAAGCAGATCGATTTCGTGCGGCTCGAGCCGGAGCGGGCTCTGGTCATTCTCGTCGCCGATGACGGATCGGTCGAAAACCGCGTGATTCCCGTCGCGCGCGATCTTCCGGCGTCCGCGCTGACGGAAGCCGCCAATTATCTGAACGCGCGCGTCTCCGGACGGACGATCGCCGAAGCTCGCGAGAACATTGAGGCCTCGCACCGAGCCGCGCAACAGGAACTCGACGAACTCGCCGCGCGGATTGTCGAAGCCGGACTGGCGACCTGGGCGGGCGCCATGGGCGAATCGCGGCAGCTCATCGTGCGCGGGCAGGCGCATCTTCTCGAGGACTTGACCGCCGCCGTCGACCTCGAACGCGTTCGACTCCTGTTCGCCGATTTGGAAACTAAGACGGAGGTCATCGACCTGCTGGAGCGGGCGGAGCAGGGCGAAGGGGTCCGCATCTTCATCGGCTCGGAGAACAAGCTGTTCTCGCTTTCAGGCTCATCGATGATCGCGGCGCCGCTGCGCGACAGCGAACGCCGGATCATCGGCGCGCTCGGCGTCATCGGCCCGACCCGGATCAACTACGCGCGGATCGTTCCGATGGTCGACTATACGGCCAAGGTCGTGGCGCGCGTCATCGGCGGGTAAAGCGTCGCGCCGGGTCGGTCTCTAAGCGCAAACAGCGATAGCGTTACGAGAAATTTTGCGGGTCGACGTCGATCTGAACGCGCACGCCGCCTCGCTCCTTCGGTCCGGCGGCGAGCATGTCGCGCAGAAAGGCCTGCATGTCGGCGGTTCGCGGTCCTTTGGCCAGCAAGCGGAATCGGTAACGGCCGCGGATCAGCGCAATGGGCGCCTCCGCTGGACCAAGCAGCGCGATTTCATTCTGCTCGGGCCAGGCGCCCGGTGCGGCGACTCTGTAGCGCGGCGATGGCGGCAGTTCATGCGCCGTGCGAGCGAGCGCGCGCGCATGCGCTTCCGCCGTGGCGGCGTCCTTGGCGGAAACGATCAGCGCGGCGAGACGGCCGAAAGGCGGAAGTCCCGCCCGCTCGCGTATGGCGATCTCCTGTTCGTAGAATTTTTCCGCGTCTCCCGAGAGAAGCGCCGCGATCACCGGATGCGCCGGGTGAAACGTCTGGATCAGCGCATGGCCGGGCTTGTTGCCGCGCCCGGCGCGCCCTGTGACCTGGTTGAGCAGCTGAAATGTGCGCTCGGCGGCGCGCGGATCGCCGCTGCCCAAGCCCAGATCCGCGTCGACGACGCCGACAAGCGTGAGAAAGGGAAAATTGTGGCCCTTGGCGACGAGTTGGGTGCCGATGACGATGTCGAAGGCTCCTTTCGCAATCTCCTCCAATTCACGCCGCAGCCGGTCGGCGCCGCCAGGAAAATCCGATGAGAGAACGAGTATGCGCGCATCTGGAAAGAGCGTCGCCGCTTCCTCGGCGAGTCGCTCGACCCCCGGTCCGCAAGCGGCGAGCGAGTCCTCGCTGCCGCACTCAGGGCACGCGTGCGGACGACGCTCGACATGGCCGCAATGATGGCACATCAGCGCACGCCGAAAACGATGCTCGACGAGCCACGCGTCGCAATGTTCGCAGCGGAAGCGATGGCCGCATGTGCGGCAAACTGTCAGCGGCGCATAGCCCCGCCGATTGAGAAAGAGCAGCGCCTGTTCGCCGCGCGCGATCGCTTCGCCCACCGCCAAAGCAAGCCGCGGCGCGATCCATCGGCCACGCGGGGGGCCTTCCTTGCGCATGTCGATCGCTTCGAGCGTCGGCATCAACCGCGCGCGCGCCCGCGAATCGAGTCTCAGATAACCGTAGCGCCCGCGCATGGCGTTGACGCGGGTTTCGATGGAGGGGGTCGCCGAGGCGAGAACGATCGTGGCCTCCTCCATCCGCGCGCGCACGACCGCCATGTCGCGCGCGTGATAGCTGACGCCGTCGTCTTGCTTGTAGGCGCCTTCATGTTCCTCATCGACGACGATCAGCCGTAGATCCGAAAAGGGCAGGAACAGCGCCGAGCGCGCGCCGACGACCACTCGGACTTCGCCCGTCGCGCAGCCGCGCCAGATGCGCGCGCGTTTGCGCGCCCCGACGCCGGAATGCCACTCGGCGGGCTTTTCGCCGAAACGGTCGGCGAAACGCTCAAGAAATTGAGTCGTGAGCGCGATTTCCGGCATCATGACGAGCGCCTGTCCGCCTGCCTCCAGGGCCTGGGCGATCGCCTCGAAATAGACCTCGGTTTTACCTGAGCCTGTGACGCCTTCGAGCAGAAATGGCTTGAACGCCCGCGGTGAAAGCGACGCCTTCAGCGCGTCGGCGGCGTCCTGCTGCGCGGGCTCCAAAGCGGGCGCGGCGAACAGCGGGTCGAGGGGCGGCGCGATCGGCTGCGGCGGCCCGGCGATCGCCTCCAGCGCGCCCTCATCGACAAGCGCGTCGATGACGCCCAATGAGCAGGCGGCGGCTTCCGCCAGCGCTTTCTTGGCGAAAGCAACGCCGCCTTCCGCGGCTTTGAGGACGCGGGCGCGCGTCGGCGTCAATCGTTCCGGGACATTGCCCGTCGCGCGATAGAGCATGCGCGGCGACTCTGGCCCCGCGTCTTCGGCCGCGCGCGTGGCGAGCCGTAGCGCCATGCCGCGCGGCGTCAGCGTGTAGCGCGCGAGCCAGTCTATGAAGCCGCGCAGCTTTTGCGAAAGCGGCGGCCGATCGAGACGGGCGCTGACCGTCTTGAGATTCCCCCCCGGGCCGGAGCCGCCGTCGATCGACCAGACGACGCCATAAGCCTCCCGGCGCCCCAGCGGCGCCGTGACGCTGTCGCCCGGGCGCAGCCGCATCGCCGCCGGGGCGAGGTAGGAATAGGTCGAATCGACCGCGACGGGCGCCAAGATCTCGACGACTCGCGCTCTTTCTTCCTCGTCCTGCGCCGCGCTCATGCCCAGGGCTTAATCCATTTCCGGTCCTCACGAAAATTTTCTGGAACGAAGCGGCGCGCGACCGGGTTCGAGTATCACAACCTCTCCACGGAGCCTTCGATGGAAAAATTGTCGCGCATCGGTCTGTCAGCGCTCGTGACGGGAAGCGTCGCAAGCGTCATCTCCACCGCCGCCCTGGCGGCGCTCGCAAAGCTAGAAGGCAGGGGCGCGCTCGAGCCCACCAACGCCACCAGCCATTGGCTTTGGGGGCGCAAATCGCGCGGGCGGCGCGACGTCGACGCCGCATACACCGGCGTGGGCTACGCGACGCATCACGCATCGGCGGTCTTCTGGGCCTTGCCCTTCGAGGCCTGGCTAGCGGTTCAGCCGCCGCGCTCAACGTTCGAGCTGATCGGCGATGCGGCGATGATGTCGGGAATCGCCGCCACCGTCGATTATGGCCTCGCGCCCAAGCGGATCACGCCAGGCTGGGAGTTCGCCTTGTCGGACCGCTCGATGGTTGCGGCCTTTGCCGCCTTGGCGGTCGGTCTGGCTTGCGGCGCAGCGGCGTCTCGCGCGCTTCTGGGCGGAGAAGAGCTAGAGCTAAGGTAGCGACTCCGGCCAAATGTCGGCGCTGACTTAGCGCGTAATCAGTCGCGAGCCTCGATTGCCCGTCAGATAGGTCGCGATCCAGCTGATCGCGACAAGGATGCGGCTGCGCAAATTCACCAGAAAATAAATGTGCACCACGCTCCAGAAGAGCCAACCTGGAAAGCCGGTCAGTTCCAGCCGGCCGAGTTTAACGATCGCCGAGTTGCGGCCGATCGTCGCCAAATTGCCGTAGTCCCGATAGCGGAAGGGTTTGCGCGGAGAGCGCCCTTTCAGACGGAGTCGGATGACGCGTCCGGCGTATTTGCCCATTTGCTTGGCGGAAGCGGCGAGCGCCGGAACCGGCGCGCCATCAGGACCGGTCAGGAGAGCGAGATCTCCAACCACATAGACGTCGGGAAGGGCGGCAACCGTCAGGTCTCCGCCGACCGGAATGCGTCCCGTGCGATCGCCTTCGACGCCCAGCCAATTCGCCGCGGGCGACGCCCGCACGCCAGCCGCCCAGAGGATGACGCCGGCGGGAATCTCCTTTTCTCCAGCGACGAGGCGGTCCTCGAAGATCTGGTCGACGGGCATGTCCGTGCGCACGTCGACGCCCTTTGCTTCGAGCGAATCGCGCGCGTAGTTCGAAAGCCGTTCGGGAAAGCTTGCAAGAATGCGGGGCCCCGCCTCGAGCAAAATGATGCGCGCCTTCCGTGGATCGGCGCGGCGAAACTCCGGCGGAAGCGTTCGCCGGGCGAGTTCGGAAATCGCGCCGGCGAGTTCGACTCCCGTCGGACCGCCCCCGACGATGATGATCGTGAGCAGTCTCTCGCGCTCGACGGGATCGACGCTGACCTCTGCGCGTTCGAATGCGAGAAGCAGCCGGCGGCGGATGAGCGTCGCGTCTGAAATGGATTTCAGGCCCGGAGCCAAACCCGCCCAGTTATGACCGAAGTATGAGTGGGTGGCTCCTGTCGCCACAACCAGGAAGTCATAGCCGATCTCGCATTTGTCGGTCTTCACGACTTTGCGGGCGGCGTCGACGCTTTCAACCGTGAGCATCAGGACGGTCACATCCTTCTGGCGCCGCACGATGTGGCGTATCGGCCAGGCGACATCAGGCGAAGCAAGCGCCGCCGTCGCGACCTGATAGAGCAGGGGCTGAAAGCAATGATGATTGTTGCTGTCGAGGATGAAGATGCGCGCTCCGGCGCCAGCAAGCGCCTGCGCAGTCGCAATCCCGGCGAAGCCGCCGCCGATGATGACGACGCGAGGTTGGCGTTCGGCGGCGCTGCTGTGCTGCATGATGAACCGTCCCCGGCAGGCGAGATTGGGCAGCCCGCCCATCGCGACTCAAGATTAAGCCGTCAAACGCCCCAAGGTTCCAGCCTCGCCGACGCCGTCTCGCCGACATACAAAGCAACAAACTCAAACGGTGCAGGCCGTAACGCTGGCGCGGTCCGACCCGGAAATTAAAATGATCAGCTTATGGATCGGTGAATGTACGCTTCAGCTTGGGAGAGCCGCGACGCGCAGCATGCGCATCGCGGCCCATCGCATTATTGATTTGCCGCCTTCAAATGAATGAGCGCGGTTTCGGCATGACGGACGCCTTTGTCAATCCGGCTGGCGTGGTGGGTGCGCTTGGCCGTCTTGAGCGCCTGACTGAGATGCTTCATCGCCGTCTTGATGTGGCCCTTGGGGTCTTCCCCGCTGGCCGCCTTGGCGTGATCCCAGGCGTTATGCGCATGCTCGGCGAAGGAGGAGGCATTATGCTGCTTGCCTTCCTTGATCGCCTCATTGGTCTCCTCGATCGCCTGAGTCAGATGCTCGCTATCGCTTCGCGCCAACGCCATATGCGGCGTCACGAGAAAAGCGGTTGCGACGGCTAAAGCGGCGAAAATCGAACGACGTGACAGCATTATATTCTCCCTTATCGCATTTCTCTTAGGTCTCGGCTCGGCGCCCCTCAGCATTAGCCAAGGCGAAGAACCAATTTAAGAGATGGCGACTATTGCTCAGCTTTCCAAGGCGACGTTTTGACGCCGTTCTTGCATTCCGTCGCGAGGGCGCCTATCCCTCAAGAGGCCAGTCGGCTGGACGGCCGCTGCCGAAAGGCAGAGGAAAGTCCGGGCTCCACGGAGACACGGCGCCGGATAAGGTCCGGCGGGGGCGACCCCAGGGATAGCGCCACAGAAAGCAAACCGCCGCGCAAGCGGTAAGGGTGAAAGGGTGCGGTAAGAGCGCACCGCCCGGACGGCGACGTTCGGGGCACGGCAAGCCCCGCCGGGAGCAAGACCGAATAGGGGCGACGGAAGGCCTTAAGCGCGAGCTTTTTGCCTTCAACCCGTCTCCGGGACTGTCGCCCGGGTTGGTTGCTAGAGGCGGGCGGCAACGTCCGTCCCAGAGGAATGGTCGTCACGTTCTGCAAAGAACGTACAGAACCCGGCTTACAGGCCGACTGGCGTTAAATCAGGGGAATTTCATAGAGGAGATAAGGGGATTTGGCGAACCAGGACGGCGCGCATTGACGCAGCAGCACGCCGCCATTGGCCTCGATGACGTGGCGAGACGCGATATTGTCGACGTCGCAGCTTAACCGAGCTATTCCGATTCCCATGCCTCGGCAAATGTCCAAAGCAAGCGCCAGCTGGCGCTTGCCGTAGCCGCGCCGCTGCATGGATGGCCGCACCCCATAGCCAAGATGGCCGCTAAAATGCGCCAGCAAATGAGTGTCGATGCGCGCGCGGATCGTGATGCCGCCGATGAAGTTGTTTCCTTCAACGAGCCAGAAGGCGTTGGCGGGAACGCTCGGCAGCATTCGCTCGCCGAACGCCACAGGGCTTTGTCCGTCGCGGTCGAGACCCGCGAGGTGGCCCGCGAAATCCTGCTCTACGGCTGCGATTTCCATTGCGTCGTAAATGCGCCGGCCGCCGACGGACAGCCCCTCCCGCAGCGCTTCGAGATAGCTTTCGCGAAAAAGGGGCGTCGGCCGGATCAGAAAGCTTTGCGTCATTCTGCTTGCGCCGCCTTGAGGCCGCCAAATTCGCGCCACCGTAAACGCTCCCTTAACGATAAAAAAGCCTAATAAGGCCGGTTGCCGATCGGCGCGTGGCGACCAGCCTGCTTCCGACGCCTCGCGGTTCCATGTCGATACAGACCGCCCAGCCGCAATTGAGTCGTCTCGACGAGCCAGCGCTCGTCGGGCGCACAGGATCGCGTCGGCCTCGCGCCGCGCGTCTGGTGAGGAGCATGCCGATGACGTCCGCTGGGACGCATATTCCGGTGCTGCGCGAGGAGGCGATCGCCGCCCTCGGCGTCCATCGTGGCGGCCGCTATATCGACGCCACTTTCGGCGCCGGCGGCTATACGCGCGCCATCTTAGCGCAGCCGGAAACGCGCGTGCTCGCGTTCGATCGTGACCAGACCGCCGTCAAAGCCGGTCAGACGCTTGTCGACGAGATGAGCGGACGGTTGACGCTCGTTGACGCGCGCTTTTCTCAACTCGAGGACATCGCGCGCAGGCAAGGCTTCGCCCCGCTTGACGGCGTCGTCTTCGACATCGGCGTCTCGTCGATGCAGTTCGACCAAGCCGCGCGCGGCTTTTCCTTCCGCGCCGAGGGACCGCTCGACATGCGCATGGAGGGGCGTGGGCGCAGCGCCGCCGACATCGTCAATGAAGCGGATGCGGAGACGCTCGCGGACATTCTGTATTTCTACGGCGAGGAGCGCGCCGCGCGCCGCATCGCGCGCGCCATCGTTCACGACCGTGAGATTGCGCCTTTCACAACGACAAGAGCGCTGGCCGAAATGATCGCGCGCGTCGCTCCCAATCGCGCCAGCGACATTCATCCGGCGACCAAAAGCTTTCAGGCGCTGCGCATCGCCGTCAATGACGAGCTTCAGGAATTGCTGAAGGGGCTGCTTGGCGCGGAACGGCTTCTCACTGAGGGCGGTCGTCTTGTCGTCGTGACGTTCCACTCGCTTGAGGATCGTATCGTCAAGCAGTTTCTCGCCGAACGCTGCGGCCGCGGCGAAACCGGCTCGCGCCGCCTTCCCGGCGAAACGCCGCCGCCGCCGCCGAGCTTCGTTTGCGAAGGTCGCCAACCGGTGACGCCTGCGCCCGCCGAGACGGCGGCCAATCCGCGCGCGCGTTCGGCCAAACTGCGCTACGCGACGCGCACGGCGGCGGCGCCGTATCCGCTCGACGAAAGGCTCGCGCGTCTCGCTCGCCTGCCCGATCGCGACAAGGGAAAAGCCTGATGCTGCGGCTCCTCAATATCCTTGCGGTTCTCGTGCTCGTCGGTTCGGCGGTTTACGCCTATTCGATCAAATATCAGACGAGCTATCGCGCCGAGCAGATCGCGAAGACCAAGATCGAGATCAGGCAGGAGCGCGACGCAATTGCGGTGCTGCGCGCCGAATGGGCTTATATGACGCGGCCTGAGCGCATTCAGCAGCTCGCCGACGCTTATCTGCCCGGCATGAAACAGCTTGAAGCGACCCAGATCGTCGCAGCGCAATCGCTTCCCGAGAGATCGCCGCGTATCGACTCCATCGGCAATAAGCTTGATGCGCTCGGATTGAGCATGCCAGCGACGCCGCCCGTCCCCGGCAGCGCGCCGACGACCACGCCCAAAGCGCAGGGACAAAGCCAAGAGCGACGCAAGCCATGACGCAGACGATGCGCGACACGCAACCTTCGCCGCCGCCGAACGGCAAAATACGCGCGATGCTGCGCGCGCTGTTTTCGACGAGTCTCGCGCTGAGCGCGTCGCGTATGCGGCTCGCGGCGCTGGCTTTTCTCGCGCTCTACGCGGTGATTTCGATTAAGCTCGTCTATCTCGCATTTAAGCCGGAGGCGGCGACGTCGCGGCGCGCCGCCGCCGAGGCGGTCGCGGCGTCCCGCCCGGACATCATCGATCGCAATGGCGAGGCGCTGGCAAGCGACGTCAAGGTGATGTCGGTGTTCGCCGAGCCGCGCCGCATCATCGACAAGGACGA
The DNA here is from genome assembly GCA_009773555.1 of Methylocystaceae bacterium. Classification (GTDB taxonomy): domain Bacteria; phylum Pseudomonadota; class Alphaproteobacteria; order Rhizobiales; family Beijerinckiaceae; genus Methylocystis. The sequence continues at coordinate 28,782 of WSXZ01000039.1, read as the reverse complement.
AGCGACCGAGCTTTTGACGGCGGTTTTGCCCGGCCTCGACGCCCGCGATTTGCGCGAGCGGCTCGGCTCCAAGAAAGGCTTCGTTTGGGTGAAGCGCGAGGTGACGTCGCATCAGCGCGACGAAGTCTTCCATCTCGGACTGCCGGGCGTCGGACTGATCGCCGAAAATAAGCGCGTTTATCCCAACGGACCGATCGGCGCGCATGTGCTCGGCTTCGCCAATGTGGACAATCAGGGCATCGCCGGCATCGAAAAATACATCGACGGGCAGGGTCTCGCCGATTTGCACGGCGCCGGCTTCGGCGTGACGCCCGAGGAACTCAAACCCGTGTCGCTTTCGCTCGACATTCGGGCCACGCATGCGTTGCGCGACGAACTCGAAAAGGGCGTAACCCACTTTAAGGCGAAGGCAGGCGCCGCGGCGATCTTGGACGTCAACACCGGCGAGGTGATCGCGCTCGCGTCGCTTCCCGACTACGATCCGAACAAGCCGACCGAAGCGCTCGATCCTATCCACATCAACCGCATGAGCGTCGGCGTTTATGAGATGGGCTCGACCTTCAAGGCGCTGACCATCGCGATGGCGCTCGACTCCGGCAAGGTCAATCTGAATTCACGGCTCGACGCGCGCGGCGTGCTCTCTTTCGGGCGCTTCAAAATCCATGACTATCACGCGCAAAATCGCGCGCTCACACTGCCAGAGGTCTTCACCTATTCCTCCAATGTCGGCACCGCGCGCATGGCGATGGGGCAGGGCGTGGAGCGGCACAAGGCGTTTTTGCGCAAGATGGGCCAGCTGACGCGCATGCGCACTGAACTGCCGGAAAGCGCCGAACCCATCGTGCCAAGAAATTGGGGCGAGTTGAACACCATGACCATCGCTTTCGGTCATGGCCTTGCTGTGGCGCCGCTTCAGGCGATGATGGCCGTCGGCGCGCTGATGAATGGCGGCTATCTGATCACGCCGACCTTCATCAAGCGCAGTGAGGAGGAAGCGAAGGCGGGCGCCGAACGCGTCGTGAAGCCTGAGACGAGCGAGGCGATGCGCTATCTCATGCGCCTCAACGCCGAAATCGGCACGGCGCGGAAGGTGAACGTCCCCGGCTATTACGTCGGCGGCAAAACCGGCACCGCGGAAAAGGTCGTCAACGGCCATTATTCCAAGAGCAAGCTGTTTAACACCTTCATGGCCGTCGCGCCGTCCGACAAGCCGAAATATCTGTTCCTGACCATCATGGACGAACCGCAGGGCTTGCCGGAAACCGGCGGCTACGCCACGGCGGCCTATAATGCGGGACATGTAACGGGCGAGATCATCGAGCGCGTCGGTCCGATTCTCGGCCTTGCGCCGCGTTTCGAGCCGCCGCACCAGCCTTTCCCGCTCCTCGCAAAATTGGGTTATGGCTATGCCAATGTTCCGGCCCGCGGCGGCGGAGGACATTGATGCTGCTTTCGGAACTGCTTGCGACGCCAGACCTTGAGCCCGCCTTGCGCGGGCTTGCTGTCTCCGGCCTGACGGCTGACAGTCGGATGGCGCGCGGCGGCTTTGCTTTTTTCGCCATCCCGGGCCACGCCGGCGACGGCCTGTCCTATGTCGCCGACGCGAAGTCGCGCGGCGCCTGCGTCGTCGTCGCTCAACAGCGAGCTGACAGCCCGTTGCCGGTCGTCGTCGTCGATGACGTTCGGCGCGCCCTGGCCCTCGCCGCGGCGCGCTTCTTTTCTCGTCAGCCGTCGATGATCGCGGCGGTTACGGGAACGAGCGGCAAGACGTCAGTGGTGGCCTTCTTGCGCCAGATCTGGGCTGCGCTTGGACATGAGGCGGCGTCGCTTGGCACCGTTGGAATCGTCGATTCCCGCGGCGCGCATTACGGAGCGCTGACGACGCCCGGACCCGTCGAACTGCACCGAACGCTGGACGAACTTGCCGGACGCGGCGTGACGCATCTCGCGATGGAGGCGTCGTCGCTCGGGATCGATCAGCGGCGGCTCGACGGGATGCGCGTCGACGTCGCGGGCTTCACCAATTTCTCCCGCGATCATCTCGACCATCACGCCGACATGGAGGACTATTTCGCGGCGAAGATGCGGCTCTTCGACACGCTGCTGCACCCCGGCCAGACGGCGGTGATCGACGCCGACAGCGACGTTGCGTCCCGCGTCATCGACATTTGCCGCGCGAGGGGCCTCACAATCTTTGGCGTCGGTTCGAAGGGAGAGACGATAAGGCTCCTTTCGGCGACGCCGTCCGCCTTAGCGACGTCGCTGCGGCTCCGCCATAAGGGCGCCGACTATGAGGTCAATCTGCCGCTTGCCGGCGCCTTCCAGGTTTCGAACGCGCTTGTCGCCGCCGGGCTGGCCATCGCCGGCGGCGATGATCCGGGGCCGGTCTTTGCGGCGCTCGACGCGCTCAAGGGCGCGCCGGGGCGGCTCGAACTCGTCGGCCAGCGTCATGGCGCGCCGATTTTCGTAGATTACGCGCATAAGCCCGACGCGCTGGAGAAAGTGCTCGCCACTTTACGGCCGCTGACAAAAAAACGCCTGATTGTCGTCTTCGGGTGCGGCGGCGATCGTGATCGTGGCAAGCGCCCGCTGATGGGGGACATCGTCGCCCGCGCGGCGGATGTCGCCATCGTCACGGACGACAATCCGCGCAGCGAGGACGCCGCCGCCATTCGCGCAGAAATTCTCGAAGGAACCCGTAGCGGCGCGGCGCACATCATCGAGATCGGAGACCGGCGCGCGGCGATCGCCAACGCGATCGCGGGGCTTGAAGCGGGCGATGCGCTCGTCGTGGCTGGAAAGGGCCACGAAACCGGGCAGATCGTCGGCGACCGCGTTTTGCCCTTCTCCGATCATGAGGCGATTGCGCAGGCGCTCAAGGAGAATCATCCATGACCAAGAGGCCATTATGGTCGGGATTGGCGCTGGTCGGCGCGCTGCGGGCGCGCGCGAGTGGCGGCCTTGCGCGCGAAGCCGCCGGCGTTTCCATCGACACGCGAACGCTTCAGCCGGGCGATCTTTTTATCGCCATCAAGGGCGAGACGCGCGACGGTCACGACTTCGTGCGGATGGCGTTTGAGAAGGGCGCGGCGGCGGCGGTCATCGACGAAGCGCATGCGGCTGAGTTCTCAGGCGCCGGGCCGCTGTTCGTTGTCAAAGACGTGCAGCAGTCGCTCGAGTCGCTGGGTGCGCGGGCGCGCGAACGAAGCGCCGCCTTCATCGCCGCCGTCACCGGCTCCGTCGGCAAGACCTCGACGAAAGACATGATCCGGCTGATGCTGTCGCGTTTTGGCGAAACGCATGCCTCGACGGCGTCTTACAACAATCACTGGGGCGTGCCGTTGACGCTTGCGCGCATGCCGGCGGAGTCGCGCTTCGGCGTATTCGAACTCGGCATGAATCCCCCACGTCGCCGTCGTGACCCGCATCGCCCCGGTTCATCTCGAATATTTCGGATCCATCGAGAAGATCGCGGACGCCAAGGCGGAAATCTTTTCCGCGCTCGATGGCGGCGTCGCGATCATCAACCGCGACGATGGATTTTACGAACGTCTCGCCGCGGCGGCCGCGCCAACCGCCAGCCATGTCTTTGGTTTCGGCGAGACGGAAGGCGCGCATGCGCGGCTCCTGTCTTACGAACCCGCCGGCGAAGGCGCGCTGGTCGAGGCGGAAATTCTCGAGCGGCGCCTGCGCTTTCGCATCGGCGCCCCAGGCAAGCATATCGCCATGAACGCGCTCGCGGCGCTGCTCGTGGGCGTCGTTTTCGACGTGGATTTGGAGGAAGCTGCGGCGGCCTTCAGCGAATTCACGCCGCCCTCCGGACGTGGTCAGCGCGAGAAAATCGCGACGCCAGAGGGCGCGTTTACGCTTATCGACGAAAGCTACAACGCCAACCCGACCTCGATGCGGGCGGCGCTGCAGCTGCTCGGCGGCGCGGCCACAGGACCTGGAGGCCGGCGCATCGCCGTTCTCGGCGACATGCTGGAACTCGGGCCTCAGGCGGCCGAACTGCACGCGGAGCTCGCTCCGGATCTTATCGACGCCAATGTCGATCTGCTATTCACCTCGGGACCGTTAATGTCACGCTTGAGTTACGCTGCGCCTGATTCGATGCGCGCCGCGCATCGGGCGACGCCGCTGGAGCTGGAAGAGGCCGTTCTTGCAGCGGTTCGTGCCGGCGACGTGGTGATGGTGAAAGGCTCCAATGGTTCGCGGATGGCGCGGATCGTCTCGGCCTTGAAAAGCGCATTCGCCCCCGAAAAGGCGAGCTGAGGAGAGACGATGCTGACGCTGCTTGCGGACTTCTCTTATCTTTACAGTCCGCTAAACGTCTTCCGTTACATCACTTTTCGCGCCGCTATGGGGGCGGCGACCGCGCTGTTTTTCGTCTTCTTCTTCGGACCGGGCGTGATCGCCGCGTTGCGCATCAAACAAGGCAAGGGCCAGCCGATCCGCGAGGACGGACCGGCGTCGCATCTTGTGACCAAAAAAGGCACGCCGACGATGGGCGGCCTGATGATCCTCTCGGGACTGGTCGCGGCGACGCTGCTCTGGGCGAATTTGCGCAATGCCTATGTGTGGATCGTGCTCTTTGTCACCGTCAGCTTTGGCCTCATCGGCTTTTATGACGACTATCTCAAGGTCACCAAGCAGTCGCACGCGGGCTTCTCGGGCAAGATGCGATTGGCGCTGGAGTTTATGATTGCCGGCCTGGCCTGCTACGCGTTGATGGAAACCGGCGGCGACAACATGACGAAGCTCGCCTTCCCCATGGTGCGGGGCTATGTCGCGACGCTGGGTCCGCTCTTCATCCTGTTTGGCGCTTTCGTCATCGTCGCCGCGGGCAATTGCGTCAATCTCACGGATGGACTCGACGGCCTCGCCATCGTGCCGTCGATGATCGCCGCCGGCGCCTTTGCAATCTTCGCGTATCTCGTCGGCAATTCGATCTTTTCGAATTATCTCGGCGTCAATTACGTGGCGGGCGTTGGCGAATTGACGATCGTCTGCTCGGCCTTCATCGGCGCAGGGCTCGGCTTTTTATGGTTCAACGCGCCCCCGGCGCAAATCTTCATGGGAGACACCGGGTCTCTGGCGCTGGGCGGGCTCGTCGGCTCCGTGGCGGTGGCGGTGAAGCAGGAGTTCGTGCTGGTCATCGTCGGCGGCCTCTTTGTTATCGAAGGCGCGTCAGTCATCATCCAGGTGGTCTATTACAAGCTGACCGGCAAGCGCATCTTCCTGATGGCGCCGATCCATCATCATTTTGAACAGAAGGGGTGGAAGGAGCCGCAGATCGTCATCCGCTTCTGGATCATCGCCTTCGTCCTGGCCCTGATGGGCCTCTCGACCTTGAAGCTGAGGTGACGATGACGCCGGTCGAGACGTTCAAGGGCAAGCGCGTCGCGCTTTTCGGATTAGGCGGTTCGGGCCTGTCGACGGCCCGCGCGCTGATCGCCGGCGGCGCGCAGGTCGCCGCCTGGGACGATGGCGAAGCCGGCCGACTCAAGGCCGTCGCGCAAGGCGTAGCGCTCGAGGATCTCGCGGCGGCGGATTGGAGCGGCTTCGATGCGCTCATTCTCTCTCCCGGCGTGCCGCTGACCCATCCCGAGCCGCATTGGGCGGTGCAGGCGGCGAAGGCCGCCGGAGTCGAGATCATCGGCGACGTCGAACTGTTCTGCCGCGAACGCGAAGCGCGCGCCGGGGGATCGCCCTTCATCGCCATCACCGGCACAAACGGCAAATCGACGACCACGGCGCTGATCGCGCATATCTTGCGCGAGGCCGGCCGCGACGTTCAGCTCGGCGGCAACATCGGCGTGCCGATTCTCGACCTCGAGCCGCCGTCGGACGAGCGCATTCACGTCATCGAATGTTCGTCGTTCCAGATCGATCTCGCGCCCTCGCTGGCGCCCACCATCGGCGTGCTGATCAACGTCACGCCGGACCATATCGATCGTCACGGGACAATCGAAAATTACGCAGCGATCAAGGAGCGGCTCGTCGCCGCGGCGGAAGTGGCTCTGGTCGGCGTCGACGACGCCTATTGCCATGCGGTCGGCGCGCGCCTCGTTGAAGCCGAGTCCCCCGAGCGGCGCGTCGTGCCGGTCTCCGGGAAGCGTGCGCTCGACTGGGGGTTCTATGTCGAGGATCGAAGCGTCTATTTCCGCGAGCAGGGACATCCGCCCGAGGAGGTCGAGCTGATCGGTTCGCTCGAAGGCGCACGCGCGCTTCGCGGCGCGCATAACGCGCAGAACGCCGCCTTCGCCGCCGCCGCCGCGTGGGAATGCGGATTGGACGACGACGAGATCCTGCGCGGATTGTTGAGCTTCCCCGGCCTGCCGCATCGGATGGAGGAAGTCCGGCGCATCGAGCGCGCGCTGTTCGTCAACGACTCGAAGGCGACCAACGCCGACGCCGCCGAAAAGGCCTTGGTGAGCTTTACCGATATCTACTGGATTCTCGGGGGCCGATCGAAAGAGGGCGGCGTCGAACCGCTGCGTCCGCATTTCTCGCGCATCCGCAAAGCCTATCTGATCGGCGAGGCCGCGGGCGATTTTGCGCGCACGCTGGAAGGCGCGCTGCCTTTCGAACATTGCGGAACGCTCGACGTCGCGACGACGCGCGCGGCGCGCGACGCGCTTGCCGAAGGCGCCCCCGAGCCGGTCGTGCTGCTGTCGCCGGCCTGCGCCTCCTATGACCAGTTCGCCAATTTCGAGGCGCGGGGCGACGCGTTTCGCGGCCTCGTCGAGGGGCTTCCCGCCGTGATCGCGGCGCGAAAAGGAGATGAGACATGATCTCGCGCGCCGAACGATCGTTATTCTCCGACTGGGCGTGGACGGTGGATCGCTGGCTGCTTGCAAGCCTCGCCCTGCTGATCGTCGCCGGCCTCGTCTTCGCCATGGCCGGCAGCCCGCCCGTCGCGGAGCGGCTGCATCTGCCGACCTTCCACTTCGTCAACCGGCAGGTGCTCTATCTTCTGCCGGCGCTCGTCTTGATGATTGCGACGTCGTTTCTTTCGCCGCGTCACGTGCGCCGACTGGCGCTCGTGATCTTCATCGCCTCTCTCGCGCTCGTCTTCGCCACCATCTTCTACGGTCAGGAAGTGAAGGGCGCGAAGCGATGGATCTTCGGCGTTCAGCCCTCTGAATTCTTGAAGCCCGCCTTCGTCGTGCTCGTCGCCTGGGCTTTCTCCGAAGGGGCGCGTCGCAAGGACGTTCCAGGCAATCTGATCGCGCTTCTGCTCCTGCCGATCGCGATCGTGCCGCTGATGATGCAGCCGGACTACGGCCAGACGATGCTGATTTCGATCGTCTGGGCGGCGCTGTTTTTCATGGCCGGCTTGCACTGGATCTGGGTTGTCGGATTGGGCGGGCTTGGCGGCGTCTCGGCGCTGCTCGCCTATAAGTTCGTGCCGCATGTTCATGCGCGCGTCGATTCTTTCTTGGAGCCGCCGCCGCCGGTCGCGGGCGTGCCCGCGAATTTCCAGTCGGAGACGGCGCTGGAGAGCTTCATCGCCGGATCCTGGTTCGGCAAGGGGCCAGGCGAAGGGGTTATCAAGCGCATCCTGCCCGACTCCCACACGGATTTCATCTTCGCGGTCATCGGCGAGGAATTCGGCGTTCTTGTCTGCATCGCGCTTGCCGCGCTCTTCGCCTTCGTCGTGGTGCGGGGGTTGTTCTCGGCGGCGCACAACAGCGATCCCTTCTGTCGTTTTGCGACGGCGGGACTCGTGATGCTGTTTGGCCTGCAGAGCTGCATCAATATGGCGGTGAACGTGCATCTCATGCCCGCCAAGGGCATGACGCTGCCCTTCGTCTCCTATGGCGGCTCTTCGCTTATTTCGCTGTCGCTCGGCATGGGCTTTCTGCTCGCCGTCACGCGCAAGCGGCCGCGGTCCCGCGTGCTGAGTGAGCTCGCCGCGACGGGCGCGCCCGCCGCCGCGTGATAAAAGCCTCGGTATGATCGATTCGCCGATTCTCCTCGCCGCCGGCGGCACCGGCGGCCATCTTTTTCCGGCCGAGGCGCTTGCGCATGCGCTCGCCGCCCGCGGGCTGGCGGTGGAGCTCGTCACCGAGGAGCGCGCCCTGCGCTACGGCGGCGGCTTTCCGGCGCGAGCCATGCATGTGATCCCCGCCGGCACGCCGCGGGGCGGCTCGCTGCTGGCCAAGGCCCAGGCGGTCGCGCGTCTCGCCCTCGGCACGGCGCAGGCGGCCGCGCTGCTGCGCCAGGTCAAACCGGCCGCGGTGATCGGTTTCGGCGGTTATCCGACCGTCCCGCCCTTGCTCGCGGCGTCCTATCTCGGCATGCCGAGCGCTTTGCACGAAGCGAACGGCGTCATGGGCAAGGCCAATCGCTTCCTCGCCGGCCGCGTCGACAGGATCGCCGCCGGCCTGCCGACTCTCGCTGTGCCGGCGGCCCTGCAGAGCAAGCTCGTCGTCACCGGCAATCCGGTGCGTCCCAATGTGCTCGAGGCCGCCGAAACGCCCTATCCTTCGTTCGATGATGGAATGTTCCGGCTGCTTGTCGCCGGCGGCTCGCAGGGCGCGCGCGTCATGGCGGACATTGTGCCGGCGGCGCTCGCGGCGCTCCCCGACGCGCTGCGGGCGAAAATCTCCGTCGTTCAACAGGCGCGTCCTGAAGATATCGCGCGGGTCGAGGCGATCTACGCCGGCGCTGGGGTCGGCGCCGAGATTGCGCCCTTTTTCGCCGATTTCCCGGCGCGGCTCGCTGCGGCGCATTTCGTCATCACCCGCGCCGGCGCGTCGACGGTCTCCGAACTTGCGGTCATCGGGCGACCGGCGATGCTGGTGCCGCTGCCGCATGCGCTCGACCAGGATCAGGCGGCGAACGCCGCCTTTCTGGAGCAGGCTGGCGGCGCGGAAACCGTGCGGCAGAGCGACTTCACGCCGGAATTTTTGACGCGGCGGCTTTGTGACCTCATCAATGCGCCGGCGCAGCTTTGCGCGCGCGCCGAAGCCGCCAGACGCGTCGGCGTCGCCGACGCCGCCGATCGTCTCGCCGATCTGATCATCGACGTGGCGCGGACAGGCGCTACGAAACGGAGCTAGGAATGAAACTGCCGAAAGAGTTGGGCCCGATTCATTTCGTCGGCATCGGCGGCATCGGCATGTCTGGAATCGCCGAAGTGCTGCTCAATCTCGGCTACAAGGTGCAGGGATCGGACGCGGGGGAAAACGCCAACGTCAAGCGGCTTGTCGACAAAGGCGCGACGATCAGCATCGGACATGACGCGAAAAATCTCGGCGACGCCGCCGTCGTCGTCGTCTCGACCGCAATAAAGCGCGACAATCCCGAACTTGTCTTGGCGCGCGAAAAACGTCTGCCGGTCGTGCGTCGCGCTGAAATGCTGGCCGAGCTGATGCGCCTCAAGCAATGCGTCGCCATCGCCGGCACGCATGGCAAGACGACGACGACCTCGCTCGTTGCGACGCTGCTCGACGCCGGCGGCCTCGATCCGACCGTGATCAACGGCGGCATCATCAACGCCTATGGCACGAATGCGCGTCTGGGCGCCGGCGACTGGATGGTGGTGGAGGCCGACGAAAGCGATGGCACGTTTCTCAAACTGCCGGCGGACGTCGCCATCGTCACCAATATCGATCCCGAACATCTCGACCATTTCCATACATTCGACGCGATCAAGGAAGCCTTTCGCAACTTCGTCGAGAATATTCCCTTCTACGGCTTCGCGGTGATGTGCCTCGATCATCCGACCGTGCAGGAGCTCGTCGGCCGCATCGAGGACCGCCGCGTCATCACCTATGGCGAAAATCCGCAGGCCGACGTGCGTCTGCTCGACGTCGATCTCGAGGGCGGCGTGTGCAAATTCAACGTCCTGTTGCGCGACCGAAAAACGTCGCAGGCGATCTATCTTGAAGATCTCGTCCTGCCGATGCCTGGCCATCACAATGCGTTGAATGCGACGGCGGCGATCGCCGTCGCCAATCAGCTCGGCCTGTCGCCCGAACAAATTCGCAAGGCGCTTGCCGGCTTTGGCGGCGTGAAGCGGCGCTTCACCAAGACTGGCGAATGGAACGGCGTGCAGATTTTCGACGACTATGGACATCATCCAGTCGAAATCGCCGCCGTGCTGCGCGCGGCGCGAGCCTCCACCAAGGGCAAGGTCGTCGCGCTGATGCAGCCGCATCGCTATTCGCGGCTGCAGTCGCTCTTTGATGCATTCGCCACCTGCTTCAACGACGCCGACGTGGTCATCATCGCCGACGTCTATTCCGCAGGCGAGCAGCCGATCGAGGGCGTCGATCGCGACGCGCTCGTGTCCGCCATCAAGGCGCACGGCCATCGCCGCGCGATGGGGCTGCCCTCTCCCGAAGTGCTGGCGGCGATGGTTCGCGAGATCGTCGCGCCTGGCGATTATGTCGTGTGTCTTGGCGCCGGCAATATCACGCAATGGGCCTATGCGCTGCCGGAGCAACTCGCGGCGGGGCAGGGGAGTTGAATTTGCTCTTGCCCCCTCCCTGTCCCTCCCCCGCTTCGCAAACCGGGTGTTCCCGGTTTGCGCATCGACTCCGAAGTCGGCAACAGCCGACTTCGAACGGGAGAGGGGACCCTAACGAGCGGCTCTTGCGCAATCTGGATGAAGCGCGTGATCTACTCCCTCTCCCGCGGAGCGGGGCAGGGTTGGACGCTTCGTAGCTCGTGACGAAGTGACGTGAATTTATGTGGCGTGATTGACTTCCGCAGAATCGCTACTACATTCGACTACATCGTAGTCAATCCTCTCCGAGTCATGAAATCCGCCGCGCCCACGCCCACATCCGTTCGTCTGACCGACGAAACGCGCAAAATCCTCGACGAGGCGGCGCGGCGCACGCGCCGCTCGCGTTCTTATCTCGTTGAGGAAACGCTGAAGCAGTTTCTTCCGCGCATCGTGCAAAAGGAAACCCAGCCTTCGCCGCAAGAGCGCATTCGTCGCCTGAAGGAGTTGGAGGGCATCGGCCACCGGCTCGTCGGACCGCAATCCATTGAGGAGATCGACGCGCGCATCCGTGAGTTCCGCGGCGATGAATGAAACGAATTCCGCCTGATCCGTTCGCATGGACCTTGTCATTCCCGGCAGGCCGCAGGCCTGACCGGGAATCCAGAGCCAATCCACGAACGCTGGTCTTGCTCTGGATTCCCGATCGCGCGCGTTGCGCGCGTCGGGAATGACAGCCGAGCCGTTCAAGCGGATGTCGTATGAGTCGCTTCCGGTCGAAGGCGGGCGGGCCTATTTCGACGCAAACTCGGTCATCTATTTCATCGAGGCGAATCCGGAGTTTCATTCGAAGATCTCCAGCCTCTGGTATGCCCTCATCGAACGAAACATGACCTTTGTCACTAGCGAAATCTGCATTGCGGAATGCTTTTACGGCGCCTTCAGACGTCAGAGTGAGGTGCTCGCAAACGGTTACGATCGACTGTTCTTTGAGGAGAGGGCCTTCGACATTCGGGCTGTGGACCTCGATACTCTCGTCGGGGCGGCGCGCCTCGGCGCCGATCTCGGCCTAAGACTGATAGACGCGGTGCATTTTCGAACGGCGTTGGCCGCGCAATGCGATATCTTCGTCACCAACGATCGCCGCTTCCGCTCGAGTCATGGCGTGCGTGTCGTCCAAATCGCCGAGCTATGATGTAGCGTCGATCTAGCCGAAAGCCGCAGATGAGCTTCCCCGACATTTCCGCGGACATACTCTCCGCGATGCCGCAATTGCGCGGGCGCATCACGGCGAATGAGCCGCTCGCGCCCTACACATGGTTTCGCGTCGGCGGGCCGGCGCAGATCCTGTTCATGCCGGCCGATGAATCAGATCTCGCCTATTTCCTCGCCCGATTGCCGCGAGAGATTGCCGTGACGGTCGTCGGCCTTGGCTCCAATCTCATCGTGCGCGACGGCGGCGTCGAAGGCGTCGTCATACGCCTGTCGGCCAAGGGTTTTGGCGAGATCGTCGTCGAGGACGGCTGCAGGCTGCGCGTCGGCGCCGCGGTTCCCGACGTGAAGGCGGCGCGCGCCGCCGCCGAAGCGGGCGTGGACGGACTCGCCTTCTATCGCGGCATCCCCGGCGCCATCGGCGGCGCGTTGCGCATGAATGCCGGCGCACATGGCGGCGAAACGAAGGACGCGCTGATTGAAGCGCGCGGAGTCGACCGCGCCGGCGACGTCCGGGTCTTTGGCGTCGCCGATATGGGCTACGCCTATCGCCATTGTTCCGCCCCCGACGACGTGATCTTCACGCAGGCGCTTTATCAAGGACGACCCGGCGATCCTAAGACGATCGTCGCCGAGATGGAGCGCATTACCGCCGCGCGTGAGGCCTCGCAGCCGATCAAGGAAAAGACCGGCGGCTCGACCTTCAAGAACCCGGACGGCCGCAAGGCATGGCAATTGATTGACGCCGCCGGCTGTCGCGGACTCGTCGTCGGTGATGCGCAGGTGAGCGAGATGCACTGCAATTTTCTCATCAACCGTGGCCGTGCGAGCGCCGCCGACATCGAGGCGCTTGGCGAAGAGGTCCGCAGGCGCGTGCGCGAGACGAGCGGCGTCGAACTGCATTGGGAGATCAAGCGCATCGGCGTCGCTTGAGATGAGCGGCGCAATGAGATTGCGTCGTCGCTGCTGAGATCTTAGCGTGGACGCTTGAGGAGATTCAGTCGTGCCGCCTCGTAAAGAATCTCACCGATCCTCGGACGCTACTGAAACGGCGTCCACGTCGAAAAGCGGCGACGAGCAGGGACCGAAGAAGAGTCCTTCGGTCGAAGATCGAGTTTCGCCAGCGTCAGGCGCGTTGAGCCACTCGCTCTGTCCTTTCGCGACGTTCACCGAATGGGCTTCGGAAGCCGACGAAGCCGCCTATTCGGATCTCTAGTTGGCATTTTTCAAGTCGAGAGCACATGACCAAGCACGTCGCCGTTCTAATGGGCGGACTTTCCGCCGAACGCGAAATTTCCTTGCGCTCGGGCGAGGCCTGCGCGAAAGCCCTCGAAGAGCAGGGATTTCAAGTGTCCCGCGTCGACGCGGGGCATGACGTCGCGAATGTTCTTGCGGCGCTCAAACCCGATGTCGCCTTCAACGCGCTCCACGGCAAGTTTGGCGAGGACGGCTGCATTCAGGGCGCGCTGGAGCTTCTGTGCATCCCCTATACGCACTCGGGCGTGCTCGCCTCTTCGGTGGCGATGAAAAAGGATATCGCGAAGACGGTGATGGCGGCGGCCGGCGTTCCGACGCCAAAAGGGCGCGTTCTGCACAGGCTGGACGCCGCCAAAGCGCACGCGCTGCCCCCGCCTTATGTCCTGAAGCCCGTCTCCGAAGGCTCTTCCTTCGGCGTCTTCATCGTTAGCGAGGGCCAAGAGCATCCCCCGCAGGAATTATGGCGCGAGGATTGGACTCATGGCGACATGATGCTGGCGGAGCAGTTCATCGCCGGGCGCGAACTCACATGCGCCGTCATGAACGACAAGGCTCTTGATGTGATCGAAATTCTCGCGGCCGACGGCGGCTGGTACGATTATCACGCCAAATACGCCAAGGGCGGCTCGAAACACGTCCTTCCGGCAAATCTTAAACTGAATATTTACCAAGAGGTCCAACATTTGGCCCTTGAGGCTCACCGAGCTCTCGGCTGTCGCGGCGTAAGCCGCGCGGACTTCCGATACGACGACCGCCCCGGAGGTACGGGCGAACTCGTCGTATTGGAGGTGAACACGCAGCCGGGAATGACGGAGACCTCGCTCGTGCCAGAAATGGCGGCATACGCAGGTTTTTCATTCGGCGAGTTGGTCAGATGGATGGTGGAAGACGCATCCTGCGATCGTTGAGAGAGTCATTTTCGGCTCGGCACTCGCTCGTCCCCATCGTTCCCGGAGAAGCCCCATACGCCTTGGCGGCGGCCGCTGTCGTCTCCATCCCGCCGGCAGCCGTTCCCGCCGCCGCGGCGGTCGCTCCGCGCGCGTCGGCGCGTAGAACCCGCGGTGAACGCCTCCTTTCGCGCCTCGCCCTGCTGGGCCGTCCCGGCGTTGGCGCTCTAGCGACGCTTGCGCTCTTCGCCGCTATCGGCGCGGCGGGATTCGTCGAGAACGGCGGCTACGCCGCTCTCGTCGCAAGCGAGGGCGAGCTCTACGACATCGCGGCGCGCGTCGCCGGGTTTCCGATTTCCGCCGTCACCATCACCGGTCAATCGCGTTTGACCGAACGCGAACTTCTCGAGGCCGCGGGCGTCGGGCCGCGAAACTCCTTGCCTTTTCTCGATGCGACGGCGGTGCGCGACCGGCTGATGCAGGTCCCCCTCGTCAAAACCGCGCGGGTGATGAAGCTGTACCCCGATCGCCTGGTCGTCGCGATCGAAGAGCGGCAGCCAAGCGCCTTGTGGCAGCGCGACGGACGCGTCGCCGTCATTTCCGAAGACGGCGTGCCGATCGATGAGTTGCGCGACCAGCGCTATCTCGGTCTGCCGTTTGTCGTCGGCGAGGGCGCGCAGAAGCGGCTGCTCGAATTTCTCATGCTGATGACGAAGGCCGGCGACCTTGCGCATCGCATCAAGGCTGGCGTGCTCGTCGCGGGACGCCGCTGGAACTTCGAGGTGACGAATGGCGTCACGGTGAAACTGCCGGAGATCGATCCATCCGGCGCGCTGGAGACGCTCGCGCGGCTGCAGCGAGAGGCGCGGATCCTCGACAAGGACGTCATGTTCATCGACTTGCGCATTCCCGACCGCGTCAGCGTCAGGCTGACGGAAGAGGCCGCTGCGGCGCGCGAAGCGCAGCTTGCGCCGCGCAAGTCGACCAAGAGTGGTGGTTAGCTGCATGATTTCCCCTGGTGTCCCACCGCGCATGAAGCCGCTCTCGCCGCGTCGCTCCGCGACGTTCGCGGCGCTTGACGTCGGCACGTCGAAGATCGCCTGCCTGATCGCGCGGCTGACCCCGCTTGGCGCGGTCGCGCCCGGCGATTGGCGCACGCATCGCGTTCGCGTCGTTGGCATTGGCCATCAGCGCTCTCTGGGCGTGAAGAACGGCCTCGTGGTCGACATGGACGCCGCCGACGCCGCGATCCGGCAAACCGTCGACGCCGCCGAGCGCATGGCCGGCATGCAGGTGGAGCGCGTCATTGTCACGGCGTCGGGCGGCCGACTGTCCTCGCAGCATTTTCAGGCGAAACGCGTCATTGGCGGCCGTGAAGTCGCCGAACACGACATTCATCGGGTGCTCGAGGCTTCGGCCGCGCATCATCTCCAGCGCGGCCGAGTCGCCGTACACTCGTTGCCGACGGGCTTTTCGCTCGACGGCGTGTCCGGCATCCGAGAGCCCAAGGACATGATCGGCGAAGAGCTCGCGGTCGATCTCCACGTCGCGACCTGCGATCAGGCCGCCGCCCGCAATCTTCTCGTCGCCGTCGAGCGCAGCCATCTCAGCGTCGAAGCCATGGCCGCCACGCCTTATGTCGCGGGACTCTCCACGCTCGAACCCGACGAGGCCGAAATGGGCGTCGTGGTCATCGACATGGGCGCTGGATCAACATCCTTGGCCGTCTTCGCCCGGGGCGAGATGATTCACCTTGACGCCGTCACGCTTGGCGGCGCCCACGTCACGATGGACATCGCGCGTGGACTCGATGCGCGGCTCTCCGACGCGGAGCGGCTGAAGACCTTTCACGGCTCGGCGATCGCTTCGACATCAGACGAGCGCGAAACCATTTCCTTCGATCACGTCGGTGAGAGCGATCACAAAGCGCATGCGCCTAAATCGCATCTCGTGCGCATCATCCGCCCGCGAATAGAGGAAACGCTGGAATTCCTGCGCGATCGCTTGGCGAAGGCCGGCCATCCGAGCGGTCCCGGCCGCCGCATCGTGCTGACCGGCGGCGCCAGCCAGCTCACAGGCGTCGCCGAAGCGGCGCGCCGCATTCTCGGCGGACAGGTTCGGGTCGGACGTCCGATCGGCGTCGAGGGCTTGCCGGATTCCTCGAAGAGCCCCGCCTTCGCGGCCGCGGCCGGGCTGCTCGTCTATCCGCAAGTCGCCGCGCATGAATATTTCGAGCCGCGACGGATCGAGCGCGCGGCGACGGGAACTGACGGATACATCTCGCGCGTAGGGAGATGGTTAAGAGAAAGCTTCTAGTATCGCGTGAAAGTGATTCTTTCGACCCGGCGCGCCCTTCGATGCGCCGGGGATGATTGCCAAGGACGACGCGTTCGGCGACCGGGCGTCCAAGGGCGAAGGACAACGGGCGCCGAGTTGTGAACGCATTGGTGAGAGGCCTGGCAGATGACGATCAACCTTAAAGCTCCCGAACTCAGGGAATTGAAGCCCCGCATCATGGTTTGCGGCGTCGGCGGCGGCGGCTGCAACGCCGTCAACAATATGATCACCTCTGGTCTGTCGGGCGTCGATTTCCTTGTCGCCAATACTGACGCCCAGGCGCTCGCGTCGTCGCAGGCCGAGCGAATCATTCAAATGGGCCTGCAGGTGACGGAAGGACTGGGCGCCGGCGCTCAGCCCGAAGTCGGCCGCGCCGCCGCGGAAGAAGCGCGCGAAGAAATTCGCGAGCATCTCTCCGGCGCGCATATGTGCTTCGTCACCGCCGGCATGGGCGGCGGCACCGGCACGGGCGCCGCGCCGGTGATCGCGCAGATCGCGCGCGAAATGGGCATTCTCACCGTCGGCGTCGTCACCAAGCCGTTCCACTTCGAAGGTCAGCGGCGCCTGCGCATCGCCGAATCGGGCATCTCCGAACTGCAAAAATGCGTCGATACGCTGATCGTCATCCCGAATCAGAATCTCTTCCGCATCGCCACGGAGAAGACGACCTTCGCCGACGCCTTCGCCATGGCCGACCAGGTTCTCTATTCGGGAGTCGCGTCGGTTACGGATTTGATGGTCAAGGAAGGCCTCATCAATCTCGATTTTGCTGACGTTCGCTCCATCATGCGCGGCATGGGCAAGGCGATGATGGGCACCGGCGAAGCCACGGGCGAAAATCGCGCCAATCTTGCCGCGGAAGCCGCGATTGCGAATCCGCTGCTTGACGAAGTGTCGATGAAGGGCGCGCGCGGCCTGCTGATCTCGATCACCGGCGGCCACGATCTGACGCTCTACGAAGTCGACGAGGCCGCGAGTCGTATTCGCCAGGAGGTCGACGAGGACGCCAACATCATTCTGGGCGCGACATTCGACTCGTCGCTTGAAGGCGTGGTGCGCGTCTCCGTCGTCGCGACGGGCATCGACCTGACCGCGATCACGGCCGATGATCCGACGAGCGAATCGCGTCTCGCCGAGGCCGCCGAGCGCCTGCGCGCCCAATTGCAGCAGGCGCGCGCCCAGCAGGCGCCGGCCGTCGAGGCCGCGCCGGTTCTGCGTCATCGCGAAGAGCCGCAGGCTGCCGCTGGCTATTATTCTGAGCAGGCGCCGCCGCATGGCATTTACCTCGAGCCGGCGCCGCCGCGTCTCGCCTATGGCGAGCCGAGGTACGAAGCCGAGCGTCACGAAGCGCCGGCGGTCGCCTATGTGCCTCCGGCGCCCGAGCAGCCGCGTGCGCCGCGCATGCCTCAGATCGAGGATTTTCCCCAGCCCATCCAGGAACAGCTGCGTCAGCAGATGGGCGCTGGCGATCCTCGCCGTAAATCGATTTTCGAGCGCCTCGCCTCCTTCGGGGCGAGCCGTCAGGAAGATTCGATGCATGGCTCGATGCATGGCGGACCCGCGGCGCCGGCCCCGCGCCCGCAAATGGCTCCCAACGGCCAGCCTTCGGCGACGCACGCCGAATATGGCAAGCGGCCGGCCGCTCCGGCGCCGGTCGGCGCCGGCGGACATGCTGCGCTCGATCCGCACGGTCGTCGCGCCCTGCAGCCGCGCCCGTCCGAGGAGGACCATCTGGAGATCCCGGCCTTCCTGCGTCGCCAGGCCAACCACTGAAACATTCTCGACAATCGGAAAAGGCCCGCCTCGCGCGGGCCTTTTCATTTTGGCCGCCGGGTCTTGTAACAAACTGTAAGAAAGCGTGACTGGAGCGTCGGCGCCCGGATTTGCTATCGTTCGTCCGGGCTTTAGGGGAGGGTTGCGCCATTCGTTCGGATTCACGCCGACCTGCGTTGCGCGCGCGCCGCGCTGCGCGTCCCGGGAACGCGGCCGCGCCAGCGGTTCAGCAGACGCTCGCACGAAGCTTCACGTTAACCGGCCAGGGCGTGCATGGCGGTCGTCCCGCCAGCATGACGCTCGCGCCGGCCGGCGCCGATGTTGGGATCGTTTTCAGCGTCGCTGGAGCCGATATCGAAGCGCATTGGTCGCGCGTCGATGCATCGACTTTGCGCACACAGCTCGCCGGCGATGGCGCGAGCGTGTCGACGGTCGAGCATGTGATGGCCGCGCTTGCGGCGCTTCGCGTCGACAATGCGCTGGTTTTGCTCGAAGGCGACGAGGTTCCAGCGATGGACGGCTCGGCCCGAGACTTCGTCTTAGCGATCGACGAGGCCGGCGTCGTGGCGCTTACTGCGCCTCGGCGCGTGTGGCGCGTCGTCACTCCGGCGCGCGTATCCGACGGGGCCGGCTGGGCGGAGCTGCGGCCGGCAGAATCCGGCCTCCATCTGGATGTGGAGATCGCCTTTCCCAGTCCAGTCGGCCGCCAACGCCTGGCGCTTGATCTGACGCCGGAGACGTTCCGGCGCGAACTGGCCGGAGCTCGCAGCTTCGGATTCCTGCGCGACGCCGAGCGGCTGTGGCGAGAAGGTCTGGCGCTTGGCGCCAATCTCGACAATACGCTCGTCTTTGACGCGCGCGCCGCGATCAATCCGCAGGGGGAGCGATTCGCCGACGAATGCGTGCGCCACAAGATGCTCGACGTCGTCGGCGATCTGGCGCTGGCCGGGGCGCCGATCATAGGCGCCTTCCGCTCCTATCGCGGCGGCCATAGCCTCAACCTCGCGCTCCTCGAAGCTGCGGCGCGCGCGGGCGCCCTGGCGCTCGAACTCGACAGCGGGCATAACGAAGGCGTGAGTGCGACAGGCCGAAGCCTGTCGCCATAATCTCGCCAGATCGAAGGTTCTTCTTTCAGCCGACCGCAAAGGCGGGATCGGTGCGCCGCCCGCCGTCGTCAGGGCAGGGCAAGGGGCGTCCAGCAACGCCATTTGGCTTTATTGAGCTTAGAGGGCGCCGGGACCGCGCGAGCGTCGCGCAGCGCCGCAATGGGGCAACACATGTCGGTTTTCGATCGTTCAATCAGAGTGTTGGCTTTGGCGTCGGCCTTGTCGATCGGCGCGCCGGCCGAGGATCTCTATAACGCCGGTCTGGCGCGGCTGAAGGCCAAGGATTACGAGGGAGCAGCCAAGAAATTTGGCGAATTGGAAAAGCAATATCCGTCATCGGACTGGTCCCGCAAAGGGCTGCTAATGACGACATTCGCGCAGTACGAGCATCCCAAATATGACGACGCCGTGCAGTCGGCGATGCGCTACATCGGCCTTTATCCGAACTCCGCCGATACGCCCTATGTCTACTACCTCGCCGGCATGTCCTTCTATAATCAGGTGCCGGACGTCATGCGCGATCAGCAGTCGGCTGAGAAGGCGCTGGAGGTTTTCACGCAGCTCGTACAGAAATTTCCGAAGTCGGAATATGTGAACGACGCCAAATACAAAATGCAGGTGACGCGAGACCAGCTCGCCGCCAAGGAGATGAACGTCGGACGCTTCTATCTGCTTCGCAAGAATTACCCCGCCGCGATCAACCGATTCCATGACGTTCTCGGCAAATATCAGATGACGCGCCATACCGAAGAGGCGCTCTATCGCCTCACCGAAGCCTATCTCGCGATGGGCGTCACCAATGAAGCGCAGACCGCCGCCGCCATCCTGGGACATAATTACCCGGATTCGCAGTGGTATAAGGACGCTCACGCACTGCTGCAAAGCGACGGTCTCGAGCCGCACGAATACACAGATTCATGGCTCTCGAAGATCGGAAAGTCGCTCCACGCGAATCTGGCCGTCCTCCAATAGTCGCGCCTGGATGAATGCGCCGGCATGCGCGAGCGCGCGCCGGCCCTCCTCAAGCCTTGCATTCCATAAGGGCCACGCATGGATCATGCGCGGCCAGATCTCCAGCGTGACCGAGACGTCGGCCGCGCCGGCCGCCGCGGCGAGTCGCGTCGAATCGGCAAGCAGCGTTTCGTTCGAGCCCACCTGGATCATCAGCGGCGGCAAGTCGCGGAGATCGCCGAAAAGCGGCGAGACGCGCGGATCATGGCGATCGACTCCCGCCGGGACATATGCCTGCGCGAGTTCCTCGAGATAGGCCTTGTGCAGCAGCGGGTCGGCGTCGTCTTTCGTGATCAGCGTTTGGCCGGAGAGGGTGAGATCGGTCCAAGGCGAAACGAGCCAGGCGCAGGCGGGGAGCGGCTCCTTCAGATCACGCAGCCGCATCAGCAAGGCAAGCGTCAGGCCGGCGCCGGCGCTGTCGCCGCCGACCGCGATCTGGCGCGCGGCAAACCCCTGTTCCCGAAGAAATCGCCAGGCCGCGAGCGCGTCGTCATAGGCGGCGGGAAACGGATGCTCGGGCGCGAGTCTGAATTCGACGGCGAGCGCGCGGGCGCGCGCGGCGCGTCCGGCTTCAGTGGCCATGCGGCGGTGGCTGACGATCGAGCCGGAGCAATAGCCGCCGCCATGGAAGAACAGCAGCGCGCGCGAGGGGTCGCTCGTTGGCGCGCAAGACCATTCGGCGGCCATGCCGTCGATCGACGCGCGCGCCAATGAGATATCCGGCGCGCTCGGCCAAGCGGCGCCGACTTCCTCGATGCGCGCGCGCCGCGCCGGCCAGCCGACGGGTCGCGGTTTTGCGCTCAGCAGCGTGCGAATGTCGTCGATGCCGAGATCAGCCATAAAATCTCCGTTTGGAAAAGGGCGCTGGCGACTATAATCGAGGGCCGTCCGCGCGTCGCCGACGCGCGGCTTCCGGCGCATGTGCGCGCCCAGGGCATTTGAGCAACGCCTCATGCTGGTCCGTCTTTCCATTCGCGACATCGTGCTGATCGACGCGCTCGACCTGGAATTCGCGCCGGGCCTGACGACGCTCACGGGAGAGACCGGGGCGGGAAAGTCGATCCTGCTCGACGCCTTCGTGCTGGCGCTCGGCGGGCGCGGCGACGCGTCGCTCGTGCGCGCCGGCTGCGAACAGGGCCAGGTGACGGCGGCATTCGACACGCCGGCCAATCATCCCGCGCATCTTGCGGCGCGCGAATTCGGATTGGCGAGCGAGGACGAGCTTGTATTGCGCCGCGTGCAGGCGGCGGACGGCCGAACCCGCGCCTTTGTGAACGACCAGCCGGCGACGGCGCAGGCGCTGCGCGCGATTGGGCGCGAACTCGTCGAGATCCACTGTCAGCACGACGAACGCGCGCTCGTCGATCCGAACGCGCATCGCGCGCTCGTCGACGCGCATGGCGGCCTTGTCGCGCAAGCGACGGGCGTACGCGCGCGCTATGGCGCGTGGCAGGCGGCGCGCCGCGCGTTGGCGGAAGAAGACGCGCGCATCGCCAAGGCGCGCGCCGACGCCGACTACCTGCGCCATGCGCACGCCGAGCTTTCGGAGCTGGCGCCGCAGGAGGGCGAGGAAGAAACGCTCGCCGAACGGCGGCTCTTCATGCAGCGCGCCGAAAAGGTCGCTTCGGATATTTCCGACGCGCTCTCGGCTTTTTCCACTGATGCGTCTCCGGCGCAGGAAATCGCTAAGGCCGCACGGCGATTGGAGCGGCGTCTGACGCAGGCGCCGCAACTGCTGGATGCGCCCGCGCGCGCCCTGACCCATGCGGTCGACGCGCTGGGTCTTGCCGAGGACGCGCTTGAACAGGCGCTTGCGGAAACGAAGTTCGATCCGGCGGAATTGGAGCGGGTCGAGGAGCGGCTGTTCGCGCTGCGCGGCGCCGCGCGCAAGCATCAGGTCGCGGTCGCCGACCTTGCGAAGCTTGAAGAAAAATTCGCCCATGACATCGCCGCGCTCGATGCGTCCGAAGCGCGGCTGGTCGCGCTGGGGCGCGCGGTTGCGGACGCCAAGCAGTCCTATGACGAGGCGGCCTTGGCCCTGTCCGCGGCGCGCCGCGCAGCGGCGAAGAAACTCGATGCGCTGGTCGACGCCGAGCTAAAGCCGCTGCGACTGGAGGGCGCGCATTTTTCGACGCAGGTGACGAGCGATTCGGAGTCCGCCGGACCGGAAGGAATCGACCGCGTCGAATTCTGGGTGCAGACCAATCCGGGCTCGCGCCCCGGTCCGCTGACGAAAGTCGCCTCGGGCGGCGAACTCGCGCGCTTCATGCTGGCGCTGAAGGTCGTGCTCGCCGATCGCGGCTCGGCCCCGACGCTCGTTTTCGACGAAATCGACACGGGCGTTGGCGGCGCCGTGGCCGACGCCATCGGTCAGCGGCTGGCGCGTCTCGCCGCGCGCGCGCAGGTGCTCGCCGTCACCCATGCGCCGCAAGTCGCCGCGCGCGCCGGCCAGCATCTGCGCATCAGCAAGGGCGCGCCGGCGAAGACCGGCAAGGACAAGCGAGTCGCGACCAGCGTCGCGGTGCTCGCCGAGGGCGAGCGGCGCGAGGAGATCGCCCGCATGCTGTCAGGCGCCGCCATCACCGAGGAGGCCCGCGCCGCCGCGGCGCGGCTGCTGGAGGGGGCAGGCTGAAAAGGAACAGGCGCCGTCGCAGATTTGACGGTGACAAAGATAATGGCTTGGAGTAACATGTTACGATAACCTGGATCGTTGGCATGTCCCGCCGGCCTAAGAACGACCAACCCGTCTCTCCGCGCACTCGGATGGCCAGCTACCGCCAAAGGATGCGCGCCGCTGGATTGCGGCCGGTGCAAATCTGGGCGCCGGACAGCCGCTCACCGGATTTTATTGAAAAGTGCTATCGGCAGGCCCGCGCTGTCGCCGTTCATGATCCGGCCGGCGACGAGATCATGCAATTTGTGGCAAGCATGTATGAGTGGCCCGAGGACTAATGCGGCGTGGCGCATTCGTTGTTGTCGCGACCTCGGGAGACTACGGCAAGCCGCGCCCCGCTCTGGTCGTGCAAAGCGATCTCTTCGCGGAACTGCCGTCAGTCGTGATTTGCCCATTGACCACTACTCTGCGTGACGATGCAGACTTATTCCGCCTTGATGTCGAGCCTTCTGCTGGCAACGGGCTGCGACAAGCGTCTCAGATTGCCGTCGACAAGCTCACGGTCCTCCCGTCGTCAAAAATCGGAGAAGTGATTGGGGAGGCTGACGATGCGCTGCTGTTGCGGGTAAACAGGGCGCTCGCGCTTTTTCTTGGCATCGTGTGAACCCCGACCTTTCGTTGCCTCCTGTCCCGCGCTGGCCTAAGAGAGTGCGCCATGCAGAATGCGCCTTTGCTCATGCCCGCCGCGGACACGCTTGCCGAATTGCGCGATGAGATCGACCGGATCGATCGCGACATGCATCGGCTGTTGATGGAGCGCGGCGAGATCATCGACCGGCTGATCGCCGTGAAGCGCGCGCAGGGCCTCGGCTGCGCCTTTCGACCCGATCGCGAGGCGCAGATGATGCGCGCGCTGGTCGAGCGTCACCAGGGGCTCCTGCCGCTCGACGCCGTCGAAGGCGTTTGGCGCGTCATCGTCTCGACCTTCACCTATGTTCAGGCGAATTATTCGGTGCATGCGGATGATTCCGGCGGCGACGCGCAGATGCGCGATTCGGCGCGCTTCCACTTCGGGTTCACCGTTCCTTATGTCGCGCATCACGGCGCTGGCGCGGTGATCGACGCGGTCGCCGCCTCGACCGGCGATCTTGGGATTCTGCGCGCGACGGGCGGGCTATCGGATGGCGCCTGGTGGATGCGCCTGGTTGCCGAAGACGCCCCCAAGATCATCGCGCGCCTGCCTTTCGTCGAGCGGCCCAATCATCCCGCGGGTCTGCCGATGTTCGTCGTCGCGCGGCTTCCGGCCGACGCAATGGCGCATGGCGTGACGCTTTACGCGGTCGGCCTCGCGCGCTGGACGCACGCGCTGCCCGCCGCTTTCCAGACGCTCAAAGGTGAAATCCTCGCTAGCGCCCCCCATCCGGAAGGGCTCGCGCTGCTTGTCGCGGCCGCCGGCGACGCTGACGCCCAGTCCTTCGCCAAAGCATTGGCCGAAGCAGGGGTGGAGGGCGCGCGCGTCGACGTGATCGGCAGCCATGCGATGCGCTTCCAGCTTAACGACGCGCGCAGCGGCGTCTTCGCGCCTTAGGCCTCGCCTAGATAGGCAAAAGGATCCAGCAACTGTGCGCCGGTGACGGCGACGTCGCGTATATTGCGCGTTACAAGAACGAGTCCGCGCGCCAAAGCCGTCGCCGCCATCAGGCCGTCGACGAAGGGCAGGGGATTGGGAATGTTCAGCCGCGCCCAGCGATCGGCGACCGCTTCGTCGACTGGGAGGACGCGGTCTTCCAATTTATCGCGCATGCGTGCGAACCACGCATCGAGCTTGTCCGCCTGAGCCGGGTCTTTCAATCGCTTCAACTCGACGCCGCGGCGAATCTCGGCGAGCACGAGGACGCTCGTTCCGAGATCGCGCGGGTCGAGGGACTGCGCCCAAGCGGCGACGTTGGGATGCGCGCGCGTTCCTTTCCGCAATTCCGAGATGACATTCGTATCGAGGAGAAATTTCACAGATCAATCTCGCGCCAGCCGTTTTCACCTCGGTCCGGGAAGACTTCTTCGAACGCGTCTTCAGGCAGGTCGGACGCAAAAATATCGAGAGCGGATTCGGTCTTTGGCGTCGCTAGCGCGGCGATGATCGCGCGTCGAAGCTTATGCGCGTGATGTTCGTCATCGCCGCGCAGAACCTCCAGCACCCGCTGGACAAGCGCGAGATCGTCCGGCGGCCGTGGCGAAGGAGCTGTGGGTTCGGGGTCGGGCGGCCTCGCCTCGACGCGCTCGAATGTCAAGCGCTCGCTCTCCATATCGACGTCGCGCGTGCGGTAACCGGCGCTCAACCACGCCTTCGTCATCACATTATTCGAGCCGTTGTTCGACCACCAAGCGCGGTGCTGGCACGCCGAAGATGGGAGGGGAAATCCAAGAATTTTCTCAAGATCACGGAACCTGAGTCTGACCTCGCGGTAAGGCTGTTCGCGCAGGTAAGCAGTCAGAGGCGCGTATTTGGACATGTGCGTTCTTCTCCCCTGCGGAGGAGGTAGTGTGTATATAAAACTACACAGTAGTTGTCAAGAGGCTTGTCGAAAGGCTTTGCGCTCAGTGCGCCAAGGCTTATGAGAGAACGCCTCTCGTTGCGCCGCCGAAAAAAGACAAGATGACGAAGCCCACCCCCCGTTCAACCGTTCTCGCGATCGACGCTTACGTGCCCGGCAGGAGCGCCGCGCCGGGCGCCGCGCGCGTGTTCAAACTGTCGGCCAATGAGACGCCGCTGGGGCCATCTCCGCGCGCGGTGGAGGCCCTGCGCAACATGGCCGGCGAGATCGCGCTGTATCCCGAAGGCTCGTCGCGCGCCCTGCGCGAGGCGATCGGCGCGCGTTACGCGCTAAACCCAGACCGGATCATCGCCGGCGCCGGCTCGGACAATCTTCTGGAGCTGCTTGCGCTCGCCTACATCGGGCCAGGCGACGAGGGCGTCTACAGCCAGCATGGGTTTCTCGAATACAAGATCGTCACGCTTGCCGCGGGGGGAACGCCGGTCGTCGCTCCCGAAACGAACTACACAGCAGACGTTGACGCGCTGCTTGCCTGTGTGAGCGAGAGAACAAAGATCGTTTTTCTCGCCAATCCGAATAATCCGACGGGAACGTTCGTGCCGGCGAATGAAGTCTCGAGGCTGGCGCGTTCACTGCCCGCGCATGTGCTGCTCGTGCTCGACTCCGCCTATGCCGAATATGTCCTGCGCGAGGATTACGAAGCGGGCGTCGCGTTGGTCGATGCGCATGAAAATGTCGTGATGACCCGCACCTTCTCGAAAATTTACGGCCTCGCGGCCCTGCGCGTTGGCTGGGCCTATGGACCCGCACATGTGATCGACGCGCTGAACCGAATCCGCTCGCCCTTCAATGTCTCGAGCGCGGGTTCAGCAGCGGCGATCGCGGCGCTGTCGGATCGCGCCCATCTCGACGCGGCGATCGCGCACAATGACCGCTGGCTGCCGTGGCTCTCGCGAGAAATTTCCGCGCTCGGCCTCGACGTTCTGCCGAGCGTCGCCAATTTCGTCGCCATACGTTTCCCTGAGGCGCCGGGATTGACGGCCCTCGACGCCGATCGCTTCCTCATGTCGCGCGGGTTGGTGCTGCGCGCCATCGGCGCCTATGGCATGGCGGACTTCCTGCGGCTCACCGTCGGCGCGCAGGAGGCGAATGAACGCGTCGTCGAAGCGCTTGCTGAATTCATGCAGAGCGCCCGCGTGCGGCAAGACGCGCAAGCAGGCGTTCATGGCTGATCCTGCGTGTGAACGCTTGGCGCTGATCGGCGTCGGGCTCATCGGCTCGTCGATCGCGCGCGCGGCGCGCCAATTCGGCGCGGCGCGGCATGTCGCCGTGATGGATTCATCGCAAGAGGTCGTCGGCCGCGCCAGCGAACTCGGTCTCGCCGACGTTGCGACACAAGATTATGCGCAGGCGGTTGGTGGAGCCGATCTTGTCATCGTGTGCACGCCTGTCGGCGCTTGCGGCGGTGTTGCGCAAAGCCTCGCGCCGCATCTGCAAAAGGGCGCCGTTCTTTCCGACGTCGGCTCGGTGAAAGGCGCCGTCGTCGCGCAGATGACGCCGCATCTTACCGAACCAGCGCGCTTCATTCCCGCCCATCCGATCGCCGGCACGGAGTTCTCCGGGCCGGACGCAGGATTCGCCACGCTGTTTCAAAATCGTTGGTGCATTCTCACGCCGCCCGACAACGCCGACGCCGCAGCCGTGGACAAGCTGACGAAATTCTGGATGCGTCTGGGCGCCAACGTCGAGACGATGAGCGTCGCGCATCACGACGCCGTGCTCGCGCTCACGAGCCATCTGCCGCATCTCATCGCTTATAATATCGTCGGCACGGCGGATGATTTCGGCGATGAGACGCGTTCCGAGGTCATCAAATTCTCAGCGTCGGGCTTTCGCGATTTCACGCGCATCGCCGCGTCGGATCCCATCATGTGGCGAGACATCTTCCTCGCCAATAAGGACGCCGTCCTGCAGATGCTCGGACGCTTCAATGAGGATCTCAGCGTGCTGCAGCGGATGATCCGGCGGGGCGACGGGGAAGGGCTGCTGGAATTCTTCTCGCGCACCCGCGACATCCGCCGCTCGATCATCGAGCAGGGTCAGGACACGGCTGCGCCGGATTTTGGTCGGCGCGTGGAAGGGCGGTGAAGCCCGTCTCGCCACGGCCCGATCGACGCGGGGATCACATATGACCGAAGCGAATTTCGACGCGCTGCGCGCCGCTTTCGAAAACGCCGTTCCCGGCTATGACGCGCTACGGCGCAAACTCATTCCGCATTTCGACGCCTTCTACGGGACCGCGCTCGACCTTCTCGAAGAGGCCGTTGGCGAGGGAGAATTTCGATGCGTCGACCTTGGCGTCGGCACCGGTCTCTTGTCGGAAATGATTCTCAACCGGTTTCCCGGCGCGCAGGTCGAAGGCGTCGATCTCGCGCCGAAGATGCTCGATGCGGCGCGCGAACGGCTCGCGATTTACGGCGCGCGCCTGCGCCTGTCGCTCGCGGACTATGCAACCGCGCCGCTCCCGGGGCCGCTCGACGCCGTCGTCTCGGCGCTCTCCATCCACCATCTCGATCACGAAGCGAAGCGCCGCCTCTTCCGGCGGATTCATGATGCGCTGCGACCCGGCGGCATTTTCATCAACGCCGATCAGTCGCTCGGTACGACCGGTGAAATCGAGGAGGCCTATCAGCGCCGCTGGGAAGCGGACGTCCGAGGCTCCGGAATCGCTGCCGATGATTTCGCGGCGGCGAGAAAGCGCGCGGAGCTCGATCGCAGCGCGACCTTCGCAGATCAGATCGCCTGGCTTGAAGAGGCCGGGTTCCGCTATGCGGACGTCGGTTGGAAGCGCCACCGCTTCACGGTGTTTTACGCGCGGCGCTAGCGTCGTTTTTCGGCGCGTGGCCGATGCGCAAGGCGTCGCCGGCGTTGCTCGAGATGAACTGCTGCAGCTTGCCGGAAAGGGCCGCCAACACCCAGGGCAGCTGAACGTCGATGCGCAGCAAGTCCTTCAGCACCGTGATCTGCGCCGTCGCCGTCTGGCCGAGCGCCGTCACGCGAACCGTTCCGACGTCGCCGGCCCAGGTGACTTCGGAATGCGCGACCTTGTCCACATATTCGCGTTGCATCTTCGACAGCTGTTCGGAGACGCGGGCTTTCGCCGTTTCGACGCCGAGATCGTGCGGCACTGTGACGGTGATGGCGTTCGACATAGGCTTCCTCCACTCGCCCCAATGTAGGCGCTCTCTGCGGGATTAGAAGAATGGCGCGGCTAAAGGCGATGACGATGACGATGATGTCTCGCGAGCTTGTACGCTTTACAGTCGAGGTTGCGCTCGCCCTGGCGATAAGCGCTGTCGCAACTTCCGTTGCGGCGCTCGACGCGCCGTCGCCGCCACGACGACCGGCATTTCAGACCGTCCCCTTACCGGAGGCAAAGCCTGCCGTCGGCGCCCAGCCGCCGCAAGCGGAGCCACAGTCCGCCGAGGATTGCATGGCGAATCTGCGCGCGGCTGGCGTCGCTTTCGAACCCGCCGAAGCGCCTGCCGGCGCGCTTGACGGTTGCGCGATCGAA
>WSXZ01000038.1 GCA_009773555.1 Methylocystaceae bacterium | reverse complement strand
GCGCGGAATGCGCCCGCCGAGTCGCTGGAACTTCTGTGGATCGCGCAGGAATTCGACGATCTCCTGCAGATCCTCCTTGGCTTCGTCGACGCCGGCGACATCCTCGAAGGTGACGCGGCCTTGAGTCTCCGTCAGCAGCTTCGCTTTCGATTTGCCAAAGCCCATCGCGCGGCCTGCGCCGCCCTGCATCTGGCGCGAAAGGAAAATCCAGACCGCGAGGAATGCGACGAGCGGCAGCGCGTTGAGAAGCAGCGTCATCAAGAAGCTGCCGCCTTCATTATTCGGCTTGGCGCTGATTGAGACGTTCTTGGCTTGCAGCCGCGGCACGAGATTGGCGTCGTCCGGCGCATAGGTCGTAAACGGCCGATTGTCGTTGAAGTGGCCGACGACCTCGTTGCCCGCGATCGTCACGTCGTGAACGCGGCCCTGATCGATCTGCGTCAGCAGTTCGCTATATGAAATGTCGCGGATCGGCGTGCGCTGGCCTGGCTGCTGAAACAGCATGACAAGCGCAACCACGAGCAACCCGATGATTGCCCAGAGCGCGAGGTTTCTGAAGTGTGGGTTCATGTGGGAAGCCTGTCGGGAGCCGCTCGGTCGGGCTTATCCCCCGAAGCGCTCCGGTCATGTGCTTAATTTAGGCGCACCAGGACGCGTTGCCAAGTCTCGGAAAAGCCCGTGAATCCAAGCGTCGTGCGCGCCGACTTGGCCGTTTCGGACAAGTTCGTCCCGCGAAAGCCAAATTTGCTAAGTCAAGCTTGAGCGGCGAGGCGGCGCCGGACGCAGCCGAATCCGTTCGCCGTTCGCTTCAATCGAGACATCGGCAAGCGTCAGGCGGACCGACCCGTGCGCGGTCAGCGCAGCGGCCACTCGCGAGCTGGCGCGCTCCAAGCGTTCGAGGCGAAGCACAGCCGCGGGCGCGACACGCAGGATCGCGCTCGCGAGCACGCGTTGAAGAATTTCCAGCGGCGCTTCGCACAGCGTCGCAGCGTCGAGCTCAATACATGACGCTTCGTTTCGCTGCAGCGCGCGCGTCAGCATTTGGGCGGCGCAATGCGCCAGCGCGGCATCGGCGCGCGCCGCACGCGATCCAAGCCGCAGAAGCGCGTCTCGATCGAGCCCTTGCGCGGCGAGCATGGGCGCCAGCCTGCGCAGCCGCACGCGCGCGAAGGTTTCGTCTTCATTGGACGGATCGCGAAAGAACGGTTGATCTGCGCGCGCGCAGACCGCCTCCAACGCCTCTTTGCGAAAGTCGAGCAGCGGCCGCAGGAGCGTGATGTCTGGGCAACGTGCGACGCGCGTCATGCCGGCAAGCCCGGCGACGCCGGAGCCGCGCGTCAGACGAAACAGGATCGTTTCGGCCTGGTCTTCCGAGTGATGCGCAAGCACGATGGCTGATGCGCCGATGCGCTGCGCGCAGGCGCTCAGCAGCGCGTATCGCGCGCGCCGCGCGCGCTCCTGGAGGCGCGTCGAGGGCTTCTCTCCCTCCCACGTCAACAAATGGTGATCGTAGCCCAGAGCGCGCGCCCAGCGGCCGACCTCCTCAGCCTCTGCGCGCGCATCTTTGCGCAAGCCATGATCGACCGTCGCCACGGCGATGTGGCGCGACGACCGCAAAGACCACTCCGTGCAAAGCAGCATCAAGGCGACGGAGTCGGGGCCTCCTGAAACCGCGAGCAGCAAGGAGGGGTAGGGCGCAAGGAGTTCGAGCGCGTTTTCACGACGTCCCTCGAACGAGTCGTCGTCGATGGCGGCGAGATCTTCCGCCTCCGTGCGCGGCACGCCTAGGCCGTAGGGGCGCCGACCGCCGCGCGGACGGCTAGCATTGAATTTTTTTGCTTTCGCGTTGAGCCGCTTCGCGGACTCGCGTCGCCGCCTTGGGAAATTTGACGTTGATCTCGGAATAGGAGGCGCATGCCTGCTCCTTCGCGCCCATTGCGCTCAGCGATTGGCCAAGACGCAACAGCGCTTCCGGCGCCTGCGCCGAGTCGCCGTATTTCGTCGAGATTTCTAAATATCTTTCGGCCGCCTCGCGGTGCCGTCCGCGCAAAAAGAAGCTCTCGCCAAGGTTGAATGTCGCGGCGGCGGCGAGCTTGCTCTTGCCGTTCTTCGATAGAAACGTCGCAAGCGACCTCTCGGCTTCCTCATATTTGCCGGCGCGCAACGCGCCCACCGCCTCATCATACTGCTCCTTGGGCCCGGCGATTGGCGGCGCGGCGGCGATCTCCGCGGGCGCCGGCTGGTCGCCAACAAGGCGGCCGTGGGCGATATCCAGCGGCTGGCCTGCTTCGCGCACAGGGGCCGTCGTCACCGAGCCCGTTGTTCGCGAGGCGGTTTCCAGCGGCGCTGACGGAGTGGTTGTGCCGAGCGGCCGCGGCGCGCCCGGCGCAGACGGCTGTGTCGAGGGATCAAAGGCGTCGCCGCGCTTGCCCGTGTTGGCGCTCGTCTCGGGCGCCGTCTGCGCCACGGTTGATGGAACCGTCGGCCCATGCGGCGCAGCCTCCGAGTGCGGCTCGGGCTTTGCGGCGCGCAGCTGCTCTTCCAAAAGCTGCACCCTATGCTGCAGCTCCTCGTTCTGTCCGGTCAATCGGCGTAGCTCGCGCTCCAACCGATCGATTCGCATCGCCGCCGCACCCGACCCCGGTCCAGCCTCGGGACTTTCATAAATATCCGACGGCGGAACATTGTAGTTTTGAGCATGGCGGAGGTCGCCCTCGGGCCGAGGATCCCCATAGACGTCAAGCGCCTGAGCGGCGCCCGCCGCAAATAAGGGAAGGGCGAAGATGAGGGCGTAGCGTGTGAGCATGGTCGCGAAGGCCGAGACTTGCGCTAGAGCAGGTTCTGAAAAAGCTGACAGACTTTTTTGGTGAGAACCTGCTCGAGCATTGCGAATTTGGGCAGTTCCCTAGATCACATGATTCCGTCTGGTCGGGAAGCGCTCTAAGGGCGTCGCTCAATCGACGCAGCGTGACAGCGCCTTACCATAGGCGCCCATTCGGCTAAAATTAGGCGATGCGGTCGTTCGGTCTCATTTGGGTTCAAAGAGTGGCGGTGGCCTCATTTGTGGCCACGGCTTGGCCGTCCTGCGCCGAGCCGCTTCCCCCTGCCGCCGAAACCGGCGAGTGCTCGCTCGAGGGCGCCGTTCCCGCGACCGTCGCCGCCGTCGATGAGGACTTCGAACTGCTGCTCGATGACGGCCGCCGCGCTACTCTCGCGGGCCTCGACTTTCCGCCGCCGGAAATGGCGGAGCTGCGCGCCGCCATCCGCAGCCGCCTGTCGTCGTGGCTCGTCGGCCGAGACATATTCCTGGGCGCTGTTGCGACATTGGACCGCTGGGGCAGGGCGCCGGCGAGGATTTACGCAAGCCCGGCCGACGGAGGCGATGCGGCGCCCCTCACGTCTGTGGCGGCCGCGCTGCTCTCGGCTGGCGAGGCGCGCTTTCGTCCGGATCCGACGGCCGCCGCCTGCGCCAAGGCGTATCTGGCCGCCGAAGCCCCGGCGCGCGATGCGGGCGTCGGACTCTGGTCACGGCCGGAGTTCCGCCCGATCGACGTCTCGGCGCCCGGCGCAGTGGACGATTTAAAGCGGCGTAAGGGAATGATTGTCGTTGTCGGCGCCATCGGCTCGGTCGGCGAGTCGCGTCGCGCTTTTTACCTTAATTTTGGCGACAAATGGCGCGATAGCTTCACCGTCGTGATTCTGCGACGCAATTTGGCTGTGTTCGGGCAAATCGAGCCCCGCTCGCTCGTCGGGCGGCGAGCGCGCGTACGAGGACTTATTGAGACCGGGGCTCGCATCGAAATCGCTACGCCAGCCGAGATCGAGTTTGTTGACGGCGTCCCCTCTCGTTAGGCGGACGGCGCTCTCCCTGCTGGCTGTCGTCGGCTTGGCGATCGGCGGCTGCGCGGAGCTCGAGCGGCAAGGACAGCTCTTTAGCGTTCCATTGCCGCCCACGCGGCCGGCTGGTCCGCGAACCGATAACCGCAGCACGGTTCAGCATAAGGAGCTCGTCGCTCAATTCGGCGGCGAATATGAGGCTCCGGGCGCAGAGCATTACCTTGATGGCATTCTCGCCAAGCTCGCGAGCGTCAGCGAAACGCCCGGCCAGCCAACCTACAAGGTGACAATTCTCAATACGCCGGTGGTCAACGCCTTCGCGCTGCCCTCCGGCAATCTTTACGTCACGCGCGGACTGCTGGCGCTTGCCGGCGACGCGTCGGAGGCGGCGGCGGTGATGGCGCATGAAATTGCCCATGTCTCGCTGCGTCACAGCGCGCTCCGCGCCGAACGCGAACGTGAGGCGGCGATCATCTCGCAGGCCGCGGCGGTGATTCAGAACCGCCAGAAAGGCGACGAGGTGCGTTCCAGTCAGCGGCTCTCCGTCGCGAGTTTCTCCCGTCAGCAGGAACTCGACGCCGACGCCGCCGGCGTCCGCGTCATCGCCAGAGCCGGCTTCGACCCGTATGGCGCTTCGCGCTTCCTGACGGCGCTGGGTCGGTCCTCGGATTTGCGCGCGGCGCTTTACGGAAAGAAGAAGTCGCTCGACTTCGACATTACGTCGACGCATCCCTCAACTCCCGACCGCATCACAAAAGCAGTTGCTGCGGCGCGACAAATCGGAGCGCCAGGGATCGGCGTCGCCGACCGCAGCGGCTATCTCGAGGCCATCAAGGGCGTCGCGTTCGGCGACGATCCAATGGAAGGCTACGTTCGCGACCGCAAATTCACCCATCCGCGACTGCGCTTCGCCTTCACCGCGCCAGAGGGCTTTCTTCTGGAAAATTCCAACGAAGCGGTATTCGGGGTGCGCGAAGCCGACAATGAAGCCTTGCGGCTCGACAGCGTGCGCCCGCCGTCGGACGAGAATCTCGAAGCCTATGTCGGCTCCGGCTGGGTCGACGGCCTGCTTCCGTCCTCCGTGCGCAAGATGGACATCAATGGGCTTCCCGCCGTCATCGCTGTCGCTCGGGCGGGGGAGTGGAATTTCCGGCTGGCGGTGATCCGGTCGGGTGAGTTTCTCTACCGCCTGATTTTCGCTGCGCGCACATTGACCGACCAGGCCGACGCGCTCTTCATGGAGTCGATCAGATCCTTCCGCCGGCTCGGCCCAGATGAAACCACTGACGCGCGGCCCTTGAAGATTGCGGTAGCCGTCGCCGCCCCCGGTGACACGATCGAAACGATGGCCGCACGGATGGTGGTTCCGAACCGGCCAGCCGAACATTTTTTGCTGCTCAACGGGCTGTCCGCCGGCGACGCCCTCACCGCCGGCGAACATTACAAAATCGTAACCGAGTGAAACTCGGTTTTTGCTCCCTTTGGGAACAACTCCAGCGCCTGACGGTTATTCCAACAAGGGAAATCTTGGCGCGCGGACTCCCACCATTAGTGGCGGATAGCCGCGTATGGAGGGCGTCATGGCTTATATGCCTGGACTGGGGCGCGAATTAATTAAGGCTGCGGCAGAGGCGCCCTTTTTAGAGCGCGATGAAGAAAAGCAGCTTGCGATCGCGTGGCGCGAGCGGGGCGACGCTCGAGCGCTTCATAAGCTCGCCGCCGCACATATGCGCCTCGTCATCGCGCTATCGGCGAAGTTCAGACATTACGGATTGCCGCTCTCGGATCTTGTCCAGGAGGGTCACGTCGGACTCTTGGAGGCCGCGGCCCGGTTCGCGCCGGAGCGAGACGTACGCTTCTCCACCTACGCGACATGGTGGATCAGAGCGTCGATCCAGGATTACGTGTTGCGCAACTGGTCGATCGTGCGGGGCGGAACAAGTTCGTCGCAAAAGGCGCTGTTCTTCAATTTGCGTCGCTTGCGTGCGCGGTTGGCGCGCGAAAATCACGGCGCGAGTTCAGTTGACACTTATCAGGCGATTGCAAACGCGATCGGCGTTTCGAGAGCTGACGTGGAGATGATGGATTCGCGTCTATCGGGTTCCGACGTTTCGTTGAACGCCCAACTCGTCGACGACGATACATCCGGCTCCGCGCAGAGGATGGATTTTCTTGTCGACCAGAAGCCGCTCCCCGACGAGGTCGTCGAGGAGACTCTGGATTCGGATCGGCGCTCGCGTTGGCTCAAAGATGCGCTGGCGATACTCTCCGAACGCGAGTTGCGCATCGTGCGCGAGCGTCGGCTGGCGGAAAATCTGGTGACGCTGGAGACGCTGGGCGACCGCCTTGGCATTTCCAAGGAGAGGGTGCGGCAGATCGAAAGTCGCGCGCTGATCAAGTTGAGGCGCGCGCTGTCGCGGATGCAGGAGTCGGCGACGCCCGATGAGCCGGCAAGAGCGTAAGAAAAAACCCCGGAAGTCGCTTCCGGGGTTTTTTGTCGCCTGATTACAGCAGGTTCCGAAAAAGTTGACAGACTTTCGATGAGAACCTGCTCTAACATTTTAATTTTGAGCGATTCCTTTCGATCACATGATTCTATGTGATCGGGAAGCGCTCTAAGCGGCTCGGTCCACGTCAGCTTCATCCCCGCCATCATCGCCCGCGTCCCCCTCCGCCTTCGGCCCGCGGCGAGGGCCCTTTAGCAGAAAGGACTCGATCAACTTCAGCGATTCCGAATCGATGAGCTTGCGCACGGCGGCGACTTCACGCGCCATGCGGTCCAAGGCGGCCTCGTAAAGCTGGCGTTCCGAGTATGACTGCTCGGGCTGAGTATCGGACCGGTACAGGTCGCGAACCACTTCGGCGATGGTGATAAGATCGCCGGAGTTGATCTTCGCCTCATATTCTTGAGCGCGGCGCGACCACATGGTGCGCTTGACGCGCGCGCGGCCGCTCAGCGTTTGCAGCGCCCTGTCAACGACGGCCGTATCGGCGAGCTTGCGCATGCCGACGCTGACGACTTTGCTGGTGGGCACTTTGAGGGTCATCTTGTCCTTGATGAAGCTCACGACAAAGAGCTCCAGGCTGAAGCCCGCGACCTCTTGCGTCTCCACGCCGACGATCTGTCCGACGCCGTGCGCGGGATAAACGATGTATTCGCTGAGCTTGAAGCCAGGCTTGGCGGAGGGCGCCGCGGGCTTCGGCTTGGCGGGTATGCCCGGGCGTGCGCCGATGCCGGGCGCCGCCGAGGCCTCCTGAGAAGTCGCCAGGGGCGCGACCGTCTCAACGACGGATTTCGGCTCGGCCTCTAAGAGGGGGCGCGGCTTTGCGGCCGCGGGCGCGACGGGCGCCGCCGGCTTCTGCTCGACGGGCCTGGCCGCCGGCTGCTTGGCCGCTGCCGCCGTCGCTTCGGCGGGCTTCGCGGCCGCGGTCTTGGGAGTGACAGGGTTCGCCGCTGGCGTCTTTGCGCTGGCGCTCACCTTTTCCACCGCCGTTTTGGCCGCCTTCGCCGCCACGGCGCGCTTCGTCGCGCTCTTACCCGCAACCGCAGTCTTGCCTGCGACCGCAGTCTTGGCGCTCGACTTCGCCGCCGGCTTAGCGGCGGAGGCGCGGGCAACGCTGCGCGCGCTCGTCGCTGTCCGACGCGTCGCCGTGGCGCGCGCCGGGGTCTTGGCGGTTTTGTCTTTTGCAGCTGATTTCGATTTCGTCGTCGTTGTTTTGGCTGTCATCGTTCTCGCGGTTTTTGCGGAGGTTTTTGCGCTTGCTTTGCGGCTCGAAGCGGCGGCGGCGCGCGTGGGCTTACCTGCCGAGGCGGCGCGGTTGGCCGGCTTTTTTGAAGTCGAACTCTTTTTCGTCGCGCCGCTCTTGACGGCTCGCTTAGCAGCCGTCTTGGAGCCAGCGGCCGAGCCCTTGCCGCGCGCTGCTGCGGTGGAGGCAGTCGCAGGCGACTTTTTCTCGGTTTTGTTGGAGGGCATACGCGGGCTACTCCTATGCTGTCCCGCTGTGGAGACGGGACCATCGCTGCCTGACGACTCGCGTATGCCGCCGGCGAAAAAGCCACGGCGGCGCCGCGAAGGCGGCTAGTGGAAACCTTGCTAGCGCCGCATACCCAACAGCCGGCCAACGGGCTGGCCCTCGAGAAAGAGAGGCTTTCGAATTTGTCGCGAGACGGTGACTGGCGCCGCATCGCCCCTTCGACAAGGCGTGCATTTAGTGTGTGATTTATAACACGCCCACACGTGAAAATCAAAGGCATATGCGCGCGAGCGGCGCCTGCGCTGAGACCGCAAACTACGCTAACTTATTATCATACCTTACATTTTAGATTAATTAAGGATGTGGAAACTCATCATGCGCAGAGCATTCGCAAGTTGGGCGCCAGACGAGCGATGAACGCCGTTCAGTCTCCCTCGCCAGCCTCCGGCGAAAAGAACTGCTCGAATTTGGCCGGCTTGCCGTCCCATTCCTTGGCGTCCGAAGGCGGCTCCCGCTTGATAGTAATGTTGGGCCAGTTCTGCGCCATCTCGGCGTTAAGCTGCAGCCACTGCTCCAAATTCTCTTCCGTATCGGGCTTGATGGCGTTAGCCGGGCACTCGGGTTCGCACACGCCGCAGTCGATACACTCGTCCGGATGGATCACCAGCATATTCTCGCCTTCGTAGAAACAGTCCACCGGACACACTTCGACGCAGTCCATATACTTGCACTTGATGCAGTTTTCCGTGACGACATAAGTCATAAGGGTGATCTCTCCCGCGACCTTGCCGCTTGCTAGCTTTTTTGCCAGCGTCACGCAAGGCGAGCAGAACGAGGGCGCGCGTCAGAGATATAATTGCGCGTGCAACCCACAAGGTCAGCAAATGGTCGAAACGATAAATTCGCCCGCGACGACCGCAATCAGCCCCCGGCAGGCGCTGACGGCGCGCGCCCTGCTGCTTGGCGAGCGGATCGACACCGACGGGCTCGAGCGGGCGGATCTCGTTTCTACGGCGCCTCTCGCGTTTCACGCCGGGCAGAGCGGATTCGCCGTGCTCTACCGCTTCGGGGTCGCCGTTCTCTTCGGCCTTTCGCCGCTGGAGGAGGATGAGATCGTCCAAAAGATCGGCCTTCGCGTTGCGGGCGCGTCGCGGGGCGACGACGAGACGTTGATCATGGAAGCGACTCCCGACGGCGAGGAGAAGGCGCTGCCGGACGGACGCCTCGCGGTAAAGGACCTTTCCGAAGCGCGGTTGCTGGTGATCGCCGACGTCTTGGCGAAAAGCGTCGCCCTGGGGCGTGACGAGCGGCGCGTCAACGCCGTTTTCGACACGATCGAGCCCTTCGCCGCTGAACTCGCGGCGAGGGGTAGCCCGCCATGGAAGCGTAAATCCATGTTGGAGCTCATGGGCCAGACTCTGCTCGTGCGGCACCGCGTTTCAGGCCGCGTCGCCGTCGACGACAAGCCGGATGTGCTTTGGGATCGGCCTGACCTCGAAAGGCTCTATGCGCGTCTCGAGGATGAGTACGAACTTACGCCGCGGGCCCGCACGCTCAACGCCAAAATCGACGTGATCGGCGAGACCGCCCGCGCGCTGACAGATCTCATCGACGCGGCGCGCTCGGTTCGGCTGGAGTGGACAATCATCATCTTGATCGCGATGGAGATCGTCCTCACGCTGTTCCAGATGTGGGTCGCGCGCATGAGCTGAGCGCGTCTTCGACGTCGCGCAGCGGCGTTTCGCCAGCAATCCATTCGAAACTCGGGAGCTGGTGTCGCGCGAAGGTGAGCTGACGCTTGGCGTAACGGCGCGTATCGAGCTGACTGCGCAAAATCGCTTCTGCTAGCGTTAGTCGTCCGTCGAGATAAGCGATGAGGTGGGGCACGCCATGCGCGCGCATCGCCGGCAGCGACGGATCGAGTCCCCGCGCCTTGAGCGCCGCAACCTCGTCGAGCGCGCCCGCTTGCGTCATCCTCTCGAACCGCGCGTCGATGCGTGCGTAAAGCGTCTCCCGCTCGGGCGCGAGGAAAAAGGCCGCGCATTCCGACGCCTTCATGATCGGCGGGCTGCGCGGACCCTGAAAGGAAACGAGCGGCTTGCCTGTCGCCTCCAGGACTTCCAAAGCCCGCAACAGCCTCTGCGGATCGGTTTTGCGCAGCACGGCGGCCGTCGCCGGGTCGCGCGCGGCAAGTTCGGCATGAAGCTGCTGCGGGGTCTTGTCCTGCGCCCAGGCGCGCATCGCTTCGCGTACGTCGCCGGGCACGGCCGGAATATCCGAAAGTCCGTAAAGCGCCGCCCTGAAATACATTCCCGTGCCGCCGACGAGAATCGGCGTCAATTCGCGCGCATCGAGGTCGCGTAGAACGCGCGCGAGATCCTCGAGCCAGCGTCCGACGGAATAGTTCGTCGCCGCGTCGACGTGGCCAAAGAGAAGATGCGGCGCGGCGGCTTCCTCCTCGATTGTCGGGCGCGCGGTGACGATCTGCAGGTCGCGATAGACCTGCATCGAATCGGCGTTGACGATTGCGCCGCGCCGGCGGCGCGCGAGTTCGAGCGCGAGCGCGGACTTGCCCGAAGCGGTTGGACCTGCAATGAGAATGGCGCGTGCGCGCATGGCGCTATTGCCGCTGAAACGGTGGAGATGTCAAAGCCCATCGAGTACGTCGCGACCTTCGTCGCCGGACGGGACGCGGCGTTGAACGAACGCGCGGTGTCGGGCGCGCTCTACGACTCTGGATTGATCGACGCAGGGCGTGATTGGCTCGCGCCCGATCATGCCGTTGACGCGTTCCTGTCGGGGGCGGGGCATGACCTTGCCGACTTGCGCGCGCGGCTGCAGGTGGCGGTCGCGGACGATCCGATCGACGTTATCGTTCAGCCGAAGATGGGCCGGCGCAAGAAACTGCTGGTCGCCGACATGGATTCGACGATGATCGGGCAGGAGTGCATCGACGAGCTCGCTGACCTCGTCGGCTTGCGCGAACATGTCGCGGCGATCACCGAGCGCGCGATGCGCGGCGAGGTCGCGTTCGAGGGCGCCTTGAGGGAGCGGGTCGCCCTGCTTGCGGGCGTGACCCTCACGCAGATCGAGACGCTGCTGACGCGCATCACTCTGACGCCCGGGGCGCGGCAGCTTGTGCGCACCATGCGGGCGCATGGCGCCCATACGGCGCTTGTATCTGGCGGCTTCACGCAGTTCACAGAGCCCGTCGCCGAGCGCATCGGCTTTCATGAGACGCGCGCCAATCGCCTCGAAATTGCTGGTGGCGCGCTGACGGGCGCGGTCGTTGCGCCGATCCTGGGAAGCGAAGCCAAGCGCGCGTCCCTTATCGGATTGCGCGCGGCGCGAGGGCTGTCGCAGGACGCGACGCTGGCGATCGGGGACGGCGCCAATGATCTTGGCATGCTGCGCGAGGCGGGTCTCGGCGTCGCCTTTCACGCCAAGCCGAAA
Source organism: Methylocystaceae bacterium (assembly GCA_009773555.1). GTDB lineage: Bacteria > Pseudomonadota > Alphaproteobacteria > Rhizobiales > Beijerinckiaceae > Methylocystis. The sequence goes on along the minus strand of WSXZ01000038.1, from coordinate 5,426 downwards.
GTGGCGCAGGCGGCGGATGCGCGTATCGACCATGCCGATCTGACCGCGGCGCTCTACGCGCAAGGGTATAGGCGCGAGGAATTTGTCGACTGACAGCCTCCCTCCTTTTCCCTCCCTCCGGCTTTATCCCTCTCCCGCCGCAGGGCGGAAGAGGGCTAGGTCATTCCACCGGCAAAGCGACGAAATGCGCGTCGCCCTGGCCGTTCGCGACGATCAGCAGCGCAGTCTTCTTGCCCGCGCCTTTCAACGTCTTGATTTTCTTGAGCACGTCCGCCGGGTCGGTCACCGCTTCCTGATTGACCTCAAGCAGCACCTCGCCCGCCTGCAGGCGTTTCTCGGCCGCCTCCGAGCGCGGATCGACGGCAGTGATGACAACGCCGACTTTAACGGTGTCCTTGATCTGATAGCGCGACCTCAACGCATCCGAGAGACGCGACAGTTCCAGCCCAAGCACGCTCTGCGAGGACCCGTCGCCGCCGCTTTCGGGCTTCTCCTTGTCGTCGCCGTCCTTCGACGCGACCTTCTCCCCGTCCTCAAGGCGACCGAGCTTGACGATCTTGGTCTGCTCCTTGCCGCTGCGCACGACGACGAGTTCGACATCCTTGCCCACCGGGGTCGCGGCGACGAGTTTCGGCAGGTCGCGCGACTCCTTGATCGGCTTGCCGTCGAATTTGACGATCACGTCGCCGACCTTCAGCCCCGCCGGCTTGGAGGGTCCCTTGTCGTCGACGCCGGCGACGAGCGCGCCGCGCGTCGCGCCGAGATTGAGCGTATCGGCGATGGCGTCGTCGATGTTCTGAATCCGGACGCCGAGCCAGCCGCGGCGGGTCTCGCCGAATTGCTGCAACTGCACGATGACGGGCTCAACGGTATTTGCCGGCGTCGCGAAACCGATGCCGACCGAGCCGCCCGACGGCGACAGGATCGCGGTGTTGATGCCGATGACTTCGCCGTCCATGTTGAACAGCGGTCCGCCGGAATTCCCCTTGTTGATGGAGGCGTCGGTCTGAATGTAGTTGTCGTATGGACCACTATCGATGTTGCGGTTGCGCGCCGAAACGATGCCGGCCGTCACCGATCCGCCGAGTCCGAACGGATTGCCGACGGCGAGCACCCAGTCGCCCACTTTCGCCTTGTCGCTGTCGCCGAACTTCACCGCCTTCAGCGGTTTTTCCGGCTTTACCCTTAGAACCGCGACGTCCACTTTCTGATCTTTGCCCAGAACTTCCGCCTTGAGCTTCTGACCATCGTTGAGGATCACCGTCACCTCATTGGCGTCGGCGATGACATGGTTGTTGGTGATCACGATGCCGGAGGGGTCGATCACGAAACCGGAGCCCAGCGAACTTGATCTGCGCTGACGCGGCAGTTCCGGCATTCCCTGGCCACGCCGCCGGAAGAACTCCTCGAAAAGATCGTCGAACGGCGCGCCCGGTCCGACTCCGGGCGGCAGGTTGGGGCCTTCGTTCCGGGAGCTGCGTTTCGTATCCACCGTCGTGGCGGAAATATTGACCACGGCGTCCGAGACCTGGGCGGAGAGTTCCGACAGCGAATCGGGACCTTTCGCCTGCGCCGGAGCGATGAAGAAGTAGAGCATTGGCGCGGTCGCGAGGATCGCTCTCGCGGCGCGACGAAGTGCGGACGTCATACGTTATGTCTCCTGTCGAGGGACAAGATATCCGCGGGCGCGGCTCAACGCACGCGCTTGCGGGTCACTTTTTTTGGTTTCGCTCCGGTTCCGATTGGTCCGCGCTCAGCGCGGCGCTCGCCTCCGGAGCTGAGAAAAAACGGAAGAATTCCGATCGCGGACTGATCAAGAATCGCGTCTCCCCCGGCTTGAAAGCGCTCTCATAGGCTTGCATCGACCGATAGAAAGCGAAGAAGTCGGGATCCCGGCCAAACGCTTCTGCGAAGATGCGGTTGCGCTCGGCGTCGCCTTCGCCCTTCATTTGGTCGGCCTTCTGCTGCGCTTCGGCTTTCAGCACGACGACGTCGCGGTCGGCCCTGGCGGTGATTTTTTGCGCCTGTTCCGAGCCTTGCGCGCGGTATTCGGCGGCCTCGCGCTGGCGCTCGGTCTGCATGCGCCCGAAAACCTTTTCGGAGATCTGCTGCGGGAGATCGACGCGTCGAATGCGCGCGTCGACGACCTGCACCCCGAACTTACGCGCCTCGCGGTCCGCCTGCTCCTTGATCTTCACCATAAGCCCGGCGCGCTCGTCGCGCACGATCTGCTGCTGGTTGGCTTCGCTCAGCACGCGTCGTACGGCGGAGTTCAACACCGAACCAAGCTGATTGTTCGCGCCCATGACGCTGTTGACGGTCTGATAGAACCGTAGCGCGTCGACGATGCGATAGCGGATGAAGCTGTCGACCTCGAGTCGCTGATTGTCGGCGGCGAGAACTTCCAGATTCGGGCTCTCAACGTCGAGAATGCGGTTGTCGAAGGTGACGACATTTTCGACAAGCGGAAACTTGAAGTGGAGGCCGGGCTCGGTGATGAGTCCTCGACCGGGGACGGGCTCGCCAAACCGCAACACCACCGCTTGTTCGGTTTGGGATACGGTGAAGAGGGCTCCGCCGACGGCGATGACGCCGATAAGCAGCGCGACGGCGAGCGCGAAGAGAAGGCCAGACCTCATTTGCGGCCTCCTTGGAAGGGCGTAAAGGCGGGCAGGGGCACGAAGGGCGTCACCCCGCCGCCGGCTTTCGACGGATCGTCGAGAATGATTTTCTCCGAGCCGCCCAGCACACGCTCCATGGTTTCAAGATAGAGACGCTGGCGGGTGATCGTGGGCGCGTTTTTATATTGAGCGTAAATCTGCTCAAAACGCGACGCCTGGCCGCGCGCCTCTGCGACGATCTGTTCGCGGTAGGCCTCGGCCTCCTGCAGAATGCGGGCGGCGCCGCCGCGCGCTTCCGGAACGACACGATTGGCGTAAGCTTCCGCCTCGTTGCCGAGACGCTGCAAATCCTGCTGGGCGGCGGTCACGTCGCGAAAAGCCGCGATCACCTGCTGCGGCGGATCGACCGAAAGCAAGAGCACCTGAAGCACCAGCACCCCGGCGTGATATTCGTCGAGCACTCTCTGCATCAACGCCTGACTGGCGGGCTCGATCAACTTGCGATCCGCGGTCAGAATCTTTTGAATTTGCGTCTGGCCGACGATCTCGCGCATGGCGCTTTCGGCCACGGCCTTTACGGTTCCTGGCTGATTGGCGACATTGAAGGCGTAATCTTCCGGCTTCGCCGGATCAATTTGCCAGATGACGCGAAACTTGACGTCGGCGATGTTCTCGTCGCCGGTCAGCATCAGGCTTTCCTCAGGCGCTTCCGGCCCTCGAGGCGCGGAGACCGACCCACGGCGGCGCCCGTCTGAGACGACGCTCGGCTCTTCGCGGAAACCGACGTCGGTGATGTTACGGTCGGTAACCGCTAGCTTGACAACGGATCCGATCGGACCCGGAAGATTGTAGTTCAGGCCCGCCTGGGTCTTTCCCATATATTTGCCGAAGATCAGGTTGAGGCCGATTTCGTTGGGTCCGACGGTGTAAAGCCCGGAGAGCAGCCATGCGAGCACGGCGACCAGCACGAGTATCGCGAGCCCGCGTCCCCCGAATCCGCTCGGCAGAACCTTTTTCAGACCTTCCTGGCTACGGCGCAGCATCTCTTCGAGGTCCGGCGGTTGCCCGCCGGAGCCTTGTCCCCAGGGACCTCCGGGCTGACCCCACGGATTGTTGTTTTGATTGCGCGGCCCGCCTTGATCGCTCCAGGGCATGTCGTCTCGCATAAAGAGGAATGGGGCGGCGCTCGCGCCGCGTTTGGCAATGTTATAGGCATTCGCCGGCGCTGCGGCAATGACGCGCCCGGTTGGCGCTCGTGCGGAGGAGAGGGCATGATTCGCGATTACACCAATATCGCGGCCAATGAGCGGACCTTCCTCGCTTGGGTGCGGACAGGCATTGCGGTCATCGCTCTCGGCTTCGTCATCGAGCGATTCAATCTCTTCCTGTTGACCATCGCGGGCGCGGTGAGCGTCGACGCCATACGACTGCACATTCATCGCTTGGATTATCCGGCGGGCCGCTATGGCGGCGAGGCGCTCATTGGCGCGGGCGTGCTGCTGATCGTCATTTCGACGATCCGTTTTATCCATACCGCACGATTGCTCGCGCGCGACGAGCCCTATACGGCGCGCGCGACGAGCGTCAGCCTGTATTTCCTCGCCGTGCTGCTGCTCACGATCGCCGCGTTTAGCGCCTATCTCGCGATCGCGTGAGCTTCACGTCGATGTAGTGGCGGAGAGGGAAGCGCTCGTTCGTCCGCGGAACGACGCGGGCGCGCCCCGTCGATGCGCAGGCGCGGCAGAACGGAATCTGGACTGGCGGAGACGGTGGGATTCGAACCCACGATAGGGTTTCCCCTATAACGATTTAGCAAACCGTCGCCTTCAGCCTCTCGGCCACGTCTCCATGCGCCCGCAATCATGCCGCGGCGCGCAAAGGACATATGCCAAAGCCCCGGCGCAATGGCAAGAGAACGTCTTTCTGGCGCGCGCCGAGCCCTAAGGCCAAAATCTCTCGACTGTTCGGCTGTCTGCGACGTGCGAGCCGCCCACCGGCGACCACAAATCCAAAGGGCTTTTCTTCGCCAGAGCGCGGCCGGCGCCGACTTGCTATCGGCGTCACCTCAATGAATTTGCTCGACCGCCGCGGCCATATCCGGGACCAATCGCACGCGATAGCGAGCGTTCGCGCAGGTCAGCAGCCAGACCTGCTCGTCCGGTCTGGACGCACGGGGGTCGCGCTTTGCGGCTTGCGCCGAATCGCAGGGGTATCCCTGGCTCCGAATATGGGCCGCGACAATGTCCGCGGCCGTGGCTTGCGCTGACGCGGGGGAAACAAACACGGGCGTAAAGGGCAGAAGAACCGCTAGCCGAAATATCCGCATCGTCGTCTCCATCGTCAGGCTATCGCCGAAATCAGCACGTGGTCGGTTGCGCCAAGGCTGGGCGCAGCGACGGAGGCGAGAAGGAGCGCAAGTGGGCGACTTTCGCCAGCGAGGGGAACAGAGATTTTGACATGCCTATCGCCCAAAGCGCCGCCCATTTTCCGCGCGGGCGACGTGACGCCTGAGCCAGTTGCAACGCTCCGCGTCGACTCTTGTTGCAAGCAAGGGTAAGCGGCGCGGGCACGCAGGAACAGCGTCCGATCATTCTCGTCAAAACATCGCGCCTGCGCGCCAATCAGACAAGGCGCCGCTGTGATCAAGCCAGCGAAATTATTGGCGAAGATATCTCGAGCGCGCCGCGTTCTATGCTAATATTCAACACGGCGCGCCTCGCGCCGGGCGAAACGAGCCCGAGGAGGCGACGATGAACAGTCGAATATGCTCTTGCATCCCGCCGCCGGTCGGATGGAGCGTCAACC
>WSXZ01000037.1 GCA_009773555.1 Methylocystaceae bacterium | reverse complement strand
GCGAGGCTATCCTTGAAAAAATCCATCGGGCCCGCGCGGCGCTCGTCACCGCCGACGCCGCTTGAGTTTTTGGGCGCCAATTGAGAGTCAGGACACTAGGTAATTTAGGCGCATAGAGAAATCAGCGCTTGGGGTTCCGTCTAATAAATTGCTAGCGGGGTTTGCTGCCGCGGCTCTAAATTAAAAAATTGTTAGATAGGATAAGCGCGCTCCATAGCCGGCCAAGTTGGGCAGCCGGCCTTACGATTGCGAGCTCGACCACTGCGGCCGCTGCGCCGATCGCCGCCAGGCAACAGACGATCGCACTAGGAGCGCCAATCTTTGGGGCCGCGACTTCGGACGCTATGGCAACTAGCGGCAGGTGGACGAGATAAATCGCGAATGATGCCCGGCCGACGGTCCGGGCGGCGTGGCCAACGCGTCCGCCGATGGGCTCGGCGTCCAGGCGCGTCAACAAGACGCCGGCGCTGATCAACGCGACGAGCGCCCACGCCAGCCCCGACAAAGCGCCGACCCCAACCCGCGCCACCATCGCCGCAACACTCATCCACCAAACCGCCATCGTGGCGGTCGCTGGCGGCGCTTTCTTTAACCAAGAGGCGCCGCGCTTCGCTTCGCTCGCGAGCGCGGCGCCAAACAACAGCGCGTCCGGCCGCAGCGTCCACAGAATCGAGCCGTGCGGGCGGGGCAGGGGGGCGAGCAGGACGAGCGCCGCCGTTGCCGCATAGATTGCCGCCCGTCCGCGTGCGAGCAGCAGCGCTGGCGCTAGCAGATAGAATTGCGCCTCGCTCGCCAGCGACCAGAAATGCGACGCGGCGAGTACATCGCCGCAACCGCCATCGACTTCGCACCGTCCCCAATGAATGTTGGCGACGAAAGCCGCCGCTGACCAAAGGTCAGAACCGCTCGCCGCCGGCTTGTCAAGTTTCGCGAGCGCGAGCAGCCCGATGACGGCCCACGCTGGCAGAACGATCCGCGTCAACCGTCGCGCGTGGAAGGACGCGACGCCGCGCCGGAAGTCTCCGGCGCCAATCGTCAGGTCGCCGAGGTTCTGAAAGATCAGGAAGCCGGAAATCACAAAGAACAAATCGACGCCGACCGCGAAATCAGGGACATTCAGCCAATAGGCGATCCTCGATCGCGACCCGAAGGCGAGCGCGAAATGCGACAGCATGACAGCGCCGATCGCCAAGGCCCGCAGCTCATCCAGCGTTTCGATTCTGCCCTTCAATCGCCTGTATTCCTTTTGCGTTCTGGCGAACCTTATCGGACCGGGCTACAATCGTTTCGCGACCGTGGCCGCCTGTGGCGGCGGCGCCCATTCGGGCGACGATCCCTTTCGCATTCACAGCCGCGCGCATCGTGCAACTTCATTTCTTTCCCTTACGTTTCCGAACGTACCGACGAGCTCGCGTCGTCAACTGCGCGAGGGCGCAGTCCTTCACTTCGTTCGCTGCGCCGGTGACGCCGAACCCGTGGGGACGAGGAACGTTGTTTGTTTCCCCACACCTGCGGCGCGTCGAAGCGCGTCTATCATCAAGTGTCTTGAAAATCAACATTATGACTATAAAACATCTAATAAAATGTTGACAATCTGTCAAGACCGTCCCCAGTATCGGGACATTGCGAGGCGATCGCTTCGCATCATTTGGAGCGAATCGATGCGAACAACCAATCTTTTCATTTTACGAGGCTATGTCGGGCAAGACCCGAAAGCGTTCGACAATGGCAAAATCGCCAAGGTTAGCGTGGCGACCAACCGTAGTTGGATCGACAAGAAATCACGCGAACGCGTCGAGAAAACCGACTGGGTTACGGTCACGATCCTGAACGAGCGCGACGCGCAATTCGTGTTGAAGAACGTCAGGAAGGGCGCGCCGATCTATGCCGAATGCCGCATCGCTGAAACGTCGTATGAGAAGGACGGAAAGACGATTTATGGCGTGGACGTTGTGGCTAATGTGTTCGACCTCCTGAGCCGCGCCGACAGCGGCGAGGATGAGGGCGAGTAATCAGCCGGTGAGATAAGCGGGTGCGCCCAGCGTCCGCCAAATCTGGTCGTCTACAATTTTGCGCTCACACCACCCGATTGACGATCTCGACGCCGCACGATGCGGCGCGGTCGCAGGCCTTAGCATCGGCTTCTTGGTCTTCTTTCCTCGTTGGCGCGCTTTTGAATACGCGTGTTCTCGATTGCTCTCGCGTCGTTGGCGGACGCCCCGGAGAGAACAGCCCTAGCCGAAGCGCCGGCTGACGAGCGCAAGGGGCAAGCCCTCAGCTTTCGCCGCCCTTCGGGTGCGCTCACCGGCACCTCGGCTCACGGGCTTTCACGGGGCGACCGCCTCGCAAAGCGGAGAGAGCCTTGAAATCGCGCTTCGACCTTCATCAAGAAATCACTGACCGGATCGTTGCCGCCATCGAAGCCGGCGTCGGCGAGTTCAAGATGCCCTGGCATCGCGCCGCCAGTACGAAGTTGCCGATTAACGCGACCACGGGTCGGGCCTATCGCGGCGTCAATATTCTATCCCTGTGGATCACCGCGCAATCGCTTGGCTACGAGTCGCACGAATGGGCGACATTCAAGCAGTGGCAGGAGCGCGGCGCCACTGTCCGAAAAGGCGAGAAGGGCACGCCGATCATCTTCTACAAGGAACTGCATATCGAATCTGGGGATTCCACCGCAATTGACGACCCTGAAGGCGAGCGGAAAATTCCCTTCGCGCGCGCGAGCTGGGTGTTCAACGCCTCGCAAGTTGACGGGTATCTCATCGAGACGCCGGCGCTACCCGAGCGACTGCTATTCGAGCGCATCGCCAGTGTCGATCGCGTCATCGCGGCGACGGGCGCGCATATCGACTTTGGCGGATCGAGAGCATGCTACAATCATTTGACCGACCGCATCAGCATTCCCGAAGAGCGGGCGTTCATCGGCACGGCGACGAGCACGGCGCAGGAAGCGTTTTACGCCACGATACTTCACGAGCTATCCCATTGGGTTGGCGCCGAGTGTCGCCTCAATCGCGAAAAGGGCAAACGCTTCGCTGATCGCGCATATGCGTTCGAGGAGTTGATCGCGGAAACAGCCGCAGTGTTCCTTTGCGTGGAGCTTGGCATAACGAACGAGCCGAGGCCAGATCACGCTCAATATATCGCGCAATATCTCACCATCCTGAAGAACGACAAGAAAGCGATATTCGCCGCCGCCGCCGCCGCGAGCGCCGCGACGGATTTCATTCTGGCGTTCAGCCGCAACGAACAAGAGGCAGCCGCTTAGCGGCTCCTTCGAATTCAGGCACGCCTTGTTGCTCGCTGATACGACCTCATCCTCGGCTTACATGCCGCTGCGGGCGCCGCGCCATGAGGACCCGGATTCACGAGTTAAGGCTCTTTGCCATCGGGCTTCTGCTAAACAGGTGATGTGTCTTCCTTACGCCGCTCCGCCTTTCGGCGATACGCTGGTCTTTTGCCGTACTTCGCCGCGCGGTGCGTCCCAATAAAACGTTCGGCCGCCGAGCGTTCCCGTGAACCGCTCGCCGCCGTCCCCGGAAAGCGCGAAAACCACGGTCGTATTTGGCACCGCCAGTTCGAGACGCGACCGATCGCGGTCATAACGAACGACGAGCGCCTTCATCGTTTCGCCATCTCTATCCGCGTCCCTTAGAACGATCTCGCGCATCAACATCTCCTTGTATGCGATCAATAAGAATGCGGAACACTCTGAAAGTGCAAGATGCGGAGTGTAGATGCCAGCACCGCCATCCTGGTTCTCGAATCCCCGACTCTGCCATTGGCCGTCAACGTTACTGTGAGAAGGCCGACGCGTTGCCAGCTTCACCAGATTAGCGCATAGCATGACTTCATCAAACAACCAGACGCGTTGCGTCTGCAGGAGACAAAGGCCACACCTGCATAAGGCGCTTCGCGAAACTCGACCCGAGGTCAATTTAGCCTTTCCTTTCGACGCCACTCGGCTCCTTGATCGCGGTTAGGTTTTCTACCCTACGCACGCTCGCTACCGATTCCGCCTTCATAAGCAGTCGGCACGAACTTTCTATTCTCTTCGTCCCTTACGCTCTGAATCTCGCGCGCCCAAATCCGCGCCAGTCGGTTACGACGAGCCTTGCGGCCGTCACGCGTCACTCAGGACGCGCCGTCGATTTCATAGATCGCCCTTTGAGCGAAGTACCGCCCCGGCGGATCGACGCCGACCAGACGGATTCGACCACACGCCGCGCCAGCTCGCGGGGGCGCGCAACGGCGGGGTACGACGAGGGCCGACGTTGTGAGCGAACACGATAGCGGGCTGTTTGTTGCTGTCGAAAGCCGCGTCGTCTCTCGCCATGTCGGGGCCTTCGCCCGTTGCTCGTTGATGGCTTGTCTAGCGCCGGCGGAGCCACGTCGGCGCCTGCGCCAAAGAAATTTCCCCTTGCCGCTATGCGGCAATTCCTCGCGATCGGGCGCTGCGCGCCCTCCAAAATTCCCCGTCGTGGCCGGCGCGGAGCGCTTCGCTCGCCCGCTGCGGCCTTAAGGCCTTGCGGCTCTGTCGTCTCCTTTCCCGACGCTTACACACTGCCATTGCAACGGGCCGAGGCCCAACGATAGGAGAGAGAAAATTTCGCAGCTCAACACGCACATTCAGGTCGGCCGCGTCGGTCGGCTCAAGGAAGTCGGCGCCAACATCGTCGTTACCGTTTGCTCGAACAACCCCTACAAGAACGGCGACGGCGAGTGGATCGACAACCCCGAGTGGATCGAACATACGATCTTTGCCCGGCAGGAATCGCGCATCAAATGGGCGCGCGAAAAACTCGAATCCGGCGACCTGGTTCAAATCACGTCGCGGCCGAAACAGACCGAATGGAAAGCGGCTAACGGCGAACGCCGGTTCGGCTACACTTTCGCGGTCGAGGACATTCAGCACCTTGCCGACAAGCCGGTGAAGAAGGCGGAAGCGCCCGCCGCGAAGATGCAGGGGAAGAAGGCCAGCTAAACGCCATCGAGGGGCCGCGCGCGGGCCCCTCTCTCTCACGACGAGGCGACGCCATGACCGATATACTCGACCAGCTCGCGACTCTCTGGAAATGCCGGCGTTGTGAATGCGCTTCCTGCGGACGCGGCGCCGACGACGAGCTGCATAATCACATTTGCACGGATGGCCCGCATTGCGTCGAGACGCGCGAGGCCCTTCGCCTCTTCCGCCGCCGCGCGAGCGTCATCGCGTCGCACGCGGCGACTGAAATTCGGGCGCTGCTCCGCGCGCGGGACGGCGACGCCTAAAAAGCCCGCGCGGCGCCTACGGGGTCAGAGCGCGCCCGATTCCTATTCCAACGACGACGAGCTGCGTCGCCTGCCGTCGCGCCACGTCTCGCGCGACGTCTTGCGCCGCGAGCGCGACGGCGCGGGCGAGGTCGGCCTTGGCCTGTTCGACCCCGGCGCGCATTTGCGCGTCCGCCGTCTCGCGCGTGCGCGTCATGATGGCCGCCGCCTCGGTGGCAATCGCCTTGGGGAACTGGCGATAGAGGCTGTCGTAATATTGAAGCGCGAAGATGACGAGCCACAGCGCGTCATTGTCGCGAAGCCCGAGAACCTCCTTCACACGACGAAGCTGTCGGCGTTCTGTTTCCGTCGCCGTCCGGCCGATCAGCTTTTCAAAGCCGGTCGCGTCGTGGGCTTCCATGCCATCAGCCATTCGGCACGACCGCTGAAAAGACGTCATTGACCTGCGCGAGCCAACGTTTCAATTCGGCGCGATTGCCGATCGGCATATCGGCGAGCGCCTTCCGTATGCTGAGGCGTTTGCTGTAGAGGTCATCGCTCACACGATCCGCCATATCTGGAAACAGTAGGCTCTTGCCGCCCCGTCCTTCGATCGCCTTGCGCGTCTTCGAGCCGTTATAGAGTTCGAACTTCTCATCCGCGCCGAAGTAGCCGTTTTTGACAACGTGAACCGTTGAATTGGGGATCACTTCGAGAAAATCCTGCAATAGCTCCAACGAATCCCGCTGCCGATTGACGACCCACAAGGTCACCAAGCGCCGCTTCAGTTCATCGAGCGTGCCGCTCAGCGTGACGCCATAGGCCCCTACCCCCTGATTATTCCGCGCCGCGGTGTTGACGATAACGGTCTTATCCGCGTTTTCGTCACAGAGATTGACGAGCCGAATCCAGCCGTCAGCATCGTCGAGATTGACGCCCTCGCACTGGATCTCTTTCTCATAGTTCTGCATGACGTCAGGGTTCGAGGTGTCGGCGTCGACCACGACAACCGCCTCGCCGCGCGCCGTCAGAAAATGGATCAGCGCCATTGTCACCATGGACTTGCCGACGCCACCCTTGCTGCCGCCGACCATGTAAATCGCCTTGTCCATTCCGGATCTCCTAGATTTCATCGCGGTCGCGGCGCACGCGGAAGGACGACGCGCGCAGCACAGGTTCAGACTCGGTGGTCCCGATGGATACGGGCCTTGTAATTTCCGATAACGTAGGCGCCCGCATTTTCCCATTCGCGCGGAAGGGACGGTTTCCCCGCTTCGAGCCGCGCTGGGCCTTTTGTTCGGCAAGCTGTCTCAGCACCCGAAATAGCGAGGGCGCCGAAATCATAATGCCCTGCTCTCTGAGGTAATCGAGAAGTTGAGCATTCGTCAGTCCCCGGCCTTTCGCCTTCATCAAAGGCCCGTAGATCGCGCCGATTTGTTCGCGCAGTGTGACCCGGCGGTTCGGCCTCAGCGCGTTAATCCCCTCTTTCAGACGCTGCACTTCCTCACCGGTCAGCTTCATGCGAGCCTCTAATAAAATGGCAACTATTTAGACCGACTCCCTTCCTTACGCAAGACCCTTCTGACAACGATGCGAGAGTGCTTTGCAGATCGAGTCGATATGCACGTGATGCGGCGATGAGAGTTTTGTGAGCGTCGGCTGAGTCGCTGTATGAGGCGCTTTCGATGTTGCTTTAAGAGCACAGTGAGACTGCCGTGATAGTGCGCTGAGAGTGTTTCGAGACTGCTTTGAAATCCGCAAAAAGCCTCGAAAAACGTTGAGAAAATGAGGGGTTTCCGCTATACAAAGCGAAGAGTGGTGGTGAATGGCAGGATAGGGATTTTGTGAAACAAAATCTTTATGTGCGCTCGCCGCGCGGGCCGCGTTCGCGTCCGGCAGTTTGCCAAAGGCAAACCGGACGCTAAGGACGATTGACGAATGGCGGACAAGCGACATCACGATCGGCGCAAGACGCGATTTATCGGTTTCCGCGTCGATGAAAAGGAGGCGGCAGCGTTTCATTCTTTTTGCAAAGAGAAGAATCTGACGACCACGGAAGCGCTGCGCCGGATGGTACGGGCGGCCAGCGACATGGGGCCGACGTTCGACGGCGAAGGGCGTGTCGAAGTCGTCGAATTGACGCGACAGCTGCGCGCGATCGGCGTTAATCTCAATCAGGCGGTCCATCACATGAATGCGGGCAACGCTTTCCCGGGAGAGAATGTGCGCGCGTGGCTGATCGAAGCGCATGGGATCATGCGGGCGCTCGACGCCCTCTATGCGTCATTGACGTATCGGGCGCGACGACGCGCCGAGACGGCGATCGACAAGGACGGCGCACAATGACGTCTCTTACGGCGCTTGATCTTTCGATTCTGACGGAAGGCTTGCGTAGTCGTCTGGCCGCGAAAGATCGCGCGGCGCTGGATGATCTTGCGGCGGCGGTCCAATCGGCTGAGCGTTACCGCACGCAAACAGCTGACAGATCGCGCGCGGCGCCCCTGCCCAGACGCGACGAGCGGCCGGACACAGGGCCGCGCGCGCCGGCGCCGGGCGAGAAGCCCAAGGCCGACGATGAATTGCGCGTGAAGCGCGCGGACGCTGCGAAGGGCGCGAATTCGCAGAACGACCTGTCGGCGAGTGCGGCAGCCGCGAATGCGCAAACTACGCGCCCCTCACCGTCGGCGAGGGGCGTCGCGCCTGCGACGAGCGCAACGACCACAGCCTCGCGGTCGCCTTTGATTACGAAAGCCAATCTTGCAGCCGGTTCGCAGGCGGCGGTCGTCAAAATCGCGAGTTTTGGTTCGGGCTCGGCTCGGGCGCAGTCGCTGCTGAGCTATCAGAGCGAGAGGGGAGAACTGACACTGGAGCGCCATGACGGGTTGATGATCACCGGACGGCGCTCGGTGGCCGACTTCGCCGCCACTTGGCGTGCGGAAAATGGCCGCGCGCCGTCCAACGACGTGCTTCAGTTCACAATGCAGTTCGACGGCGCGCTGGAGACAAAGCAGGCGCAAGACGCGCTTGCGGAGGCCCTTCGCGGCTATCACTATGCATGGCGCCTTTCGCAGCACGACGCGCACAGCCGCGTCGACGTCGTCATGACGGCCGCCAGTCGCGAACGCGACGCGGGCGGCCGGCTGCACCGGATCTACGACAATCAGCGGTCGATCGACGGTTTACGCGATCGCTTAGAGGGCGCATTCGGCCGCGACGCCGAATTTACCGACCCAAAATGGGCGCATGGGGTCGAGGGCGCCACGACGGCGCTCGCCCGACTTACTCGCGGCGGGGAAATTGAGGCCTGCGGGCCGTACGGGCGGGTGCTCAAAGATGAGGCCGAGCGCCTGGCGCGCGAGCGGCCGAACCGCCCGCCGCGCGCCGCGTCGCGTGAGGCCAATGTCAGCCTGGAAATCGCCAAATCTTGGCGACCGCATATGCGGTCGAGCGCGCCGCGCGACTTCGCGCATATCATTTTGAGCGCCAAGCCCGGCACCGAAAAAGAGGCGTTTATGGACGCCGCGCGGTCGACCCTAGCGCGCGAATTTTCCGGACATGAGTATGTTTTTGTCATGCACACGAACCGCGAGCATATTCATGTGCACGCGGCGGTTCGATTTGTCCGGGACGACGGCAGGCGACTGGACCCGAAAATTCAGGACTTTTCGCGCTGGCGCGACACGCTCGCGGCGGAGGCCCGCGCACGCGGCATTGCGATGGAGAATTTGCGGCGGTTCGATCAGGCGCACGCGCCGGCCTACAAGCTTAAAGATGTGAAAATGATGGAGCGCGGCATTGCGCCGCCGAGCGTTCGCCGGCGCATCGAGCGCGTGAAGAACCGGGAAATTCACAGACCGACGCGCGAGGAAGGTCGGCGTCGCGCACAGGACACTGCCCGCCAATGGCGGAACGTCGCCGCGATTTCGACGCGCTCTGCGTCGCCTCCGCCCGCGCCCGGCGCCGTGCGGCTTTATCGTCTCGATAGCGGCGGCGATCGACGCGGCGCGCTGTTCGCGGTCGATATGGCGACGGCGGCGGCTTATGCGAAGCCGGGCGTCGCGGCCCGCATGATTTACGTGGACATTCCAAAGGCGCTCGTAACCGAGCTGAAGTCGTCGCGCACGCAGCCGGGCAAAGTTTTTGTCGTGCCGCGCGCTATCAGCGCTCAAAGCCTGTCGTTGGACGGCGCGCCGAGCGCGGCCGTCGCGCATTTTCAGCAACGCGCCGAGAGCGCTCTAAGAGGTCGCGCTCCGTCGACCGACACAGAGGAGGTAGGACCCATGCGAACAGCGGAAACGATGATCGCGGCGCGCGACAACATGGCCGACACCATCACGAAAATTGGCAAGGCGCTTCCTGACGATGAGGCGCGCGCACAATTCACAAAGCAGTCGCGCCGGCTGCTCGACAAGGCCGACGAAGCCATTGCCGCGCAAACCATTCTCGAGAAGCAAAAGGCCGATGTTCAGGGCGATGGCTACGTGAAGCCCGAGCCCGCAAGGGATCTTGGCTCGATTATCACTTTCGAGCGCAAAGGCGACGAGATCCATTACCACCGCCACGACGCCACCGGCGCGCTGCAAACCCTCGCCTTTGTCGACAAGGGGAAGCAGCTCGACATTCGCGACTGGAATAACGCGGATTCCGTCAACGCCGCGCTAAAAGTCGCATCGGAGAAGTGGGAAGCGCTCAACATCACCGGCAGCGATGCCTACAAAGAGACGGTCGCGCTGCTCGCGGCCGAGCACGGCTATAAAATCACAAACCCCGAAATGCAGGATCGCATTCGCGAACTTCGCGCCGAGATCGACACGAGCCGTGCACGCATTGCAGAGGGCGAGGCATTACAAGACGAAAAGCGCGAGGCGGCGCCCACGACGCGGCAAGACAAACGAGACGAACCCGGCCGCGCGCAAGGTCCGACCTCGACGGCGGCCGAGCGCGAAATTCGCCTGCAGGACATTCGGGGGCGAGTGGACCGCGAAGCGGCGTGTGAGACGGAGCAGGCCGACCGCGCCAAGGGAGCAAAAGAACCCAACCCCGCGCAAACGAACGACCAGCTCTCCGATCGCTCGCAGGCTGAGGCCGCAAGCGCGCGCGAAGCGGATCGATCCATGGAGGACAACACGCGCCGCAAAATGCACGCCGATCCCCGCCAGAGCGAGCAGATGCAGAACCTTCGCGAGCAGCAGTCGCGCGTGCTGAAACAGGAGGAAGAACAGCGGCGCGTCGACCAGGATAACGCGGCGCGCATCAGTCGTGAGCTAGCGCAGCCTCGGCGGCCGGAAGACGAAGGCGAAAGCCGCTAAATTAGAGGGGTTCGATTCTATGCCCGCGCGGTTTGTGCGTTCGCGGGCGCTATTATCCCCGCGTCAGCCATAGCCCTGCGCCTTCGGTTTCGACGCCGCTCATCCAGACTGGTTCATAAGTATGGATTTCCGCGGCCGGTATGATAAAATCATACCGGAGATTAAAGGAGCGCATTATGTCTGCCACCGAAAAACGCACATTCAGCTTGCCCGCGGAGCAAGCTGCTTTCATCGACCAGCTCGTCGCCTCGGGCTCTTACGCCACAGGCAGTGAGGTGATCCGAGCCGGCCTTCGCGCCCTGCAGGAGCGCGACGCCGCCGTTGAGCGCTGGCTGCGCGACGAAGTCGCTCCGGTCTATGACGAGATCAAAGCCCACCCGGCAAGAACCCTCTCAAGCGAGAAGCTCTTCGACAATATCCGCAAGCGTCACGCCGCCCGGCTCAAGGGGGATATGTGAAGCGGCGGGCAGTCGAATACGCCCTGCAAGCAGACGAAGATTTCGGATGGCTCTATGATGTCATAGCCGAAGCGAGCAGCGCTATGCGGGCGCTTGCCTATGTCGAACGGTTGCGGGCGTTCTGCGACCGTCTTGATTACGCCTCCGAGCGCGGAACGCGTCGCGACGACATTCGGCCCGGGCTGCGCATCATCGGGTTTGAGCGCCGCGTCACGGTCGCTTTCACGGTTGAGGCCGAGCGCGTCGTTGTGCTGCGGCTGTTCTATGGCGGCGCCAATTGGGAAGACGCCCTTTGACGCAGAACCCCTATCTGCTTCGCTACGTCCGTCTCCGCGACTACATCTCGACCACTAGCAAGACCACAACAGCGGCGGCCGTGAGCACAATTTTGGCCCCCCGCAGCGCGGCCGAAGCGGGATCACCCGAATCGCGCTTCCACGTCATCGTTCCCATGCTGTTGCGAACGCCAGCCCATGGCCGCCTCCTCAGTCGAAAGCGCCCGCATTGCCCGCGGCCGTCTCGCACACGGCGCCCGCGGCTCGCCAGTTCCGCCAAATCGCCGAGCGCGCCTCGTCCAAGCCGAGCCTGCCATCGCACACCGCAACGGCAAGGCAGCGTTCTATCGCGTCCTTTTCCAAGGCGAGCGCCACCGGCTGCAGGATAAGGTTCCGCCGATCGATCGCGGCGCCGCCGAGCGCCAGCGGTATCCTGTGATCGAGCTGATATCGGTTCCGGTGTTCGTGTGACTCGCCGATCGCGGCGAGCATTTCGGCTTTTATGATCCGCATTTCTCCCACATAGGGGCGGATACTCTTGGTCCAACCTGGAACGCAAACCGTGTCGGGGATCGTCGCTTGCGTCACGGCCGGGTTCAGGGGAAGCTCCGCCTCCTCTGCGCGGGCCGCGCCGTTCAATACGAGACTACAGATTATGAGTGTTGCGCCTGAAACTATGCGGTTCATTCGACTGCTTTCGATCCTGTCGGCGCTCATTGCCGGTCCCGGCGACGCACTTGTCGCGCAAGAGGCGTCAATCACAAAATTCGACGCCTGGCAGATGCGATGCGCGCCAGCAAAACCCTCATGCACTCTGGCGCAAGCGGTTCGGTCCGATGATCAAGCTAACGTGCAAGTCATGGTCACCTTTGCAAGAATTCCGGCGAGCCCCAACGCAGTCATTCAAATCGTTGCGCCGTTGGACACGTTCCTGCTCGAAGGCGCGAGGATGAAAGTCGATCAGGACGAGATCGGCAAGCTTCCGTTCTTCAAGTGTGCGCCGATCGGCTGCGCTGCGGAAGGACCGATCAGCGACGATGTGATCAGCAAGCTTCTGACCGGCAAGAATATCATTATCACGATTTACATTCGTCCCGGCGAAGGGCTTCGGCATGTTTTCTCACTCGACGGCTTTGTTGATGGATATAAAGCTTTGAAGTGAATTGCGAGCATCATCATGTGCGGTCGTTTCACACAGCGCCTTTCATGGGAAGAGTTACACAGGCTTGCCGATCTGATCGGGCGGCCCCGCAACCTCGGGCCGCGCTACAACATCGCGCCGACGACGCCGATCGAGGTCATTCGCCCTGCGGAGACGAGCGGCAACGAGCTCGTCCAGATGCCTGGGGGCTTGTGCCCGGATGGTGGAAGAAGCCGCTCAAGGAGCTTCCTGCAACGTTTAATGCTCGTGCGGAGACAGTCGCCGAGAAGCCGATGTTCCGAACGGCATTCAAGACGAGACGCTGTATCATTCCCGCTTCGGGCTTTTACGAATGGACGGGCAAAGCGGGGACGAAGACGCCGCACTATTTTTCGGCGCGTTCCGGTGAACCGCTCGCCTTCGCCGCATTGTGGGAGCAAGCGAAGCATCCTGACACAGGCGAGTTACTTGCATCGTCAACTATTATTGTCGGCGCGGCGAACAACTGGATGAACCGCTTCCATGATCGCCAGCCCGTCATTCTCGACTGGCGACGCCAGCGCGTGGATGCGCGGCGATGATCCGGGCGCGTTACTACGCTCGCCCCCGGAAGATTCGTTGAAAGAATGGATTGTGTCCACCCGCGTCAACAAGCCAGGCGTCGGCGACGACGATGGATCGCTTGTCGATCCCGTTGAGAATGTGCTCCCGTGACGCGGCCAATTTCCATTGCTCTTGGCCTTTTGTTGAGTGCGAGCTTTGCTCTCGCGAAGTCGCCGCTCAAGCCCGAATTGGCGCCGGGAACGCCAATTGGGTCGCAGCTAAAGGAACACGGGCACTATTCCAATTCGAGCGGCGAGGATGTTCACGCGTCAGCGCATAGCGTCACAGGCGGCGCGCCCGATGGCGCAAGCGCGCGTTGTCGCGACTCAACCTACAGCTTTTCCCATTCTCGAAGTGGAACATGCTCGCGGCATGGAGGCGTCGGAGAGTGGTTGCGTTGAAAGCGCAACGCCCCGCCGAGCGTTTCAGGGGTCAAAATTTGCGCGCCGATAGACATTCCGAGACCTACAGGCTCGACTCCAGGGGAAAGCGTTCCCCCCAAGTCTGAATATACTTAGCGTCGAATCCGTCTGCTCTATGGTTGCCGCTATCCCAAATAGCCCGTCTGACTTTCTTCCTCCTGCCGGAGAGTTTGGAGCGCTACCTTGTTGGATGTCTCCCCGAACCTTTCGACGAACGTGGCCCAGTCAGCATGTTCCAACGCATAGTCTCCGGCACCCTCATCGATGAGAAACTGCCGGAGTGAACGGCGCACAGCTTCTGCGTCGCGCGGGGCGCGGCGGTGTCGCAGCAGATCTTGCGCCAAGGCCGAAGAGGTTAGCTCCGCGAGGCGCTCAGGTGCGAACACCGGATCGCGTAGTTCGGCGCTTCGTGCAATCAAGATCGTACGAACGCACCAGAGGGCTCGCTTCGTCAACAGTTGTGGGTTCAACTCGGCGCCGAAACTGACGAGGAACCAACCGAAGTCGGTGGCTCGAGCGATCTCGGCTGCATAGCTAGAGCGGAACTCGAATGCTCGTTTGAGCTTGGGCAGGTAGTCGTCAGGATCAATGAGCGGCTTCGCTTCACAGACTAGGTGACAGACGAATAAGTCACCATCGCGCGCATCCTGCTCAAGCTGCCGCCAGGGGTAAAGAAAAAGGGAGAGACGGCCGACCGAGACGTGACGCGTCTCCTCGTCGAGACCAATCATCAGTAGGTCGGTGTCGGACTCTTCTGACTGATCGGCCCGCGCCAAACTTCCGAACAGCAGGGTGGCCGCTACAGGCATTGTTGCTGATTACGATTGCGTCGGTAGGAGGGCCTAAAAGGCAGCGCATGTGTCATGCGGAAGTGCGCGCTAGGGCTTCTATCGACATCTGGCGAGCCAGCGCGCGTGCTTGAGTCACCTCATCGCGGTTCTGGAGAACAATCTGCTGCTTCTCTGGCTTGAGCACCCCGGGTTCAACGTCAAGATTGTATTCGCTCATCAGGTAGAAGCTGAGGCTGAGCCGGCACGGGCGGACGAGACGTCCATTGGTCATTGCATGTTCCGCGGCCACAGCCGCCTGGCGTTCGGCGGATAACGCCGTGTTCGGCACGATGACGAGATTGATCTTGTGGACCCACTCGAAGTCGAGCTGCGGATCGACCGTTGCCGGTCGATGACCATTCACAGCGCCGATCCGGTTGAGGTTGTAATCCCGAAAATCGTTGTGCTCACGCGACCAGGAGCGGACATACCACCGGCCGGCGCTATGGGAAAGGGCGTGCGGTGCGATTGCCCGATAATGCTTCTCGGATCCCGTAAGGGACGAATACTCGATTTCAATTTCAAGACGGTTGCTCACTGCGTCTAAGACGCCGAGCAACACAGCAGGGTCGGTTGAGCGACGTCCGAGGGTGACGACTTCAACAGGCGGGATGACGTCGAACCAAGTGTCTTCCGGTCGCATCCATCGGTTCTCGATCGCGACGATCTGAAGGAGGTAGCGCTCGATCGTTTCGCCGATGAATGCCGGGGAGAACCCGTCGGTCCGCCGATAGGTCTTCTCAGTGCGGTCATACCGAAGGTTTTGGGGAGCGATGGCTTCGTACTGCGAGATGTCGGCGGACGCCTGCTGTGCAGAGATGCCGAAGGTTTCCGCCATGTCACTCCGATTGAAGCGGCCGTCCCAGAACAGCCGGAAGTCGATGAACTCCAAGCGCCGGCGAACCCCCCACCGTAGCCGTTCGCTGTGGCCTTCCATGCCATCCTCCAAAAAACACGATTCTTGTTGTCAATACCCGTCTAGTTACTTGACTCACTTGCGGGCTGTCCCCATATCTTATGGACGGACGCGGCGGCCATAGCAACCTCGTCGATGTCGGACGAGGTTGTCTGAATGGAAACACTCCAAGGTAATCAACAGCTTGAGCGACCGTTTCGTGTCCTCAGCCTCGACGGCGGGGGCATGAGGGGCATCTACACCGGCGCCTTCCTTGCCCGCCTAACCGATCAGTTCGCCGGGATCAGAAGCGAATCAGCACTCGATCTCGGCCTCGGGTTCGATCTGATCACCGGCACCAGTACCGGTGCCATCGTCGGCTGCGCTCTCGCCGTTGGGCGACCGATGTCAGAGGTCGTAGCGCTTTATCGCGAGCATGGCCCCAAGATCTTTCCGCATCGGCTAACGGGCAAGCGCAGTGCGATCTATCGCGCTTCCCAAGGCGATCGCTTTGTGCGGGCGGGCGACAAGGCGCTGCGGGAAGCGCTCGAATCGGTGCTGGGTACTACCACGATGGTTGAGGTCTTCGCGGGACGGGGCATTTCGCTTGCCATCCCTGCGGTGCTGATGAGCGAGCATCGCGCTTGGGTGTTCAAGAAGACGGCGAAGAGTGGGGTCCGCGATGATCGCTACCCGCTCGTTGATGTCTGCGTGGCGACCAGCGCGGCGCCGATCTACCGCTCGCTCGCCGCCATCGACGACCCAAACACGCCCGGCGGTCCCCAGCAGGTCTTTGCCGACGGTGGCCTCTGGGCGAACAACCCCATCATGGTCGGCCTGGTCGACGCGCTGACCATCGCGGCGCCTGACCGCCCTATAGAAATCTTCTCACTGGGAACCTGTCCGCGGCCCGAGGGCGACCACCTCGACGCCGAGAGTGCGCACCGGTCGATGTTGGACTGGCGTCTCGGCGCCGACGTGGCTCCGCTCAGCATCTCGGCCCAGGAGTTCGCCTTTGACCACATGGCGCGGCTGCTCGCCAACGCCATCAGCGGCTGCGGGCGCCAGATTCGCCGAGTTCGATTTCCCAACAAGCCGGTTCCCGCCAGCATGATGCCGTACCTCGCACTCGACGACACACGGTCAGAGGCGATGGATCGGCTGGTGGCGCAGGCCAACACCGATGCCGACCTAACAAAAAGCGCCTGCGACGACCCCAACAGCGAAGACGGCCGGATGATCCGTCGGCTGATGAATGATCTGCCGGCAATGCCGGCCACTGGCGCGGTGTGGGACCGCGCGCCCACCCGCGACCCCAAAGGATAGCCGATGTTCGACTGTGCAAAGGATGTGCGTGCCTACCACGACCAGGACGTGACCCTGCCCAAGACGGAGCAGGATGCCATGCGTGACAGACGCAACTCAAACAGGACGCGCCTGCGAAACGGTCTCTCGGCCACGGGCAAGCCAGCGCCGCTCGAATTCGTCAAACAGGGCAGCTACGCCATGAAGACGATGGTCCGCGATCCGGACAACGACTACGACATCGACGACGGCGTCTACTTCCGCAAGGAAGATCTTGTCGGCGGCCGCGGGGCGGAGATGACCTCGCTGCAGGCGCGGCAGATGGTCCGGGACGCTGTCGACGACGGCAAGTTCAAGCGCGCCCCGGAGGTCCGGCCCAACTGTGTGCGGGTCTTCTACGAGAAGGGATACCATGTCGATCTGCCGGTCTATCGGCGGGTCACGACCTCGACGGTATTCGGCGACGAGTATCATTACGAATTGGCGGCGAGCAGCGGATGGAAGCGATCCGACGCGCGCGACGTGTCCGACTGGTATGAAGCCGAGCGGTCCAAATCGTCCGATGGCGTCCAGCTCCGCCGTATCAACCGCGACCTGAAAAAATATGCGCGCAGTCGCTATAGCTGGCGGGCCGGCATCCTCAGCGGGTTCGGCGTCACCGTGCTGACCACCGAGGGCATTCGCGTTAATGAACGCGAGGACCGAGCGCTCTACGATACGATGGTGGCCATCCGCGATCGGCTGAACTGGAACCTGCAGGTTGCGCACCCGGTGACCCCGGGCGACTACATTACCAGTGGGCGGGACGATGCGAAGGCACGCTGCTTTCGGGAGAAGCTGACCGAGGCGATCGACACGCTGCAACCGCTCTTCGAAGCGGACTGCACGCGCGAAAAGGCGCTCAAATGCTGGGATAAGGTGTTCGCCACCACCTTCTTCAGCGAGCGGTTGGAGGAAGAGCAGCGCGCGTCCGTGGCCGCGCCGGCCATCATCGGATCCGCCGCCTTGTTGAGCGCGACGGCCGCGGCGGCGAGCGCAGTCAGCAGTGCCGGCGCCGGCCGCCATGCCTAGAGACTCGCTCTCACTCGGCTGGCGACAGGCGGCGCTTCGCCTGGAAGCAACCCTGCGCGAGCGGGCGGGGCAGGTGCCCGAGCGTGTCGACGAAGCGACCATCGCCGCCGATTATCCCGGGCGCGACTGGATCGTCGCCGCGTGGCGGATCTGCGTCGTCTTCTCTGACGGCGTCACGCGGCGGATCGATCTTGTGGCCGGCGCCCAGTTTCCGGCAACGCCGGTAAGGACCGCGTTGGTCGACCACCCCGAGCCGATGACCTGGCCCCATGTCGAGAGCGACGGCATTCTGTGCTTGTTGCCGAACATGGCGGAGTGGGATCCCGACAATCCGTCGGAGGTCGCCATGGACCTTTTGAACCGCTCGGTCCGGCTGGTCGAGGAACTGCTGGACGGCAGCATCATAGAGCGCGACTTCCGGGAAGAGTTCGTCACCTACTGGGGCTACAAAGTGCATTCACGGGGCGAAAGCCTGTTCAGTCTGATTTCGCCTGAGCCCCCATCGCGGGTGGTGCGGGTCTGGCGTGGCAAAGGCATTGAAATCGTGGGCGAGGATCAGGACTCATTGGTCGACTGGGTGCATCGCCGCTTCGGTCATACGGTGCCGGCGAAGACCGAAGCGGCGGCCTTCCTATGGCTCGACGCGCCGCTTTTGCCCGCCGAGTACCCGGAGACTGCAGCAGACCTCTACAGGCTGGCCGAACGGATGGGCGAGGACGCCAAGTCGGCGCTGGAACAAGCCGCGAGCAGAGAGCCGGACGAAGTCTTGGCGCTGCTTGGGGCGATCGGACGCGGGGGCGCCGCTCTGATCGGCGCGAAAGCGTTCAATCCCAAGCGCCGCAAAGGGCGGCCCCGTGCCCCTGACGAGCCTTTATCTATTGGTTTCCGGCCCGGGCATACCCCTCAGCCGCTCCTT
Organism: Methylocystaceae bacterium; assembly: GCA_009773555.1. GTDB lineage: Bacteria > Pseudomonadota > Alphaproteobacteria > Rhizobiales > Beijerinckiaceae > Methylocystis. The sequence continues at coordinate 31,313 of WSXZ01000037.1, read as the reverse complement.
TTCGGACGCTTCTTTAGAGCGGTCCCCGTCGTCAGAACTCTTGTACAGCGCTGCGATGCCGACTGGGTGCATGGGCGCGGGCAGGATTTCCGGACGAACCGGCTGCTCCGCGCGATGGTCGTGGTAGTCGGCTGCGGCTCCGTCGGCGCGCCGGTCGCCTGTGCCTTGGCCCAGGCTGGGGCCGGACGTATTGTGCTGGTCGATCCGGAAGCGCTCAGTTGGCCGAATGTCGGGCGCCATCCGCTCGGCGCTGCCGACGTCGGGCGCAACAAGGCCGAAGCCTTGGCCGAGCGGCTGCGTACCGACTATCCTCACCTCACCATCGAACATCGAGCCTTCGGCCTGCGTCAGTTGATCTCGCATGACTCTGATCTGCTCGCAGGGGCGGATCTGATCGTCGCCGCGACCGGAAACTGGGTCGCCGAGAGCGCACTCAACCGCTGGCATGTCCGGCAAGAGCGCGCGCACCCGATCGTTTACGGCTGGACCGAGGCGTATGCGTGCGCCGGGCATGCGGTCGCGATCGGGAAGGAGGAGGGATGCCTGCAATGCCACATCGGGCGTACTGGCGCACCGGACCTGACGGTCGTCGAATGGCCCAATCGGGGCGACCTCTATCAGGAGGAACCGGCCTGCGGGGCGCACTATCAGCCCTATGGGCCGGTAGAACTGGGCTACATAACGGCGATGATTGCCGAGACAGCTCTCGACTGTTTGCTCGATCCGCCTGAGCAATCCTTCGGCCGTGTCTTGGTCGCCTCGAAACGCCGTATCGTCGCTTCTGGGGGGTGCTTGACTAAGAAGTGGCGTTCCGAGTTCGGCGAAGGTGACGGAGGCGTTCGGACAGTCGATCGACCCTGGCCTGCTGTTGGTTGCGCAGCTTGCGCGCCTGGGAGTTTGGACGAAGTGGCCTAACCTCACGCATGGGAGTAGGCCTGCTCGTCAGACCGCACCACGAATCGGTAGCGCAGGCGATGCATGTCATCATGCAATTCGGCTTTGAACGTCGTGGCGCGTACCTTGATCACTCGCCTCGATCAGCGGCAGGCCTTTGGCGTGAACGTCAGGCGTTCCGCTCGGCCCATCTGCGGAAGCGCTCACTGTCCCCGCCTCAATCCCGGTTGAAGCAATCGAAGGCTGGTTCGCAGCGCGCTGAATATGAGCTTCTGCCTCATGGCTTTCAGGGAACGTTCGCGAAGCGCTTAGCTTCTTTGCCCTCCGGCCCGCGCCGCACGACCTGATCATCGGTCTATGCCTGGCAGGCGGGTCCCAGCGCCGCAACGGCGTTGCCGTCTTCCTCTCCGTTTCAGCCCTGCGGGTGCGGCGCTGTGCTGCCCCCTGCCTCTTCGGCGACCGATCAGGTCGCGGCGATCGCGGCCGACCAACCGAAGAGGAAATCCTCATGTCCCGCGAACCCAGGCTCGACATCCATCAGGAAATCACCAGCCGAATCGTCGCCGCCATCGAAGACGGCGCAGGAGAGTTCCGCCTCCCCTGGAACCGGGGCGGCGCATCCGGCCGCCCGCGCAACATCGCTTCCGGCAAACATTATAACGGCGTGAATGTGCTCGCCCTCTGGGTTGCCGCCCTGCATCAGGGCTACGCCCAGCCCATCTGGGGAACCTATCGTCAGTGGCAGGAAAAGGGCTGTCAGGTGCGCCGTGGCGAGAAGTCCTCGCTCGTCGTCTTCTACAAGACCTTCACCGTCGAGACCGACCGCGAGGAGGCTTCCGAGTCCGAGACGTCTGAGCGCCTGATCGCGCGCGCGAGCTACGTCTTCACCGCCGATCAGGTGGAGGGTTACGCCGCTCCCGAGGAGACGCTTCCCGTTACTCCCCTGTTCTCTCCGATTGAAGAGGCCGAGCGCTTCCTTGCCGCCTCCGGCGCCCGCGTCACCGAGTCCGGCACGAAGGCCTGTTACCGTCCTTCGACCGACGATATCTTGATGCCCGATCGCACCCGCTTCGCCGACAGCGAGAGCATGTCCGCAGGCGAGGCCTTCTATGCGACGCTGATGCATGAGCTGACGCACTGGACGGGTCATGCGTCACGCTGCGCACGCGATCTGAAAAATCGCTTCGGCTCGGAAGCTTACGCGATGGAAGAGCTTGTCGCCGAACTTGGCGCGGCGTTTCTCTGCGCCGATCTTGGCGTTACGCCGGAGCTTCGCCCCGATCACGCGAGCTACATCGCCAACTGGCTGAGCGTCTTGAAGTCCGACAAGAAGGCGATCTTCACCGCCGCCTCCAAAGCGCAGCAGGCCGCGAATTATCTCACGTCGCTCGCAGGAGAGCGCCCGTAGGGCGCGGTGCCAAAAATCGGCGGAAATTACAACGATGCTGCTTTCGCAGGCGTAGCAAGTCCAGTCGATTATTGCTCTGCGGTCTCCGCTTCCACAGCGCTGGTCAGCTCCGCCAGATCGCCGGGCGTCGGCGTATCCATGAACAGTTCGGCTTGAACGCTTAAAGCGTCGACAAGCGCGCCGAGTTTCGCCGCGTCGTCCTTGTCGGCGCGCGTTTCGGCCGACGTCACAACGTCAGCCGTGATGTCCGATTGTCTTTTTACGTCATTCAACCGGGCCAGCATGTCGTCGCCAATGCGCAACGCGGGAGTCTCAGGCAAGCCGCTGTCACTGGACGGCGCGCCATTTCCGATCACCGGTTCGAGTATCGGCCCGGAGCTGGCGATGGGCGCGGTGGCGACAGGAGGTGGCGCCAGTTGCGTGGTCCCCGCGGACATTGCGGGTGCCGGCGCAAATTGAGCCCGTTCATCGTTCAACAGCCGACGCGCCGAATAGACTTCCTGCCTTAGAGCGGCTGTCGCCGCATCGGATGAAGGGGCGTTTGCGAATATCCCCTTTCGCCTTGCGCGCAGCTCGCCAAATCGCGTCGGGTCAATCCGCAGCACATTCAGCAGGTCCGCTGTGGCGCCGTTCCCGGCTTCGGTCATCGCGTGCACAAACGCCGCCTCGAAGGCGGCAGCGTCGAGATAGAGCGCGCGCGCTTCTCGCACGACACGATCTTTCGCCCCAAGATGCTTGAAGCCGCCCGGCGCGCCAGCGTCGACGTCCTCGACCGCGCCGCCGCCGGCGTTATTCACGTCAGGAATGGCGATCCGATACGCGAACCCGCGGGCGGCCTCGAGCAGTCGTCTGAACCTGGTTTCCTTGAAGAAATGCGCCTTGTCGATGACGGCGCCATATTCCCCGCGCACCAGCAGCACCGCCCTGGTCGCATCGAGGCGGCGCATCGCGTCGCTTGTCATCAGCGGCTCCAGCTCCCACCTTCCTTGCGTCGTGCGCGTCGCCCTGCCCTGCGATCCGCCGAAACCGGCCCCGACCGACGTGCCCCATCCTTCGCGGCGGACGTAGTGCTTTCCCAATTCGTCGGCGCAATAGCGCGCCGTCGTCTCATCGCCGACGCCGATGAGCAGTTTCACGTCCATATTGCCGATGAGCATGTCGCGCGTTGGCTTGCCATAACGCACGTCGAGCTGCGTCAAGCCTTGGGCGATCACCGCGATTTGAAAGCCGTAACCGGCGACCAGCGGCGCGCGGTCGACAATTTCTGGCATGCGTCCGAACTGGAAAAATTCATCGAGCATCAGCAGCAGCTTATGCGGCTCATCGAGACCGGGCAGATTGCGCAGCAGAACGTCGTGAACCTGTTGGACCAGCAGCCGCACGACGGCTTCGACGCCGGCTTGTTGCCGCATCCACCAGGCTGTTGTTCCACGGCTCAAGCGCCGTGACGATGTGCGACTCGAACGACTGGCGCTGCTTTTCTTCGCGGCTGATATGCTGGCGGAACTTGTCCTGAACGAACGTGTTGAGCCCGGGCTCATTCGCCAAAATATTCGCCATTTCCGCGACAAGCGGTCGGCCCCGGCTGAACATTTTCAGCGCCGCCTTGATCGTGCGCCCTTCGATCGGGGGCTCGTGCGCGTCGAGGACATAGGCCAGGAGACCGGCGAACAGCCCGCGCGCGGTTTCCGCCCAATAGGGATCGCCTGATTGCGGTAGCGGAATCAGGCTATGCGCGATATTGGCGACATCGGTCGCGCGCTCCGGCCATGGCGACACGAGATCGAGCGGATTCCAGCAATGGGACTGCGCAGAGCCCGGCGAGAACATGAAGACGTCCTGCCCCAGCGCGGCGCGCGCCGCGCCGATCTGATCCCACATTTCACGCTTGATATCGAGCCCGATCAGCGCGCCGCGCCACTCGATCGCATTCGGCAGGACAAAGCCGACGCCCTTTCCCGAGCGCGTCGGGCCGTTGACGTAGATATGACTCGCGCCGCTATAGCGAATATCCTTGCCATTGAAGCGGCCGAGGAAGACGGAATAGCCGGGCCGGCCGTTCAGCAGTCCCGCCTTGCGCAAATCGCGTTCTGTCGCCAGCCGGGCGCCGCCGGAAGGCCGATGCGCGCCGCCGAGCGACTCCATGGCTTGCGCCAATCCGAGCGTTACGAGCGCGAGCACAATCAGCCCGCCCAGAATGGCCTTGATCGCGAGCTGATGAACTACGGGAGACGCCCATTGCTGATAAGCCACTTGCGCGGGCAAGATCAGCTCAAAGCCATGCGAAAAACGTCGCCACAGCTCCCAGGACTTGGTTTGCAGGCCGACGAGCGCCGCGAAGGACGCTTCCCACGCGAAGAAGGCGCAGGCAAGGGCGATCAGCCAAATGATCCCATAGGCGAGAGCTCGCATAACCCGCCCTTTCCCCTATTGCGCGCCATAGCCGCGAAAATAGATGCGCCGGCGGAGCTGAATCACCATCGGCACCACCGAACGCACATACTCGATGATTTCCGCCTTGGTCAGTTTCAGATTGGATTGCAGCGTCATCAGCGCGAGCCGCTGAAACGCGCCATAGGCGCTGTCGGCGTGCAGCGTCGTCAGCGAGCCGGGATGACCGGTATTGACTGCCTGCAAGAAGGTCGCGGCTTCCGCGCCGCGAATCTCGCCGAGGAACAGGCGATCCGGACGAAGGCGAAGGCTTGCTTCCAGCAGCTCCTGGACTGTCACATCGGCGAGCCCTTGTCCGCCTTTCGGGGCGACGAGCGGGCGGTTTCAGTTCGCGCGTGTCTTCGATCGACACGACGCGCTCCGTCTCCGGCACATGTTTGAGCAGCGCGTTCAGAAACGTCGTCTTCCCCGACGACGTTCCGCCGGAGATAATCATCGTCACATGATTGACGACGGCGAACTCGATTGCGCGTCGAACGCCATCCGGCGAATGATCCTTGAGGAGAGTTGCGAGCTCCCGTTCGATTTCCGGGTATTCCTCGACCTCGGGTGTCCTGGGACCACGGACTTTGACGCCGTCGAACGCGCCGCGCGCCTGATAATCGCCAAGTGTTAGATTGGCGATGACCTGTTTGCGGATTGAGAATGAGCCGCCATGGGGCGTCGCCGGCGCCAGCACCCCCTGAAAGCGCTCGCCATGCGGCATCGCCGCCGAGAGCAGCGGCGTTGAGGAATTGACCGATTGTAGCGTCGAGGCCGCGACATGCGTTGCAAGCCGCGTGATCGCCTCCTCGGTCAGTTCAGGAACGTCGAAACGCTCCATATGCGGCTTGCCGAGCGCTTCCACCCAGACTTCGCCCGGCTTGTTGGCGCAGATTTCGATGACGTCAATATCTTCTAACCAGCGCTGAATCGGACGCGCAGCCTCGCGGAAGTAGACCGGCAGCGTCTCCCAGAGCGGGCGCGTCGCATCGTCGAGCGCCTGCGGCTTACTTGGGGTGACGAAGTTCATATAACGCCTCTTTCACAGGATCGGGGTAGAGATCGGAGAAATCGAGATCGCGTTTTACAAACACGATCACGGGCGTTCCCTGGTCGATATGGATTGTCGGCGGAACCTTGATGTCGTTGCGCAAGGCTTCCTGCGCCATGCGCGTGACGCTCTGCGCGACCGTCTGCGCGCCGATCTGGCGCGCGTTCAGCAGGATTTGCCCCTGCGACACCGCATTGAGCGGAATCAGCGTTCCCGACGCCGGATCGAGAACGAATTGCTGGCCCTGATACTGATTGTAGTTTTGGCCGAGCGCCGACGCGAATTGCGCGGCCCCGCCGGCCAGCGTCAGCAATGTGGCGCTGCCGAAGCGTTGCAGGAAATGGGTGTCGACCTCGCCGGTTAGCCCCGAACGACCAAGCGCATCCGTTCCCGGCGATTGCAGCATCAGCGACACGCCATCGGCGCGAAGCAGGCGCGTCCACACGACGAAAACCCGGGTCTGCCCATAGGCGAGACCCGATTTATATTCGCCGGTGAGCATCGTTCCTTTCGGGATCAGAACGCGGCGGCCATCAAAGGAATAGACATCTTCCGTTGTAATTGCCCGCACCATGCCCGCGAGATCAGACTGGATCGCGGTCTCCAGCGTCGCCCGGATCATGTAGCCTTGCGGGACAAGGGCATCAGGCCGCCTGACCTCTTCCGCGTAAGCCTTCGTCACCTGATGCTCGGAATTCGCGAGAAATCGCCGATGCGGATCTTCCTCCTTGTCTTCGGCCGTCACTTTTGACGGATCGTCATTCGTGAGGCCTTCCTTGTCGCTGACGATCAGCATCGGCGAGCGCAGACGCGCCTGTATTTTCGCTTCCGCCTCCTTACGCAGCCGTTCCAGTTCGGCGAGGCGCTTCGCTTCGCTATCGTCGAAAGGTTCCGCCTTCGGCGCGGGCGGTGGATCATTCACAACGACCGGCGGCGGGATCACGAATTTGTTTTGAGGCGGCGCGGGCGCCGGCGTCGCGTTGAAGCCGAGCCCCGGCTGCAACCTCGCCGTCGCGAATGTTTCTTCGGCGACGTTTTGCGGCCGGTTCTGCTTGCGCGCGGACGCATACCAGAACAGGCCGAGGACAAGCACGGCGAGGGCGAAGAAAAGCGCGCCCAGCGCCATCCCCGGATTGGACGACTGGCGCGTGATGGTTTCGCCTGCGAGGCGTCCCTCCTCATCGAAATCCGCAGCCATGTCGGTTTCCCTCCGTCTATTGCGCCGATGACGCGGCCTGCGCCGGCGCCAAAATCTGCGTCCAGAAAGGTTGCGGCGCGTGTTCTGTTTGATATTGCGGCTGCACATCGGCTTCCCGCGCGACCGGCGGTGGTGCAGACTCGGCGCGCAGATTGAACACGCAGGCCGTCTCGTCACCCTTTCGCATGGTGAATTGCCCGGCGACCTTATCGACCACGATAATCTCGCCTTCGCGGCGGTAATTGACGAGCGTTTCGCCGCGATCGGGGTTCACGAGGAAGATCGCCGGGACTTCACCGCCGAATCGGAAATAGGTCTTGATCCCGTCGTCAAAGACGAAATCGGGCTTTGCCGTGATCTGGCCTTTGTAGGTGTAATCGAAATTCGTGCCGGGCCGCGACATGAGCGCGCGATAATTGGGCATCGCGGCCTTCGCTTTCGCGAGCGCCAAGAGACGCTGATCCTCTTCGACATCGGGATAGGTAAAGCGGACCTTGAACACCACCGACGCCCGATTATCGACGGCCCGCAGGAGAAAATTGTAGATGCGCTTTCGCGTCACGACGTTCATATTGGTGACGGCATGGGTTTCGAGCGGCTTGATGAAGAGAAAGCGCTTCGACTGGTCCGGCACAGCCTGCCATCCGACGGAATCGCCGATCGCGACGGTTTCGATGCGTTCATCGTCACCAAACGCGACCATCGTCGAGACGCCGAGCGCGCCATGCACCACGACAACATTGTCACGCTGAAACGGCACGGTTCGGATACGGGAGTCCTGGATGACTGCGCGCGGCGCCTGTTCGGCCAGCGCGGGAGCGGCGGCGAACATAGTCAACACCAGAAGAAGGGAGATCGCTCTCATGGCGCGGGCGCTCCCGTCGGTGGCGCAACGGTCGGCGCTTCGACCGGGGCCGCGCCGACGATTGGCGCGACAGTCTCCTGGTCCTTCCGATATTCGATCACCTGAAAGCCGAGCGGATTGTCCCACCGCCATTCGTTCTTCATCGGCTCCGCCGTGTAGCGAAAGCGCACATTCGCGGCCCAGTGCTCTTCCATCCGCTCGCGATCGCTTGTGCGAACGGAGGTAAAGCGCACGGCCGCTGTCGCTGGCGATTTGGGGTTCTCCATCCACCCTTGCGACAGGAAATTCACGCTATGAACGATGACGCGGATGCGGCCGTTGATCCCGTAGAGCCTGACCGGGTTATGAAGATTGTTCGGAGAGAAGGCTTCCTGCAGATCCTTGCTGGCTTGTCCGGCTGAGAGCAGCGACGCCAGCTCGAAATTGTCCCGTAGGGCGGGCGGATCATAGGTTTCGCGGGCGCGAATGTAGCGAACGATATTGGCTTGCGTGACCGCTTCGCGCTGCGAAATCGGCCCGCCTTCTTCCAAAGGTTTGGCGACCTCGACGAAGCCTGTCGCCTTGTCGACGAGCAAGGTCACGACTTCGGTCGATTTGAGCGGGACCAGCGACAGCAGGGTCAGCAGCCCGATCGCAAGGCAGATAAGCGCCGCGACCGCGACGACGCGCCAGACATTTCTTGAAATCTCGAGACGCCGGTAAATATCCCGCTCCCAGCGCGCGCCGTCGTGAAAGTAGGACTCGTTCACGAGGGGCTGGTCGACCCCGTTTCCCGCCTCGATTTGCATCTGCCTCAGCCTTCACGATTTCGGGCGCGCGCTTGCGCGACGCGGGCTTCGATCAGCGCGCCCGCCACTTGCTCGGCGCGTGGATCGGCGGAAAAGTCGCGACTGCCCGCCCCGGGCGAAATCGTCGCCGCCCCTTGAGTTATGGTTGCATGTGGGGGCGGGAGCGCGGGCGGCTCCGACCACGCGCCGCCGCCATTTCGCCAGCCTCGCGCGATACGCCAATACGCATAATCTCTCACGCCGCGCATAGCGGTCCCGGGCAAGGCGTTGTGCAACGCATGTCCGCCGGCGATCGACGCGGCGATCGACAGGGAGAGCGGCAAGATGAACGATCCCACAAGGCACAAAATCAGAAACGGCGCGATGACCGTCAGACCTGAACTCACGTCTGTGATCCCGCTGAGATTGTTGACCGTCGCCGTCATCAGCGTGAGCAGAAAGCCGAGAACGCCATAGACAATCGCGGGAACGATTGCGTATTGGGCGCAGGTCCGCAGCCAGCCGGAAAAGAGAGCCGACGAGAACTCGAATAGCGCCATTGCGATAAAGAGCGGCGCGAGCCCGAGCAGAATGAAGAGCGCAATCTTGCCGACCAAAACGTAGGTGATCGCGAGCGCCACGAAAATCACTGTGAGCAGAACCAGGACAATCGCCATTAGCGAAAGTCCGATTGCGGCTCCCCATCCGCCGGAAGCGGCGATCACCTTTGCCGCTTGCATCGCGGTCGAAAACAAATTCGAGAGCTGGGCCGCGACGGTCGTTTCCGGCGCGCCGCACGACGTGCCTCCCGTTCCCGTGCAAATGGCCGTCGCGATTCCGTTCGCCGTCTTCGTAAACACCTCGACGACGATCTGCGAAAAGTCGCTCCAGTAGAAGCCAACGGCGTAAATCAGGCCGATCCGAAAGATTCGCCACAGAAACGCGCCCGCTGTCAGCGGCGCGCGGCCGTAGACCATTTCATAGCCCCAATATGCGATGTAAGCCGTCAAAGCGACGGTGAAGACGGGAAGCAGCTCGGTCGCGATCGAATCGTAGATCACTTCAATGGCGCTAACCGCGATCGTGTCGACCCTCTGAAAGAGCTGCGTCACCATATCCATAGTGGCGCGGCCTCAGCGATTGACAGGGCGCATCGGCCCGCAATCGTCGGCATAGGCGGCGCCGAACGTCATCCTGCTATCGCGTGTGCAGGGCGCAATTAGATCCCTGTGCGCGCAGGACGAAAGCGCAACCGTCCCGACCGCCAGGGCGACAACAAGCGCCGCTCTCATCCACCTCAGCCGCATCGTCCGCCCTTTCTCATTGCCCGACGAGCGTCGCCTTTGACGCATCGAACGACATCATGTTCGAGAGTTTCGATTGCGCCGCCAGATCTTGCTGTTGCTGCGCATTGAGCGACGCGTTTGTGAGGTTCACGGAGCCGATCAGCTCGTTGATCGTCAGCCCCGTCTGCGTCTGTATCTGCGAGTTTTGATCGACGGAGGCCTTGATGTCGGCGGAGAAGCCGATTTGGTCCTGCGCGCCCTGGAAGGCGGATGAGCGCGCGGTCGAGGCCGCCTGTCCGCCCGCCACCGCTGCCGTAACGGCCGCGGATGTGCTGACCGCGCCCGAATAGGCTTGATCGGTTGGCGTCGCAGCAGCCGATCCGCCCGTGAGCGTTTTGACGAGATTGAGCCCGTTGATGATATCCGACGCCAACGCGCCATAGGCGCCGAGACCGTTCATGGACAGGCTGCCGCCGCCAAGAAGCGAACCAAGCTCCGGCACGCTCGACATCTGAAAGCCGCCGCCAAGCCCCATTGACGACAACGATCCGGTTGAGCGGTTTCCGGTGACGGCGGCGAGCGTCTGGTTCACCGTGTTCAGGATGCGCTCATTCGAGTTCATGATCTGCGCGGTGTTCGACGCCGTCTGCTGCGCTTGCATAAACGTCGGATTGTCATGCACCGCCATTTGCGCGTGGGCGGCGCCCGCGCCGGCCAGCAAGGCAACGCAAATGAAAAGCGGGGTCTTCATGATCGCACTCCTCTATGGTGGCGACACACGCGGGTCGACGAATGACGCTCGCGCGGGGTCGAAGCCAAAAATGTTGGCGGCGTAACTGCTTCCGCCTGTCACATTGACGTTGCGCTGATTCACAAGCTGCGTGGTCAGAAGCCCGGCCATAATCAGCTGGTTCCAAAGTGCGCCATTATTCGATCTCACCTGGCTGTTTTGGTCCCATGCGCCTTGCGCGAGCGGCAGCGCGCCGATCGCCAGAGACGCGTAGCGTTGTTTCGACGTATTCGAGGCGAGCGCTGGCGCCATATTTTGCAGCGATGAAACCGTTTGCGCCGACGTCTTCAAATTCAGGGATTGCGGCGTATAGGCCGCCGGGCCATTAGCCGGCTGCGCCGGCGTCAGATTGCTGAGATCCATATTGGAGAGCGAACCGCCGGACGCGTCGGACCGAGAACCCGACACGTCGGCGCCGCCTGCAGGTGGCATGGAGCCGGCCGCTGAACCGGGCGTCTTATGGCTCTTTGTGATCCCCTTCGACGGATCGAGCGTCTGGTCCTTATAGACCCGCGCCTTTTTCATGCAGTCGGCGATGCTCTTTTCCGTCCCCTCGCGCGGCGGATCCACGACAGGCACGGCCGCGCCCGCCGCGCCGGTGCATAAGAAGCTGGCCACGGCGACACCAAGACTAAGCCGCATCGGCGACCCCCTTTCGGGCTTCGGTCCAATTGCAGAAAATTGGGATCCAGTTGCGCGGATCATCGCCGACCCGCGCGCGCAATTCCTCGCATTCGGCGACGGTTGCGACATTGCCCGAAAGCACTTTCACAAAATCCGGCATGTCCGACAGATCGAGACGCGCAATGACCGAGTCCTGGTCATGCTTGATCAGAAACTGGCGAGAGTCGGGATGGGTGTTGAGAACCCATTCAAATTCGCGCTCCGACAGCTTGAAGCCTTCGACATAGCTCCTGTGATCCGCCTTCGCGTTCGGGAAAAAGATATTCGTCGGCGTTTGTTCGAGCAGGGTATGCCCCATGGGCGACTGGATAATGTCTTTTGCCGACTGCGTTCCGAATCCGACAATGCCGTTGAGCTTACGGATGGTTTTCAGCTTGTCGTTGAGGAAGGACGAAAATTTGTCGTCGGTTAGGATTTTCCAGCCCTCGTCGATGAACAGCATCATTGGCGCGCCATCCATCATGCTTTCAATGCGGTGGAAGATGTAGCCGAGCGCCGCGGTGCGAATATCGTCGTCTTCGAGCACCTTCGTCATGTCGAAGCCAAAGACGCCATTTGTCGTCGACCAGCTATCGACGTCGTTATTGAACAGCCAGCCGCGCGCCTTCGTCCACACGTCGAAGCGCGACGCCAGATCGTCCTGCCCCATCCGTTCGGCGCCGCGCAGCAGTTGGGCAACATCGGGAAGCCGGCGCTCGCGCGCGGGAATCGAGAAAATCTGGTCGACCGCGCGCTCTATGATTTTGATTTGCAGCGCCGACAGGTCCGAGCCATCGCGTGGCCGGACCATGAAGCTCAACAAGTTGTGGAGAAACGCGCAGTCTTCGGGTGACCCTGGCAGTTGCAACGGATTGAAGCCCGTCGGCGCGCCCGGCGCCAGCATTTCATAGGAGCCGCCCATCGCCCGGATCAGCGGGTCGGCGCCGCGATCCTTGTCGAAGAAGGCGACGCGCGGGCGCGGCGTCACGCGCATCGCTTGCGCGAGCAGAAAGCCGAGCCCGACGGTTTTGCCCGAGCCGGTCGGGCCGACAACGGTAAAGTTGCCAACCTGCCGCCGATGGAAATTGAACCAGTATGGCGTCTGACTCGTCGTCTCCAGGACGGATATCGCCGGTCCCCAACGGTTCTTGTCCTTCTGACCGACCGCGAAGTTATGCAGGGATGCGAAGCCGACGAAATTGCGGGACGAAATCAGGGAGCGGCGGGCGATATAGCCGAAATTGCCCGGTAACTGCGCCCAGAAGCACGGCTCCGCGTTCATGTCTTCGCGAACGATAATCGTCCCGAAATTCTGCAGCTCCTGCGTCGCCGCCTGCACGCAGGATTCCATCTCGCGGATCGTGCGGCCGAGCGCGCAGACCGTAAGATGATGGTAGCCGAGCACCGTCGCGCCTGTGACCAGCTCGTTTCGCGCGATCGTGATCGCCGCCTCGACTTCGGTTCCGGCTTCGTCGGAGGCTTTGATCTGGCGCTCCACCTTCGCAATATGCGTCATGACCGGCGCCCGATCTTCGAGCGCGAAGGACTGCGACACGATCAGCTCATGGGGAATGCGGAGCAGCCCGTCGAGCATCCCGGCCCCCGTATAGGCGGGATATTCGCGAACCGAGAGCATTGCCCCGAACCGCGTATCGGCCGATGAGGCGCCGCGCAGTTCCAACGCCTTTTTTCCGAAGGTGACGCGTTTTGTCGGGAGATAGGCGTCGAGCGGCATGCGCGGCAGCGCAAGGCTCAGCGGCGCGCCGCCATTGATGAGCATCGTCAGAAACTCCGCGATTTCGGAACAGACGACGCCTTTGCGCATCACGCAGCCGAGGGCGCGCGGCGCATAGCTCGCCATCTCCTTGCAATAGTTCGCCGTCGTGTCTTTCAGCTCGCGGATCGCCTCCCGTTCGATTTCCTTCTCGTCAACGCCGAGGCCCTTGCGAAAGAGAGTCGCGGCCCTCTCCGCCATGCCGACCTTGCCGACGAATCCGCGCCGAATGATCGTCACATAGAGATCATTCACAAACATGCGCTTTTTCGCCTGTCCTGCCATGTAGCGGCGATCCAGCTCCCGGCAGAACCAGTTGTCGAAATCGCCGCCGATTTCGGGCGTGACCTCTCGGCGGATCGTGTGGCAATAGACCGCGAAGCGGCTATCGTTCATCGCCCGAAGAAGCGTGTTCCGCGCCGAGAGCCGCATGTCGATGTCGGCTTGATCGGCCGTCTGGAAGCAGAAACCGCCGATTCTCACGACCATGAGGAAATGACCGTCTTTGGTCTTAACGATCTGTTCCTCTACGTGGCGGAGATAGGGAATGTGCTTCGCGACCGCGGCTTCTTTCGCCTCGATTCCGCCGAACGTCAAAGACCGCAGAATGTGCTTTGCGAGTTTCGTCACGTCGCCACCTTATGGCTGATAGGAGTCGAAACAGCAGGAACATCAGCAGATTCTTCGTGTTGATGAAGATCAGCACGACAACGCAGCATTCGAGAACAAACAACACATAGGGAACGCCGAGCATCATCGGCGACCGTGTCAGGCCGCCAACGAGAGGATCGAGTTTCGGTTTGCTTGACGCCATCAGCGCCCGCCCATCCCGCCGGTGAGCGACGTAACCACCTGGGCCGCGCCGAAGATCAGCGCGACACCGATGACGACAGAAAACGCCCAGCCCCACGGAATGCGCGATGTGAGCGCGAGATAGCCGACCGCCGCCACGGCGACCGTTGCGGCCGTCGTCGCGAACGTGCCCGTCATAAAATCAAGGACGCTCGACAGCGCGGTGTTGAGCGGCTGAAAGGTTGCGGATGAGGCCAGCGCCGCGTCGCTCCACGCGATAATCGCAATGCAGATAATCAAACTCAACAATCGACAATCGCGCCCATTCCCAAATTTCATTTCTGTTCTCCCTGATCGTCGCTGCTGACGTAAAGCACGGAGCCGCCGATCCACTGCTGTCCTTTGGAATCAGCCTTTGGCTTCTCCGTAGTCTCTTGAACGGACGGCGCGTGGAATCTGGATTGCTTGGCCACGCCCCCGGCTTGCCGCGACGTCGGCACTTCGAGGCCGTAATATTTGTTGGTTGCGTTCGCGACATAGCGCACCGTTTCCGTAATCGCCGGCACGCCGCGCGACTGATAGACCCGCTCAGGCCCGGCGTTGTAGGCGGCGGCGATCAGCATCAGGTTCCCGCCAAATTGCGCGCTGAGGTCTCTCAGGAACTGCATCGCCCCGTGCACATTCTCAGCCGGATTGCATATGTCGCGAACGCCATATTGGGCCGCTGTGTCCGGCATCAGCTGCATGGGGCCGCGTGCGCCCCTGCGCGAATTTAGGTCCGCTCCGTCATTGGATTCGAGTGAGAGAATCGTGAGGGCGAGGTTTTCATCGACGCCGATGCTTGCCGCCTCGCGCGCGACGAGCTCACGCAGGCTCGCGTCGTCCATCGCACTTTCACAGCGCTCAGGAAGAGCACCCTCGCCGGTCAGCGCGGGGTCGATCGACGCCTGACGCATCTTGGTGGGCGGCTGAGCGACGGGGACGTCCGATTGTGCCGCCGCGTCAACGGCGACGAGCCGCCCGAACCTCTCTGGCACAACTTTGGTCGGCGCATCCTGATGAACACCTTCAGCCCTCGCGATCACCACGGTCGGCGCGCTTTTGCGCGCGCCGTGTTCTTGTGCGTGGGCGTTTAACGCTGGGAACACGCAACACACGGCAGGCAGCAAAAGTTTCCGCATGGCGACACTCCTCTGGAGTCGCCCTCCTGTAACGTGCGTCTAATAAATTGGCAACCTCCAAAAATTGCGCTATTAAGCTTTCGAGGCGCGTCGTTGCGGCGCGCGCTTTCGCGACCACGCGCGACAGCCACCAGGCGGGGCGTTTCATGTCGAATAGCGAGCCAAACAACCACTATTACGAGCCTGCCGTTCCATCGTTAGGCCTCATTGAAGGCACCATTATTGTCATGATCGTCGGCGCAATGGCGGTGGTGCAGTGGCTGGACGACCAACCCTTGCAAGTCCTTGGCTGGATTCTCTTTCCGATCGAATTTCTGTTGAATGCCGTATTTTTCCCCGGCGCTGATACGCATGTTCGAAAGAACGGCGCCGCTCTGCTTGAAGCTCTTCCTATTCTTTTGCTGGGCGACGTTCTGTATCGCCTTGCAAAAGGGGCGTTATCCGTGTTGCGCCGTGTCCTGCCGAAGCGCCCGCAATGAGTTGTCGGGGGCTTTTGCGCACTGGTGGCGCCGCCATCGTTCTCGCCGGCTGTTGCGCCGCCGCCACAATGGCGCAGACCTACACGGCGGACCCCGGAACATGGCGCCCTGTCGCCTATTCGGACCTTACGTTCCCGCGCGGCGAAGCCGAATCATACGCGTCGCTTTGGCAGGACCGGCTCGACGAGAGCAACAAGAAGGCGGAACCCGGCAATCCTGGCGTGCCGCTAAATACGAGCATCGCTGTTGGCAATCGCGGCGCGAGCGAGTGGCACTTTTCGATCAATTTCCAGACAAAAGTTGTCGCCCTTAGCGTGCTGAGCACGCCCCACCTTTGCACCGACGAATATCCGTCGCCGACCAAGGACATCCGAATCAAGATTTGCCCGTCGCGTCTCGCGACCTTCGAAAACAACAGCTACAGCGTCATCGACGGCGCTGCCTGCTTCGTCGAAAAGGAGTCAGGCGCGCCCGTCGAGGACTCGACCGCGACCGTCACTTACGCAGCTTACGACATTCCGACGCGCGCAATTCGCCTGCGCTACATTGTGTCGCATCAGGAGATCGACCATTGCGCTCAATCCGTCGCACTTCACCCGGAAAATGCGACGCGGTAGCGCGCCCTCAACGGCTGATGAACAAAAGGAGCAACGCCATGGAGCGCGAGCGGGCGGCCATGGGCGTCAATCACAAAATCCGCCTCCGCAAGCCGACCCTCGGATTTTCTGTCGGCGCTTCGCGCCTTTGACGCCGCCGCGCGGTCGCGCCATCTCCATGGCATTGCCTGGGAATGTGAAGGAGGTCGTCATGAGCGCCGCAACCGTCATCGCGCTTCTCATCCCGCTCACCGCCGGCGCCGCGCAAGCCGAATCACATCGCCTTATCGCTCAGGAATTTTCGCTTTTCGGCGCCGGCGACTTGCAAAGCGCCATTTGGGCCGACAAGCTGCCGCAGCTTCAAGTGAGCCGCAGCGCCCTGCAGCGGGCGGCTCCGAGCGCTCACCTAAAATCGATTGCCCAAGTCTGGACGGCGACTTTCGCGGGAAACGGTCGCTCCTATGTCGTATCTGCGATCAATGACGGTTGCGAATCGAGCTCCGCGGCTGAGAACGCCTTGATTTGCCCGGTCCGCGTCGCCGAAGTTGTCGGTGGAAAGGTGCAGGTTGTCGCCGATACGACGCTGCCGATTTCGTCGGTGCGGGGCAACGCGGGCTACGACGCGTCATCGAATGCAAATTCGCAATACATGACCATCGCGTCGTTCGACCCGGTGTCGCGCGCAATTTCTTTTACCGACGTATCCGCCGGTCAGAGGACCGCGCTTTCCGTTCGCGTCAATCTCCAATAGCCGTTTGCCGCAAGAGGCTCGATATGCGACGCCACTCAGTCACAATAGCAGCGTTGCTTACCGCCGCGGGCGGCTTGCCGGTCGAGGCTTTCTTCGCGGCGGGCTGCACCAATCAGCATTATTCCGCGTCCGACGTCGCCGCCGCGATCCGAAACTGCGACAGCGCCAGTGACACGCTGAAAAGCAACGCATGCAATTTTGGCGGCGCGGCGATGGCCGAATCTGGGGGCAACACCTGCGAGTCGAATGGCAATAACTTTGGCGTCCTCCAGCTTACACGCGGGAATCTTCCGCAAGGCATGACGTCCGATGAATATCTGCGCCTCCCGATGCATCAGCAGGTGTGCACCTGGGCGCAGCAGGTCGGCAACTCCAATACACGCGGCGGCTACGCTACGCTCGCCAATAATCGTAATGTCGGTGGAACGCCCGTCACATCAGGTATGTTAATGGCCTGCTTTCAGTTCGGTCAGCTGATCTGCAAAAACGACATCGCCTTCATGCAGTCACACGGCGGGGCTTGCGCAACCGCAGGCAATGGCGGCGTGCGGGCAACAAATGCGACCCTCGCGAACGGTTCTGCAAACCTCGACGGAAATAGCCAGTCGATTTGCTCTTGGGGTGGCGCGATCCAGAACAAGATCAACCAGGCAGCCGCCACCTGCAGACCGGGCAATGACGGAAATAACAATGGCGGCACTGAGTGCCCCGGCAACGGCACGACGCCGAATGGCGTCATCCCGCCGGCGCCAGGCAACGCGCCCGTGCAACTTCCGCCAAATCTGGCGTGACGAAAACCATGCGCGCCGCAGCACGACTCGCCCTCATCGTCGCATCGACGGCGCTCCCCTTGCTCGCCAGCGCACAGACGCAAACGGTGAGTGCGCTGCCAGTGTTCAATTTCCCGCAATCCGGCGTTACCTTCCAGACCGGCGACACTTGGTCCGCCAACGGTCAGACCTTTCGGCTCTATGGCGTTCAGAGCTGTATTCGCGGGACGTTTTTCACGAAGTCGGCCAACGTCCGCACCGATTGTGGGGAGGCATCGGTCGCCTATCTCGCTGCGATCGTTCGCGACGCGAAGCCTCGATGCACTGCTATTGCGCGGGCTGGCGCGCCACCAGTCATCTTCTCGGTTTGCGCCGTCCATATCGGAAGCAATACGCTCGACCTCGGCACCGTGCTTATCACGCAGGGCTTCGCCTTCGCGGCGACTGACGCCGCCGGCAAAGCGACGAAATTCGAATACGCCGTCGCCGAGCGCGAGGCGTCGAAAGCAAAGCGTGGCCTTTGGGCTGCGGCCGACCTACCCCACCCGTCGAAGATCCTCATCGAAGCGGCGCGCGGCGCTCGACCGCGATAGCGATGCTGGTAAGCGCCGATGCCGTCGCTCAGCTCCTGGGCGGGCGACGCGAGGGACGTGGCTATCTCTGCCATTGTCCGGTGAAGACTCATGGAAAGCAACGCGGCGATCGACGGCCCTCGCTCAGCGTCAACAACGGCGACAAGGGCGTGATCCTGCATTGTTTCGCTGGCTGTGATCCGCGCGATGTTATTGCCGCCATCAACGCCGTTGACCTGAACGCGCGCGCCGAAATCACAGATCGACCGCCGCTCAAGGACAAGCCGGCACCGAAAACCACGAGCGCCTATGCGCGCCGAATCTGGCAATCGGCGGTGTCCGTTAAGGGGACGATCGCCGAGGGCTTCTTGGCGGAGCGCGGTCTACCGACCACGCCGCCGGCGTCAATCCGCTTCCTACCCTCCTATCGCTACGACAAAGAGCGGCCGCGAAGCGCCCTGCCCTGTCTTGTTTCCGCCGTCCAGGCGCCGACGCGCGAAATCATTGGCGTTCAACTCACCTTCCTGCATCCGTGCGGCCGGCGCAAAGCCGACGTTGAATATCCCAGGCGTGCGATCGGCCCGCTCGGCGCGTCCATGCTCCGCCTCGCACCGGCCGCTCTCGCGCTTGGCATCGCCGAGGGTTTCGAGAAGGCATGGGCCGCGCAATTGCTATTCGACGAGCCTGTATGGGCGACGCTTGGCGCCGACCGCTTCGGCGTCGTCAATTGGCCCAACGACGTGACGAGGCTCACGATCTATGCCGACAACGACGCGCCTGGCCTCAAGGCCGCGCGCGCATTACGCGCGGCCCATCCTGAAATTTCGGTTCATATCCTTTACTGCGCCGCCGAGGGGCAGGACTTTGACAAGCTTTACAAGACCGTCGCCGGGAATCGCGCCGAAGCCCTGAAACGCATCATTGAAGAATGAGCGACCGCTTGGCGGGTTCGTCAACGAGGATGAATATTAGCGTGGACCTGATATGCGGAAAGTGGCTTTTACCAAATGAGGCAAAATCAACGTTTCGCTTGGCTACCTTATTACCTACCACGACGAAATGATCGGGAGGTATCGCGCTCGTCCATCATGTTCTCGTCGGTAAAAGTCAAAAGCGTCAATATCTTGTCGTTCGGCAAGGGGAAGGTGTGCTCGAAAATCTCATAGTTTTTCGCTTCTGCGCGGTCGAACCCTGCGTCAGCCCCGATTTTCCTCGGGTGGCTTTGCTCGACCTTCGATCCGAACAAAGCTTCGAAGGCATAGCTTTCTCTGTCGAGATCGTCTTGAGGGAACCATCTATCCGGCACGCATGGAGGCCGCAAAAACCATTCGCGCCCCAGCGTCCCATGACAAACGAGCATCGCGTGAAAACGGTTGCTCTGGACCAGCTTGATCGCGGTCGCTGTCATGCTCGCCTTGAAGGTGGTTGCGATTTCCTTGACGGCCTTCAGGTTCAGCGTGCGATAATCCTTTAGGATGGGGGTCAAAATATAGCTTGGCAAAATGAGGTCGGACGCGAACTGGTCTGCGACGCCCTCGGGACTGACCGGGCCGCGGCGGAACCCCGCAAATCCACCGATTTCTTCCGAGCGACAGATGAGGAGTTGGCCTCGATGGTAGATCCAGTGGCCTATTTCATGTCCTAGTGAAAATCGACGGCGTTGAGGCAGCTTGCCGTTGTCGATCGAAATGATCGCCTTGTCTCCATGCCCGCAAATCCTCGCCTCACAGCACTTTAGAGGACGATATTTTACCTTGGCGCCCAAACCCCAAGCGATCGCCTCTAAATCGATATTTTCAGGGCGAACGATTCCATATGCCTTAAGCAATTTCTCTGCGACCGAATTGCTCATTTTTCGTTGGTACCCGGCTCGTCACTCCTGATCACCCCAAGTTCGATAAAGTCTTCCAACAGCCCCTCGCTGTCATCGTCGTGATCATTTCCTTCTTGATTGCGTGCCGCCATCGTCAGCTTACTCAGCGCATTCCTGTTACCCTTGAGGATTGCCTCGATCTCGCGTTGGGCACGATCACGGTCAATGGGAACAACCTTCCTGCCGTTGTCCTGCGCCATCGCCTTTCTGATCGCTTCGAGCTTGCCCTTCCCGACGGCTTGCTGGGCCCGATCAAATGCTTCGTGACCTTTCTTAACGGTTTCTTTGATATCGACGCCGTCTTCCGCTGCCTCCTCGAGCAAAGCCTTATCCGAAGTCGCCAACAGATCGTCGATGAAGAAGCGATCCATTTGCGCCAGACGGTCTGCCTGCCCCTTTTTGGGATCCTTCGTCATGGCCTTCGCCCTTCGAAATGGTTGTTAAGACGTCTACGAACTAAGCGGCGCTTGGAATCGAATTCCGTGCTGGTAAGTCCGAGAAACTCCCGAAGCTCCTCGCCCTCCATCTCCTCCATCATCCCCTCAAACATAAGCTTCGCAGTTTCGTCATCGTCGAAAAGGCAAAGCACCTCGGTAAGTAGGCGCTCGCCATCAATTCGCCCTTGGGCCTCACGATCCGGGCTTTGGCTTGGGTCGCAAAGTTTGGCCCCATCAGCGGGGTCGAATTCAAGCGCGCTGTTCAATGGCACACGCTGAACATCCCAATCGTCCTCCGACGCTATGCTCCTGATGGCATTACAGAGGAACGTGATCACTTTTGTATTGCGCGGGCATTTCCGCCGTCCCTCGAGCACGCGTGTCAACGCCTCTTGCTGAAGATCGCAACCTTGTACGCCGGTCCGCCATGCGAAGTAGTCAGCAGCCCGCCTCAGACGCAACCAGTCGACGTCGCCAAAGCCTTCTACGGCTTCACGAATCTCTTCCGTACCGAGAGTCTCTGATTCGCCAGGGTCGGCGCCGACGGCCTCTTGAACTCGCTGGTGCATCGGAATTCCTTCGACCCAACGCCATCATCCAATTAGGCGCGCCATGAGGGTGAACGCGGACAATTCATTTTTTGATTTTCGATGTCCGCAGGAGTCGCGGACATGCGCCTTAGTGAGATTCGCATGAATTCGCACGACGGCAAGCGGATTTTGATTCGAGCGCAGCAACAAAATCCAACCGCGATGTCCGCGCCGTGCCGTCCAACGCGCCTAACATGACGACGACAAGATCTCGCGGCAGAAAGCGCGCGATCCCGCGTTCATTGACGTGACGCGCGGAAAAGGAACCTGGACAACGAATGATGAAACATATGTCTCCGCCTCTCGCCGATCTGAATCTGCCTAAGGGTGTTCACCGATTCCGCCGGCTGCCCGACGAGCAACTCGGCGCGTTGTGGGATTCGATTATCCTCGAAGAAAGTCTCAAAGCGCAACTTCTCTCCCAGGCGATGTTGAACTTCACCCTTCGGGGGAAAGTCGATCGGAGCGTCATACCACTTCACGGCGTCATCCTGCTCGTCGGACCGGCCGGTACGGGCAAAACGTCGCTCGCCCGCGGCTTGGCCCACCGAACCGCCAAGGCATTTAAGGGTGGCGCTTTCCGGTTGCTGGAAGTTGACCCGCATTCCTTGACGAGTTCCGCGATGGGCAAAACGCAGAAAGCAGTCTCGGAACTCTTTTCGCAATCAATCGCGGAATCGGCGGCGAGTGGCCCCACAATCGTATTGCTCGACGAGGTCGAAACCCTAGCCGCCGACCGCTCAAAAATGAGCTTGGAAGCCAACCCCGTGGATATACACCGCGCCACCGACGCGGTGCTGGTCCAGCTCGACGCGCTCGCCGAGAGTCATCCCAATCTGCTGTTCGTAGCCACCAGCAACTTTCCGCAGGCGGTCGACAGCGCGTTCACCTCCCGGTGCGATCTCGTCATGCAGATCCCCCTCCCCGATCGCGAGGCTTGCGCCCTAATCCTGAAGGACTGCCTGACGGGGCTAGGCAAGACATTCGCAGCGATCGGAAAACTTCCCGCATCGGCGCAATTCGAAAGATGCGCCGCCGAATGCGTCGGTCTTGATGGTCGAGCTATCCGCAAGATGGTCGCCAACGCCCTCGCAAGCAGCCCGCAGACGGCGATGAATCCCGAGCAGGTCACCATCGAGGATCTGCTTGCCGGCGCACTGGCCGCCAAAGCCAACCGGAACCATGGAGGCAAGGGCAAGTGAGCACCGTAGCAAGCCGCATCTTCATCAGCACGCCGCAGCGAGACGCCCTGCAAACATGGGTCGCGATCGTGGAACTCCTGACCCAGGCCTCAAACGGTGGCGCCAAGACCGAATTGCGTTCTGTCGACGGCATTGTCGCCAGCATAATCGCCGAACAGGCGCTCAAAGACGCCGCCATCGTAGTCACCTGCGATGGCCCTCGCACGCGAATCTACTGCCTCTACGACGACGACGCCATAGACGGCTCGGACGCCAAGGAAGACGTCCTCAACTTCGACCCGCTTAAGGGCGATTGGCGTGTGTCGCTCCCTTGTCCGAAGGACGATTTGGAATGGGTGCAAGACGCGTTGAAGAAGCACAGCAGCCGGATCACCGCTCGCGATATGACCACAGCAGTATCTGACGAAGACGGTGCTAACGCGACGAAATCGCAGGCTCTCGTCTTCGATCCGAAGGGGTTTCTTGGCTCATGACCAGCGTCACCGTAAACACGCGCACCCATTCCGTCACCTACGTGGCGGACAACATCTTGAAGTCCTTCAAGGACATCATTCGGCTATCCGGTCTCAACCCCGGTAATCTTGTAGCGGACTGGGACAGCAACATGCGGGCTCTCCGCACATGGCTGAACACAAGCGATTTAGAGCGCGTAGTCTTGGAGATCTTCAATCCCCGAACGGACGCGCTCATTTTCAGATGGGATATCGACGTCGTTTACAATTGGTCTTCTGGTGACGGAAGCTTTTGGACCGACACCGATCAGCTCAAATATCATATCCGCAAAGCGGGATTGGCGCCAAACGACGCCAGCTACAGGCTTCTCTTGCACACCAAGCCGGGGCGCCCTGACGTGGATGGCTGGTCGACGGCATCATATCGCTCCACCGACGGCATGGTGAGGCAAAGCCTCGGCTCAACGATCGAGCACAATGGACTTGGCGGCAATACCGCGTATTGGAGGAAGAACTGATGCTGACGGTCGACGAGGCGTTCCGGAAATTTAAGAGCCGGCTCGAGTTGAACGACAAGGAGCAGAAGAACGTGTCGACCCGGCACACCGAAGTGCGCGACTATCTGGCTACCAAGTTCGCCGTTGAGCGCAGCTTCCTGACGGGGTCCTACGCCCGCCACACCAAGACCAAGCCACTGAAGGATATTGATATCTTCTTCGTGCTCAAGGAGTCCGAGAAGCACTACCGCTCGAAGGCGCCGTCAGAGGTCGTCAACGCCTTTCACAATGCGCTCGTCGAGAAATACGGCGCGAGCGCCGTTCGCAAGCAGGCACGTTCCGTGAACGTAGATTTTGGAGTCGTCGTCGATGTTGAGGACAATACCGACTATCGCGTCCTTAGCGTCGACGTCGTTCCGGCGTTCGCGGATGGCGATAACTACGAAATTCCCGATACCGACACTGGAGACTGGATCAAGACTAATCCGGAGATCCATGCCCGTAAGGCAGTCGCTACGCATCAAGCCTATTCCAGCGAATGGAAAGGGCTGGTGCGAATGGTCAAATATTGGAACAACAACGCGCGACACGGCGAAAAGCCTGTCAAACCATCTTTCCTGATCGAGGTCATGGCGCTCCAATGCCTCTATGGCGGTTGGCAGGGTCGATTTGATTATGAAATCCAAGGATTCTTTTCGACCCTTGCCGACCGCATCTTCGACGAGTGGCCTGACCCTGCTGGACTTGGTCCCGCCATCAGCAACGGCATGGATGATGCGCGCAAGCGCCGCGCCCACGATCTACTGAAACAGGCGAGCCGCGAAGCGTCGATCGCCATCGATCATGTGCGGCAGGGGCGCAACGGCGAAGCTCTTAAGGCGTGGCGCGCACTGTTCGGACCGAGATTTCCTCTTTCCTGATCGTAAGCATGACATGAACCCCGGCTCTGCACGCCGCTATGGGAGTATAGCATAATGGCTGACGCGGTCACAGCGCGCTGGCATGGCGACAATTATCAAGCAAGGATTTTCTGGCAGAACGCTTTCAATCTGCTGGACGAGAATTCCTGCGTCGTCGAGGTGACCTTTGAAGCGGACGGCCCAAAAGCCTTCGACGACATCGTCGTGAAATACGACCCGCCGGTCGCGCGTTCGGGATCTGAACGTGTCTCTGTCGAATACCATCAAGTCAAATGGCACGTTCAGAGCGGCGGCAGGTTCGGTTTTGCGGACTTCATCGACCCAGAATTCATCGGGGCGACGGCGGTTTCACTTCTTGAACGCCTGCGGCAAGCCCGGGAGACGGCGCCGTCCTCATCTCAATTCGCATTCATAACAACTTATCGGATCAAAGACGGTGATCCGCTAGCCGGGTTGGTTTCTGGAACGGACAAGAGCATCCTCATCGAACGTCTGTTCGACGGCACCACCGACAGGAGCCGGATGGGCGTCGTGCGTAAGCTCTGGAGGGAGCACCTCAAACTGGGCAGCGACGATGAGCTTAAAGCCGCGGTCTGCGGCTTGCGCGTTTTCGAAGGTCATCGCTCTCTTGATGAACTCCGGTCTGAAATCAATCTCAGGGCGCAGGTCGTCGGCGTGCTGGCCTGCAATGCAGCCGATTCAGATTTCCGTTACGATGAACTGGCGCGACAGCTCAAAGTTCGTCAGCTAAACAAGCTTACCCGGGAGACGTTGGTCCAAATCTGCAAGGATGAAGGACTCTTCGTCGAAAAAGCGACTGTGGTTGACGAGTTCCTGCCCGTCGCGATCCGTAGTTTTTTGGGACTTTCGGCGGACTTGATCGCCGCAGCCCCAGAGAACACATTGATGCTCACAGACGATTTCCGGCAACGCTATCTACGCGAAGATCTCGGCTGGCAAGGAGATATCCGACCAAAGGTCGAAGGCTTCCTACTTGCCTCGACAAAAAAGTCTTCACGACTGAAACTCATTCTCGACGCACATGCGTCGATTGCTTTCCTGGCCGGCTCGATCCTCGATCACAAATCGGGAATAACGACGCGTCTTGTTCAGAAAGGCCGAGTTGGCGCCACGACTTGGCGCGCCGACGATGGCTCCGAAGCACAAGGCGCCCGGTTCGATATCGCCGAGGAACATGTCGGTTCAGGAGGGGATATTGCGGTCGCCATCAACGTCGCTCAGTTCGCAACTCCTCAAGCACAGGCCTACGTCAAATCTCAACTGCCCGATGTTGGCACGCTGATTTCCTTCTCGATGCCGAATGGGGCGGGACATCAAAATGTAGCGGGTGGCGGACACGCGGCTGTTCTTGCCGAGCAGATCGCAAACCATCTTCGCGTGAAAAGAGCGAAAGATGCGGATGCGATGGTCCACATCTTCGCGGCAGGCCCAAACAGCCTGCTGTTTTTTCTTGGTCAGCAACATCAGGGCGTCTCGCCCTGCATTGTTTATGAGTTCGATTTCGACCGACGCGGAAACAAGTCGTATCAGCCTTCTTTCGTTTTAGAGTAACCACCTCGGCCAAGATCGCCGATAAAAGTCTGTTGACGTCCCGCATCGCTGGCCCTGGAGACGATTCGTCCTTCTAATAGCTCCCCCCGTCCCATGGCCACCCAATTCGAGGACGCGGACACAGCAAGGCCGTTAGAGCCTTGCTTGTCTGGCGGCCCACAGCAAAGCCGACGCGGAACTCGCAAATGTCTGCGTTGGGCTATTCTGTCACGCTCCTGAGATGACAAAAAACATCGGGCTTCTCGCCAAGACGAAAGCCGCGCAGCTGGTGCGGCCCTTGACGCCGCGGCGCTAGCGCGCCGCAATGCGTTTGGCGCCGTTCGCCGCTTTGCGTGCTGACTCGACACCAAGCAATTCCCACAAGCTGATGTCCAATCGTTCCGCGAGTTCGACGAGCACGAGCAGCGACGGGTTCGATACGCCATCGGTGATGAGATAGAGCTGCGGCAGCGAAACATTCAAAAATTTCGCGAATTCCTGTTTGGTCAGGCCGCTTCTGCGAAAGCGCTCATTCACGACGGCGCCGATCGTCTCGACCATTTTCGGCCCGGAGGGATTTTTGCGGTCGCGCACGGGCTTGGCTTCGAGCAACTCGCAGAGCGGGACGCGAAGCTTTTTCGAGATTTCCGCCAACATCGTGATGGATGGGTTGCCGAGCCGGCGCCGCACATAGCGAAATTGCGACCCCGACATGCCGACGAATTCGGCGAATTCCGGCTTCGACAAGCCGCTTGCCGCATGTTCCGCGATCAGACGGTTCGCAAGGTTTGCAAGATAAGGCGAATCGAGCCGATCAGCGATCGTGACGACCATGAGCCGGCGTCGTCGATCCGCCTCAGCCTTACCCCCCGTTTCTTTAGCCTTACGCGACCGCTTTGGCCCGCTGCCGACCATTTTGCCCCGGAAAACTCACGAAGCCGCCCCCGCACTGTCATAGATTCTCTTGCGGCTGCCAAGGGCAATTCGGGAATGTTTGCCACTTTATTAGACTTGGCCGGCTTGCGCATCGCGCCGCAGCACACCCAAAACGAGACCATCGTCGGTCAAGCCACGCTCGCGGGACAGTCCGCCGTCCGCAGCCGCGCGCCGGGCCTTTCAGCGATGCTTTTGCACAGAGCGAGAGCGGGGATCGCCCTTCACGACGGGATGGAAAGCGAGAGAGTGGCTCCCGCGCCCGTCGTGGAGGTTTCGCGCATGACGGATAATTACGACGCGACGATCGCCAAGGCCCTCGTCACCGAAGGCGGGCATCTCTTCATTGGAAGAGGCGGCTTTTCCTTGCATTACGAGGCTGGCTGGCTGAGCGGCTATGACTGCCAGACGGTCAAAGCCGCGGCGATCGCGGCGGGCTTGCCCGGGATCGATAGCCGCATGGTCGATTTCGGAAAGGTCGCGGACCTCGCGCTTCGTGGTCCGATGATCGCGGTCGGCAAGCCAGCCGATCCGCCACCCTGGCGCGCGCTGTCCTATGCGCCGCTCGCCGCGGTCGCCGAGGCTTACGCGCGCGCGGGCGCCGAGGTGCGGAACGTGCCCGGCTGCGGCGGCGGGGAGGCGGCGGCCTGAGAGCGAGAGAGCCCTTTGGGCTTTTCGACGGAGCAGAGGGTGAGAGAGAGGCTCTCGCCCATCCGTCGCGGAGTTCAGGGACATGGCGAAGATTGTTTTGACGGCGGCACGGGATATCGCGCTCGACAAGCTTGTGGCGTCGGATGCGAATGTGCGCCGGATCAAGGCGGGGGTGAGCGTCGAAGATCTGGCCGAGGATATCGCAAGGCGTGGCTTGCTGCAGTCCTTGAGCGTTCGGCCGGTCGTGGACGACCAGGGCGCCGAAACGGGCGCGTTCGCGGTCAGCGCTGGCGGGCGACGTCTGGCGGCGCTTAAATTGCTCGTCAAGCAGAAGCGCCTCGCCAAGAACGCGCCCGTCCCCTGCATCGTGAAAGCCGACGGGATCGAGGAAGAAGATTCGCTCGCCGAGAATACCATGCGCGAGGCATTGCATCCGCTTGATCAGTTTCGGGCGTTCAAGAATCTGCAGGATCAGGGCGTCACGATTGACGAGATCGCCGCGCGGTTTTTCGTCGGCGCACCGGTGGTGCGACAGAGACTGAAGCTCGCAGCGGCGAGCCAGAAACTGCTCGATCTGTACGTCGCCGAGGAGTTGAGCCTCGAGCAGCTCATGGCCTTTTGCGTCACCGACGACCATGCGCGGCAGGAGGAAGTGTGGGAGACTCTGAGCCGTTCCTACAATAAGGAGCCCTACACGATCCGCCGCCTGCTGACCGAAGGCGCGGTGAAGGCGGGGGACAAGCGCGCGGTCTTCCTCGGCGTTGAAGCCTATGAGGTGGCGGGCGGGCTCGTCCTTCGCGATCTCTTCCAGCAGGATCATGGCGGCTGGCTGCAGGATGTGGCGCTGCTCGACCGGCTGGCGCGAGAGAAGCTCGCGGAGACCGCCGACACGCTGCGCGCCGAAGGCTGGAAATGGTCGCAGATCGCAATCGATTTCCCCTATGGCCACACGAATGGGCTGCGGCGGCTGCCGGCGACTTATGCGCCGATCTCGGAGGACCAGCAGGCGCGTTACGACGCCGCGCTCGCCGAATATGACGCACTGTCAGATGAGCACGAGGGCGCGGAAGATCTTCCCGAAGAGGTCGACCGCAGGCTCGCGGAACTTGAAAAGGAGATGGCGGCGGTTGACGAGCGGCCCGCCATCTACGATCCGACCGAACTCTCGCGCGCCGGGATTTTTGTCAGCATCGACTACGACGGGGCCCTGAAGGTCGAGCGCGGCTTTGTCCGTCCCGAAGATGGGGAGCCCGTTGGCGCGCCGGCCGCTGGCGCGCCCACGGAATCTGTGGCCGCCCCAAAGCCCGCGGGCGACAGTGCGGTCGGCAGTCCCGATGGAAACGCGGCCGACCAGGACGAGACGGAAGTCTCGTCAAAACTCTCCGACCGATTGTTGAGCGAACTCACCGCCCATCGCACGCTGGCGCTGCGCGTCGCCCTCGCCAATGATCCGGAGGCGGCGTTTCTCGCGGCGACCCATGCGCTGGCGCTGAAGAGTTTTTACGCTTCCGGCCGCTTCGACGGCTGCATCGAGCTCGACGTCAAATCCGCGCCGCTGGGCGGCTATGCTTCCGGCCTCGCCGATAGCGCTACGGCGCGGGCGATTGATGAGGCGCAGGGCCGTTGGCAATTGCGATTGCCGAAGAAATCGGAAGATCTCTGGGACTGGCTGGTCAAAGCGGATCGCGACTCGACGGCAGGTCTCTTCGCCTTTTGTGTCGGCCAGAGCGTCAACGCGCTGCAGCTTCCACACGAACGCCGCTCAAAGGCGCTGGATCACGCCGATCGACTGGCCGAACATGTCGGGCTCGATATGAGCGCGCATTGGACGCCGACGGTTGAGAGCTACTTCGGCAAGGTTACCAAGGCGCGGATTCTGGCGGCGGTGCGCGAAGCGAAGGGCGAAGCGACGGCGCAGATGATTGATCATCTGAAAAAATCCGACATGGCGATCGAGGCGGAGCGTCTGCTTCAGGGAACCGGTTGGCTGCCCGAGCCCCTGCGCGGCGCATCTACGGAGGCGGCCGATACGCCAATCGTCCAAACGGAAGAAAGCGACGCCTTGCCGGATTTTCTCGGCGATGACGACGATACGGCGTCGCGCGACGCCGACGAAGACGCGCCCCACGCCACGGCCGCGGAATGATGCAGGAGGCGGGATGGCGCGCCGTCCCGCCTCCCTCCTCGACTGCCGCGTCGATGCTGAGGTTCGGCGCGCCCCGCTCAAGACGCGCTTTCGTCGCGCCCTGAATTTCCGTTTCCCGCCCCCGTCGCGCGCGCCCTGACGCGCGCGTGTTCCCTCCATTTTGAAAGGCGCCGCCATGGGCTGGCTCTATATGCAATCGCTCGGCGGTCACGCAGGACCGCGTGACTATCTCGACGCGCAATTCACCTTTGAGAATGCGGAAGGCCGATCGAAGGTCCTGCGCTCAACGCTCCTTGGCGACACGTACTACGCCGCCGTCGAGCAACAGCGCCGCGACGGCGGCGAGAGCGCCGTCTTCGCGCTCGTCTGCCTCACCTACTACAATCCGCGCGACGCGGAAGGCTTCGTGTTCGGATACAAAGATATGACTGAGCGCATGGGGCCCTGCGAGAGCGACTGCCCCGAGGACATTCTGGATCTGCTGACGCCGACGGATTGGCCTTACGCGATCGCCTGGCGCGCCCGCTGTCGCGCGAACGCCGCTGCGCGGCGCAGTCAAGCAACACAAAAATCCGCGTCGTCCCCTGACGGATGGCGGCGGCGTCACCGCGCTGATCGGCGGCGCGACGGCGCGGGGAGAGAAGAGATCCTATGGGGTGGGGCGGTGCAGGCGATAGGAGTCCAGGCGGGCTCTCACCCGCAGGAGGACTCGATCATGCTTGCCGAGAAAGAAATCGCTGCTCAGGTTTCGTCTATGGATACCGATCCGATTTTCATCGCGATCGAGATGAGCCGATCGAAGTGGCTGGTGGGAACGCACCTGCCGGCGTCAGCCAAGGTCGGCATTCACGGCATGGACTGGGGTGATACGGCGGCGTTATTCGCGCTCATCGACCGCCTCAGGCTGCGCGCGGCGAAAGCGCTTGGCGTGGCTGAGGTTCCGATCCTTTGCGGTTACGAGGCTGGGTATGAAGGCTTCTGGCTTTACCGCCGGCTCTCCGAGGCGGGGCTCCGCGTGCGCGTAATTGACCCGGCCAGCCTGCTGGTTAATCGCCGCGCCAAGCGCGCGAAGACGGATCGGATCGACGTCAAGGCCATGATCCGCGCGCTCATGGCCTACACGCGCGGCGAAGATCAGGTGCTGAGCGCGATCCAAATCCCCAGCGTCGAGCAAGACGACGAGCGCCGCCTGATGCGCGAGCGTCAGCGCTTGGTCAAGGAGCGCACGGCGCACACGAACCGCATCAAGGGGCTGCTGCTGACGCAGGGGATCGTTGGGTTCGATGCGCGCGCCGATGGCGCGGACGGGCAGCTCGATGAACTCGTCACCGGCGACGGCCGTCGGCTGGGCCCACGGCTCAAGGACGAGATCCGCCGCGAGATCGCACGCCTGCGGCTTGTCATGAAGCAGCTCGCTCATGTCGACGACGAACGTGACGCCGTCGCACTTCCCAAGCGACCTTCCGCCTGTGACAGCGCCCAGAACCAGGACGGCGCCGATGCCGCGATGATTAAGGCGCTTGCCCGTCTCAAGGGCGTCGGCCCGAACGACGCCTCGGTGCTCGTCCGCGAAGCCTTCTGGCGCAAGTTCGTCAACCGGCGTGAGGTCGCCGCGTGGAGCGGATTCGCGCCGACACCTTGGGCGAGCGGCGCGATCAGCCGCGAACAGGGCATCACCAAGGCCGGCCCCGCTAGCTTCCGCGCCTATGTGATCCAACTCACCTGGCGCTGGCTGCAATGGCAGCCTCAAAGCCGGCTTGCGCAGTGGTTCGGTGAGCGGACGAACGGCGC
>WSXZ01000036.1 GCA_009773555.1 Methylocystaceae bacterium | reverse complement strand
GTCCCCGGCTACGAGACCGTCGGCGAAATCGTCGAAGCGGGGCCCGACAGCGGCTACAGCGTCGGTCAGCGCGTCTTTGCGCCGGGAGCGACCTGCTACGGCGCCGTTCGCGGGCTGTTTGGCGGCGCCGCCTCGCATCTTGTCGTCAAAGGCGCGCGCGTCGCCGCCATTCCCAGGCAGCTTGGCGACAGAGGCGTGCTGCTCGCGCTCGCAGCGACCGCGCAGCACGCGCGAAGCGACGTGGCGCCGGAAGGCGCGGAACTCATTGTCGGACATGGCGTCCTTGGACGGTTGCTCGCGCGTCTTTCCGTCGCCGCCGGCGGCGCGCCGACCGTGTGGGAGCGCGATCCGCAACGCGCGGAAGGCGCCGACGCCTATCTCGTGACGACGCCGGAGGACGATGCGCGCCGCGACTATCGCGTGATCTATGACGTCAGCGGCGATCCGACGATCCTCGACGCTCTCATCGCGCGTCTCGCGCCTGGCGGCGAGATCGTTCTCGCCGGCTTTTATGAGCGTCCCCTCGCTTTCGCCTTTCCGCCCGCCTTCATGCGCGAGGCGCGCCTGCGGGTCGCGGCGCAGTGGCGTCCCGACGATCTCAAGAGCGTCATTCGTCTCGTCGAAGACGGATGTCTTTCGCTCGAAGGGCTGATCACGCATCGGCGCTTCGCGCTGCAGGCGCGCGACGCCTATCCGATCGCCTTCGACGATCCGCGCTGTCTCAAGATGGTTCTCGACTGGAGAGCGGTAGCATGAATGACGCGCAAGGCTTTCTCACCGCCGCCGAACTCGCCAACCCGCCCGCGCATCTTCTGCGTGAGGAAGCCGCCATAGAACCAAATCCTGCGCCGACGACCGCGACCAAAGAAACACAAATCATCGCGATCTACGGCAAGGGCGGCATCGGCAAGAGTTTCACCCTCGCCAATCTCTCCTACATGATGGCGCAGCAGGGAAAAAAAGTGCTGCTCATCGGCTGCGATCCAAAGAGCGACACGACGTCGCTGCTGTTTGGCGGACGCGCCTGCCCGACGATCATCGAAACCTCGACGAAGAAAAAGCTTGCGGGCGACCAGGTCGCGATCGGCGATGTCTGCTTCAAGCGCGACGGCGTCTTCGCCATGGAGCTCGGCGGGCCGGAAGTCGGACGCGGCTGTGGCGGGCGCGGCATCATTCACGGTTTCGAGCTTTTGGAAAAGCTCGGCTTCCACGAATGGGGATTTGACTACGTGTTGCTGGATTTCCTCGGCGACGTGGTCTGCGGCGGCTTCGGCCTGCCCATCGCGCGCGACATGTGCCAGAAGGTCATCGTCGTCGGCTCGAATGATCTGCAATCGCTTTACGTCGCCAACAATGTCTGCTCGGCGGTGGAATATTTCCACAAGCTCGGCGGCAATGTCGGCGTCGGCGGACTCGTCATCAATAAGGACGATGGCACCGGCGAAGCGCAGGCCTTTGCAAAAGCCGCTGGCATTCCGATTCTGGCGTCAATCCCGGCGGACGACGACATCCGCCGCAAGAGCGCGAATTACGAAATCATCGGTCGTCCGGAAGGACGCTGGGGCGCGCTCTTCGCCGAACTCGCCGCCAATGTCGCCGACGCCAAGGCGCACCGTCCCGCGCCGCTGACGCAGGACGAACTGCTCGGCCTTTTCTCCGGCGAATCCGTCGGCCGCGACGTGGTGCTCGAGCCGGCGACGCCGCAGGACATGTGCGGCGGAACGCTGATGCAAAAACCCTCCCTCGAAGTCGTCTACGAAGCGATCTGAGGAAAGCGAAAGATGGACGATTTCGGCTCTCCTACCGTTTCTCTCGATGCGACGCCTGCGATCGACGCCGCGGCGCTGCAGACGGATGGTCTGGGCTGTCATGCGGGCAAGGAGAGACTACGCTCCGCCGCCGAAGCCGCCGGACTATCCGCAAGGCCCGCATGATCAGCCGCAGAGCATGTGTCCCGCCTTCGGATCGCTGCGCGTCGGCCTGCGCATGCGCCGCACGGCGATGGTGCTTTCGGGCTCGGCCTGCTGCGTCTATGGCCTCACCTTCACCTCGCATTTTTATGGCGCAAAACGCACCGTCGGCTATGTGCCGTTCAATTCCGAGACGCTCGTCACCGGCAAATTGTTCGAAGACATTCGCGACGCGGTTCACGCCCTCGCCGATCCTGACAATTATGACGCAATCGTCGTCATCAATCTCTGTGTGCCGACGGCGTCGGGCGTGCCGCTGCGACTGCTGCCGAAAGAGATCAACGGCGTGCGCGTCATCGGCATTGACGTGCCGGGCTTTGGCGTGCCGACGCATGCCGAGGCAAAGGATGTGCTCGCCGGCGCCATGTTGCGTTTCGCGCGGCTCGAGGCGGAGCAGGGTCCAGTTCAAGCGCCGCGTGCGCCGCGCGCCGAAAAGCCGACGATCTCCTTGCTCGGCGAGATGTTCCCCG
Source organism: Methylocystaceae bacterium (assembly GCA_009773555.1). Classification (GTDB taxonomy): domain Bacteria; phylum Pseudomonadota; class Alphaproteobacteria; order Rhizobiales; family Beijerinckiaceae; genus Methylocystis. Next base: position 16,441 of record WSXZ01000036.1, on the reverse strand, counting down.
CCGATCCGATGCAGATCGGCGCGATGCTGGATCTCCTGGGCCTCGCCGCCGGGCCGGTGACGCCGACGCGCGAATGGCGCGAACTTTATGGCGCGCTGGATTGCGCCGCGGTCGCCGCGATTCACCCGTTCTACGCGTCCTGCGTGCGTGAATTCGAAGCCGCTGGGCGAAGCGTCATCGGTTCGGCGCCGGTCGGTCACGATGGAACGGCGGCCTGGCTCGAGGCGATCGGGGCCGCGTGCAACGTCGCGCGCGAAAAAATCGACGCGGCGAAAAACCGCCTGCTGCCTGCAATAAAAGGCGCCCTGTCAGCGGCCCCGATCGCCGGACGCGTAACGCTTTCCGGCTATGAAGGCTCAGAACTCCTCGTCGGCCGCCTGCTCGTCGAATCTGGCGCCGACCTTCGCTATGTCGGCACCGCCTGTCCACGCACGCGCTTCTCCGACGCCGATCGTGAATGGCTCGAAGCGAAGGGCGTGCATGTGCAGTTTCGCGCCTCGCTCGAACAGGACTTCGCCGCCTTCGACGAATTCAAGCCCGATCTCGCCATCGGCACGACGCCGGTGGTGCAGAAGGCGAAACAGAATGCGACGCCGGCGCTCTATTTCACCAATCTCATCTCCGCGCGCCCGCTGATGGGCGTCGCCGGCGCCGGTTCGCTTGCGAAAGTCGTCAACACAGCGATCGCCAATCGGGCGCGCTTCGACGAAATGAATGATTTCTTCGAAGGCGTGGGCAAGGGATTCGCAGCCGGAGTCTGGCAGGACGTTCCGCGGGACCGTCCCGAGTTCGCGAAGAAGCAGCGCGCGAAAACCGCGGCGAAGCCCATCGAGGAGATGGGCGCATGCTAGTCCTCGATCACGATCGCGCCGGCGGCTATTGGGGCGCCGTCTATGTCTTCACGGCGATCAAAGGCTTGCAGGTCGTCATCGACGGTCCTGTCGGCTGCGAAAATCTGCCCGTCACCTCGGTGCTGCATTACACCGACGCGCTGCCGCCGCATGAGCTGCCGATCGTCGTCACCGGATTGTCCGAAGAAGAACTCGGGCGCCACGGCACTGAAGGCGCGATGAAGCGCGCCCACGCGACGCTTGATCCCGATCTCCCGAGCGTCGTCGTCACCGGCTCGATCGCCGAAATGATCGGCGGCGGGGTGACGCCCGAGGGCACCGGCATTCAGCGCTTTCTGCCGCGCACGATCGACGAGGATCAGTGGCAGTGCGCCAATCGCGCCATGAGCTGGCTCTGGAGCGAATATGGCCCGAAGAAAGGCAAGACTCCGAAGCGCAAAGCGCGCGCGGCCGGCGAGAAGCCGCGCGTCAACATCATCGGCCCCTGCTACGGCGTCTTCAACATGCCCTCCGATCTTGCGGAGATGAAGCGGCTGGTCGAAGGAATCGGCGCCGAGATCAACATGATCTTTCCACTCGGCAGCCATATCGCCGACACGCCGAAACTCGCGGACGCCGACGTCAATATCTGCATGTATCGCGAGTTCGGCCGCCATCTCTGCGAGGCGCTGGAGCGTCCCTATCTCCAGGCGCCGATCGGGCTGCACAGCACGACGAAATTTCTGCGCACGCTCGGGCAGGAACTGGGTCTCGATCCCGAGCCGTTCATCGAACGCGAGAAGCACACGACGATCAAGCCGCTGTGGGATCTGTGGCGATCAGTGACGCAGGATTTCTTTGGAAGCGCCAACTTCGGCATCGTCGCGACGGACACTTATGCGCGCGGCGTGCGGCATTTTCTCGAAGACGAAATGGGTCTGCCCTGCGCCTTCGCTATTGGCCGGCGCCCGGGCGAGAAGACCGACAACGCCGCCGTGCGCAAGGCGGTGAAGGAGACGGCGCCGCTCGTTCTCTTCGGCAGCTACAATGAGCGCATGTATGCGGCGGAAGCCGGCGGACGCTCGATCTATATTCCGGCGTCCTTCCCCGGCGCGATCATCAGGCGCCACGCCGGCACGCCCTTCATGGGATATTCGGGCGCCGTCTATCTCGTGCAGGAAGTCTGCAACGCGCTGTTCGATGCGCTGTTCAACATTCTGCCGCTCGGGACTGAGCTCGACAAAGTCGAGCCGACTCCGGCGCGGCTCCATCGCGAAATCGCCTGGGATGATTCCGCGAAATCGATGCTCGACGAATTCGTCGAAGCGACGCCGCTGCTGGTGCGCATCTCTGCGGCCAAACGCCTGCGTGACGCCGCCGAACGCGCGGCGCGCAGCGCCGGCGACGACATGGTGACGGCGGCGCGCGTCGAACGCGCGCGCGACTTGGTGATGGAAGGGCGGGGCGCATGACGCAGCGCAGACCGACGCCGGTGAAAACTCTCGTTCTCGCATGGAAGGAGAAGCCATGAGTTCCGCGATCTATTCGACTCCCGATCTTCGCGCGACCGAATTCAAATTCCAGCTGCTGCTCGGCGTGCTGTTCCCGGCGTTCCTCGTCGCGACGGCGGCGCAGCGCCTTCTGCAGCGCGCGCGCAGCCATGGCGAAGCGCCGCAACCATCGACCGCGTCGGTCGTGGCTGAGGCGCGCGAGAACATGCTGATCGTGATCTCCTACGCCTTGATCGCGCGCGCCATGTTGCAGAGCTTCGCCCGGGAAAGCCGGGCGGAACGCCTGTCGTGACTCTCGGGTCGCGATGCTACCGCCGCGTAAGGCGTGCGCGGCAATTCTAACGGAGGTCAATAGATGGCCATCGAGAGAGAAAGGAGTTCTCTGTCAGGTCTGACAGAGCCGGAGGCTATGGAATTTCATAGCCTCTTCGTCAGGAGCTTCCTGATCTTCACCTTCATCGCGATCATCGCGCATGTGCTGGTGTGGTTCTGGCGGCCCTGGTTGCCGGGTCCGAAGGGCTACGCTTTGCTCGACGGCGTGACGAACGCCGCTCATGCGGCGCTGTCGCTCCTCGGCTGATAGGAGATCGGCATGCACAAAGTATGGCTGCTTTTCGATCCGCGTCGCACGCTGGTCGCGCTCTTCACCTTCCTGTTCACGCTGGCGCTGCTGATTCATTTCATTCTGCTCAGCACCGACCGCTTCAACTGGCTGGAAGGACCGCGTCCCGCGCGCACAGGACAGATCGAACAGACGATTCCCGGCGGCCCGCCCGCCGCATTCGGCTGATCGGTTCGACGCACATCACGCGCTGCGGACGGACGCGTTTCGCTTCCGCCCGCGGACGCAGACAATTTGACTGGCATCCGAGGGAGGCGCGGCCATGGCCCTGCTGAGTTTCGAGCGAAAATATCGCGTGCGCGGCGGCACGCTCATCGGCGGCGACCTCTTCGATTTCTGGGTCGGGCCGTTTTACGTGGGCTTTTTCGGCGTGACGACGATCATTTGCTCGGCGCTGGGCACGGCGCTGATCATCTGGGGCGCGGCGATGGGCCCGACCTGGAACATCTGGCAGATCAACATCGCCCCGCCCGATCTTAAATATGGTCTGGCGCTCGCGCCGCTGAAGGAAGGCGGGCTCTGGCAGATCATCACCTTCTGCGCGACCGGCGCGTTCATTTCATGGGCGCTGCGCCAGGTCGAAATCTGTCGCAAGCTCGGCATGAATTATCACGTGCCCATCGCCTTCGGCTTCGCGATCTTCGCCTATGTGTCGCTCGTCGTGATTCGTCCGCTGCTGCTGGGCGCCTGGGGCTTCGGCTTCCCTTACGGCATCATCAGTCATCTCGATTGGGTGTCGAACACTGGCTACCAATATCTGCATTTTCACTACAATCCCGCGCATATGATCGCGGTGTCGTTCTTCTTCGCGACATGTTTCGCCTTGTCGCTGCACGGCGCGCTGGTGCTATCGGCGACCAATCCGGGCAAGGGCGAGGCCGTGAAGACGCCCGAACACGAAGACACCTTCTTCCGCGACTCGATCGGCTACTCCATCGGCACGCTCGGCATTCATCGGCTCGGCCTGTTTCTGGCGGTGTCCTCCGCATTCTGGAGCGCGGTGTGCATGATCATCAGCGGCCCGTTCTGGACTCGCGGCTGGCCCGAGTGGTGGAACTGGTGGCTCAATCTTCCCGTCTGGCGCTAACGCGTAGGGAGACGAACCGTGGCCTATTATCAGAACATATTTACGCAGGTTCAGGTCCGCGCCGATGCGCCGCACCCCGGCGTTCCCGTTCCCGGAATGAAGCGAACGAGTTGGGCGACGTTTTCCCATCTTCTTGGACGCATCGGCAATGCGCAGATCGGGCCGATCTATCTCGGCTATCTCGGGACGCTGTCGCTTGTCTTCGGATTCATCGCCTTCGAAATCATCGGCCTCAACATGTGGGCGTCGGTGAATTGGGATCCGGTGCAGTTCGTGCGGCAATTGCCGTGGCTGGCGCTTGAACCGCCAAAGCCGCAATACGGAATCAAGATCTTTCCGCCGCTCAGCGAGGGCGGGTGGTGGCTGTTCGCCGGCTTCTTCCTGACGTCCTCCGTATTGCTGTGGTGGTGGCGCATGTATCGCCGGGCGCGGGCCTTGGGTCTCGGCACGCATACAGCATGGGCCTTTCTCTCGGCGATCTGGCTCTATCTCGTGCTGGGATTCATCCGTCCGCTGCTGATGGGCAGCTGGAGTGAGGCGGTGCCGTTCGGCATTTTCCCGCATCTGGATTGGACCGCGGCCTTTTCCATCCGCTACGGCAATCTCTTCTACAATCCGTTTCACATGCTCTCGATCGTCTTCCTCTATGGATCGGCGCTGCTGTTCGCCATGCATGGCGCGACGATTCTGGCGGTCGGGCGCTTCGGCGGCGAGCGCGAGATCGAGCAGATCATCGATCGCGGCACCGCCTCAGAGCGTGCGGCGCTGTTCTGGCGCTGGACGATGGGCTTCAACGCAACGATGGAGTCGATCCATCGCTGGGCCTGGTGGTTCGCCGTGCTGTGCCCGTTGAGCGGCGGCATCGGCATTCTCCTTACCGGCACCGTCGTCGACAATTGGTATCTCTGGGGCGTGCTGCATGGCATTGCGCCGGAATATCCGCATGTCTTCGCGCCGGTCGTCGATCCTGCGCTCACTACCGGAGGCGCGCCATGAGACTGGCTTTCTCTCTCCTCGGCATCGTCGTGGCGACGCTGCTCACGGTCGCCATGCTGTTCACCCCCGGATGGGTTCGCCCGCCGATCATCAGCACACAAACCGGCTACCGCGGCACGGGCCAGGAGCAGCTCATCAGCGCGCAGAACAAGCGCATTCTGGAAGCGGCCAACGCCTTGCCGGCGCCGATCGATCCGGCGTCGCCCTCGGGCGAGCGCGCGACCAGCGCTTACAAGAACGTGAAAGTGCTGACCGACCTCAGCACGGATGAGTTCAACCGTCTGATGGTCGCCATCACGCAATGGGTGTCGCCGGACCAGGGCTGCGCCTATTGCCACACCGACGATCTCGCCGACGACGGGATCTACACCAAGATCGTCGCCCGGCGCATGATTGCAATGACGCGCGACATCAACAAGGAATGGACGTCGCATGTCGGCGATGTCGGCGTGACCTGCTACACTTGTCATCGCGGCCAGCCTGTGCCCAAAAACGTCTGGTACGAAAATCCGGGCGCGCGGCACGCTGGCGGCATGGCGGCGCATAACTATGGTTTCGGCCATCCATCGACGTCGAATGGAACGACGGCGCTTCCCGTCGATCCGTTCACGCCGCATCTGCTCGGCGACGATAATATTCGCGTCGTGGGCAAAACCGCCTTGCCGACCACAAGGGGCGCCTCCATCCAGCAAACGGAGCAGAGCTATTCGCTCATGATGCACATGTCACAAGCGCTCGGCGTTAATTGCACCTTCTGTCACAATAGCCGCGCCTTCCTGGACTGGTCCCAGAGCGCGCCGCAGCGCACGGCCGCCTGGAACGGCTTGCAGATGATGCGCGAGGTGAACGCGGTCTATCTCGAAACGCTAAAATCGCTCTATCCCGCCAATCGGTTAGGCCCGCTCGGCGACAGCCCGAAGGCCAATTGCGGCACCTGTCATCAGGGCGTGAGCAAGCCGCTTTACGGTCAGAGCATGTTGCAGGACTTCCCCGAGCTCGGCGGCAAGGCCGCGCGCTGACCGTCGGCTTTTCGCCCGGCCGATGGCCACGTCGACCGGGCGCTTTTTAGCCATTTTTGACAAGGATGGTCGCGCACGTCTCAATACCGGCAGTTTGGAGCTTTGCTTTCGTTTCGCTGGGCGCAAAGCAGGGAGGATGACGCCGTGTGCACAGTGGAAAGCGCGCTGCAAGATGATTGCGTCAGCGTCGTTCAAAGGCGAGACGACGAAGGCGCGTATATGATCCGAATCGGGACGCTCGAGACCGTCGTCACCATTCGATTACGCCGGACCTGGGGTTCGCGCACGGCCTATCGCCTGAGCCACGCGATCAAGACGCCGCGCCAGCCGAGCCCCTTTTGGAGCTGCGCGTCGGAGGCGGATACGCCAGGCGATGCTTTGCGCAAAGCGATCAGCGGCTTCACGATGCATTATCGCAAAGCGGTGGGCGAAGGCTATGCGCCAGCCGAAGACTGGCTCGTTCCCGCCGGAAGCTAGACGCGCGCCGTGACTGCGAGGCGCGCAAGCGACCCTCCCGGGCAGAGCGGCTAAGGGATTGCTTCGCTTTCCGTATAGGGGGCGCGGGGCTTACCAGCGCGCCTCAAAGACGCAGGCGGCGGCGCCCATCGCCGCGCATTCAGTTTCGGTGACGCTCAGCGAAGGCCCGAGCATTTCGCCGAACACACGCTCGAAGGTCGCGGCGAAATAGGCGCAGGCCGGCGCCTCTGTGCGAAGCTCCTGGCAGATCGGCGAACGGGCGATGCGTAAGCGCAAATGCGGCGCGAAATCATAGGAGAACTCACCGCTTCCTGAAAACGTCCAGGCATGGCGCGCAATCGCCGCGACGAGAATCCGCGCCGCAAGCGGACGCGGCGTGATTTTCAGAACGCGTTGGGCCAATGCGGGAATGCGGTTGGCGAGAAGATAATCGCCGGTGCGCCGTCCCGCTTCGCGCGAGATCTCGGCGGCTTTCGTTTCGCCGAGACGGTCGATCGCCGCCCGATGCAGCCGGGCGACGTCGTCTTCGGAAATCATTTGCGTCGGCGGCGCGCAGAGATAGCGCGCAAGTCCCGCGTCTTCAAAAATGTCGCGGCGCAGCGACGCGCCGCATCCGGCGGACAACGCCGCCGCCATTTGCGTGATGGCGTTCGGTCCGATTAGACCGAGGCGCGCCGTCGCGCCTTCAGCGCGCGCGATGCTCATGCGGCGTCGCCGATTCGCGCATAACGGCCGGCTCGAACGGCGCGTCGTCCGCCTGCTCGACGAGCTGTTCCTTGCCGCCGCCGCAGGCCATGGCCTGCGCCGCCTCATGCATCGTGCTGGCGGGGCGCTTATGCGTGACCTGCCACTCGACGTCCTCGTCGGCGGCGCGCCGGCGCGTCGCGTCGAAGTTGAACTTCACCTTGGAGCGCGACTGCGGTCCCCAATAGTCGACTTTGCCGAGGTCATAGAATTTGCGCTCAAAGCCGGCCTTGAGGAAGGCCTTGAGACAGCCGAGGAGATAGCGTCGTCGCTGTCCGCTGCCCGCCCATGGATAGGAGAACAGCGCCTTCTTCATGTAGAAGCGACGATAATTGTTCATCACCCGGTCGAGCAGTTCGCCGCGGTCCATCGCCTGCGGTTTGATGATCGGCGTGACGAAATTGTATTTTTCATAATCGAAGATTTCGACCTTGTCGCCAAGCTCCTTGAAGAGATCGGAGAAGGGCCAGGGCGTGTACATCGACCAGTTGGCGAGGTCCGGCTTCCAGTCCCGCGCCATCTGATAGGTTTCTTCCAGCGTTTCCGCCGTCTCGTTTTCGAGGCCGACGATGAATTGCGCCTCGACGACGATGCCGGCGCTGCGCAGCAGCTCGATCGCCTTCTTATTCTGCGCGACGGTCGTCTCCTTGTTGAAGAGATCCAGCTTCAGTTGCGCCGCCGCCTCGGTGCCGAGCGAAACATGGATCAATCCCGCTTTGCGGTAGAACGGCAGGAGCGCTTCATCGCGCAAAATGTCGGTGACGCGGGTATTGATGCCCCAGAGAATATCGAGCTTGCGGTCGATCAGCTCCTGACAGAAGGCGACGAATTTCTTCTTGTTGATCGTCGGCTCCTCGTCGGCGAGGATGAAGAAGCCGACGCCGTGATCGCGCATCAGCGTCTCGATCTCGTCGACGACTTTTTTCGGATCGCGAATGCGGTAATCCCGCCAGAACTTCCACTGGCTGCAGAAGCTGCAGGTAAAGGGACAGCCGCGCGCCATATTGGGAATGGCGACCTTCACGCCGAGCGGGATGTAACTGTATTTGTCCCAATTCAGCAGGCTCCAGTCGGCGACGATGGAATCGATATCCTTCACCGTCGGCGCCGCGGCGGTCGCGACCGCCTTGCCGTCCTGTGCATAGGCGATGCCCTTGATGGCGTCGCGTCGCGCGGGCCAGCCGCCTTCGTCGATCGTCCGCACGAGATCGACGATGATCTCCTCGCCTTCGCCGCGCACGATCGCGTCGATCCATGGCGCCTCGGCGAGCACCTGACCGTACATGAACGTCGCATGGACGCCGCCGAGCACGGCGATGGCCCCGGGCGCGGCCTCCTTGGCGATCTGCAGCACGCGCTCCGCCTTGTAGATCGACGGCGTGATCGAGGTGACGCCGACGATATCGGGCGCATAGTCGGCGATCTCTCTGCGCAAATCCTCATCGCCGATGTCGAAGGTCATCGCGTCGATGAATTTGATGTCGGCGTAGCCGGCCTTCTTGAGTGCGCCGGAAAGATAGGCCACCCAGGCCGGCGGCCAATTGCCGGCGATCTCTGCGCCGCCGGAATGATAATTCGGATGAATGAAAAGGATGCGCATGCTTTCCCTTTCCAACGTTTGTCAATTGCGCTGATCGTAAATCATACTTGACGTTTTGCAACGGTGATTGACATTTCAGGGTGTGACGAACGCGCGACCGATCGCCTCACAGGCCGGTTCTTCGCAGTGACGGCGCTGCGCGGCGTCCCAGAGGTCAAAAATCAACTTCGCGTGCAGGTCGGGGGCTTCCTCATGCGCCAAATGGCCGAGGTCCCTAATCTCCTGGACGCGTGAAGTCGGCAGGCGCGCGGCGATGTTGCGCGCGCTCTGCGGCCGCACGGTGCGGTCATTTTCCGCGACGATCAGGGCAAGCGGCGTCGAGAGGCGCGGCAGGTCGCGATTGAGCGCATGCAAATCCCAATGCGCCATCATGGCGAGCGCGCCTTCGACATGCGCCGGATTGCGCATCAACCTCACGTAAAGATCGACGCCGCGCGCGTCGAGCGTCGAGCCGGTGCCGGCGAGAAGTCGCGCCACCGCGGCGCGGTCCGCCGACCAGGCGAAATAGCGCGGCGCGAAAGGGTTGAGGAACAGCGCCTTGGCGAGCGACGGCAGCACGTGGCTGGCGACGCCGCCGAAGGGCGCGAACGCGCCGTTGAGCGCGACGATCAATTGCGGCGCGATCGCCTTGTCGAGTTCGAGGCGCGCCGACACGGCGGCGCCGGCGGAGTGGCCGACGACGATCTTCGGCAGGGCGCCGAGCGCGCGCAGCAGGGCCGCGAGCGCTTTCGCCATGCCAGGCAGCGATTGCGTAGTCGCGCCCGGCGACGTCGAGAAGCCGTGGCCGGGAAGGTCGGGGGCGATGACGCGAAAACGTGACGCAAGCAGCGGCGCGAGGTCGCGATAGGAGTGCGCCGATGCGCCCGCCCCATGCAAGAGAAGCAGCGACGGACCCTCGCCCATGAGCTGGACATGCCAGCAGACGCCGCCGGCTTCGATCATGCGGCTGGCTTGCCGGTTCGGCCAATCGGCGCCGTCCCGCTCGAGAGTGAGCCGCGCGACGGGCGCGAAGAGATGCGGGAGGATCACGGCGCCGGCGCGGCCGCGCGCACCGCCTGCGAGAGAGTCGCCGCGTCGGCGAATGGCATTTTGAGATAGCGGCCGTTCATCGCCTCGGCGATTTTGCGCGTCGGGGCGTCTGCGCGCGCCGCGGCTGCAGGCGACGAGTCGATGGCGAGCGCCGCGAGACCCGGAGCGCGTAAACGCCGCGCCGCATCGAGCGCGTCGTCGAGCGCTTTGGCGCGATCGGCAGCGCCCTTGCGGTCGATATTGCCGCGCCCGTCGGTCAGCAAAATCAGAAGCGGCGTCTGGCCCTTGCGTTTGACGCTCTCCGCCAGCGCGCCGGCGGCGTCGAGCCCGTGCGCCAGCGGCGTGCCGCCGCCGCCCGGCAGCGCCGCGAGCAGCCGCTTGGCGCGCGCCAGTGAACGCGTCGGCGGCAGCAGGATTTCCGCGCTTTTGCCGCGGAAGGCGACGAGGGCGACGCTATCGCGCCGCACATAGCAATCGGCGAGCAGCAGTTCGATCGCGCCCTTCACCTCGCCGAGGCGCTGCATGGCGGAGGAGCCCGAGGCATCCACGACGAAGATGGCGGTGGTTTCGCGACGCTCGCGGAAACGCGTGACGCGAAAATCGTCGGCGCGCACGCGCACGGCGAGCCCCGCGTCGTCAGCCGCATGCGCGCGCCGCAGGGGCTGCCAGGGCGCGGCGGCGCGCAAGGTTTCGATGAGGCAGAGGCGACCCTCGCGCAGCGCGCCGCGCCTTGCGCCCAGCGGCCGGCCGCGCCGGGCGGAGACGAGAGCGGCGCCAGACTTTCCGCCGCGCGCGGCGGGCGCGCGCGTTCGTGCATCGGTTGCGAGCCGCGCCAAGACATCAGCCGGAATGGCGGCGCGCGCGGCGGCGACGATGAGATCGTCGGGAGCCGGCGCCTCGCGCGGCTGCGCATTGTCATTCTTGGGGTCGGCGTCATTTTTCGCTGAGCCGGGCTCGTCACCCGCCTCCTCGGGAGGGACTTCGCTCTCTTCGATCGGCGGCGCGCATGTCGCGCGCGGCGCCAGCGCGAGGCAGGCGGCGACCGCGAGGTCTTCGTCGTCGACCACATCGGCGCCGCGCAGCGCGCAGGACGCGCGCGCGACGCGCAGCGCCAGCAGCGGCGCGCGCAAGGAGTCGATGCCGAGCCGCGCGGCGGCGGCGACGAGCGCTTCAATCGCCTTTGCAGGCGCGATGACCGACGGGAGTCGCGCGCGCGCCGCCGCGACTTCCGCGGCGCTTGCGGGACGCTCTTTGACGGCGCGATGGCTCACCTCGGCGAGGTCGAGATGGAAAGCCAGGCGGTCGAGCAGCGCCGCCGGCGGCCGCTCCTCATCGTCATGGCCTTCATCGAGGGCGATCACCCCGATGCGCGCTTGCTGGCGGGCCGAAAGTCCGTCGCGCGCGAGTTCGATCTCCCCGGCGTCGAGCGCTGCGGCGATCCGCGCCGCCGTCGCGCCGCCAAGGCGCTCCGCCATGGTCAGCAAGAGGACGCCGCCGTCCGCTTGCGCAAGCAGGCCGGTTTCGGCGACGGGCCGTCCCGCGCGCAAGGTGGCGGGAAGATCCAGTCCGCCAAGCAGGCGGTCGTCGGAGATGGCGAGCGGCGCGCGGCGCATCGGCGCGCCGCTCGGGAGGTAGTCGCGCAGCAGGGCGATCCAGGCGTCGCGCGCCGGCCCCGGCGGGGCTCTCAGCGAGACGCCCGAACCTGCGGGGTCGACCGCAAACAGCGCGGCGGCGTGGCTCGCGCGCGCCCAGGCGGCGGCCTTGCCGTCGCCGCTCATGCGCCGAAAATCTCCTCGATGGCGCGCGCGACGCGCGTCGCCGAGCCGATATCGTCGAGCGGATTGCGCCGCAGCCGGTGGCCGAGCGCGAAGGGCGCGACGCGCCGCAGCTGCGCGTCGCCGACGCGCTCCACGCCCTCAAAACTCGCGAGCGCGCGGGCGGCGCGCAACAGCGTCAGTTCCCCGCGCAGGCCATCGGCTCCGAGCGCGACGCACAGCCTTGCGGCCTTCTCCAGCGCTTCGTCCGGCGCCGCGACGGCGCCGAGGCGTTCGCGCCCCGTCGCAATCCTGCGTCGCAGCTTGTGCTCTTCGACCGACCAGGCCTTGGCGAAGCGCGCAGGATCGCGCTCGAATGCGTCGCGCCGGCGCACGACTTCTATCCGAACCGGGATGTCGATCGGCGTCTTCACGTCGACGGCGAGGCCGAAGCGGTCGAGGAGCTGCGGACGCAGCTCGCCCTCTTCGGGGTTGCCGCTGCCGATCAGCACGAAGCGCGCTGGATGGCGCACGCTCAATCCCTCGCGTTCGACGACATTTTCACCGGACGCGGCGACGTCGAGCAAGAGGTCGACCAGGTGATCCTCGAGAAGATTGGCTTCGTCGATATAGAGAAAGCCACGGTTGGCCTTGGCGAGAAGGCCGGGCTCGAAAGACTTCTCGCCCTGCGTCAGCGCCCGTTCGAGATCGAGCGCGCCGACGACGCGATCCTCCGTGGCGCCGAGAGGCAGATCGATGACCGGCGCGGCGCGCAGCGTCGTTTTGAGCCCGCCCTGCGCGGCGCGTTTTTTGCAGCCATCGCAGAGCGCGGCGGTCGCTGCGGGATCGCAATTATAGGCGCAGCCGACGACCGAACGCATGGGCGGCAGCAGGCGCGCCAGCGCGCGCACCGCCGTCGATTTTCCCGTCCCGCGATCGCCAAAGACGAGCACGCCGCCGACGGACGGATCGATCGCGGCGATCACGAAGGCGAGCTTCATGTCGTCCTGGCCGACGATCGCGGTGAAGGGAAATGGCGCGAGCGAGTCGGGCGGCGAGAAATTCTGCGCCGCGAGCGCGCCTTCAGCTTGCATGCGGCGCGCCTCTATCGCGCGCGTGGTTGTTCGTGAAAGCTTGACCGGAAGCGGCGACATGCACGGTCCTCTCGGCTTGGCGCGAAGTAAACTTACACGCCATGTGTCATTTTAAATTGACACCTTTAGCCGCTCCGCGCAAGCTCGCGTGACAGATTTAGTCAATTAATCGGCAGAAATTGACGGCTGTGGCGTAGCAATTTCCACCAACAGGGTCCATTCTCTGATGTGGGCTGAATGAAACCGGGGGTCTGTTCATGTCTGCTGGCGTCAACGCCGGACGCCTTGAGGGGCTATGGGACGTCCTAGCGTTCCCTGCCGTCTGCCCGTTGGGGATCGGCTATGCCCGATAGGTCCAACACGCGCCCCGATCTGACGCTGACGCTCGACAAAGACGGCGTCATCCAGAATGTCGTGCGAGCGAAATCACTGGCGAAGGAGCCGCTCGACGCGTGGCTCGGCCGGCGCTGGGGCGAGATGATGGAGCCGGCGATCGACGACGGCGCGCTGCAGAAGATCGAGGATGTGCGCTTGCGCGGCGACTCCTCCTGTTTTCAGGTGCGTCAGCGGTTTCCGAGCGGCCGCGAACTGGCGATGGAATATACGACCTTCAGTCTTGGCAAGAAGGCGGGTTTTGTCGCAATCGGACGCAGTCTCGAAGCGATCGGCGAATTGCAGTCGCGTCTTCAGCTCGCCCAGGAAGCGCGCGAGCGAGACTACTGGAAAATGCGCGAAATCGAGACGCGCTATCGCATGCTGTTTGATGCGACGAGCGAGGCTGTGGTTCTGGTCAGCGTCTCCGATCTGCGCGTCGTCGAAGCCAATCTTTGCGCAACCAAGAATCTTGATCTCGCCCCCGGCGCGCCCTTCCTGGCGCGACTCGACGATCGCGACCGGCGCGTCCTCGACGAAATGCTGACGAAGACCCGCGAAGAAGGCCGCGCGCCTGGCGTCGTGCTGCGCGCGACGCCGTTCGGCGAACTATGGAGCCTGCGCGCGTCCTTGATGAATGCGGAGTCGGGCGCGCTTTATCTTTGCCAGCTGACGCCGATGCGTGATCCGGGCGCAGCTGACAGGGCCGATGGCTTCTCGATGAGAACTTTCGTCGATCGGATGCCTGACGGCTTTGTCGTCGTCGACCGCGACGGCGTCGTACAGGCCGCAAATGACGCTTTCCTAGATCTCGTGCAGATCGGCTCGGAAGCGACGGCGATCGGCCGCAAATTGACGCGATGGCTCTCAAGCCCCGGCGCCGACGCCAATCTGGTGATTGCGCTCGTTCAAAAACACGGCGAAGTGCGGCGCTTTCAGACCACGATTGACGGAGAGCTTGGCCAATCGATCAGCGTCGAGGTTTCCGCTATCGGCAACGACGCCTCACAGCCGAGCTACTTCGGGCTGCTCATACGCGATTCTGGTCATCGGCGTGCGACCGCAGAGGCTCCGCCACGAGCGGTCGCCGATGCATCCGTCGCGGTGGACGATTTTGACAATCGAACGCTGGAGCAGATCGTCAAGATGACCACGGAAACGATCGAGCGCAAAGCCATTGCGCGTGCGCTTGAACGGTTTCGCGGCAATCGCACGGTCGCCGCCCGCCATTTGGGTTTGAGTCGGCAGAGCCTGCATGCGAAACTAAAAAAATACCAACGAGAATAAGTTACAAAAGCCATTCCATTCGCAGGCAGGGGAAGCTAAGCCGTGACCCTCGATCCCGCCGCCTCGCCAGCCTTCGGTCAGGCGAATCTTTCGAACTGCGAACGCGAGCAGATCCATTTCGCCGGGTCGATTCAGCCGCACGGCGCGCTTCTGGCGGTTCGCGAGTCGGACGGCGTCATCGTGCAGCAGAGCGGCAACGCAGCGGCGTTTCTTGGCTACCCCCAATCCTTGCGCGGCGCGCATCTGCGCAAGCTTGGCGGCGACCTCTGGAACCGCAGCCGCCTTTACCTTGACCGGCCCGTCGACGCCATCCCCGTGGCCCTGCGATGCGCCGCCGGCGTCCGGGGAGAGCCTCTCAACGCGCTCTTGCATCGTGCGCCGCACGGCGGCCTCATCGTCGAACTGGAATATGCCGGCCCCCCCGTCGACTATACGATCGCTATTCAGCGGGGCGTGGACGCCATTCTCTCATCTTCGACTTTGCGTGGGCTTTGCGACTCATGCGCCGGGATGTTTCGCGACTTGACCGGTTATGACCGTGTCATGATCTATCGCTTCGACGACGAAGGGCATGGCGAGGTCTTCTCGGAGACGAAGCGCCCGGGGCTCGAAGCTTTTTTCGGCAATCGCTATCCTGCCTCGGACATTCCTCAGATCGCCCGACGTCTTTACGAACGCAACCGCGTGCGCCTGCTCGCAGACGTGGACTACACGCCGTCGGCGCTCGAGCCGCGACTTTCGCCGCTCACAGGCGAAGAGCTTGACATGTCGATGTGCTTCCTGCGCAGCGTATCGCCCATCCATCTTCAATATCTGAAAAACATGGGCGTGGCCGGAACGCTTGTCGTGTCGCTCATGGTCGGCGGAGAACTGTGGGGCTTGATCTCCTGTCATCATTATTCGTCACGTCTTATCCACTTCGAAATGCGCGCCGTCTGCGAATTGCTGGCTGAGGTCATGGGGACGCGCATCGCGGCGCTGGAGAGTTTCGCACAGGGCCAAGCCGACCTTTCCGTGCGCCGCCTGGAGCAGCGCATGATCGAAAGTGTGACGCGCGAGGGCGACTGGCGCGGCGCGCTGTTCGACGGAGCGCGCTCCCTGTTGCTGCCGCTCAACGCCAGTGGCGCGGCGCTGCTGTTTGAAGGCAAGATGCAAACCGTCGGCGATGTCCCAGGGTCCGAAGAAATCCGCGCTCTTGGCCAGTGGCTGCAAACGCGCCTCAACGACGGCGTCTTCGTAACATCCGCTCTCTCTTCGCAAGAGCCCGCCTTCGCGCCTTTAACTGGCGTCGCCAGCGGAGTGATCGCGACGCGCATTTCCAGCGAACCTGGCGAGCTGCTGATCTGGTTTCGCAAGGAGCGCGTGCGAACGGTGACCTGGGGCGGCAATCCCTTCAAAGCGCCGTCCGACGGGGACGATCCAAACGAGCTTTCGCCGCGCCGCTCCTTCGCCCAATGGCATCAGGTCGTCGAAGGCACTTCTGACCCCTGGACCGCCGCGGATCGGGCCGCGGCGCGATTGATCGGCGAGAGCGTCACCGACGTCGTCGTGCAGTTTCGCTCTCTGCGGATTCTCGTCGCGCAAGATCAGCTCGAACACGTCTTGCGCCAGGTTCATTCCTCCAGCCAGCAGATCGTCGTCGCGGCCGCCGACGGCGCCGTGCTTGAAGCGAATTCGGCGCTCAATCTCCTGCTTGGCCTGCCGCGACCGCTTCGTCATCTCGATGAATTAAGCGCCCATTTCGCAGATCCCGACGAGGTGGAGGAAAAATTGCGTGCGTTGCGCGACAGCCGCACGCCTTGGCGCGGCGAAGCGCTGCTCGTTGATCGAATCGGGGGAACGCGGCCGATCGCCGTGCGCGCCGATCCCGTGCTGGCGTCGCGCGACCGTATATTGGGCTATGTCTTTCTCTTCACCGACCTTGCCGAGCGCAGGGCGGCGGAGGCGGCGCGCCGGAATTTTCGCGACAATCTCCTCTTGAGCCAACGGCGGCTGATGCGCCGCATCGACTCGAGCGCC
>WSXZ01000035.1 GCA_009773555.1 Methylocystaceae bacterium | reverse complement strand
CAGCTGCTGATGAACATTCAGCGCCTGATCGGCAAGGAAGGCGTCGCCCTCCTGACCGAGTAATCCGAGACTTCGCCGCCCGCTTTAAGGCGGGCGGCGACACAAAAACCGGGAGAAACTCCTATGGGGATCGTCATGCTGTTGCTGGCCGCGGCGCTTTCGCCGCTCTGCTTCCTGTATGCCGCGCCGCGTCGTGTCCCGCAGCGCGCCCGCTGCGAATTCGCGCCGTCGCGTGGTCGCGAAAATCGTTGATTTGATGGAAGGCTGGCCCGCCAGCGTCGCTGTGAACGCGATGAGGGCGGCGTCCGCCGACCGTCGTTCGGTCTCGTCATTCCGCCTCAGCTGCTCCTCGGCGCATTGTCTTGCTTCTTTCACTGAACTAGATCGTCAATGGCGGCGCGCGAGATCCGCGCGCGGAATGGGAGAGGCCGATGAATGATCTTCTCGTGATTGCATTTCCGTCGGAAGAAAAGGCCGAAGAAGTTCGGCAGAAGCTTTTCACGATGCAAAAGGAATATCTGATCGAACTTGGCGACGCGGTCGTCGCCGTAAAGAATGCCGATGGCGCGATAAAGCTGAATCAGCTGTTCAATACGACGGCCCTTGGCGGAGTTTCCGGCGCTTTTTGGGGCGCTCTGATCGGATTGATCTTCATGATGCCGCTCGCAGGCGCGGCGATCGGCGCCGGCGCTGGCGCCGTCTCGGGCGCGCTGACCGACTTTGGCATTGACGATAAATTCATGAAGGACGTGGCGGCCGCGGTTCCGCCCGGCGGCGCCGCGCTGTTCCTGCTCGTGCGCAAGATGACGACCGACAAGGTTCTCGAGGGACTGAAAGGCGTCGGCGGCGTGGTGCTGCGGACGTCGTTCGATAAGTCTAAAGACGACGCCATTAGGGCCGCGCTGGCGGCGCAGCCGACCTCGGCCTGATCGGGGAGTGCGCGCCGAGTAGCTCTTCGGCGCGCGCCTCTTAAGAGCGCTTCCGATCACGTGGAATCATGTGATCGGAAAGCGCTCTAAATCAAAATGTTGGAGCAGGTTCTCATCGAAAAAGTCTGTCAACTTTTTCGGAACCTGCTTAAACGGTCTCCTCCGCCTCGCGAGCTTTTCGGCGATGGGAGTGCAGGGTGATGTAGATGCTGGCGGCGATGAAGGATATGCCGAGTAGGGAAACGATAATGAACAGCGACGAACGCTGAATGATCGCCACCGCGGGGACAAACATCCCCAGAATGAAGCCGACGACGCAGATTTGCCATGCGGCCGCGTGAACGCCCGCGACGAAGGTCGCCACAGCCAGCAGCACCATCAGATTGAGCCCGGCGGCGTTGACGTCGATCAGTTTTCGCAGCGGCGGCGAATAGATCAACCACATGCCGAAGAGAAACGCCGCCCAGTGCAGTATTTGGGTCCAGACCAGCCGCGTGCGTTCATGCGTCGTTTCGGTATGCCGCCAGCCGATATAAATGCAGATCGCGCAATAGACCGGCGTCAGGAACTCCCAGTAGTAGGCGACCGGCTGTCCCGTGAAGGTGACGATGCCGATGCCGAGCACGGCGGTTGACAGCATCACGATGTAGGGCAGGTCGATCTTGATGACGTCGAGGAAGAGAACGCCGGCGGACTGGGTTCTGATCTCTTCAATGCCGTGCTCGAATGTCGTCGCCCAGCTCTCGTGCTGCGGCGAGGCATCAGGCAACTTGGGTTCGGCCGGATCGGGGCTATTGGACATGAACAATCCTCGCAGTTCGGCGCGAGCGACACAGCGGCGGCAAGTTCGCCTTGTCCAACGCGCCTGTTGGCCGAATTAGAAGCTCAAGATAGTTCGTGCGCGGGAACCGAGCAACTGGGCGCGGGGGGCCGGCGCCGCTCGTCTCGCCTGCTGGTAAACTTGGGCTCTAGGATCGCGTGGGGCGGTTGAACTCTGACAGGGGAAGACATAGCGCGTGACGCCGGACGTCGGCCTAAATGTCATCCTCGCGTCACAAGGGCGCCGGCAAAGGCTAGACTTGACGAAACATCCGACATCGTTCGATTTGATATCTTGGGGCAGGAAGCCTGATTAGGAGCGCTCATGGCCAAAGCTGACGAAGCGGCGGCGATCATCACGGTTGAGGGCCTGCAAGATTTGCTGCAGGCGATCCGGGCGGGCGGTTATCGCGCCATCGGGCCAACCATGCAAAATCAGGCGATCGTTTACGACGATATCGAATCTGTCGACGATCTGCCCCTCGGGTGGACGGACGAGCAGGACCGCGGCCGCTATAGATTGGCCCGTCGCGACGACGATGCGCTCTTTGGTTATTCCGTCGGGCCGCAGTCCTGGAAAAAATTTCTGCACGCGCCGAAGCTGCGACTTTGGACGGCCGAACGCGATGGCGAGAACGCAAGCGTCACGCCTGAACCCTCGCCGACCGATCGTCTCGCCTTTATCGGCGTGCGGGCCTGTGAAATTCGCGCGATTGAAATTCAAGACAGGGTTCTCGTCAGCGACATGTACGTTGACCCGCACTACCAGGCCTTGCGCGAGCGCGCGCTGATCGTGGCCGTCAATTGCGGCCAGGCGGGAGGCACGTGCTTCTGCGTTTCGATGCACACGGGTCCGCGCGTCCAGCAGGGCTTCGACATCGCACTGACCGAGCTTCTCGACGGGACCGAGCATAGCTTTCTCGTCGAGACCGGCAGCGACGAGGGGCGCGCGCTCCTGGCGCAAGTTCCGCATCGGCTCGCGTCAGGTCGCGAGGTCGAAGCCGGTGAAGCTGTTATCGAAGGCGCCGCATCCTCGATGGGCCGCGAAATGCGTTCGGACGACCTCAACGAACTGCTGATGAGCAATCTCGAGCATCCGCGCTGGGACGAGGTGGCGACCCGCTGTCTGAGTTGCACCAACTGCACCTTGGTCTGTCCGACTTGTTTCTGCACGTCTGTGGAAGACGTCTCCGATCTTTCCGGAGAACGCGCGGAACGCTGGCGTCGCTGGGATTCCTGCTTCACGATGGATTTTTCCTATATTCATGGCGGCAGCGTGCGCGCCAGCGCGAAATCGCGCTACCGCCAGTGGATGACTCACAAGCTCGCGACCTGGATCGATCAGTTCGGCTCGTCGGGCTGCGTGGGGTGCGGGCGCTGCATCACATGGTGTCCGGTGGGCATCGACATTACCGAAGAGGTGCGCGCCATCCGAGGCTGTGACACGTCCGCTGGGGACTGGCCATGAAGGACATTGCCGATCTGCTTCGTCATCATCCCTTCGCTGAGGGGCTCGACGAAGAAACATTGGCGCTTATCGCCGGATGCGCCAAAAATGTCGTGCTGCAGCCGGGCGATTATCTGCATCGCGAGGGCGCCGCGGCGGATTCCTTCTATCTCGTGCGACACGGCGCCGTGGCGCTGGAGACTTTCGTGCCAGGGCGCGGAGCTTTCACCTTTCTCACCGTCAAGAGCGGCGAAATACTCGGCGCCGACTGGCTCATTCCGCCCTATCGTTCGTCATTCGATGCGCGCGTCGTCGAATTGACTCGGGCGATCTCTTTCGACGGCAAGTGTCTGCGCGGCAAATGCGAGGCGGATCCGCGCGTCGGATATGAAATGATGAAGCGCTTCATTCCGCCGCTCGTCAAACGTTTGCAGTCGGCGCGCATGCAGGCGCTCGGGATGTATGATGCCGCCAACGCTTAAAGCCTGCGCGCCGCTCCCTTATCCGATGGCGCCGAGCATGACGCGGGTGACTCGCTTCATCCGCGAGTCGGCGGAGGTGTTCACCTTCGATCTCGCGCCTGAGCGCGTGACGCCCTTTACGCCGGGGCAGTTCAATATGCTCTACGCATTCGGCGTCGGCGAAATACCGATCAGCATCAGCGGCGCCGCCGATGCGCCTGATCGGCTGACGCATACGATTCGCGCCGTCGGCCCGGTGAGCGCGGCGCTCGGCAGATTGAAGGCTGGCGACCAAGTGGGCTTGCGCGGGCCTTTCGGCGTCGGCTGGCCGGTCGAGGAGGCCAAGGGCTTCGACGTCCTGCTGATTGGCGGCGGCATCGGCCTCGCGCCGCTTCGGCCGGCGATTTACTGGCTGTTGCGCCATCGCGCCGCTTACGGCCGGGTGGGCGTACTCTATGGCGCGCGCACGCCGGACGACCTCATCTTTGTCAGCGAACTCGAAGAGTGGCGGAAGACGCCGGACTTCCAGCTGCGCGTCGCTGTGGAGCGCGCCGGACCAGATTGGACCGGGGACGTCGGCTATGTGACGCCTTTGCTGTCCAAGCTTCGCTACGATCCGGCGGACGCCATCGCCATGATCTGCGGACCGGAAGTGATGATCCGGGCGACCGCGCTGGCGCTTGAAGACGCGGGCATTGCGGACTCGCGCATCTTCGTCTCGATGGAGCGCAACATGAAATGCGCCATCGGCCATTGCGGCCACTGCCAGTTCGGGCCGCTGTTCATTTGCAAGGACGGGCCGGTCCACCGTTACGATCGCGTGCGCGATCTTCTCGCTTATCGGGAGCTGTGACGTGGCGCGCATTCGACCAAGACTCGCTGTCTGGAAATTCGCCTCATGCGATGGTTGCCAGCTCAGCCTCCTCGATTGCGAGGATGAATTGCTGGAGATCGCCGGCGAAATCGAGATCGCGCACTTCCTCGAGGCGACGAGCGCGTCGGTCGAAGGTCCCTACGATCTTTCCCTCGTCGAAGGTTCGGTGACGACCGCGCATGATGCGGCGCGCATCCAGGAGGTCCGTAAACAGTCGCGGTTCTTAATCACGATTGGCGCCTGCGCCACCGCAGGCGGCATTCAGGCGCTGCGTAATTTCGCCGACGTGCGCGAATATGCGGCGATCGTCTATGCGCGGCCGGACTATATCCAAACGCTGGCGACATCGACCGCGATCGCCGATCACGTGAAGGTTGACTTCGAGCTGCGCGGCTGTCCGATCAGCACGCGGCAGCTCGTGGAGGTGATTTCAGCCTTCCTCGCCGGGCGCAAGCCGCAAACGCCGCCGCACAGCGTCTGCGTCGAATGCAAGATCGCCGGCAATCTCTGCGTCATGGTCGGTCACGGCACGCCCTGTCTGGGACCCGTCACCCATGCGGGCTGCGGCGCGCTCTGTCCCTCCTACAATCGCGGTTGCTATGGCTGCTATGGCCCGATGGAGACGCCCAATACGCCGTCGCTGTCGGTATGGTTGAGCAAGCTTGGCATGGATGAAGATGCGCTGAAGCGCGTCTATCGAACCTTCAACGCTAATGCCGACGCCTTCCGCGAGGAAAGCGAACGTCATGATCGTTAGGACGATCAAGGTCGACCAGCTCGCCCGGGTGGAAGGCGAGGGCGCGCTCAAGGTCGTCGCGCGCGACGGCGTCGTGCAGTCGGCGGAGCTCAATATTTTCGAACCGCCGCGTTTCTTCGAAGCCTTCCTGCGCGACCGCATGTATAGCGAGGCGCCCGACATCACCGCGCGCATCTGCGGCATTTGTCCGGTCGCCTATCAGATGAGCGCCATTCACGCGATGGAGAACGCGCTCGGCGTCGTCGTCGACGGACCCTTACGCGACCTGCGACGGCTCCTCTATTGCGGCGAGTGGATCGAGAGCCACACGCTGCACATCTACATGCTGCACGCGCCGGATTTTCTGGGCTACGCGGGCGCAATCGAGATGGCGCGCGACCACGCCGACATCGTGCGCCGCGGGCTCGATCTTAAGAAGGCCGGCAACGCGATCATCGCGCTACTCGGCGGCCGCGAGATTCATCCGATCAATGTCCGCGTCGGCGGCTTTTATCGTGCGCCGCGCCGGCGGGAGCTTCAGCCGCTCGCCGAAGAGTTAAAGCGTGCGCGGGACGGAGCGCTCGCGACCGTGCGCTGGACGTCCGGCTTCGATTTTCCGGATGTTGCGCGCGACTATGAATTCGTCGCCTTGCGCGGCGACGGCGAATATCCCTTCAACCAGGGCCGCATCGTCTCTAGCCGCGGGCTCGACATCGCCGCCGCGGAATATGACGAACATTTCGAAGAGAGCCACGTCGAACATTCGACCGCGCTGCACGCGCATCTCAAGGCGCGCGGGGCTTATCTCACGGGGCCCCTGGCGCGTTACGCGCTGAACGCGGCGTCTCTCTCGCCGATCGCGCGCGAAGCCGCGCGTGAAGCGGGACTTGGTTCCGTCTGCGCCAATCCCTTCCGCAGCATTATCGTTCGCGCCGTCGAAGTTCTTTACGCCTGCGATGAGGCGCTACGTATCATCGACCAATATGAAGAGCCTGACCGCCCGGCCGTCGATCTCGAACCGCGCGCGGGGATTGGCTTTGCGGCGACAGAGGCGCCGCGCGGCATGCTGTATCACCGCTATCAGCTTCATGCCGATGGAAAGATCGCCGACGCCCGCATCGTCCCCCCGACGTCGCAGAACCAGCCGAGCATCGAAGAGGATTTGAAGATTTTCGCGACGGCGTGGCTCGATCTGCCGGACGACGCTTTGCGTCATCGCTGCGAGCAGACCATTCGCAATCACGACCCCTGCATTTCCTGCGCGACGCATTTTCTGCGGCTCGATGTCGACCGGGGCCTATAGCGCGCGCGAAGGACCGCGCATCATTGTGCTCTGTATCGGCAATCCCCAGCGGGGCGACGATGCGGCAGGCCGCGCGGTCGCGCATGCGCTGAAAGCGTTGCTGGTCGACGTCGAAATTATCGAGGAGGAGGGCGAGGCGACGCGCGTATTGGCGCGGCTCGAGGGCGCGGACGCCGCCTACATCGTCGACGCCTGCGTTTTCGGGGCGAAGCCTGGCGACATCCGCCGCTTTGACGTCGGCACAGGCCCGCTTCCGCGAGCGGCTTTCGGCGCATCGACGCATGGCTTCGGCCTCGCCGAAGCTCTGGAGCTCGCCCGCGCGCTGGGCGTATTGCCCCCGCGCTGCATCGTTTATGCGATCGAAGGCAAAATCTTCGACATCGGCGCGTCGATGTCGCCGGCGGTCGCGGAGGCGGTCGATATCGTCGCCGGACGATTGCGGGCGGACATTCTCGGCGAATAGCCGAAGCGGGGCGATGCGCCGCACAAATTCGCCCCAAGCCCGAAACAACCGGCAACATTGCGGCAACCCAGCCGAAACGCGGGCATGCTTAAAGTGTGCGCTCGCAATATCAGGACTCGCTCGCTTAGCGCCGCCGAATGTCTCCCCGCACAGCAGCGCCGCGCAGACCAAGTATGGAGAGCCGAATGCAGCGTCTCGTTTCCGCGTCGAAAGTCATCGCCACCGTCTCGACCGTTCGGATGCTCATCCAACTGCCGGCGCATCTCGTTCGACGCATCGCTGCTTCGCCGGAGGCGTTTATCGACGCCATAGAGCGTTTTGCGAAGCATTAGGCTTTGCCATTGGAAGGCTCATTCAGTCGATAGTGTGAAATCCAAGCGCTGTCGCACGAGTATAACTGCATAGAATCCGCCAGCAGCTTGACTCGTCTTGCCTTCATCCCAGTTGAATTGGCCAACGTCAATTCAACAGGGAGGAAAAAATGCGCAAGCTCACGCTATTGATCATTGGGGCGAGTGTGGCTTTCACGCCCTTGGCTCAAGCGCAGCAATCGTACCCTCATGATGTTCAGTCATATGGCGGGCTCTGGCGTTATCAAAAAAGGGATTGGAGCACGCCCTGGCGGCCTCTTAACCCCGGCGTGTGCTGGCAGTGGAGCGATTCTGTCGGCAACTGGGTATGGGTTTGCTGACGAGAAACACGCCAGTTCGTTGAAACGCAAGAAACGCCCCGCCGCTGCTCCGCAGTCGGGGCGTTTCTATTGAACGCTCACGGGCGGAGACCGAGCGCGCAGTCATTCCATCGCGCCTTGCGCCTAGGTCGGGCCGCATGTCGGCCATATTGGCGTTCGCAATTCAAGGTAGAGGAACAGCACCTCCATCTATGAAGGCTAGGCATGGACTTTCCAACGGCGCCATCATCTGTCGGGCTGTCGACCGGAAAAAAAGAGATCGCCCCTCTTTGGGCGAATGCAATTACGGCTCGGACTGACCGTCCGCTCGGCAAGTTGGTTTGCATGGCCAGGGCAAACGGAATTTTTGCCGTTTCGGAAATCTGCAAGGGACTCGCGATTCTCACCATCGGCGACATGGTGATCGCCGATGGGGTCGGCGAATTTGTGTGCATTGCGGCGCTGACGATCGAGGCGCTGCCCTTCTTTCGATGGCGATCAGCGGCATACGCCAGTTGAACATTTTTACCCGTGCTACGACCGAAGGCGCTTAAGCGTCTTAGAGATGATCGTTGTGATTTGCCGGACGCATCCAGGTCGAGATCACCAGACCCGGCTGGGTCTCAGCCTTGGCGAAGGGTCGACATCGGCGGAACGAAGACGCGGATCGGCGGGCGCATGATTTTGATAAATCGCTGCTCACGCGCCATCGGAGCGGTTGCGCTTTTGATTTTACTTCTGACGGGCTCGGAAGCGGACGCGCGCGGCGCCAAGGTCACGGCCGAACCCATACCCGACGCCGTATGGGCTTACATGCAGGGAAGGTCGTGGCGCGCGGACCTTCCATGTCCCGGACGGGACCAGCTGGTTCTCTTGAGAGTCCCTTTCCTCGATTTCGACGGCAACGCGCAGACTGGCGCTCTGATCGTCGCAAGAAGCGCCGCCAAAGCCGTCGCAGCCGCCTTTCAGGACATTTACGACAGCGGGAAATTTCGAATCTATCGAATGTCCCTGATTGACGAATTCGGCGGCGATGACGCGCGATCGATGGCGGCGAATAATACGAGCGCCTTCAACTGCCGAACGACCGATCGTGGCGCGATGTCGCGACACGCCTATGGCATGGCTGTGGACATCAATCCGGTTCAAAACCCCTACCGGGAAGGGAACCTGACCGAGCCCGAGGCCGGGCGCGCCTATGACGCGCCCTCCAAGCGCAGGAGAGATATCGTCGGGATCATTGTCGACGGCGACGTCGTGACCAGGGCCTTCGCGCGACAAGGCTGGCGCTGGGGCGGACATTGGAAAAGAAGCGTCGACTATCAGCACTTTTCCAATGACGGACACTGAGGGCGGCAGCAGATTTTTCGATGAGACCCTGCGCTGTGGCGCGCCCGCCACAGTCGGGTGGAAAGCGTATGGGAAGGGCCGAATAGCTTCTAAATTGCTTTGACTGTGCAGGGTTGCTCAATTTTCATACAGGTAATGCCGCCTTTGGTGCGGGATTCGGCCCAAGCCGTTTTAAGCTTTAGGAGAAGGTATAATGAAGAAGGCAATTTTTGCCGCTTTGGCCCTCGCGCTGACGTCTGGTTCGGCTATGGCCGCCGATCTTCCGTCCTACAAGGCGCCGCCGCCACCGCCGCCTCCGCCGATCATGACCTGGACGGGCTTCTATGCGGGTCTCAACTTCGGCGTCGGCTTTTACGCCCAAAATTCATCCAACGCCTGGGGGTGGGGCGTAAACAATCACGGCGGTAGCCGGGCGGGCGTCGTCGGCGGCGCTCAAATTGGTTACAATTACCAGATAACGCCGATGTTCGTGGTCGGCGTCGAGACCGATTTCCAGGGCACCAGCATCGGCTCTGGCGCTGGCGGCAACAGCTACGCCTGGCTCTTTGGCGTCCCTCCCGTCACCACCGCGACCCTGAACTGGTTCGGCACCGTGCGTGGCCGCGTCGGCGTCAACCTGCTGAGCCCGCAACTGCTGGTCTATGGCACAGGCGGATTCGCTTATGGCGAGGTGAAACGCAACGGCTGGTTGAACCAGAACAGCACGGTGCAGACGGGCTGGACCGCCGGCGGCGGGGCCGAATATATGTTCGTTGCGCTGCCGAACTGGTCGGTCAAGGCCGAGTATCTCTATACGCAGCTCAGCGGCAACAACAACAACGGCTTCAATTTCGGCCTCAACTTGAACAACGTCAACAACCGCACGCGATTCCACACGATCCGTTTTGGCGTGAATTACCACTTCAACTTCGGCTCTTCGGCGCCGGTGTTGGCGAAATACTGATCGCTCGTTTCGAGCCCGGTGAATCCAGGAAGCCCAGCCCTCGCGGCTGGGCTTTTCTCTTTCTCAGCGCGTATGATTCGACGCGCGGGCCGCGGCCCAGTCGGACGCCGCCCGTCAGCGCGAGGTCATCCACGATATTCAGTTTATTCGTGAGACTGCCCGAGCGTCGGGGCGCAGGCGTCAAAGTCTTTATTGCAGGGCGCATCCGGATTGTAGATTGCATAGGCGTAGCTGCAACAGGGGTTGTGTGTTTTCTTCTCAGCGCCATAGTCCGCGTTGAAGGGGACCTCAATACCGACGTGTTGATAGTCGCCGTTACGTTTTGGGGGAAGATTCGGCACGGTGTCGGCGGTGTTCACAAGACGGAATGTTTGAACCTTTAAGTTTTCGTAGTAATCCCGGAAGGGTTCTAGCCCCACCATTGGACTTGCCGAATTATAGTGTAGGGCCGCAATATTGTGAGAAGCCGCCAGCGGCACAGCAAGCGTGGCAAGCGCCGAGCCAAGACTGTGGCCAGCGATGAGAAGAGGTTTGCCGCCGATTGTCTTGAGCTGAGTATCTAACGCTTGGACAAGCCCGGTGTACACCGCATACCAGCCTCTCGCGACGAGAATGCCGGGGGGTGGATTGGGCGTCGGCGCGCTATACGCTACTGGTTTGAATTCAACATCTACTTCGAAGTCCGCAAGGCTTTTGCTGCCCCGGAAAACGAGATAAAGACTGCCATCGGTCTTGGATTTAACAAGGCATCCGAAAGGTTCAGTGACTGTCTTTTTAAACTCCAACGTGAACGTGCTCCAAATGAGCTGACCAAAAGCGTAGTCTTCCACCTTGAAATCATTCGTGATCGGGCAGGCATTAGCTGGCTGCCAATCAAAGTCACGCGGCGAGCCGGCATTTATCCATTGTTCATACATATGACTGAGCACGTTCACAAGAAATGTGCAGATCTTGAAGGTTTGCTGAGAAGAATCCCCAAAGGATAGCGGTTGAGATGTTTTGCAAGTCGTAGGGGTCATAATACTCTCCAAAAGTTGACGATGAAAGTGACTTGATCGATTCGAGCATTTATTCGCAAATATTCGTGATTTACAAGTGCTATGCTGGGCAAGTCAATTGGAGTGTTGCATAAGGGAGGGCCTGAACGTCTCCTAGGGTGTCGGCTTTGCCGGGAATACCCGCTTACGCGGCCGGCCAGTGTCGCGTCCGCAGCTCAAACTCGGCGGATAAGCCGACTGAGTGTGTGGCGCATTCCAATATAGTCCCTGTGCAAGCCTCGCATTCTTGGCGCGCTTCGTCGAGGCTAAAGAAATCAGGTTATTCAGGTGCTTGGCCAGGAGGTTTTGCCGGGATGCGCGCTGAATACCGCGCCTTCCCGTGGCCATTTCACCGCCAGATGGTCGGAGTGAGAGGATTCGAACCTCCGACCCCCTCGTCCCGAACGAGGTGCGCTACCAGGCTGCGCTACACTCCGACAGAAATGGCCGAAGCCGCTTCGGGCCGTTTTATAGACACAGCAGGATTGCGCCGCAACTGGTTTCAACTGCTTCAGATGCGGACCCGCTCAAGCGTGACAAAAGCGAAGTCCGCCTCGTCCTTCGGGCCGCGGGGCGGCGCTTCGCGCGCGATTTCGCGCCAGCCTCGGGGATCGAGCGGGGGAAAATGCGCGTCGCCGGTGATATCGAGCGCGACTTCGGTGAGTTCGATCACGTCGGTGAGATCGAGAAAGGCGCGATAGATTTCCTCGCCGCCCGCGATGATGATCTCGTCGACGCCGAGCAAACCGGCCAGCCGACGCGCCGTCGCCAAGGCCTCCTGGGGATTCGCCGCGACATGGACGCCCTCGGCCTTGAAATGGGGATCGCGGGTGAGCACGACGCTTTCGCGTCCCGGCAGCGGCCGTCCGATCGATTCGAAGGTGCGCCGTCCCATGATCATCGGCTTGCCCCAGGTGCGCGCCTTGTAGCGCTTGAGATCGCTCGAGAGCCGCCAGGGGAGGCCATTGGCGACGCCGATCACGCCATTGCGTCCGCGCGCCACGACGGCGACGATTTTTCATAGTTCTCGACGTTCACGTCTTCGTATCTGAAGTCGAAGAGCGAGCGCACCGACGGATTGAGTTTCAGGCGCGGCAGGGGCTTTGGCTCGCGTGAGAGCTGAAGCCGCGCCTGCTCGACATGATTCAAATAGAGATGCACGTCGCCGAAACTGTGCACAAAATCGCCAGGAGCGCAGTCCGTGACCTGCGCGACCATATGCGTCAGCAGCGCATAGCTGGCGATGTTAAAGGGCACGCCGAGGAAGACGTCGGCCGAACGCTGGTAGAGCTGGCAGGAAAGCCGCTTTTCGCCGCCGACCTCAGCGACATGAAACTGGAACAGGCAGTGGCAGGGCGGCAGCGCCATGTCGTCGACCTGGGCTGGATTCCACGCGGAGACGATCAGCCGGCGCGAGAAGGGATTGCGCTTGATCTCCTCGACGACATGGGCGAGCTGGTCGATGTCCCTGTCGCCGTCGGGCCAGCGCCGCCATTGCATGCCGTAGATCGGACCAAGGTCGCCCTCTTCATTCGCCCATTCGTCCCAGATGGTGACGCCATTGTCGCGCAGATATTTGACGTTGGTGTCGCCCAGCAAAAACCACAGCAGTTCGTGAATGACAGATTTCAGATGCACGCGCTTGGTCGTGACCAGCGGAAAGCCTTGCGAAAGGTCGAAGCGCATCTGGTGGCCGAAGAGCGACAGCGTGCCGACTCCGGTGCGATCGTCCTTGCGCACGCCTTCGCGCAGGATTTTATCCAAAAGGTCGAGATATTGACGCATGTCGCCGGTTCAATCTCTTTTTTGGCCGAAGGTTGCGACGCTCAACCCATACTCCCTACGCTCCATTCCAACCAAAGAGCGTGCGGCGTTCATTGCCACGGATTGATAACTGGCGCGCGCGCTTTCTCGAAATCGCCAGTGTCTCGGGTCACGACCGTCAAGCCATGGAGAAGCGCTGTGGCGGCGATGATGAGGTCCGGCTGGGAGAAAGTGTATCGCGTCTTGCGCCCTTCTTCGACCAGCATGCGCCATTTCAACATGACGTCCTCGCTGACCGGCAGCGTCCTTTGTGTAAACAGCGGCCGCACTTTGAGCGTGAGCCAGTCGTGCAATTCGGCCCGTCTCGAAGGGTCGGCGATAAGCTCAATTCCAAAGCGGATTTCCGCAAAAGTGACCACGCTGACATAGAGCCGATCGAGCGGCTGCGCCGCTACGAATGCGACGACCTTTGCATTGGGCCTCGGACGACGCAGTTCCGAAAGCACATTGGTTTCGAGCAGCCATCCGCTCACAATTCGATCTCGCGTACGGGCATCGCTTCTCGTTTGGGCTCAATGTCGATGTCGCGCGCGGGCGACGCTTGCATCGCGGCGATCAACGCGTCCCCCGTACGCTCTCCCTCGAGCCGACGAAATTCCTCCGCCGATACGACGACCACGGCGTCGCGTCCGTGCACAGTCACATGCTGAGGCCCTTCGCTGCGGACGCGCCGCACCAGTTCGCTGAAGCGCGCCTTGGCGTCTTGAAGGACCCACCGACCCCGTGCAGTCGGCTCCTTTTGGGTTGATTTCGAAAATCTAGTCATGCTGACTAGATTAGCGTGATGGGACGGCTGCGCAAGGTGCGGACGACGATCTCGCGGCCAAGCCTTTGCGCGCGCATCCCGGGGTTCCTATATATGCGCGGTGAGGGGAGACTGTTTCCCCGCAATTTCGAGGATACAAACATGTCGCGTTTCTTCGCCCTTAAGCGTGGATCGCTGATTTCCCTTGCGCTTGCGACGCTGCTGGCGCTTGCGCCCGCCATCGCCGAAGCGCGTATGGGCGGCGGCGGCAGCTTTGGCAGCCGGGGGGGTCGCTCTTGGTCCGCGCCGCCTTCGACCCGCACCATGCCGGGCCAGGCCTCGCCCTTCGAACGCAGCGTCGCGCCGCGTCCCGCGCCCGGGATGGCCGGTCCGATGTCACAGCCTGGCGGCCTCTTTGGCGGCTCCTTAGGTCGCGGCCTTCTGGGCGGCCTCGCCGGCGGCCTGCTCGGCGCCGGCCTCTTCGGCCTGTTGACGGGCCATGGCCTCTTCGGCGGCATGGGCGGCTTCATGTCGATCATCGGTCTGCTGCTACAGATCGGGCTGATCGTCTTCCTGGCCCGCATGGCTTTCAATTGGTGGACGCGTCGCAACGCCAACGCCAACGCGATGGCCGGCGCCGGACATCGTCCGAGCCCCGGCTTCACCTCGCCCTTCACGGCGCGCGCGCCTTTCGGCGCGGCGGGCTTCGGCTCCGGCGCTTCTCCGGAAGCGGCGATGGCGACGCCGATCAAGATTGCGCCCGAGGACTTCAACGCCTTCGAACGCCTGCTCGGCGAATCGCAGGCCGCCTATAGCCGCGAGGATCTTGGCGCGCTGCGCGGCATGTCGACGCCGGAAATGGCCTCCTATTTCGACGACGAATTGGAGGAGAACCGCCGCAAGGGCGTCATCAACCGCGTCTCGGACGTGAAGTTGCTGCAAGGCGATCTGTCGGAGGCGTGGCGCGAAGGCGTCGATGAATACGCCACCGTCGCCATGCGCTTCGCGCTCAATGACGTGATCGAGGATCGCGCCACCGGCAAGCCAGCGCCCGGTTCGCCCGGGCCAACGGAGACGTCCGAGGCCTGGACCTTCCGCCGGCCGGCGGGCGCCGGACCGCAGGAGTGGAAGCTCTCGGCGATTCAGCAGGCCGCGTAAGTTCAGCATTGGGCTGCAATCTTTTGCCCCTCCCGCAAGGGAGGGGCTTTTTTATTTCCGGTCCGACGCGACCAGCGTCTTGACCCTTGGACCGACGTCCGCAATGCGTCGGGCCGTAGAATATGGACCTTTTGAAGCGCGCCTCCGATGCTGCATGATCTTTCTGCGCTGCCGATCGACGATGTGCTGCCGGCGATCCGCGCGGCGCTTGAGGCGTCGAGCAACCTTGTCGTCGTCGCCCCGCCCGGCGCCGGTAAAACCACGCGCGCGCCGCTGGCGCTGCTCGACGCCGACTGGGCGAAGGGCGGCAAGCTCATTTTGCTGGAGCCGCGACGTCTCGCCGCCCGCGCAGCGGCGAGCCGCATGGCGGCGACGCTCGGCGAGACCGTCGGCGAAACGATCGGCCTGCGGATGCGCCTCGAATCGAAAATCTCGGCGCGAACGCGCATCGAGGTCGTGACCGAGGGCGTGTTCGCGCGGATGATTCTCGACGATCCGGCGCTCGAGGGCGTGGCCGGCGTGCTGTTCGATGAATATCACGAGCGCTCGCTCGACGCGGATCTCGGCCTCGCGTTGGCGCTCGACGCCCAGGCAGGACTGCGCGAGGATCTGCGGCTCATCGCCATGTCCGCGACGCTCGACGGCGCCCGCGTCGCCGCGCTGATTGGCGCCAAGACGATCGAGAGCCAGGGGCGCGCATTTGGCGTCGAGACGCGTTATCTCGGCCGCGACGCCAATGCGCGCATCGAAGAGGCGATGACGCGCGCGATCATGCTGGCGCTGCGCGAAGAGCGGGGTTCGATTCTCGCATTTCTGCCGGGGCAGGGGGAGATCGCGCGCGTCGCCTCACGCCTCGCCGAGTCGCGCCTGCCGGACGACGTCGACGTCGCCCCGCTCTATGGCGCGCTCGATCGCGGCGAGCAGGACTTGGCCATCGCGCCGGCGCGGCCGGGACGCCGAAAAATCGTGCTCGCCACGTCGATCGCGGAAACCTCGCTCACGATCGAAGGCGTGCGCATTGTCGTCGACAGCGGGCTGGCGCGTGTGCAGCGCTTCGAGCCGGATCTCGGATTGTCGCGGCTCGAAACGGTGCGCGCTTCTCGCGCCAGCGTCGATCAGCGCCGCGGCCGAGCCGGCCGCACCGAGCCCGGCGTCTGCTATCGCTTATGGGACGAGCCGCAGACGGCGGCGCTCCCGGCCTTCGCCGCTCCAGAAATTCTCGACGCTGATCTGTCCGGGCTTGCGCTTGATCTCGCGGCCTGGGGGGTGAGCGATCCGGGGCGACTCAAATGGCTCGATCCGCCGCCGGCGCCCGCCTGGAAGGAGGCGGTCGCGCTTGATCGCGAACTCGGGGCGCTCGACGACGACGGTCGGCTTACCGACATGGGTCGCGCCATGCGGGCGCTGCCGCTTGCGCCCAGATTGGCGCGAATGGTGGTCGAGGCGGCGAGTCACGGCGAGGCGAAGCGCGCCGCCGAACTCGCCATGCTGCTCTCGGAGCGCGGAATCGGCGGCGCCGACGCCGACCTTTCGCATCGGCTCGAGCGCGTGCACGGCGAAAACTCCAGACGCGCGCGCGACGCGCTGCGCCTCGCCGCGCAATGGGCGCGGCAGGCGACGGCGGCGGCTGATCGAACTTTCCCACCCCAGCCCTCCCCCGCTTCCGCGGGAGCGGGAGAGGACCCGGCGCTTCCTGTTGCGAATCGCCGATCGCTGGCGTCCCCTCTCCCGCGCAGCGGGGGAGGGCCAGGGAGGGGGCCTTTCTCCGACGGCGCGCTGATCGCGCTCGCTTTTCCCGATCGCATCGCCAAGTCGCGGGGCGCGCGCGGCGAGTTCCTGATGGCGAACGGCCGCGCCGCGATGTTGCCGGTCGAAGATCCTCTGTCACGCGCGCCTTTCCTCGCCGTCGCCGAACTCACCGGCCGGGCGGCGCAGGCGCGCATTCTCGCCGCTTGCGCGCTCACCGCCGAGGAGGTCGAGACGATCGCGGGCGAGCGCATCGAGACTCGCGATGAAACCGTCTTCGACGCGGCGAGCGCCAGCCTGCGGCGGCGCGCCTTCCGACGTCTCGGGGCGATACGGCTCTCCGAGCGCAATCTTCCGGTCGAGGCGTCCGAGGAAAATGCAAGGACGCTCGCGCGCGGCGTCGCGGCGCTTGGCGTGGCGCGGCTGCCATGGACGAAGTCGCAGATGCAACGGCGCGACCGGGTCGCCTTTTTGCGCCGCGCCGAGGGCGACGAGTGGCCGGACCTCTCCGACGCCGCTCTGGCGGCAAGCGCCGAAGACTGGCTTACGCCGTTCATTGAGGGGCGCTCGTCGCTTGCGGAGATGACGGCCGACGACCTCGAGGCCGCGCTCGCTCAGCTTCTCCCCTATGAGTTGTCGCGCAGGCTCGATGTCGAAGCGCCGGCCCATTTCGAGACGCCGGCCGGATCGCGCCATGCGCTCGATTATGCGGCCGAAAACGGACCGATCCTTTCGGTGCGCGTGCAGGAGCTTTACGGCCTTTCAACTCACCCGACTCTTGCGCGCGGACGCGCGCCCTTAACGCTCGAACTGCTGTCGCCCGCGCATCGGCCGATACAGACGACGCGCGATCTCCCGAGCTTCTGGAAAGGCTCATGGAGCGAGGTGAAGAAGGAGATGAGAGGGCGCTACCCGCGCCATCTCTGGCCGGACGATCCGGCGGCTGCGCAGCCGACGACGCGCGCCAAGCCGCGGGGCTCGTGAGCGACGCGGATAGTTGAACTGCGATTGACTTTGTCGGACGGGAAAAGCGCCAGTCAAGCTTTTGGCGGGGCGATGATCGCGCAACCTTTGGCAGGTCCGCGACGCCGAAATCAATGGATCTCGCATCACTGCATCTCTCACTCTGGGGCGGCGTCTGGCGGGGGCGACACGCGCTGCAATGTGATTGTCGCGGTTCCCAAATTGTTTCGATATGGAGTTTGTGGCTGGCGGCTAAATGGAAATCCGACGGCGTCGTTGACGAAAAGGAAAAGCTCTCCCGATTTTGACGCGACGAAGTCGGAAACGAAGGTCTTGCGGGGATAGGCTGACATGCAGGCGGCGCCATTCTCTCCCGAATGGAAAACTCTACGCTCCCATGCGGCGTTGGCGGCCTCTTGCTCGTCCTTTGGCAATTGGGCGTCCCAGGGAAGGTCCAGTCGATCCTGCGCGCATGTCTTTGGGGCATTTGCGGTATGGCAAAACGCTTGCCGTTCAGACGTCTGATCGTAACGGATGGGAAGCTGCGTGCACTTATCGCCGTTCATTGCGATCGGCCCGCTCTTGTCGAGCGACGCGAGCGGCCACTCAGCGTCGCCTTGCTCGCCGATCCGGGCGACTGGTTGGAACCAGCCCGCCGAGGGCCATCTCAGAAACCAGGCCAAGAACAATTTTCGAACGAAGCTGTCGCTCTCGAAGCCCCCAACGTCGGTCATTATCAGCTGATCGAACCAGGGCTGGTCGCCCGCGGCCGTATCGATGTTTATGAACAAACGATATGCCACGCCGCGCTCCACCTGGAAGCCGCTCGCCCAGCAAGGGTCGCTTGTCCTGAAGCCGTTTTCCTCCTCTCGGCCCCGCGACCAGCCTCGCTTCGACAGGGTTTCGTTCGCGCCGACGCTAAGGAGCTGCGGCGTTTTCGCCCTTAGGGGCGACTGGGCGGGCCATTTTTCCCGATTGTCGGTTCCGTAGCAGACTTTGCCGGCGCCGACTTGATAATCAAATATCCAGCGGCTGACCAAGCCAGCCAACGGCGGCAGCACGGCGATCGCCAAGGCGACGCCCCAGATGATTGGCAGCAGATATCCGGAAGCGACGCGATGAATCGCGGCGGCGGCCGGACTGAGACGCATCTTCCTCGCCACCATCATGAGAGGGCCCGGTCGCGGCCCAGCCCCTTGCCCGGCTGCGATGGATCTTGATCTCCAGGCGCGCCGAGCATGATCGTTGATTTTCACGCCCAGATTCGCGCCTCCCCACAACAGCATCGCTGATAGGGCGATAAGCACGCCGGCGATCAACGGATGGGAACGCAATGATTGCCAATAGGGCGCCACATAGCTGGGGGTCACGGCTTGCAGCGAATCAACAATTCCGCGGAAGAAATTCGCCGCGCCGCCGCCGATGGCGTCGACTTCCGAGTTTACGCGCGACGAGCCGATCAATGACGCAAGCCATCTTAAACAGCGCTCGATAGAATCGCCCAGCCAGGGCAGCAGAACCAACAGCGCCAGCAGAGTGATCGTCGCGAAGTAATTCACGCGGCGCAGCCAAACGAGGTCGAGCGCCAGATCAATGTCGGTTCGGTTCGGCTTCTGCAGATTTTCGATCGCGTCGCATGCGCGCCGCATGCGATGTGTGTTCAACGCCGCGCTCGATGAAGAGATCGCGTCATCCCGTCCGGCGATTTGTCGGAAACCAGCGTTGAGCGTGTCCTCGAATTCGGATCCGTCGGGCAGCGATATCTGGATATCGTCGGGCAGGGAAATGGGCGCGTAATTGTCCGAACCGTGGACAATTCGCTCGATCACCGAATGATGCACGAGCGTGGGACCGTAGGAATTGCCCTCTTCATCGCTTCGCGCGATCACGCGCGGATGGTAGCGATAGAGAACAGCCATTCCCGCTCTTGAATCATGTACCGGTCCAAATGGCGAGGAATGAGCGCGAAATTCTTCGATCTCTCCGTTCCGCAAGACAAGGCCCGCCTTAACGGCCTCGTCCAAAATCCAGACAAATGGCACAAGCGCCTGCGAGGAGTCGGGATAGCCGCCGCCAACATCCGAATGGACCCCGGCGAACCAAAATTCCTTGATGCGGTCTGGACATTGGGCGTTGGACTTTTGATCGATGCGAATTGGATGAAAAGTCGTTCGCTCATCGTCCAGCGACAGCGCATGGCGAATGCATTCGACTTTCTCCGAAACTCGGTGGTTGCCGCCAAAGGAAATGGGCCAGACCCAGTTGATCGCGGCGCGCAGCTCCTCGACCGGAACGCCATATGCTTCGACAGTATCGAAGAGGCCGACAAATTTGATTTTGACCTGCTCGCCGCTCCGCTCGCCGGGCCTTGTCGCCTTAACGCTCGCGTAGCTGCGATGTCCCCAAGCGCGGCGCCAGACAAACAGGAGCACGTCGCGGAACGCGCGGAAAATGGGAAAGGTTGGCGAAATTTTCCACGGCTTCGACCAATCCCAGCGTGCGTCATGTTTGCGATAGGAGCGCCATGCGGCCATCGAAAGGCGGTGCATTTCAACGCGCGTGACGTCGTTCGGCAACAGCCCTTCGATCCTGATGAGATCGATCAGCGTGCGGATCGTAAAGGCGCCGCGGCTGAAGCCGAACATGTAGATTTCATCGTCAAACTCCCAGTTGGCGCACAAGAAACGATAAAGCTTGCGCACGTTCGACGGCACGCCCAATCCCGTCGCGCCGTCGAGCATGGCGATCGGCTTGAAGCCCTGGGTTCCCACGCCCGGGATGTAGAGAACAATTTGACCATTCGTGGAGGTGTCGAGCGCTTGCCAAAGTCGGCAAATATTGGAAACTTGGACGAGCAGCCCATTTCCCGTGCCATCCGCGAGAAGAACGATTTTCTTGGACATAATGAGCGCCTCAAAATAAAGAAAAATCAATCGCCGTAACCGCAAATGCTACGAGCGTTTTGCCCGTTCGGCAAGTTGTGATCGACTGACTTTTTTGCGAGAGGAAAGTTGGCGGTTTATGCGATTTCGCCTATGCCAGGGTTAAGACACTCGTGAAGGACCATTGATGTTTCCCAAGCCCGTCCCGAATCTGCGCCCGAATACATTCGAATATGAAGAGGCGCCGCTCATCAAGTCGACCGGCTTTCGCGAATATGACGCGCGCTGGCTGTTTGGCGCCGACCTCAATTTGATGGGCGTGCAGGCGCTCGGCATGGGCCTTGGCGCGCTGCTGCGCGAATTGGGCGTCGCGCCGGAAATCGTCGTCGGCCATGATTACCGCAGCTATTCTTCATCGATTAAACTGGCGCTGGTGAGCGGCCTCATGGCGGCCGGCGTGCGTGTGCGCGATATCGGTCTCGCACTGTCGCCGATGGCCTATTTTGCGCAGTTCGATCTCGATGTCGCCGCGGTGGCGATGGTGACGGCCTCGCACAATGACAACGGCTGGACGGGCGTGAAGATGGGCGCGCGGCGGCCCGTGACCTTCGGGCCGGAGGAGATGGGCCGCCTGAAGGAGATCGTTCTCGCCGGCGAATTTCACGAGGCGGAAGGCGGCTCCTATCGCTACATCGAAAATTTCGGCGCGCGCTACATCGACGATCTCACCCGCCGGCCGCCCTTCACCCGCAAGATGAAGGTCGTCGCCGCCTGCGGCAATGGCACCGCCGGCGCCTTCGCGCCGCGGATGCTGGAGCGCCTTGGCTGCGACGTGATCCCGCTTGACGTCTCGCCGGACTACACTTTCCCGCGCTACAATCCCAATCCCGAAGATTTGCACATGCTGCACGCCATCGCCGACAAGGTGCGCGAGACCGGCGCTTGCGTCGGCCTCGGTTTTGACGGCGACGGAGATCGCTGCGGCGTTGTCGACAATAATGGCGACGAGATCTTCGCCGACAAGATCGGCGTCATGCTCGCGCGCGATCTCTCCAAGGTCCATCGGAACGCGTCATTCGTGGTCGACGTGAAGTCGACCGGGCTTTTCGCGACGGACCCCGAGCTCGTCGCGCGCGGCGTCGTCACGGAATATTGGAAGACCGGGCATTCCTACATCAAGCGCCGCGTCAGCGAGCGCAAGGCGCTCGCCGGATTCGAAAAGTCGGGGCACTTCTTTTTCAACGAGCCGATCGGACGCGGCTATGATGACGGGCTGCTCACCGCGGTCCATGTCCTCGAAATGCTCGATCGCAATCCGACGAAATCGATGGCCGAACTCTACGCGGAACTGCCAAAGACCTGGGGCTCGCCGACCATGTCGCCGCATTGCGACGACGAAAAGAAATATGGCGTGATCGACAAGGTCACGGCGCGCATCGAGGCGATGCGGGCGCAGGGCGAACCGATCATCGGGCAGCCGATCCGCGACATTGTCACCATCAATGGGGTGCGCGTAACGGTCGCCGACGGCACATGGGGCCTCGTGCGCGCATCGTCCAACAAGCCGGAACTCGTGGTCGTGGTCGAAAGCCCCGTCTCGCAGTCGCGCATGAAGGAAATGTTTACGGCGATCGACGGCGTGCTGCGCGAAAATCCCGAAGTCGGCGCCTACAACCAGACCATATAGGCCGCTCGGAGGCGTCGGGGTCTCGACAAATCCGACGCGGCGCCGAAAATAGAACCGATGCAGCGCGCGCTCCTCGCCGACGTCCTGAGCTTTTTGCGTTTCTATACGCGTCTTCCGATCGGCGACGGCGCGCATGCGCCGCTTGATTTCGCGCGCATGGCGCCGGCGCTGCCGATCGCCGGCGCCGTGATCGGCGCCACAGGCGCGGCGGGTCTGTTCGTGGCGCGCATCTGCCATTTTCCTGCGCTTGTCTGCGCGCTCGTCGCGGTCGCGGTCCTCGTGCTGGCCACGGGCGCGCTGCACGAGGACGGACTCGCGGATGTCGCGGACGGGTTCGGCGGCGGCGCGATGCGCGAGTCGAAGCTCGCCATTATGCGCGACAGCCGCGTTGGGACCTATGGCGCCTTGGCCCTGTGTTTCTCGATCCTGTTGCGCGTCGCGGCGCTCGCGTCACTCTTTGAGCGAAGCGTCGTGCTCGCGGCCGGCGCCCTCATCTTCGCGGGCGCCTTGTCGCGCGTCGCCGGATTGACGCCGATAATGCGGCTTCCGACGGCGCGCGCCGATGGGCTGGGCGCGACCGTCTCGGCGCCCTCGCGCGAGATCTGGACTCGCGCCTGGCTCGTCGCCGCCGGCTTTGGTCTCGCGCCGTGGCTGGCCGGCGCCGGCTTAATCCAGATCGCAGTCGCGATCTTCGCCGCCTTCGTCATCGCTGCGCTTATTACCAACCTTTCAAAAAAGCAGATTGGCGGCTACACGGGCGATGTGCTTGGCGCCGCGCAGCAACTCGCGGAGATCGCTATTCTGGCCACGCTATCGGCGGTTTGATCTCAGGCGATCTCGGCAGGTTCGGCGTTGGCGGGTTTCCCGGCTTCCACTTCGGCGAGGCGCGCAATGGCCGTGCGCACTTCATTGACGGCCCCGAGCAGCGTTTCGACTCCCGCCCCTGGCTTGACCGCCTCGAGCGCCAGCCGGCGACGGAACGACCGTGCGCCCGGCATTCCAGCGAAAAGCCCGAGCAGATGACGCGTCATCGCTGAGAGCCGCTCGCCATTCGCGCGTTCGCGCTCGACATAGGGAAGGAACGCGTCCAGGGCGTCGAAGAGGTTGGCGACCGGCGCCGGCTGTCCAAACAATTGTGGGTCGACCTCCAGAAGCAACGCGGGATCATGATAGGCGGCGCGCCCGATCATCACGCCGTCGACGAATTGCAGCTGCTCCTGCATTTCGGCGATCCGCGTCAGCCCGCCATTGATGGCGATCGGAACGTCCGGCATCGCCTGCTTGAGACGATGCACGAGCGCATAGTCCAAGGGCGGCACGTCACGGTTTTCCTTGGGCGAGAGCCCCTTGAGCCAGGCCTTTCGCGCATGGACGAAGAGCGCGTCGGCGCCGCTCTCGACGCAGGCCTCGGCGAGTGTGAAGAGGGCCTGTTCCGGCTCCTGATCGTCGACGCCGATGCGGCATTTCACCGTGACGGGGATGGCGACGGCGTCTTTCATCGCTTTGATGCAATCGCCGACGCGGTCAGGCTCGCGCATGAGACAGGCGCCGAACGCGCCGTCTTGCACGCGATCCGACGGACAGCCGACGTTGAGATTGACCTCCGCATAGCCGAATTTTTCGACCGTGCGCGCGGCCGTCGCCAGCGCAGCCGGCTCGGCGCCGCCGAGCTGCATGGCGACAGGCTGCTCAAACGGATCGAACGCCATCAGCCGCGCGCGGTCGCCGTGGATGATCGCGCCCGTCGTGAGCATTTCCGTATAAAGGCGCGCGCGCCGCGACAACAGGCGATGGAAGTATCGGCAGTGCCGATCCGTCCAATCCATCATCGGCGCTACGGAGAATCTAATATGCTGATGTGTCAGCATCGGAGACTTAGTCTCAACGGCGTAGGTCGCGTCATGCACGCTCCATTCAACGTCTCGATACGACACTTTTCCTTCGTTTTCGACTCAGTGCGACGGCGCGTTAACGCGCCGGAACTCTGTCGACTGGCGCAACGGGGAATCGACGTCTCGACGGTATTGACGCGATCAATATTTCCATCATATTAGAAATATGGAAAAGCAGGAAGCCCTAGCCGCCCTTGTCGCGCTCGGTCATGAGACGCGGCTCGATATTTTCAGGCTGCTCATGCAAGCCGGACCTAAGGGGCTTGCGGCGGGGCAAATCGGCGAGCGGCTCGCGCTCCCGCCGGCGACGCTGTCTTTCCACCTGAGCCAGCTCAAACACGCGGACCTTGTGACCTTCCGGCGCGAAAGCCGATCGCTGATCTACTCGGCGGCCTATCCGGTTATGAACGCGCTGCTTGCCTACATGACCGAGAATTGCTGCCAAGGCGCTGCTGCCTCATGCGAGGCCGCTGCTCCTTCAACTTGCCAACCAGAGGAACGTCATGAAACGCCTGCACGTGCACGTGTCCGTGGATGACCTTACAGAGTCGATTAGGTTTTACAGCGCGCTTTTTGAAGCGGAGCCGACGGCCGTCAAACCCGATTATGCGAAATGGATGCTCGACGATCCGCGCGTGAACTTCGCCATTTCGGCGCGGGGCGGACAGGCGGGCGTCGATCATCTCGGGATCGAGGTCGAGACTCCCGAAGAGCTGAAAGAAGTCTATGGCCGTCTGCAACAGGCCGAACGGCCTGTGTTGGAAGAAGGCGCAACGACCTGCTGCTACGCAAAGTCCGAGAAAGCGTGGACCTCCGACCCGCAAGGGCTTTTATGGGAGTCCTTCCTGACGACCGGTGAAAGCACGATTTACGGCGGCGACGTAGCGCTTGCGGGATTTCGCGCGAGCGCCGTTAAGGGGGAGTCCTCCGCGTGCTGCGGCGCGAAGCCAGCGCCTGTGATTGAAGCCGCGTGTTGTTCTGAAGCGGGAGCCAGCCAATGACTGACCAGGTTTACAACGTCCTCTTTCTCTGCACCGGCAACACGGCGCGATCGATCATTGCGGAAAGCATCCTCCGCCGGGATGGCGCTGGCCGTTTCAATGCATTCTCGGCGGGCAGCCACCCAAAAGGCCTGGTCAATCCTTACGCAATCAAAACGCTCGAGGAATATGGCTATCCGACAGAAGGTTTCCGATCGAAGAATTGGGAGGAATTCGCTGGTCCTGACGCGCCGAAAATGGATTTCGTTTTCACCGTCTGTGACAACGCCGCGGGCGAAGCCTGTCCGATCTGGCCCGGTCAGCCGATGACCGCCCATTGGGGCGTCGAGGATCCGGCGGCTGTTGAGGGAACAGAGATCGAAAAATTAAAAGCGTTCAATGATGCATTCCGCTACCTCAGGCTCCGGATTTCTTACCTGCTCGCAACGCCGATCAAGCGACTCGATAAATTGGCGCTCAGGGATCGTTTGCGTGAAATCGGGGAACTCGAAGGCGCAAGCCATGGCCACAAAACGGACGCCTGAGCGATGACCATCGCCGGTTGATTGCAGGCCGTTCGCGAATCCAGCCTTGCTAGGCTTGCACTGAGCGCGCTGTCTGACGTGACATGTACAGATGATCTGTCGCGGTCTACACAAACAAAAAGCGCATGAAGAGACAGAACATATCATTCCGCGTCGGTCGCCGCAGGTTTCTTGAAAGCATCGCTGTGGCCGGCGCCGCCGCGGCGGCTCCTTCCGCGGGCGTCGCCCGAGCGGCCCAAGCGC
Organism: Methylocystaceae bacterium; assembly: GCA_009773555.1. GTDB lineage: Bacteria > Pseudomonadota > Alphaproteobacteria > Rhizobiales > Beijerinckiaceae > Methylocystis. Next base: position 49,662 of record WSXZ01000035.1, on the reverse strand, counting down.
AGGCCCGGGTCGAATACCCGTCCAATCGGCTTGCGAATATTCGCGATCTCAAGGTCAACGAGCCGTTGAGCGTGGCTTATCCTGACGACGACGCGCCGGGCGTTTTGGTCAAGCTCGGCAGGTCCACGCCAAATGGCGTCGGTCCCGACGCCGACATCGTTGGTTTCTCTACGATCTGCCCGCACCGGGGGTTTCCGCTCAGCTATAACATTGGCGATCGCACGTTCAACTGCCCGGCGCATTATTCACGCTTCGATTGCGAGGCGGGCGGCCAGCAGATCTGGGGCCATGCGACCCAAAATCTGCCGCAATACTTCCTGCGCCTTGACGCCAAGGGCGACATCTATGCGGAAGGCGTCGATGAGCTTCTCTATGGCCGGCTGTCCAACGTGCTCTGAGGGGTAAGGCGATGGCTTACAAGCGTCAGATCGATCGACTCCCCATCGTTCCAAGGGATGCAAAGGAGTTCAACGTCGTCTGCCACTATTGCATCGTCGGGTGCGGTTACAAGGCCTACACATGGCCGATCAACAAGCAAGGCGGCGCCGCGCCCGACAAGAACAAGTTCGGCGCAAATCTCTCCAAGCAGCAGCAGGCCGAGGCTACGGCGTGGTACGCGCCATCGATGTATAATATCGTGCGCCAGAATGGCGAAGACGTGCACCTCGTCATCAAGCCCGACGAGGATTGCGTCGTCAATTCTGGTTTGGCCTCGATACGTGGCGCGCGTATGGCGGAGACGAGCTATTCGCGCGCGCGCAATACTCAGTTGCAGCGTCTAACGGATCCGATGGTATGGCGTTACGGTCAGATGCAGCCGACGAGCTGGGACGATGCGCTCGATCTCGTCGCCCGCGTGACCGTGGACGTCATCAGTGAAATGGGCGAGGACGGCCTGTTCGTCTCGGCTTACGATCACGGCGGCGCTGGCGGCGGCTACGAAAACAACTGGGGCGTCGGCAAATTGTATTTCGGCGCGCTGAAGGTCAAGAATATCCGCATTCACAATCGCCCTGCCTACAATTCCGAAGTCCATGCGAGCCGCGACATGGGCGTGGATGAGCTTAATAATTGTTATGAAGACGCGGAGCTTGCGGAAACGATTGTCGCCGTCGGCACGAACCCGCTCGAGACGCAGACCAATTATTTTCTCAATCATTGGCTTCCGAATCTGCGCGGCGCGACCGTGGAAAGAAAGAAAGCCGAATTCGGATCGGCGCCAGACGATCCTGCGCGCATCATAATCGTCGATCCACGGCGAACAGTAACGGCGAACGCCTGCGAGGTTGAGGCAGGCAAGGACCGCGCGATGCATCTCGCGATCAACTCAGGAACGGACCTCGCGCTGCTCAACGCCTGGTTCACCTACATCGCCCAAAAAGGTTGGATCGATAAAGAGTTCATCGCCGCCTCGACCAAGAATTTCGACGAGGCGCTCGCCGCCAACAAAATGAGCCTCGAGGAAGCCGCGCAAATCACAGGGCTGACGGTCGACCAGATTCGCCGATCGGCGGCGTGGATCGCCGAACCTAAAGCCGGCGGCGCACGACGCCGTGCGATGTTCGCCTATGAGAAAGGCTTGATCTTCGGCAACGACAACTACCGCACCAACGGCGCGCTCGTGAATCTCGCGCTCGCGACGGGAAACATTGGCCGGCCGGGCGGCGGCTGCGTGCGCATGGGCGGCCATCAGGAAGGCTATGCGCGGCCCGATTATCCGGGACCGCGGCCAGCCCCTTACGTCGACAAGCTTCTCATCGCGGGCAAGGGCGGCGTGCACCACATCTGGGGCTGTGATCACTATAAGACGACGTTGAATGCGTTCAAGTTCAAGCAGGCATACAAGAAACGTACGGACATCGTGAAGGATGCGATGATGTCTGCACCTTACGGCGATCGCGCGCGCATGGCGAAGACGATCATGGCGGCGATCAAGAAGGGCGGCCTCTTCGCCGTCGACGTCGACATCGTACCGAGCCAAATCGGTCAGGCCTGTCACGTCTGGCTGCCTGCGGCCACGTCGGGCGAAATGAATCTTACATCGATGAACGGCGAGCGGCGTATGCGGCTCACCGAGCGCTACATGGACCCGCCGGGCCAGGCCTTGCCGGACTGCCTGATCGCCGCTCGCATCGCCACGCATATGGAGCGTGTGCTGCGTGAGAAGGGCAAGCGTAAATACGCCGACCGATTCAAGGGGTTCGACTGGAAAAACGAGGAAGACGCCTTCTTGGACGGGTACCATCAGCAAAACAAGGGCGGACGGTTCGTCACACATGAGCGGCTGCGCGGGATGGGCACGAATGGCTTCCAAGAGCCCGCCGTCGCTTTCGAGGACGGCAAGATCATCGGGTCGAAGCGCCTTTACGCTGACGGCAAATTCGACACCGAGGATGGCAAGGCCGTCTTTATGCCAACCAAATGGCGCGGCTTGCAGCTTGCAGATAAGCGGGCCGAACGTAAGAAATGGCCGTTCCTCATCAATAGCGGCCGCACCAATCACATCTGGCAGAGCGCCTATCTCGATCAGCAGAATGACTTTGTCATGGATCGCTGGCCTTACCCCTTCATCGAAATGAATCCGCAAGACATGGCGGAGTTGAAGCTCGAAGCCGGCGATCTCGTCGAAGTCTATAACGATAACGGTTCGACCCAAGCAATCGCCTATCCGACGCCCACTGCCAAGCGCAGGCAAACGTTCATGCTGTTCGGCTATCCCAGTGGCGTGCAGGGCAACGTGGTGTCGCCCGGCGTGAATGAGCTCCTCATACCGAACTTCAAACAGACATGGGGCGCGGTTCGAAAAATTGCCGAGGCGCCGGAAGGGGTGCGGCATCTCACATTCAAATCGATGGAATATGCTGGGCCTGACGGAGACGTGACGTAGCGCAAGACGAAGACGCTGCTAGCTGCTGATCTTGCTGCTCGACGAGCGCTGCTGTGGGCGTTCAGAAATATCTGCGCGCCGTCGCTTATCCGACCCCGTGTCCTCTTGCCTAAAGGGAAAAATCGATGACTGATCACATTTACAACGTCCTCTTTGTCTTTACCGGCGATAGCGCCTCGATATGTTGGCGCTTGAGAGTTGTTTGCGTGAAATCGGGGAACTCGAAGGTGCAAGCCATGGCCACAAAATGGACGCCTGAGCGATGACCATCACCATCTATCACAACCCCGCCTGCGGAACGTCGCGCAACACGCTGGCGATGATCTGCCAAAGCGGCGAAGAGCCGGTCGTCATCGAATATCTCTGCTCAAAGCCATGGGCATTTCAGCGCGCGAGCTGCTGCGCCAGAAAGGCACGCCCTATGACGCGCTCGGACTTGGCGATCCAAAGTGGACGGAAGAGGAATTGATCGGCTTCATGCTCGAACATCCGATCCTCATCAATCGTCCGATCGTCGTGACGCCGAAAGGCGCACGGCTGTGCCGTCCCTCGGAAGCCGTGCTCGACATCCTCCCAAATCCTGCCATTGGCGAATTCACCAAGGAAGATGGCGAAGTCGTCATCGGCAGGGCCGCTCAAACTCAATCCTGAAAGGACGAATATGACGACCATTCAAGTTTTTGATCCCGCCCTGTGTTGCAGCACCGGCGTCTGTGGCGTCGAGACCGATCAGGCGCTTGTCACCTTCTCTGCCGACGTTGATTGGGCGAAGCAGAACGGCGCGCACATCGAGCGCTTCAATCTCGCTCAGGAGCCCATGGTCTTTGCGGAAAATGCGACCGTTAAGCGTTTCCTGGAACGCTCGGGGCAGGAAGCTCTGCCGCTGATCCTCGTTGATGGCGAGATCGCGCTCGCCGGACGCTATCCGAACCGCGAGGAACTTGCGCGCTGGGCGGGCGTCAAAGATGTCGAGGACGCGAAACCAGGCGCTTGTTGCAGCGGCTCCTCCTGCTGCTGAAAGGTCGAAATGAAGTTTCTTGAACAGGCTCCGCGATTCCTTTTCTTCACGGGCAAAGGCGGCGTCGGCAAAACTTCGATTGCCTGCGCGACGGCGATAGAGTTCGCTGAAGCCGGACGCCGCGTGCTGTCGGGCAGGTGTTTGGGGTCGGCATCGGCGATAAAATCACGGCGATTGACGCCGTGCCGAACCTGTTCGCGCTGGAAATCGACCCGCAGGCCGCCGCGCAAGCCTATCGCGACCGCATCGTCGGCCCCGTGCGCGGCAAGCTGCCGGAATCCGTGGTGAAGGGCATCGAAGAGCAGCTTTCCGGAGCCTGCACGACGGAAATCGCCGCTTTCGACGAATTCACCGCGCTGTTGACGGACGCCGCCATTACATCGGCATACGATCATATTATTTTCGATACGGCGCCGACCGGACACACCATCCGCCTGCTGCAGCTCCCTGTCGCCTGGAGCGGCTTCCTTGAGGCAGGGAAAGGCGACGCCTCCTGCTTCGGTCCGCTTGCCGGATTGGAAAAGCAGCGCGCCCAATACAGCGCCGCGGTCGCCGCTTTGGCCGATGGTCAGCGCACCCGCCTGATCCTCGTCGCCCGTGCGCAAAACTCCGCGCTGCGCGAAGCCGCGCGCACGCATGAGGAACTGGCGGCGATCGGCCTCAATCAGCAATTCCTCGTTGTGAATGGTCTGCTGCCAAAGGAAGAGGCGGCGCTCGATGCGCTCGCCGCCGCCCTTTACGCGCGCGAGCAGGCTGCTTTGGCGGCGACGCCCGATGCGCTGCGCGCCTTGCCCTGCGACTATGTGCCTTTGAAGCCGTTCAATCTCGTCGGACTCGATGCGTTGCGTCAGCTCCTCGTTGCGACGCCGCCGCACATCGAAACGGCGGTCGGCGAACCGGTTGAACTGCACGCGCCCAGCCTTTCGGAACTGGTGGATGGCGTCGCCGCCGAGGGTCATGGCCTCGTCATGCTGATGGGTAAGGGCGGCGTTGGCAAGACGACGCTGGCGGCGGCGGTCGCCGTCGAGTTGGCGCATCGCGGACTGCCCGTCCATCTCACCACCTCCGACCCTGCCGCGCATCTCGCCGAAACGCTGCATGGTTCGCTCGACAATCTGACGGTGAGCCGCATCGATCCGCACGCCGAAACCGAACGCTACCGGCAAGAGGTGCTGAGAACGAAAGGCGCGGCGCTCGACGCGCAAGGACGGGCTTTGCTCGAAGAGGATTTGCGCTCTCCTTGCACGGAAGAAATCGCCGTCTTTCAGGCGTTCTCGCGCGTCATCCGCGAAGCGGGCGAGAAGTTCGTCGTCATGGACACCGCGCCGACCGGCCACACGCTGCTGCTCCTGGATGCGACGGGCGCTTATCATCGCGAGGTCGCGCGGATGCTGGACGCCAAGGGCGCGCATTACACCACGCCGATGATGCAGCTACAGGACCCGAAGCGGACGAAGGTCCTTCTCGTCACCTTGGCGGAAACCACGCCCGTGCTTGAAGCGGCCAATCTGCAAGCAGATTTGCGCCGCGCGGGCATCGAGCCTTGGGCATTCTCCCTTGCTGCGTCAGCGCGCCAAAAATGAACTGCGCGAGGTCGAGAGAGTCGCAACAAGCCACGCGCGCCGCTACGCCGTCGTGCCGCTGCTGAGCGAAGAGCCGGTCGGTGTGTCGCGTCTTCTCGAGTTAGCTGGCCGTGAGACCGAACCCGCGTAAGACGTCGTCGCCGGCTAACCTAATATATCCAGTTCACATCTCAGTTTCGTGCAACCGGTAGACGCCTCTCGCTTGTTGCCCACACGTCCCATAACCGGAGGGCAGCGCCTAAGCGGAGGCTGGCTCGATGATTTTGGCGTCTCCTTTTGTTTGCCGTAATTGTGTATTGAGGTAGATGCCGGAGCAAAAAAGCTTCTGTCTTGCTTGCGTCGTAAAGCTTAGATCTTGGCTGTCGGAAGGTGTGGGATGAACGCGACTAACGCTAAGCTTTCGACGGACGGCCAAGCTTGTGCATTATTTGAAGACGCCGCGAATAAGCTTCGAACCTATTTCGAGCGCCAAGTGCTTGCCGCGCTGCCGGATTTCGCGCGTCGCGCGCTCGAAAGGGAGTTAAACGCACTCTCCAATTTGTCGAGCGCTGATCCTGTGCCGCCTTTGGCGGAAATCTCACTCGTACGGGCGGAACAATGCGCCCATGACTTGCTGAGCATGAATTTCGAAGGCGCCGCCCATTCGTTTTTGCGGCGCTGCGTGAGCGAAGCAGCGGCGGACATCGCGGCGGCGGTGATCGCCGCATCGGGGCAGGGCGGAAATATCGTGATTTTTCCGATGCCTTCCAGCAGAATGGCCGTTGGCCGCACGCTTTAGCTTTCTTGCGAGATCCGTCCGAACGGGTGGCACGGCGAAAGGCGGCGCGTATCTGCTCAAGGAGTTGCATCGCGAGTTGAGCGATATCGAGCAGTATGACGTCGATCCGCGCGTTCGGTTCGTCTACGCCAAGGCGTTGGAGCTCTATTGGACGCTCTCTCGCGTGCTTGGCCTAAGCCGCCTGCACGACGGGCGCTGGCGCGCGCCGGACGCCGCGAAGGCGCAGGCCCTGCGCACGCGCCTCCAAGTCGCCATCCCACCGCCGGCGGCGCATAATCGTCTGCTCATCGATATGACGGCGACGCATCGCTTTCGCGGCCATACGGGCGTCCAACGGGTCGTGCGCGAAATCGCGCGCGCCTGCGTCGAAAGCGGCGAAGCGCTTCCGGTCTATCTCGAAGCGGGCCGGTTGTATGGCCATTTTCAGCACGACAATTTGCCCGACGCGGTTGAACTGCAATCGGGCGACACGCTGCTTTTGCTCGATTCCGGATGGGGCTTCGTCGAGGAATATCCGCCGCTCTTAAGCGCAGCGCATGAGGTTGGCGCCGAAGTCGTCGGCTGCCTCTATGATCTCATCCCCTTGCGTTATCCTGCCGCGACCGCCTTAAAGAACAGCGCGCCCTTCAAGCCCTGGTTCGAGAAGGTGCTGCTGCAATGCGACGCGATCGTCTGCATCTCGCAGAGCGTCGCAAGGGACCTCGTGGACTACGTGCGGGAACAAGGTCTCGCGACGCCCGCGACTATGCGGATCGGCTGGTGGCCGCTTGGCGCCGATTTTCGCGCTGGCGCTCAGGAAGCGCCCTCAAAGGCCGTCGAGCGTATCGCTTCAGCGCCGGCGCCGTTCTTCATGAGCGTCGGCACGCTCGAGCCGCGCAAGGCCTATCCCATCGCTTTGGACGCGTTTGAACGTCTTTGGTCGGAAGGGTGCGAGACGCGTTACGTGATCGTCGGCCGGCCGGGTTGGAACACGCGGGCGTTGCAACGCCGTATCAGACAGCACAGCGAATACGGACGCCGGCTGTTCTGGCTCGACAATGCGAGCGACGCCGATCTTTCGTATCTATATCCGCGCGCGCGGGGCTTGATCTTTCCATCCTTCGTCGAGGGCTTCGGCATGCCGCTGATCGAAGCCGCGCATCACGGCGCGCGGGTGATCGCTAGCGATATCCCGGTTTTCCGCGAAGTCGGCGGCGACGACGCTGTCTATTTCGATGTTCTCGATACGCAGGCGCTCGCCGAACGCGTGCGCGAAGCGCTCTTTGAAGCAAGAGAGATCAAGGCCCCGACGGTAACGACCTGGCGACAATCGGCCGCACGGCTTGTCTCAATGATGCGGGGAGATCGCTATCAGATCGACGCCGTCGAACTGGCCAAGGTTCTTGAGCCGCCGAACGAAGTCGCGGATCGCCGCGTTGCCTCAACTGCCGCTTCCGCCTATCTTCCGGCCGATTGAAGCGCAGCGAGGGCTCTCACCTCTCGCGTAGGGATCTTGCGTCGATGACCGCCAGCCTTTCCATCTGCATTCCCATCTATAATTTCGCGAAATTCATTCCTGAGACTCTCGACTCAATCCTTGGTCAGGACGGTGGGGATGAAGTGCAAATCGTCATCCTCGACGGCGCTTCGACCGACAACACGGCGGAAATTGTCGCAGGCTACGAGCGCAAGCATCCCAATATCAAATATGTGCGTCAACCTCAGAAAGGCGGCATCGACCGCGACATGGCGAAGTCCGTTGAGCCCGCAACCGGCGACTATTGCTGGCTGTTCAGCGGCGACGACATCATGCGGCCGGGCGCGCTGCGTCGCGCGCTGAGCGAAATTCAAAGCGGCTATGATCTCTATTTGTGCAAGCACATGGAGTATTATTTTTACCACGACAGCTGGACCGAATATCCGACCGTCGCGTGTGAGGACGGCGCTGTCTACGAACTTTCAGATTCGCGCAGCCGCCGCGACTATTTCAGCAAAGCGGTCAACACCGAAGCGTTCTTCAGCTTCATCGGCGGAATCATCGTGAAGCGTTCGACCTGGAATCGCGTGCCGCTCAATGAAGAATTCGTCGGCAGCTGCTGGGGGCATGTGGCGCGCTTTTTCGAACTGATGCCTGGCGGCTTGAGCATCAAAGTCCTCTCTGGCGCGCTGCTGGACCGGCGCCCCGACAATGACTCCTTCGCAGGCGGCGGCATGGTCAATCGCTATCGCATCGCCATCGACGGATTCCACAATATCGCCGACCGCTTCTTCGGCCACGACAGCATCGAGGCCTTCCACGTGAGGCGCGTGATCAAACATGAGTTCCATCCGCTCGCGATGCAGCTTGGCAAATTCATGTGCTTCGTCAATCCGGCGGGCGAAAGCCGGACGCTGATGGATAGCCTGATGAAAAAGGTCTATTGCGATTTTTCATTCGGCAATCTGCGCGCGAAATTCGCCTATGCGATGATGTCGGCTGAGCGCTTCAGACGGCAACAGCCCGAACTCAGCGCGCACCACGAGAAACAGAGATTGCGGAACGGAAAGATGGACGAGCGGCACGCAGGATAGCCAGTTCACGCGAGATAACCAGTTCACGCGAGCAGAAGGTTTTTTGAGTCGAGCGAAACCACACGTGCGCAAGAAGAGCTACCCGCAGTCGTCAAGCGTTACGTCCCAGCCCCCGTCCTTAAAAAATCCGCAGAAACTCTATCGACGCTCGGAAAATACTCAAAGGCCAGGTCTCTAAAGCGGTTGGGCGATCGGCTTTGGGCCGCCTATGAAAAGGGTGGAATAGGGCGCTCGGGATTTTGGCTGTGTGGGCTGTGCTGTAAACCGGCGCTGGACGTTAATCGCGAGCCGTTACTTTTTAAGCTTCGCCATAAAGTCTAGCAGGCGAGTCGCGACATAGACGTCATTTGGCTCAAGGCGACTCCACATGGCGTAGCCGGCTTTTTTCATGAACTCGACGTACTCCTCCTTATTAAAGAGGTTTTCGAGGATGACGACGCTGGGATTATACTTTTCCAGCGACAGCCCTCGCAACACGTTCAGCTCCCAGCCTTCGACGTCGATCGCGAGGATGTCGATATGATCGATTTCGGGCTCATGTTCCTTCAAAATGGTGTCCAATCGCCTCACTTTGACCGGCACGGTCTTTACGAGCGTGTTGTTCTTGACCGTCTCGTGAAGCTCGGCAAACTCGTCTTTTATGCCGAGAGAGGAGAAAGACTCGAAAGAAACCGTCCCGCCTAGGTAATCGGCGCCCTGTGAATCGACGACGAAGAAATCCATGTCGTCGGCGTCGACGTCGCTGCAAGCGTATTCGTAGATTTGGTGTCCACGGCTTCGATGGGCCGCGCAAAATTCTGGATTTGGCTCGATCGCGACGATTTTCCATCCAAGGTCGCGAAACCTCGCGCTGATTGACAAATAGTCGGGAAGGGCGGCGCCAACCTCGACAAATACGCCCGGCTCGCTCTTATCTTTGAAGAATTTATCGTGGACCAGGATGTCCACGTCTTTTTCGGCCGTCATGGAGTCCTGCCCTGTGGTTTGATGGTCAATTTACCGCCCGACGCCAAAAATGCGTTTGATGGCCGTCATCTTGTCCTCTCGCGGTATGCTCGACCCTTGCGATTGCGACTGCGCAAGCAATTCCCGCCAGACAGGCTGCACGTTCGCCATGCGAACGAACTCGGCGTCGAGCTTTCTGAACACGAAGCCCGCGAAGCCGTATTCGCTGCCCTCATATTCAAAATCTTCGACCCCTTCGGACCAGATTGGCGGATCGACAAGCGCGCATTCTCCCATCGCGTTGATCAACCTGTCACGCAGATCATGAGTCGTGTAGAGCCGATGATCGACGATCGGCTTGATTTGTCCCGGTCGCCAGCTTTCCTTGAAATCCACGGTCAGCACCGCGAGGCCGCCGGGCCGGAGGAATTCGCTGATAATGCGGACGAATTGCTCGTCATCCGCCACATGTTCAAGAACCGATACGCTGAGGCATAGGTCATAGGAGCCTAGCCGGGCCTCAGGAGCGCGATAGAAATCGAGCAACGTCATTCCATTGACGTTCGGGTCGATCTCATCGATCTGGAAGCCTAGCTCACAGAGCGAAGCGACGGCCGTATCTTCAAAGGAGCCTGCCGCCAAGATGCGGGCGTTAGGGCATTCGGCGAGAAAGCGCTGAGCGGTGTCGAGCGCAAAGCCTTGCTGAATGTTCGCGCGTTCGATCTTACGGGCGAGCATGTCTGGGACATGTTGAGCGAGATCGTTGATCGCGTCGCTATAAGCGGTCCGCGAGCGATCGTCGAGAATCTTGTTGAAGCCGCGTCCATCGGGCGTGGCGCGGCTCGCCTCTCGCGCTCTCATCGCGTGGATCATGGACCGGTTCAACTCGGCGGCCACCTTCTCCGGCGCAGCGGCGTTGCGCAGCGCTTCGAGCATGGACGTGTCGCCTTCGGCGATATCGATCAGGTCGCGATCTTCGATGAAGATCGAAGGATTAACGTGAAACATGTGGCGAAACATCGCCGAGCGCGTCAATGCGAAAGGTCGTCCCGACGCTAAAGCAAAGTCGACGCAACTTGATATGCCTGACGACATGTCGTCATAGACGAAAGCATTCATCGTATTCGCAGCAAGAAATTCAACGATCTGCGCATTGTCAAAAAAATGGCTCGTCGCCTGCAACTCAATACCAGATTTGGTGATTGCTTTACTGCATTTCTCGACTGTTTCTGCGAACCGGGACTCAGGGACGATGCTGGGGTCATCATGCGGGGGGAGGTTGATTCGAATCACGGCGCGGTCGAATTGGTCGTTCACCAGTTCGCAGAGCCGATCGAAGCCTTTGCCCGGCGTCGCGAAGCCGAAGGAGCCGATCGTGAAGACCTCGGGCGGCTGCGGCGCCTTTGCTGGAGGGGCCGGAAGAAACCGCGGCGCGCGCAGGAGTGCGGGATTGCGGGGAACGAGCGTCGGATCGAGGCAAATGAGGAAATCGAACGGTGCGACACTCGCACGATCGGCGATTTCCTGGGTCACCTGATGGAGGAGGCCAAAGAGCGTCGCGCCGAGTTCCGTCGTCGGCGCCGTCGTAAGCCAATTCATCGTGCTCGGATGATGATTGAAGAGAATGACGTCCGGTTTCGCGTCGTAAACGGCGGTCTTCAATTCCTCAAAGCCCGCGCATTCTACATAGGACCAGTTGATCGTCTGATCTTTCGTCAAGACGTCATACAAGTTCCGGCCATATTGATAGACGCCGCAATGTTCGCCTTTGTGTGAGACAATGAGGCCCGCTAGCATTGCTTCAACTCCAAAATGGGTGCGTTGAGTTGATCAGACGATCTCGATCTCCGGAAAGGGGAAGATCATCTTGCCGCCGCTGGCGAGATATTCCTGCTCCCGCGCCAATATCCCGTCCTTGAAATGCCAGGGCAGCACGAGGAAATAATCCGGCTTCATGGCCCGCGCCTCGGCTTCCGAGACGATCGGGATATGTGAGCCGGGCGTGAAGCATCCGAATTTGTCTGGATTGACTTCGGCGATCGCCTCGACGAGGTCAGGGCCGATGTCGCAGAATTGCAGCACCACGTTGCCCTTGGTCGAGGCGCCGTAGCCGAGGATGCGCTTGTTGTCGTCCTTGAGCGCGCGCAGCAAGCGGCGCAGGTCCTCGCGATGGCGGAATACGCGATCTTCGAAATCGCGGTAGGGGCGAGGCGTGTTCAGCCCCATCCGCTCCTCTTGCGCCAACAGCCAGTCGATCACCGCGAGATTGCGCTTGCGCTGCGCGTTCTTGTGGCCGGCGGTGACGGCGAAACTGCCGCCGTTGACCGCATTCATCTGCACGTCGAGAATCTCAAGATCGGCCGCATCGAGAATTTTCTCGATGACCCCCAGCGAGTAATATTCGATGTGTTCGTGGCAGATCGTGTCGTAGGAGGTGAGCCGCAGCATCGACGGCATATAGCTCTGCTCGAAATGCCATACTCCGTCGGGCGCAAGCGCCTTTGCGACTTCGCGGGCGAACCAGACGGGATCGTCGAGATCGTAGAACATCGCGATCGACGTGACGATCTTCGCCCGCTTCGGCGAGAGCTTTTCAAACGCCTGCGAAGAGAAGAACTCCGGCGCAAGCTTGATATCGTCTGGATAATATTGTCGGAACTTGGCGCCGGTGGGATCGATGCCGATGCGCGTCAAGCTCGACGTCGTATAGGCCTTGAGAGACGTCGCGTCGTTTGAGCCGATGTCGAGCACCGCGTCGCCGGGCTTGAGATCGGCGAATCGCTCGAGATGGGCGATCTTCTGGGTCAGGTGTCGCACCATCGACTGATTGAGGCCTGAGCGATACCCGTAGTTCTCGCCATACATCTCGCTTGCTTCATAGCTGTGCGCGAGCTGCAGAAGGCCTGAATCAGGGCACCAGACGAGTTCCAGAGGGCCGACCGTGACAGGCGTCTCGCGGGAGCTCGGAAAAACGCCCGTGAGCGCCTGGTCGCCGAGCGCCAGAACCGAGACGAGATTGGTGGAGCCGCTAACGCGACACTTGGTAATTCGCTTCGTCATTTTCCAATTTCCTGGCGCATTCGCGAATGAACGTCCGCAGCCTTAGAGGCGCTGCGAACGAGGCGAGGAAGCCTTTCCGTATATGCCTCTTAGCAACTCACCGAAGTCTTGGCCCGAAGACGGCGGGAGTGTCAATCGCCCCCGTTAGAGCGGGTGATATTGATACAGCCAATTTTCCGAAAGCACCTCATCGCCGTTCTTGAGGAACAGGCGCATCTCCACAGGCTCAGAGCCTTCCACGGTCAGGTCGAATTGCGCCCGCCAATGGCCCGGCACATTGTCAAAAACCGCTTCGGTGAACACGTAGGAGAATGTTCCGCGCGAAGCCCATAACACCGGTTCGGGCTTCACCCCAAAGGGGAGCTTGGCGAGGGGCTCGCCCAGGAACTCCACCATGAATTTGCGCACGCCCTTGGGCCGCGGCCTGCCGGGCTGGCCGCCGTTGCCGAGCCTCGTCGCGACGCAGCGCGCGAGCTTGGTCGGATAGGGCTCGTCCGCAAGCCAATGCAGCCGGTAGGAATATTCGAAGGAGGCGCCGGGAACGGCCGGCTTCTCGGGCGCCCAGATGACGACGATATTGTCGTGGATCTCGTCATCCGTCGGGATTTCGATGAGTTGAATCGCGCCCTTGCCCCAATCGCCCTTGGGCTCGATCCACACGCTCGGGCGGCGATCGTAGAACACGTTGTCGAGATAGTGATCGTAATTGCGGTCGCGCTGCATCAGGCCGAAGCCCTTAGGATTCTTGTCGCCAAACGCCGACGCCATGACCCGATTCGGATTGTTCAATGGCCGCCACAAGCGCTCGCCCGCGCCGGTCCACATGCTCAACCCGTCGGAATCATGCACTTCAGGCCGCCAATCGATGGCCGTCGGCTTTGCGGTCTCCGAGAACCAGAACATCGAGGTGAGGGGCGCCAGCGAGCAGTCGATGTCCATGACGACGCCCTTGCCGCGCGTCATCAGGAAGCGATAGGCGCCGACGATCGAGGGGCCTTCAAGCAGCGCATGCAGGACGACGCCGTCGGCGGTCTCCGGGCCGATGTAAATTTCAGTGAAATCAGGGAATTCTTCGTTCGATCCTGCTTGCCAGGTATCGAGCGCGACGCCGCGCGCCGACATGCCATATTGCCGCAATTCGCCGATCGCGCGGAAATATGACGCGCCGAGAAACGCCACCCAGTCGTTCTTCTTCCAGTCGAGCGCGCCGTCCTTGGCCTCCTGAATGCGAAATCCCGCGAAGCCGGCGCCGGGCGGCAATTGGCGGGCGATCGAATCCGCCGGCATATTGAAGTAGCTCGTATCGTAAAGAACCTCGCGCGCCTCGCCGTTTTCCACGACATTCATGCGCACGGCCTTCTTGAAGAACATCCCAAGGTGGAAGAACTCTACGGGGAAGCGCTCCTTGGTGTCGGCGAAAAGCGCGTGATCGGTGTTGTAGGTGATCTGTCCCCACTTCTCGTAGTCGATCTGCGAGGTGATCTCGGGGGCAGGGATATTCGGCTTGCGGTAAGGCTGTTTGATGAGGCGCTGCGCCGTCTGCTTGAGCGTCTCGAAGGAGAATGGCCGCGCTTCGCCGAGCCGAAGATTGGAGACGCTCGTCGCCGCCTCGCTGCGAGGCGCGCCGACGGCGCCCATGGCGCTCGTCGCCGCCGCCGCTTTGATAAACGAGCGGCGATCTTGCTTCTCGACCATCTCGGCGTCCTTGTTGCGAAGTTTGGGAGATGCGCGCCTGGGGCTACTGCCGCCGCGAGCCTTTCGGGGGGCGCGAGACATTAAGGCGCGAGACCCTAATTAGCCGCGAATCGGCTCATTGCGGATGGCGGTCCGCATGAAGAAATAGAGTCCGATCAGGCCGGCGAGGGAGAAGATGATTTCGAGCGCGCGGCTGATGAGGGGATCAAGCTGAAAAAGCCCGCCCAGCGCCCAGCCCGCGGCCCAGGATGCGCCGACCAGCTCGGTGCCAACCAAGATCGCCACGGCGACGAGCGTCGACAGGCGCAGATAATTGATGGGCTTCTGGCTCATGACGTCATTCTCGAGCTCGACCCCTTAACAGGCGGCCGACGCCGCGCTCGCGTCGTGCTATAGCAAAGGCTGCTGCAAGGCAAGCCGGACGGACCGCGCCGCGTTGCGCAGATGAGCGCGAAGTCATGGATCTGGAACGCGAATTGACGCGCGCCGCGATTGCGCGCCGCTTCTCGCAGTCTTTCCGCTTGTATGTTTTGGCGCCGCAACGATAATCGGCGCCGCCGAAGGCGCGGCGCGCTCGCCACGTCGCGAATTCGAAAGGGGGACGCTTGTTCGAGGGCGCCAGCAAAAGCTATCTGAACCGCAAATCCGTCCACAAGATCATCGCCGATCACGCCGCCGAAGGAGACGGCCTCAAGCGCGCGATGGGCTGGGCGTCGCTGATGTCGCTTGGCGTCGGCGGAATTATCGGCGCCGGCATCTTCGTGCTGACCGGCACGGCGGCGGCGAATTACGCCGGGCCCGGCGTCATGATCTCCTTCATGCTGTCGGGGCTCGCCTGCGCCTTTGTCGCGCTCTGCTATGCGGAGCTTGCGTCGCTCATTCCTGTCTCCGGGAGCACCTACACTTACACTTATGTGACGCTCGGCGAAATTTTCGCCTGGATCATCGGGTGGAATCTGGTGCTCGAATACGCAGCCGGCGCGGCGACCGTCGCCGTCGGCTGGGCCGGCTACTTCAACCGCGTGATGCAAGGGTTTGGCGTTCATGTGCCGCCCGAACTGACGACTGCCTATTTCGCGGATCCCACCGCGCACGGGGCGCCGCCCGGCGCCGTGCATGGGTTGTTTAACGTTCCCGCCGCCGGAATCGTCCTGCTGCTCACCGCGCTGCTCGTGCGCGGCACGTCCGAGTCGACGCTGTTCAATAACGTCATCGTCGCCATCAAGGTCACTGTCGTGCTGATGGTGATTGTTTTTGGCGCTGCGCATATCGACCAAGCCAATTGGTCGCCGCTCATTCCGGAGAACGCCGGCGAGTTCGGCACGTACGGCTGGAGCGGCGTCGTGCGCGGCGCTTCGGTGGTGTTCTTCGCCTATATCGGATTCGACTCCGTCTCGACTGCTGCGCAGGAGGCGCATAATCCACAACGGGACGTGCCGATCGGCATTGTCGGCTCGCTCATCATCTGCACGATTCTCTACATCGCCGTGGCGGCCGTGGCGACCGGCGTCGTCAACTACAAGGAGCTGGGCGTTCCGGACCCGATGGCGCTGGTCATGGATCGCACCGGCGTCTCGTGGCTCGCCTGGGCGGTGAAGCTCGGCGCGCTGGCCGGACTGACGACGGCGATTCTGGTGCTGCTCTACGGGCAGACGCGTATTTTCTTCGCGATGGCGCATGACGGCCTGTTGCCGCCGATCTTCGCGAGACTGCACCCGACTTTTCGCACGCCCGCCGTCAGCCAGATCCTCGTCGGCGTGGTCGTGGCGCTCGCGGCGGGTCTGTTGCCGCTCGATATACTCGGCGAAATGGTGAGCATCGGGACGCTGGCGGCTTTCGCGCTCGTCTGCTTGGCGGTGCTGCGCCTGCGTCGAATGCACCCGGAAATCCGGCGCCCGTTTCGCGCTCCGGGGATCCCATGGTTGCCGGTCGCCGGCATTTTGTCCTGTTTCGCGCTGATGGTCGCGCTTCCGCTCGACACCTGGCTCCGGCTGCTGATCTGGACCGTCATCGGCGTCGCCATCTACGTCTTTTATGGGTTCAAACACGCCAAACGCCTCCATTAGGCGGCTGGCGCGACGAGATTGACGTCCTGAAAGCGCGGACGGGGGAACCCTTGGCGGCCGGCGAGGTTACGACTTAGTCCCGATCCTTCGACGCAGCGAGAGGATCGGGGCGTGACCTTTCGGAATGTCGAACGGGGTTCTCGCGATATGAATGCGCCGGCGATCGTCTGGTTTCGCAATGATTTGCGCATCTCTGACAATCCGGCGCTTTTGGCGGCCGCACGATCGGGAGCGCCGCTCGTCGCCCTTTACATCCTGGACGATGAAAGCCCCGGAGAATGGCGCACTGGCGCCGCGGCGCGCTGGTGGCTGCACCATTCTCTCAGAGCGCTGTCCGAGAGCCTCGCCGGCAGGGGCCTGACGCTGACACTGCGCCGCGGGCGCGCTCCCTACGTCTTTGAGCAGATCATCGCCGAAACCGGCGCCGGCGCCGTCTTCTGGAACAAGCTTTACGAGCCTTGGGCGATCCGGCGAGACGCCGAACTCGAGGCGCAGCTGGCCGACGATGCAGTAGAAGCCCATTGTTTCCATGAGTCGGTGCTCTTTGAGCCGGAGACGCTTCGCACCAAACAGGGCGAGAGCTTCCGCATGTTCACGCCTTTTTGGCGGGCCTGCCTTGCGGCGCCGCCGCCGGAGCGGCCCCTTCCGGCGCCCGAAATCCTGCACGCCGCGCCGCTTCCGCCAGACAGCGACGATCTCGACGCGTGGCGGCTGCTGCCCCAGAACCCCGATTGGGCGATCGGCATGCGCAAGGTCTGGCTCGTCGGCGAGACGGCCGCGCGCGCCGAGCTTGCAGATTTCGCGCGCCACCATGTCGTCGACTACAAGGTTGAACGCGACTTCATGGGCCGCGTCGGCGTCTCCAGGCTTTCCCCGCATCTGCACTTTGGTGAATTGTCGCCGCGCGAAGTCTGGCACGCGATCAGCGAGCCTGGGAGCATCGGCGGCGAAGCCTATCTGAGGGAACTTGGCTGGCGGGAGTTCTGCCATCACTTGCTGATCTCCAACTCGGACCTGCCGGACCGCCCTTTGGACGGGACCTTCGAGCGCTTTCCCTATCGCGACGACGAGACCTCGCTCGACGCTTGGAGGAACGGTCAGACCGGCTATCCGCTCGTCGACGCGGCGATGCGCGAATTGTGGATCACGGGCTGGATGCACAATCGCGCGCGTCTGGTTTCGGCAAGCTTCCTGATCAAGCACCTGCTCATTGACTGGCGGAAGGGGGAGCGCTGGTTCTGGGACACGCTGGTCGACGCCGATCTCGCCAACAACAGCGCCAATTGGCAGTGGGTGGCGGGCTGCGGCGCTGACGCCGCGCCTTACTTCCGCATCTTCAATCCCTCGCTTCAGGGCGAAAAATTTGATCCGGACGGCGCTTATGTGCGCCGTTACGTGCCGGAGCTCGCGGGGCTCGACGTCCGCTACATCCATCGTCCATGGGCGGCGCCAGACGACGTCTTGCGCGCGGCCGGCGTCGTGCTTGGCGTCACCTATCCCCATCCGATCGTTGACCATGCCGAGGCGCGGGAGCGCGCCCTCGCAGCCTTCGAGGCCGTGCGGGCCCAGCCGTCGTTGCGGGAAGCGTAGCGGCACTGCGAAGCCACGCTGAAGCGCTCGCCAATGTCGCCGCGACCCGGTAAAGCCGGCGGCATGTCTCATGCCGTTCATCCCTTCGAAGAAATCCGTATCCTGCTGGCGGCTCTGCCCGGCCCCGATCTGCAAGCCGCGGAGGTGGTCCGTGCGCGCGACGGCCGGCTCACCAAACCGCCCGGCGCGCTCGGTCGTCTGGAAGAGATCGTCGAATGGCTCGCAGCCTGGCAGGGCAGGGCGGAGCCCTCGATCGAGCGCCCGCTCGTCGCCGTTTTCGCCGCCAATCACGGCGTCGTGGCGCAGGGCGTTTCGGCTTTCCCGGCGAGCGTCACGCAGCAGATGGTGGCGAATTTTCTCGCCGGCGGCGCGGCGATCAATCAGATCTGCAAGTCCTATGGCGTCGGCCTGAAGGTCTATGAGCTGGCGCTCGAACGGCCGACGGCCGACTTTACTGTGGCGCCGGCCATGGACGAGCGCGAAGCGGCGGCGACCTTCGCCTATGGGATGGAGGCGATCCAGGGCGATATCGATCTCCTTGCCCCAGGCGAGATGGGCATTGGCAATACGACGAGCGCGGCGGCGATCTATGCGGCGCTTTTCGGCGGTCCGGCCTCGCGCTGGACCGGACGCGGCACGGGCGTAGACGACGCCGGGCTTTCGCGCAAGAACGCCGCGATCGGCGCCGCGCTGACGCTGCATGCGCCGCATCTCGCCGATCCTTTGGAAATCCTGCGCCGGCTTGGCGGGCGGGAGATCGCGGCGATGATGGGCGCAATCGCCGCCGCGCGTCTCAACCGCATTCCCGTGGTGCTGGACGGCTATGTCGCCTGCGCCGCCGCGGCGCTGCTCCATGCGATCGCGCCCGAGTCGATCGCCCATTGCATAGCGGGCCACGTTTCAGCGGAGGGGGCGCATCGCGACATTCTGACGCGGCTTGGCAAGCGCCCGCTGCTCGATCTCGACATGCGGCTGGGCGAAGGCTCGGGCGCGGCGCTGGCTATCGGCCTGATCAAAGCGGCGCTTGCGTGTCACAGCGACATGGCCACCTTCGATAGCGCGGGCGTATCGGAAAAATCGGAATGATTCACGGAGGGCGGCTTGCTCTCAAGAAACTGTCACATCCGCAGCGCATTGAATTCAAAACCGACCCCTGAGGAGCGCGGTTACATGAACTCCAATATTTCATCCGCCTACGTGGCCGTGGTCTTTATGGCGGTGCTTGCGGCGGCGCTGCTTTTTCATCTCAGTCGGATTTTGGGTCCGCAGCGGCTGCTTCATGCCGCCTATGCCGCAGCCGCCCTAGGGCTGTTTTATCTGCTGGGCGCGACCGCCTTCGGCTGGACGTTCTACGGACAAGGCGCCCTGCTTTGGGTCTACCTCGTTTTTTTCCTTCTCGCGGCTGGCATTGCGGCGCGTCGGCGCATGATGCTTGGCGCGATTGGGCTGCCCTGGCTTTCGGCGCTGATCCAGCTCGGCGTCGTCGCCTACATGTTTGCGCCGGACTCATTCCGAAAGCCGCCGGTGACGGCGGCGCTGTTCCTGTATTTCATATTCGAGGCGCTCATCTGGCTGCGCGGCCGGGAAGCGCAGGAGCTCGCGCCGTCTGTTGGAGCCAACGATCGCGAGCGGCCGCCGCTCTTCACGCCAAAACGCCGTCGCGGTCTCGCAGAAGCTTCCCTGGCGATCGCGGGCTTCGCCGTCGCCTTTCTGCTCGTCGCGGGGCCGCAAGCGGCGCATGAGGCGTCGGAGCCAGACTCGGCGCAGCAGCAGCAGTCGGAAATCGAGCAGACCGCCGCGATCGGCGAGACGACGAACAGCGAGGAGCCCGCCCCGGAGGCGAATCCGTCTGCGACCAATGCAGAGCCGAAGACAGGGAGCCAAGAAAGCGAACCGGCTGAAGCCGCCCCGCAAGTGGCCGGAAATGCGCCCGTCGAGCCCCCGCCGACCGCGGCGAAGGACCCTGGAGTTTATACGGCGCGCGCGGGGGACACGTTTAAATCCATCGCCAGGCGGCTCTATGGCGCAACCAGCAAATGGCGCGAGATCGCCGAGCGCAATCCCGATCTAAAGTCGAAAAAGCTGCGCGCCGGTCAGCTCGTCAATCTGCCGTCAGCGCCGACGCGATGAGGTGAGGGAGATAGCGTGAATTCTCGGCGGCTCTTGTCGAACCGCCGAGACGCCTATGATCGACTCCGCGCCGAATTCAGCACATGCAGAGCGCTTCGGACGCCTGATCGTTCCAGCGGTCGCCGACGTAACGGTAGCTTCTGTTTGAGCGAAATCTCGAGCCGCCCTGATTGACGTGCTGCCATAATGTGAGCGTGCAGCCGTCCTTCACGCGGAACGATGAAACATGATCGTTCCACGACGGATTGTAGATCGTGCTTTCGCACCCGCCGCCGTGGCCGTTCGTCGTGCATCCGAGACTTTCGCCGCGCACCATCTTCATCCGCTCGAAATTGTGGAGCGTGTAGCCGGAGCCGCCATAGTCTCGATGCTGGAAAATCCGGCAGGTCGCCTGCGCGCTGGCCGGAAAAAACAAGAGGGCCGCCGTGAGGGCGGCCGCTGTAGAGCAAGCCTTCATCTCAAACTCTCCGAAAAAGAAATTTAAATAGTCCGCATCAGCACGTTAACGTGCTGCGTTCTAATTGGTTCCGCGCTCTAGGCGGCGGCGGTTGCGAACCGCAGCGTCTCCTGCTCGGTCATGAGGGCGTCGAGCCGCTGGTCATGCGGTTCGATCGGCACGACGTCGGCTTCCTGGCAGGAATAGGCGACGCCGACGGCGATGACCGGCTTCTTGGCGCGAAGGGTAGAGAGCGTGGCGTCATAGATGCCGCCGCCATAGCCGAGCCGAAAACCGCGCCGATCGAAGGCGGCGAGCGGCGAAAACACAATATCGGGCTCGTATGCAGGCTTGTCGTCCGAAGGCTCCGATAGGCCGAACGGCCCTTTGACGAGGTCGTCGCCGGGCGCGAAGGCGCGAAAGACCAAGGGATGACGCACCTTGTGCATGACCGGCAGCGTCACGCAAAAACCTGCGGCTGTGAGGGCGTCGATGAGCGGACGCGTGTTCAGCTCGCTGCGGATCGGCCAATAGACGGAAACGACGGGCGGGGCGCTCAGTTTCGCATCGCGCGCAATGCCGGCGACGAGCGCGACGCCCCGGCGCGCGACGGAAGCGGCGGCCTCATGCGCTTCGTGCGGCGCGATGAGATCGCGGCGCGCCAGGGAACGGCGCCGCAGCTCGGCTTTCAAATCGCTCATGCGAGAGCAATAACAGGGAAGAAGAGTGCGGGCCACAAGAGCCGTGGGACATCGATCCCGGGAACCTACAACGTAGGTGGGCGCCATATGACCAAGCCCACGGGCGAGGCCAGGGACAGCTCCCATAAGGATCGATAAGGCCCCGGGGAATAATAGTCCTGCACGCACCCCGCAGCGCCGCCCAATGAATGTAGCGCTATGCGCGGCCGGGCGCCAGTGGCGTCTGCGAGTTTCGCCAGAGCAGGTTCCGAGAAAGTTGACGGGCTTTTTCGATCAGAACCTGCTCCAGCATTTTGATTTGAGCGATTTCTTTTCGATCACATGAGTCCATGTGATCGGGAAACGCCCTAGGCGAGCGCCAACTCCTTTGGCGCGGGCCTTTCGCGTTCTTTTCTCTCTACTGGGAGACGCTCGATCCGCGTCAGCGTAAACAGACCGAAGGGCGCCAGCGGGCGACGTTCGACGAGCTTCATTTGCGGGTTCTGATCGATCCAGTCGCCGATGATCGACCAGGGAAATTGCGGACGCCAGCCGAGCTTGGGGGCCATGTGGCGGTCGAGCCACGCCTCGAACAGCGCGATGGCGTCGTCCTTGCCGCTCACATGATTGACGAGCACGATCTCGCCGCCCGGGCGCAGCACGCGCGCCAGTTCGTCGAGCATGGCTTGTGGCTCCGGCACGACCGTCAGGACGTAAGGCGCGACGACGCAGGCGAAGCTCGCGTCGGAGAACGCCATGCGCGTCGCATCCATTTTCACGAGGCCGGCGACATTGCCGAGACGCTCACGGCGCACGCGCTGCGCCGCGCGGCGCAGCATCGGCTCCGACAGATCGACGCCGATGACCTGCGCATTGGACGAAAACATCGGCAGTTCGAGTCCCGTGCCGACGCCGACGTCGAGGATCGGTCCGCGCGTATTGGACGCGGCCGCGGCGGCGGCGCGACGGCCTGGCTTCAACAGAATGTCGAACGTCAGATCATATATCGGCGCCCAGCGCGCATAGGCGGCCTCGACATTACTGTTGTCGAGCGTTTCGACTTCGGGCAAAAAATTCCTTGCTTCGCTCATCGAGGCGCCCTTCGCACTTCTGCGGCGCGCAGCGGCGGCGCCTTTAATGCCATCGTCATCGCTGCAGGCTCGATCCCGGCGATAAATCCGCCGCCGAGCACGCGCGCTTCATTTTCGTCTGCGTCGTAGAAGACGCACGCCTGCCCAGGCGAGACGCCGAATTCGCTTGCCGCGAAGACGACCATAGCGCCGCCTTCCCCGCCCGGGATCAATCGCGCGGGGACTGGCGGCCGCGTCGAACGCACGCGCGCCATGATGTCGAGGCCCTCGGGCGGCAGGGAAGAGAGCGCGCCGTCGCCAATCCAGTTCACGTCGCGTAGCTGCACCGCGCGAGTGTCCAGCGCTTCGCGAGGGCCGACCACGACCTGAGCCTTCGCGGCGTCAAGACGCAAGACGTAAAGCGGCTCCGCGTCGCGGCCGGCGACTTTTGCGCCCAGCCCCAGCCCGCGGCGCTGCCCGATGGTGTAGTGGATGACGCCGGCGTGGCGTCCCAGCACACGGCCGTCGAGGTGCACGATCTCGCCGGGCACCACCGAAGCTGGCGCAAGCTTCTCGACGACGTCTGTATAGCGCCCTGTCGGCACGAAGCAGATGTCTTGGCTGTCCGGCTTATCGGCGACCTCGAGTCCGAAGCGGCGGGCCATGTCGCGAACTTCGGCCTTCGTATAGTCGCCCAGCGGAAAGCGCAGCATCCGCAGCTGCTCGCGGGTCGTCGCGAAAAGGAAATAGCTCTGGTCGCGCGCCGCATCCTTGGCGCGGTAGAGCGCACGGCCGCCGCGTCCGTCGTCGCGGGCGGAAATGTAATGGCCGGTCGCGAGCGCGTGCGCGCCGAGGTCCTTCGCCGTCTCCATGAGATCGGCGAATTTGATGAACTGGTTGCAGGCGACGCAGGGCACGGGAGTTTCGCCGCTGGCGTAGCTCGCGGCGAATTCGTCAATCACCTTCTCGCGAAACTTGCTCTCGTAATCGAGAACGAAGTGCGGAATGCCCAGTCGCGCCGCAACATTTCGCGCATCGTGGATGTCGCGCCCCGCGCAGCAGGCGCCCTTGCGGTGCGTGGCTTCCCCGTGATCATAAAGCTGCATCGTGACGCCCACGACGTCGTAGCCCTGCTCCTGCAGCAGAGCGGCGACGACGCTGGAGTCGACGCCGCCCGACATGGCGACGACGACGCGCGTCTCGCGCGGCGAGGAAGGCTGCGGCGCATGATCCGATACGCTATTCGTCATTTTCGGAAGCGACGCCTGTTTTTATACGGAAAGTGGGGCGAGAAGGGTGAAGGCGCAAAAGCCTCGGCCTGCCGCGCATCGGTGAGGCCGCTGTCACCATTTAGAGCATTACCCGTCCAAGAGGCAATCCTGTCGAAGTTTTTCGCAGATCCGACATTCCTGCGTCATATTGTTCGCAGCCGCCATCGCTGCTATGACGCCGCGGCGTTTAAGGCGCGGGGATGGATTTAAATGGCGGCGATGAAACTCCTGGCGGGCAACTCCAACAGGCCGCTGGCGGAGGCGATCGCCGCCCACCTGGGCGTTCAGCTCTGTCGCGCCCAGGTTCGCCGCTTCGCCGACCAGGAAATCTGGGTGGAAATCCTGGAGAATGTGCGCGGGCAGGACACGTTCGTGATCCAGTCCACATCCGCCCCGGCCAACGATCACCTGATGGAGCTCCTGATCATGATCGACGCGCTGCGCCGCGCCTCGGCGCGTCGCATCACGGCGGTCATTCCCTATTTCGGCTACGCCCGACAGGACCGCAAACAGGGACCCCGCACGCCGATCTCGGCCAAGCTTGTCAGCAATCTGATCACGCGGGCGGGCGCGGACCGCGTTCTGACCGTGGATCTACACGCCGGCCAGGTTCAGGGCTTCTTTGATATTCCAACGGACAATCTCTTCGCCGCGCCGGTCATTGTGGCGGACATTAAGTCCCACCTTGAGCTCAAGAATGTCATGGTCGTGTCGCCGGACGTCGGCGGCGTGGTGCGCGCGCGGGCGCTGGCGAAGCGCATCGACGCGCCGCTCGCCATCGTCGACAAGCGCCGCGAGCGCGCCGGCGACTCCGAGGTCATGAACATCATCGGCGACGTGAACGGCCACAATTGCATCCTCATCGACGATATCGTCGATTCGGGCGGAACCCTGTGCAACGCCGCCGAAGCCCTGCTCGCGGCGGGCGCCGGCTCCGTCTACGCCTTCATTACCCATGGCGTGCTGTCGGGCGCGGCGGCGGAGCGCATCGCCAACTCAAAGCTGAAGCAGCTTGTCGTCACCGACACGATCCGCGCGACGGCCGCGGTCGAATCCGCCCCCAACATCCGCGTCATTCCGATCGGCCATCTGATCGGCGAGGCGATCGCGCGGACGGCGCGGGAGGAAAGCGTCTCGAGCCTGTTCGACTAGATGTTCCGCGAAGCTACGTCAGTGGATCTATGGGTCACGAGGGTTCGGACGGAAACTGATGCGCAGGACGGTGAGGCAAGCGCCGGCGAAGCCGAGCGTCGTCGTCACGATGCTCGCCTTAAGATAGACGCCGAATAGAGCCGGGCCCCATCCTTCGGCCGGCGGGCCGTCGAGGATTGGAAACGCCGCCTGCAAGATAAACAGGCTCGAATTGGTGAATGCGCCGATCACCATCGCCCAGCGCACGGGCCAGACCAAGGGAATGCGCGTTCCGTAGAAGCCCAGCAAGAGCGCGCTCATCAGCAGAAAATCGATATGCGCCTGCAAGATGCGTGAAAATTTCCCCGGGAAAATCGCCAGCATGAGCGGCGCTTCCATTTTGAGCGACACGAGACACCACGCCAGAACGAGCGCGACGAGAATCCATAGGGCGGCGCCCCTCAATAGGATAATGTTTGTGGTCTCGGCCGATCGCGCGTTGTCCGTCATCACGACATCCTCGGTTCTTCTCGGCCGATCGCCGGAAGCTCGATACATGCCGCGTTCAGCAGGAAAGCGCTTGACCGGGACGGCTGAAAAACTTGTCTGAAACGGATCTGCCGGGCGTGAGGAGGGTGTCGATGACGAAAGCGCAATTCCTTTCGACCGAAGCCGTGCCGCATGCCCAGCGCCGTGAGTGGCTCTGCGAGGTGATCGGACGCGAATACGCCCGCGCAGACGCCGACGCCCTGCCGACGCAGCCGCTGTTCAATGAAACGACGATCTATGGCGAAAGTGACGTGCGAATCTCGGCGATCCGCTCAAACGCCATCCTCATCGAAAGACCGAAGCGGCCTTCGTTGCCCGACAGTCACGACGTGTATCTCGCCGTTGTGCTGCTCTCGGGCGAATATTTTCTTGAGCAAGGCGAGCGCCGAGCGGCGTTGCGTCCTGGCGACTTGACGATCTACGACGCCACCCGGCCGCACAAAATCTATTGTCCTGGCTCATTCTCGAAACTGATCGTATCTCTGCCGCGCACCGCCATGCGAATGCGTTTGCCCAATATCGACCGTCGCTTGGCCGCACCGATCGCCGGCGCGCGCGGACTTGGCGCGATCGCCGCCGCGCATATCCGTTCAATCGCCGCGAATGCCGCCGAAATCGCCGATGAGTCGTTTGCGGCGGCGACGGACCATTGCGCCGACCTCATCGCCCTTTCCGTCGCCGATTCGCAACAAATTCCCGCGACCGCCCGCGGTCGCGACGCCACGCTGCGCCGGGTGAAGCGGTTCATCGAGAGCCGCCTCGGCGATCCGCGGCTTGATCCGGCGATGGCGGCTCAGGCGCTGGGTCTCTCGTCGCGCTATCTCAATGCGCTGTTCGAAGCCGAGGGACTATCGCTGATGCGCTATGTGTGGGCGAGGCGTCTCGAGAATTGTCGCCGCGACCTCTGCGCCGACGTTTGCGCGCCGATCGGCGAGATCGCCTACCGCTGGGGGTTCAGCGATCTCTCGCATTTCAGCCGCGCGTTCCGTCGGCGGTTCGGACAATCCGCGCGTGCGGCGCGTGCAGGTAACAAATAACCCTGCGTTCGCCTTTGCCTCCGCCTCGGCGCGCCATCTCAAATTTCGAGCGTCATGTCGACGAGTTTTGCGATCGTGCGCATATTGCGAGCCGTGCCATGCATCGCAGCGGGAATTTTGAGTTTCGAGCGGCCCATCCCTGCGCCGTAGTGAACATAAATCTCGCGCGATCCCAAACGCATTTCCTCGTCTGCTTTGCCTGTGGCGCGATCTAGCGCGTCGGGCGGCGGCGGGGCATCGAGAAAAATCGCCACGGTGAAATTGGCGGGCTTTTCCGGGAAGGGATTTCCGTTGAGAACCGCCTGCATTTCATTGGCGGTGCGCACAAAAACCACGACGGGTTTTCCGGCAGAGGCGAGCAGTCTCGCTTCCAGCTCCGACTTTACGCGTCTTAAAGAGGCTTTGCTTTCAAAGACGACGTTTCCGCTCGCGATATAAGTTTGGACATGATCGAAACCAGCGTCGACGCACATCGCCTTGAGTTCGGTCATGGCGAGTTTGCTGGTTCCCCCGACATTCACGGCGCGTAACAGCGCGACATAACGGGTCATGCCAAAGCCGAGCATATCGACTTGGCGCGCGTCAATCTCAAATCGACACGATGCCGCTGCGATCCAATTGCGTGGCCATTCGACTCGACATCTGTCAAATGACGGCGCGCTCTTGCCCAAGCTGGCGCCGAATGCCAGAAGGCCGTGTGACAGCGAAGATTTCTCTCATGCTCGACCTCGTTCCGGCCCGCTTCAATCTCGCGCGCTATTGCCTCGCCGAAAATGCGCGGCTGCGGCCCGACACGACGGCGCTCACCGTCGTCGGCGACGCCGGCGCGCAGCGGTGGACCCACGCTGAGCTCGATCTGAAGGTGCGGCGTCTGGCCGCCGGTTTGCGCTCCCTCGGCCTTCCGGCAGGCGCGCGCGTCATGATCCGGATGGGCAATGAGGCCAACGCCGCGCTCGCCTATTTCGCGGCGATCGCCGCCGGCTATGTGGCGCTGCTCGCGTCCTCTCAACTCACCTTCGAGGAAGCAGAGTTCATGGCGCGCGATTGCGGCGCGTCCGCGCTCGCGTTGGGCGCATCCTTCGAGAACGAGCCGCATGGCGGAGACTTTCACATCTTGCGCGGCGCTGATCTGGCGCGGCTCGCCGAAAGCGCGCCCATCCCGGACTATGTCGACACCGGCGCCGACGATCCCGCTTATCTCGTTTACACCTCAGGCACGACGAGCCGGCCGAAAGGCGTGGTGCATGCGCATCGCGCCGCTTGGGGCCGACGGCCGATGCGAGAGCATTGGACGGGGCTTGGTCCCGGCGACGTGATGTTGCACGCCGGCGCTATCAACTGGACCTATACGCTTGGCGTTGGCGTCGTCGATCCACTGTCGGCCGGAGCCAGCGCGGTGCTTTACAACGGGCATCCAGATCCTGCGGTATGGCCGCGTCTCATCGAAACCTATCGCGCGACGATCTTCGCCGCTGTGCCAGGCGTCTTTCGGCAGATCCTCAAATATGGCGCGCCGGAGAGCGCCAATCTATCGAGCCTGCGCCATGCGCTCTCGGCAGGCGCGGCGCTGCCGTCGAGCCTGCTCGCCGATTGGCGCGCCCGTACGGGCATAGAGATTTTCGAAGCGTTCGGCATGAGCGAGATTTCGACCTTCGTCTCCAGCGGGCCGACGGCGCCGGTGCGTCCGGACTCGCCCGGCAGGCCGCAGCCGGGCAGGGTGGTCGCGGCGCTGCCGCAAGAGGGCGGCGAGACTCCGCTTCGGCCAGGTGAAACAGGCCTCCTCGCCGTGCGCCGGGACGATCCGGGCATGATGCTCGGCTATTGGAACCGTGAAGAAGAGGAGCGGGAGGCGTTTCGCGGCGAGTGGTTCGTCTCTGGCGATCTCGTCGAATTCGACGCCGACGGCTACATGTGGCGCCACGGCCGCGTCGACGAAGTCATGAATGCGGGAGGCTACCGGGTCTCGCCGGCGGAAGTCGAGAAAAGGCTGCTCGAGATCAACGGCGTCGTCGAAGCGGCGGCGGCGGAACGGCCGGGGCGCGACGCAACCGCGACGATCATCAAGGCCTATGTTGTGACGCGCGACGGCGCGGCGCGGGACGAAGCGGCCATCCTCGAATACTGCCGCGCGCATCTCGCCGCCTACAAATGTCCGCGCGCGGTCATGTTTCTCGACGCGCTGCCGCGCAACGCCAATGGCAAGCTCAATCGCGCGGCCTTGCCCTAAATAGAGAGGCCCGAAGGTTCGCCGGGGCGAGCGGCAAACGATCGGGCCCCAGGTCCGCTCACAGGGAGGAGCGCGGACTACCGGAAGTTCACGGGGCGAAGATTCTCACCACTTCGGCCCCGCCGTTCTGCCGCGCGACGCGGCCACGGGCCCGCTTCTTGACCTTCACCAAAGGAATCTCGCCGTTAATGGTCGCGCCGGTGCGCGGATTGCGGCCCGCGCGCTCGCGTTTCGTGCGCACGATGAACGAGCCGAAGTCGTGCAGCTTGAGCGACTCGCCGGACGCGAGAGTCGCGGCCATTTCCTCGATCACCAGGTCGGTCAGGCGCTTGGCTTCGCGGCGGGACATGCCTTC
Source organism: Methylocystaceae bacterium (assembly GCA_009773555.1). GTDB lineage: Bacteria > Pseudomonadota > Alphaproteobacteria > Rhizobiales > Beijerinckiaceae > Methylocystis. Next base: position 20,604 of record WSXZ01000035.1, on the reverse strand, counting down.
GATCCGGCGATGGATCGCCAGCGCAATGTCCTCGCGCGTGAGCGTGCCGCGTGCGCCGTCTTCATGCGACGCCGATTCATGTTCGACGTCTTCCCCATTGGCGCGCGCGACGAATGGCTTCAGCATCTCTTTTGGATTCGCGATCGACATCAGCGCACTAATCCCCAGTTTTGGGCCTGCGGAGTTTTCCTTTCCGCTTGGCCGACCGATTGCGCTCAACTTGCGTCGGAAACTGATTGCTCAGCAGTGCGGCAGGTCACATTGCCGAATGACTCTCTTCTCAATGCGCATCTCAGGCATCGACAAGCAGCCGCCGCACGTTCCAATTTGACGCAACTTGGCGCAATATCTCGTTATTCTGCAGATTGCGTGCTAACGCGCGGCGCTTGAGCCGTTCCTTCGCTGGACACTGGACGCACAGCGATTTCATGGAAAATTAACTGTCGTCGCCGGTGACGAGACGCCTAAAAGTGTTCGATTTTGAAACGGCACAGGTACGAAAATGGTCAGCCTGGACGAAAATGATACGCTTCGGCGTCGCGCCATAGACGCCAGCAGATCTCTGCAGCCGCGCCGTGCAAGCTGACTGCCGGATGAACGGCGCGGCCATTTCCGGTTCAGCTGAAGTGCGTCAGAGTGTGCGTATGGGCAGGCGATCTTGGCGATCTTCTTCCCGCGCCTGTTCTCCCTAGTGACCGGAGCCGAGCATGTCGCGCCAGCCTTTCATCCTCATCCTCGCTGTCACACTGGCGCTCGCAGCTACCCCGGTTGTCGCGCAGGATCTGGGCGACGATTCCTCTGAACACCATGCTCCCTACCAAAGCGAGAGCTTTGGTCACGCTCCCTACCAAAGCGAGAGCTTTGGACATGGCCGCCACCAAAGCGACAGCTTTGGTCATGGCTACGATCCCTATGATGACGGTCGGGAAGCCTGGTTTGCGCCGGAACCCTATCGTGGCTCCTGGGCGGACCACGCCGATGCCTATTACGGATACGGAGAGTGTCATTTTCTCCGGAAGCCCGTTCTTGGTCCGTGGGGCGAGATCGTCGACTATCGCCGGGTACGAGTTTGCGATTAGCCGGCGGCCGCGCCACACGATCCGTCGCCGGCACCCCGCCCCTCTCGCGCGGCGACGGTGGAGAGCCTCCCGGAGAAATCCGGGAGGCTTCTTTTTCGGAAATGTTTGGCGGATGAAGAGCTAAGGCTTGTTAGAGGGGGCGCAGGCCGAGCGCCTTGCCTTCCTTGGCGTCGCGCCGCCACACGCCGTCGGCGCCCTTCTCAAAATGCGCCTTGTGCCCCTTGCGGGCGGTGAGCACGAGCCGCCCCTTGTCGAGCCCCCAGCCGATGGGATCAAATATTACGACGCCATTGTCGCGGCAGGCCGGGGCAAGCTGCGCCTTCAAGCCGGCGCCGCCGCGCGTGCGCGCATCCAGCGTCAGCATGCAGCCCGTATCCTTGTCTCCCTCGCGGAGAATCGAGTAGCGGCCAGAGGCCTCCGTCGGTCCGGCGGCATGCGCGAGCGGCGCCGAGACGCTCGCGGCGGCGACAAGGCAGAACCCCAGTAATTGCCGTCGTCGCCCAGAAAATATCGCCATTTGCGCCATGCTCCCGCCCGCGTGAAATCGCCACACTTTGCCTTTTTTCCATGCCTGCGTCCAAGCCGATTCACAACGCGCCCGCGTCAAAGTGCGGCAGGTCGTCGCTTTTGCGCGCCGGGCCGTGGCGCGCTATCAATTTAAGCGGCGCCGCGCGGCGGCGAAGGAGTCAGTAGGATGGACCCAGCGTCCCTGGCCTTGGCCGAAAAATCCGCGCCGCGCTACACGAGCTATCCCACGGCGCCTCATTTCTCCAAGTCGATCGGCGACGGCGAGGCGCGCGCCTGGCTCGCGAACCTCGATCCTTCCGCGTCGCTCTCGCTCTATTTCCACGTTCCATTTTGCACAGCCATTTGCGCCTATTGCGGCTGTCACACGAAGGCGGTGCGCCAGGATGCGCCGCTCCAGTCTTATGCGCAGACGCTAAAGAGCGAAATTGCGCTCGCCTCAGCGGCGACGCGCGCGCGGCGCGTGGCGAGCATCCATTGGGGCGGCGGCACCCCGGGCATTCTCGGCCCTTCGCGGTTCAGCGCCATCGTTGCAGTTCTGCGCGATCATTTCGATCTTTCCGCCGAAACTGAACACGCGATCGAACTCGATCCGCGCATTCTTGACGCCGATCTCGTCGAGGCGCTTGCCGCCGCCGGAATTACCCGAGCCTCGCTTGGCGTGCAGGATTTGAACGCGCATGTGCAGGAGGCGTCCGGCCGCATCCAGCCCTATGAAACGGTGGCGCGCGCCGTGGAGTTGCTGCACGGCGCAGGCATTACCGCCATCAATCTCGATCTGATGTATGGCCTGCCCAGGCAGAGCATCGAAGACGCCGCGCGCACCGCCTCGCTCGCGGCGTCGCTCGCGCCGCAAAGGCTCGCCGTCTTCGGCTATGCGCATGTGCCCTGGTTCAAGTCGCACCAGAAGCTGATCGACGCCGCGGCGCTGCCGGGGGCCGGTGAGCGTCTGGCGCAGGCGGCGGCCGTGCGGGCGACCCTTGAAGGCGCGGGATTCGAGGCGATCGGACTCGATCATTTTGCGCGTCCCGAGGACCCGCTGGCGGTCGCCGCGCGCGAAAGGCGCATGCGCCGCAATTTCCAAGGATACACGATCGACGCCGCTGACGCGCTGCTGCCGTTTGGCGTTTCGTCCATCGGGCGGCTTCCGGAGGGCTATGTCGGGAACGCCACCGATCTTGCGGGATGGCGACGCGCGATCGAATCAGGACGTTTTGCAACCACGCGCGGCGTCGCATTCACGCGCGAGGATATCGCCCGCGCCGATCTGATCGAACGCCTCATGTGCGATTTCGATGTTGATTACGGCGCGGTGGCTGCGCGTCACGGCTTTGCGGAAGACGCCTTCGACGCTGCGCAGGCGTCACTCGAGACTCTTGCGGACGACGGCGTCATCGACGTACAGGGCCGGCGACTCGCCGTGACCGAACGCGGAAAGCCCTTCGTTCGCCTTGTCGCAGCCGCCTTTGACGCCTACCTGCAGTCTGCGCCAGCCCGCCATTCCTCGGCGGTGTGAAGGGCGATTCGGCAGGGAGGCGTTCATGACGCCGCTGACGCTTTTTCTCGCAAAGCTGATCGGCGCTTACGCGCTGATCACGTCCGCCTGGATGCTGGTGCGCAGGGACGTGGCGCTGCAGATGATCGAGCGCATTTCTCGTGAGCCCGTCGCCATCGCCTTCATCGGCATGATTCGCATCTCGATCGGTCTCGCCATTGTGATCGGCCATGACATCTGGAGCGACACGGCCGCGGCGCTCGTCTCGCTTGTCGGCTGGATCACGCTGATCAGCGGTTTGCTGACGCTGTTTCTGCCGCCGCAAACGGTGCGCGACATTTTCGCCCGAATGGCCTATGAAAAGCGCTATCCCGTGTTTGCGCTCGTCTCCTTCGCGCTCGGCGTCGCGCTGCTGATCGCGGGCTTCAGCGCCTGACAAGATTCATATTGGCGCTTGTTCGCCGGCGTCGGCTCCGCCATCGTGACGCCTGGATCCGACACCGTAGCCATGCCCATCTGGACGCCCGAACAGGATCAAGCGTTGACCGCCGTCGCGCGCTGGCTTGAAACGCCGGGCGCGCGGCAGGTGTTTCGGCTCTTCGGATACGCCGGAACGGGCAAATCGACGCTCGCGCGGCATCTCGCCGAACATGTCGAGGGCGACGTCGCCTTCGCCGCCTTCACCGGCAAGGCGGCGCTCGTCATGCGCTCCAGAGACCGAAGAGCCGTCCTTCGTTCTCAACGACGACAGCGCCGCGGCGCGTGCGAAACTCATCGTGGTCGATGAATGCTCGATGGTCGACGAGGAACTTGGCCGCGATCTTCTCTCCTTCGGCAAGAAGGTGCTGGTGCTCGGCGATCCGGCGCAATTGCCGCCGGTGAAAGGCGGCGGCTTCTTCACCGACGCCGAGCCCGACGTGATGCTGAAAGAGGTGCATCGGCAGGCGGCGGACAATCCGATCATCCGCCTGTCGATGGCGATCCGCGCAGGCGAGAGCGTCGAGCGCGGCGTTTTCGGCGATACGCGCGTCATTAGCCGCGATTCGCTCGATCCCGCGCTCGTGACCGGCGCCGATCAGGTGCTCGTCGGCCTGAACAAAACGCGGCGCGCCTATAACGGACGCCTTCGCCAGCTACGCGGGTTCACAGGCGACTTGCCGCAGTCGGGCGAGAAGCTTGTCTGCTTGCGCAACAATCGCAAGAAGGGACTTCTGAACGGCGCGCTGTTTACAGTAAAGAGCGCCGGCGCCCTGCGCCGCGGCAAGGTGAGAATGCTGGTGACGCCCGAAGATGGCGAAGCCGCTAAATTTCAGCGCGTGGCCGTCGTACCGCAACTGTTCGGCGCGGAAACCGACATTCCTTATGCGCTTCGCAAGGACTCGGACGAATTCGATTTCGGTTATGCGCTCACCGTCCACAAGGCCCAGGGTTCGCAATGGGACGACGTGACGCTTTTCGATGAGTCCTTCGCCTTCCGCGAACATCGGGCGCGCTGGCTCTACACGGGCGTGACGCGCGCGGCGAAAAAGCTGACGCTCGTCATGTGAAGAACGAAGCCCGGGCGGCGTTGCAGCGAAGCTGAGAGTTATTTTCCCCAGGCGTCGATGGCGTCAGCGAAGACGCGCTCGCCAGACGGGCCTTTTTCCATGTTGATCGTCGCCGCGCGGCCGTCGGCGAGTTGCATCGGCAAGTCTAACGCCGCGAGCGACCGCAACAGGAGAATGTTGCGCGCCTCAGGGTCGCCCCGCATCAGGCCGATGAGAAAATTGTTCTCGGTGATCGGCACGGGAATGCCGGCGACTTTTTCTCCCGACTGTGCATCGGAGCGGCGCATCTGGATGGGGCCGATGGCCTTGACGCCGCCGATGGGACTGCCGGGCGCGACTGTGAACGACACGTTGATGGTGTGCGAGGCCGAAAGAGTGGCGTCGGTGTTCTTGCGAAACAGCAGAGTCATTTTCAGCTTCGCGTCGGGAACCTCGATGTCGCCGCGAATGGCCGATCCCACGGGTTCGCCAGGCCCGCCGACGTTCTCCAGGCGCCAGACGGCGGAGCCATTGTAGATTTTGTCGACTTTTGTGGGCTCGGCGAGCGAGCCCACCCACATCTCCGCCTTTTGCGCCACCGGCACGGCGGGGCTGCGCGGCGTGGGCGCTTTGGCCGCTCTGGCCGCTTGCCCGTCGCCGGCGACGCGATCGTTGATCTTGCCGCCTTCGGGCCCATTGGAGGCGGACTTCTCCGGTTTCAGTTTGGCCAGATCCTCAGGCTGCTCGCGAAGCTGCCAGGCGAGCGTTCCAACAACCGCCACGAGCGCTACGACAACGCCAGCGACGGACAGAATGAGACGCTTCGAGCGCTGCGGCCTTGGCGCGGGCGGCAGCGGCGCTGGCGGCCTCTGTGCTTCACGCACTGGGACATCGTCTTCGCCCGTGATGGATGTGTGAGGCGGCTCGCGCCAAGACGAATCCGCGTCATCGCTCGGCGCGCGCTCGACAGGTTTGTTCGGATGCGGCTTGCGTTGCGGCGCAGACGTCCCATCGCGAGATTGTGTCGCTTGCGCCTCGTTTGCGGCGAGCTCCGCTTCGACTCGCTGGATCGCGTCGTCGAGCGCGCGGCCTTCGGCGGCAATGTCGGCCTCTGCGACCGGCGGCTGGATGCCGCGCAACTGATTGAACAGCGCCTTGCGGGCGCGTTCATAGACCGCTTGGCGCGTGTCCGGCGTGGACTGCGGCAGAGCGGCGACCGCTCTCGCGATCAGAGAATGGTAGTCTGCCATGGTCGGTTAAGAGCACTTCCGGCTTTTGACGTCAATCCTGACGCCGCCAGAGTCCAAGAAAACCCGGGGATTTCGCGACGTGGGCGCCTCATGATCTCATCTGCGCCTCAGTTCACTCGAGGTGTCGCCAAAATGGAGATCAAGCACTCTTGGCGCTGTTGATCGCTTTCAGCGCTCATTCTGCTTCATTCCCCCGCCTGCGCGCGTGTGAGTATGGATAAGAGGTCGAGCATGAAGGATTCTTGCGAGTCGGCGCTGGCGCGGACGTCGTTCTGATGGCCGGCAATTTGCGGGATGTCTCGCGCAAAAATATTGCGACGGGCGCGCCTCACCCCCTTGAAGGCTGTGCGTTAAACTTCGCCAAGCGGCGGTTTGGGGCGCGCCATCTGACGCGCGGGCGGCGGCGCGGCGATCAACCAGTAGATCGTCCCGGCCAGCGCGCCGGTCAGAAAAAACAACAGCGCGATTCTTAATTCGAGCGGACTCGCGTCGCGGGCGCGATCTAGTCCCATTGCAGCGCGGGCGATCCAAGGCGACGCGCCGGCGAGCGTCGCGCTCGCGCCCGAATACCAGAGGAGAGAGCGTACGCCGGCGAGCTCGCCGATCAACGCCGCGACCGCGAGGGGCGCGACGCAGGTGGCGATGATCGTCGACCAAATGATGAATCCGAATGTCGCCAGAGGAAAGCTCCATCCGCCGGCGCCAACGTCTTCTTCGACGAAGGCGAATAGGCCGGACGTCGCGGCGGCGAATCCCGCCTCCCGCGTCGCCGGATCAAGGAGCGCCGAGACGATAAGAAAAATAGCGCCCGCGCCGACAGCGAGGATGAAGCCGAAAACCATGACCACGATTCGGCGCATCATTGGGAGCCGTTTCTCCTGGCGCGCCAAGCTATGGTTCGAGCACCGAATCCCAATAGAGATAGTCCATCCAGCTTTCGTGCAGGTAATTGGGCGGAAACAGCCGGCCGTTGCGATGCAGGTCGGCGACGCTGGGCTGAAAGGGCGCCTGCGCCGGCGACATATGCGCCTCTTTCGGAAGTCTGTCGCCCTTGCGCAGATTGCACGGCGAACATGCCGCGACGACATTTTCCCACGTCGTCGCGCCTCCCTTCGATCGAGGAATGACGTGATCGAACGTCAATTCCTCATGCTCTCCGCAATATTGGCAGGTGAAGCGATCACGCAGGAACACGTTGAACCGCGTGAACGCCGGGTGACGGGTCGGCCGCACATACTCCTTGAGCGACACGACGGAGGGCAGACGCATCTCGAAGCTCGGGCTTTTGACGGTCTTGTCGTATTCCGAGACGATGTTCACGCGATCAAGAAACACCGCCTTGATGGCGTCCTGCCAGCCCCACAGCGACAGCGGATAGTAGCTCAACGGCCTGTAGTCGGCGTTGAGCACAAGCGCGGGGCACGCCTGCGGCGAGACGGTCTGTTGACGAAAGTGTGCAGTCACCCTGCTTCCTCTCGGATTGCGGAGGGGCCTGACGGACCGCGCCAAGGTCCAGCCCTTTGCGATGCCGCATATTTTACAGGCACCACGACAGGGTTGTGAAGGCCTGCGACATGACTTCCGACGCTGAGGCGCGCTTCGGCTCTAGAAAAAGATAAACGCCGGCGAAACAGTAAGCTACAAGAAACGGCCCATATACAGAAGTAATTGGCATGTCTTTGTTTCGATGATTTCTCCGCAGAACTGTCGCGACGCGCCGATCAGCAGCTCGTCCTTTGCTGTCGGATCGGAAAAAAACGGCGAATTATTCGTCCGGAGGCCTGACGCGCCCAAGCGTGGCCCTTGCCCACGCCCGGCGGCCTGGCGCCTACTGCCGGAGTGATTCGCCTTCTTCATACGGCCGATTGGCATCTTGGCGCGACGCTGCAAGGCTGGTCGCGCGAAGCCGAGCACCGCGACGCGCTGGCGCAGCTTGTCGCCATCGCCCGGGAGCGGGCGGTCGACGCCGTCATCGTGGCGGGCGACATTTTTGACAGCCTCAATCCGTCCGCCGACGCCCAGCGGCTGCTCTACGACACATTGCGTGACTTGCGCGTCGCCTGTCCGCATGCGCGCATCGCGCTCGTCGCCGGCAATCATGATCCGGCGGCGCGACTCGAAGCGCCGCGCGCCTTGTTCGAGATGGCGGACGTCGTTTCGATCGGCGCCTTTGCGCGTCGCGACGGCGCCTTCGACGCCCGCGCGCATCTTTCGCCCATCCGCGACGCCAGCGGCAAAATTGGCGCACATTTGCTCGCGCTGCCTTATCCGCGCGCCGTGGATCTGCCCGTGCCGAGCGTCGGCGGCGCCGCCAGCGCCGTGCGCGAGGCCTATCGCGAGGCGGTCGAAAGCGCGCGGCGCGAAATCGGCGCGGCGCCGCTCATCGTCACCGGCCATCTTCATGTCGCAGGCGCGCTCGAATCGGAAGGGTCCGAACGACGGATTCTCGTCGGCGGCGAACACGCCCTTCCGTCCGACATGTTTTCGCCGGATATCGCTTATGTTGCGCTTGGCCATCTGCATCGCCCGCAGTCCGTCGACCGCGAGACGATCCGCTACTCCGGTTCGCTCATTCCCATGTCGAAGACCGAAATCGGCTATGCGCATGGCGTCAGCATTGTTGATGTCGATGACAGCGGCGCCGTTGTCGTCCAACATGCGCCGATCATCCGCCCCGTCCGTCATTTACGCGCGCCGGCGACAGGCGCTCTGTCCGTAACCGAACTTGAGGCTGCGCTTGCGGCGCTCGATTTGGACGCCTCGGCGCCGATGGACGCCTGGCCCTTCGCGCATCTCGCGATCAGAGTCGACGGCCCCGCCGTTGGGTTGAAGGCCGAGCTCGACGCCATCTGCGAGAAATTTCCGCTGCGGGTCGTTTCGACCAGCGTCGAGCGGCCGCAAGCGCCGGCGGCGGCCCCGACGCCGCTGCGCCTCGCCGAGCGCAAACCGATGGATTTGTTTCGCGAAGCCTTCGAACAGGCGCACGGCGTTACCCCCACGGACAATCATTTCGACTGTTTCGAGCGTCTTCTGCAGGAGGCGTGACTTTGCGCATTCTGGCGATCAGAGGCGCTAATCTCGCCAGTCTCGCCGAAGGCTTCGCCCTCGACTTCGACAGCGAGCCGTTGCGCTCGGCGGGGCTCTTCGCCATCACCGGCGAAACCGGCGCGGGCAAGTCGACGATTCTCGACTCGATCTGTCTCGCGCTTTACGACAAATTCCCGCGCGTCGTCGCTGCCGGCGCGAGCGAAGGCGCGCCAGATCCGTCCGGAGAGACGCTCGGCGCCGGCGACCCGCGCACAATTCTTCGCCGCGGCGCCGGACGCGGTTTCGCCGAGGTCGATTTTATTGGCAAGGACGGGCTGCGCTATCGGGCGCGCTGCGACCTGCAGCGCGCGCGTGGCAGAGCCTCGGGCGCGTTGCAAAAGCGCGTCAGGTCGCTGTGGCGAATCGACGAGGCCGGGGAAATTGTCGCGCCGGTCGAGAGCGGCATAGAGCCCGTCAACGCCCGCGTCGTCGAATTGACCGATCTCACCTTCGATCAGTTTCGTCGCACGGCGCTTTTGGCGCAGGGTGAATTCGACGCCTTTCTGCGCGCCGACGCAAAGGAGCGCGCCGAACTTCTCGAAAAAATCACCGGCGCCGAAATCTATGGCGTTCTGTCGCAGCGGGCCTTTGAGCGCGCTCGCGAAGCGCAGCAGGCGACGACGCTTGTCGAACGCCGTCGCGCCGAAATCGGCGTGATGTCGGAAGCTGAGCGCGCCGCGATCGATGCAGACGTCGCAGCGACCGCAGCCGAACGCGCGCAAGTCGCCGAAAAGCGCAGCGCGATGGCTGATGCGTTGCGTCGGTTCGACGCCTTGGCTCAGGCGCAAGCAAAGCTCGCGCAGGCGATGTCGGCGCGTGAGGGCGCCTTGCGGGCGTTTGACGAAATGGCGCCCCGGCGCGAAACGCTCTCGGCGCTGGCGCAGGTCGAGCCGTTGCGCGCGCCGCGGGAGGACATGCGGCGCGCCGAGGAAATACAAAAGGCGGCGCTCGATGAGGCCGCCGACGCCAAAGTGAAAGCGGGCGCCGCTCAACAAGCTTTCGCCGCGCAGGAGGCGCAAGCGCTCTCGGCTGTAGAGTCGGTCGCCGCCTCGGAAGCGGAGATGACCCGTTTTTCGCCGATCTGGAGCGAAGCGGCGGCGCTCGACGCGCGCATCGCCAATTTGGCGCAGGAGGAAGCGAAAGCGCGAAGCGTCGCCGAGGGCGCCGCATTGCGCGCTGCGGAGAAGCGCGCCGAACGCGCCGAAACAATGGAACGGCGCGCCGAAATTGAACGCGAGAAGGAGACGGCGCTCGCCGATCTTGCGCGCCTCGAGCCGGCGCGGGCGCTCAGCGAACGCTGGCGAGACATCGACGATTGGCTGACGAAGCGTGCCGAAATCTCGCAAGCCAAGCGCGCCTGTGATGGCGCGCTCGCAGCGGCCTTCGCCGACATCGATCGCGGCGACGCCACGCTTGCGGATTTTAACGCGCGCGACGCGCAAGACAGAGCCGCCTGTGAAAAGCTTGCCGCGCAAATCGCGGACCGCGACGGCGCGCTCCTCGCCCTCGACGAACCGGCCGCGCTCGCGCGCGCCGACGACCTCGCGCGCGCCGTCGAGCTGATCGACGCTTTGCGCAGATGCGCGCGCACATTTGACGAGGCGGACGTCGCGGCGGCTTCCGCGCATCAGGACATCGCCCGCTACGCGCAGGACGAAGCGGCGGTTCGACAGAAGCTTGAGGGAATACGCTCGGAGCGCGCGCGACAGGCCGCGCAAAGCGCCGAGGCCGAACGCTTCGGCGAGTTGGCGGACGCCGCGGCGGATCCCCATGCGCTGCGATTGCGCGCGGCGTTGAACGACGAGGCGCCGTGCCCCGTATGCGGCGCGCGCGAACATCCTTTCTCTAAGACGCATGACGCCGCGAGCGCGTTGATCGAAGCGCTGCGTGCGCGGCGCGATGAGTCGCGGCGATCGCTTAGCAAATTGGACGAGGAGATTGTCTCCTTGCGCGCGGGGGCCGCGCAGGCGCAAGCGCGCTCCGACGATGCATCGCGTCGCGCGGCACAAGCACAGGCGGCTCGCGGGCGCGCCGAGGCCGAATATGCGTCGTTGCTGCGCGCCGACCGCGCGCGAGATATGGCGCCGGAGCTCGCGCCGCCGACATCGATTCTGTCAGCCTCGCCGCGGCTGCAAGCATTGACGAAGGAGCTTGCGACCGCGCGCGATGGCGTCGCGCAAAAGCTCCTCGCCGCGCGTCGGCTGCGTGAGGAGCGCGATCGGCTGCGCGCTGAGCGCGACGCGGTTCGACTGGCGCTCGATGTCCGTCAGGAGGAGCGTGCGGCGCTCGCCATATCGCTGGAAGCTTTGCGCGAAGCGCGCGCGCGGTCCAGGGCGGAAGGCGCCGGACTGGTTGAGCGTCTCGAATCACTCGATCGATCGCTTGCGCCTTATCTGCGGCTTTGCGACCTCTCGGCCGCGGATTTCGATCGCGACGCCGCTTCGGCGCGCCGCCGGCTCGAGGCGGCGGGCGCAAATTACCGGGAGGCGCTGGCGCAGTCGGTTGAGGTCGCCGCAATCCTCGCCGCGATCGCTCTGAAGGCGGAGCGCGTTGTGGCGGAGGCAGACAGCGCAAGCGCCCGCGAGGCCGAAGCGAAAGGCGATCATCAGGCGCGCGCGAAGAGCCTTGCTGAGGCGTGCGATGCGCGCGCGCTGCTTCTGGAGGGAGAGGCGACAGCCGCGCATCGGTCCCGTATCGAGGCGCGCCACAGGGCGGTGATTGCGGCGCGCGACCAGGCGCGCCGGCGGCTCGCTGAAGCCCAGAAGTCGAAAACCGCCTGCGAGACGCGTCACGCCCATTGTGCAGGCGCCGCGGAAAGCGCCGCGGTCCGCGCCGAGCAAGCGCGCGCGGCCTTTGCAATGGCGCTCGCGGGCGCTGGCTTCGACGAGGCGACTGCGGCGCCGCTTCTTGCGATGTCGCGCGAAGAGCAGGCGGAGCTGCGTCGCGTCGTGGAGGCGGCGGAAGCCGGGCGCGCCGCCGCCGAGGCCGCCGTCAGGGCGCGGCAGGTTGATTACGATGAAGCCAAGGCCGTCGCCCCGGCGGAGGTTTCGCGTGAGCAGCTCGCCGGGGAGGAGAAAGACATCGCTGGTCGCCTCGACGATTTGTCGGCGCGGCTCGGCGCGCTGCGCGAGCGTGGCGCGAAGGACGATGAGGCGCGGGAACGCGCGGCAGCGCTCGGCGAGGAACTCGAGCGCGCGCGCACAAACGGCAAACTCTGGAGCGAGATCAGTGAAGCCATCGGATCGGCGAGCGGCGACAAGTTCCGCCGTTTCGCGCAGGCCGCGACGCTGCAGCATCTCGTCGGGCTCGCCAATCAGCGCCTGGCGCTGCTCGCGCCGCGCTATGCCCTCGAGCGCTCGGGCGAGGCCGGCGCGCTGGGCCTTCAGATCATCGACCGCGATCTTGGCGACGAGCGCCGTTCGACGCGTTCGCTTTCCGGCGGGGAGCGCTTCCTCGCGTCGCTGGCGCTTGCTTTAGCGCTTGCCGGACTCGAGGGGCGCGATTCATTCGTCGACACGCTGTTCATCGATGAAGGATTCGGCGCGCTCGATTCCGCGACCCTCGACGTCGTCATAGACGCGTTGGAGACGCTGCAGGGGCAGGGCAGGCGGGTTGGTGTGATCAGCCATGTCGATTCGCTCCAGCAGCGCATCGCCACGAAAATCTGCGTCGAGCGACGGGGCGGCGGGATTAGCGTGGTCCGACTACGTGCGCCAGGTTACGCGTGACGCGTGATGCCACTAGCCGACCCTTAAACAACCCTCCAATCGATTCTATTCGGAGGAGAACTCGCGTCGAAAAAGCCGCAAATTCGCGACAACGCTCCCGGAAAAAAACCTGTGCTGTGGCAGTAAGGCCACAAAAAACAACGATCAGCCGCCTGGACTGTGGCGCCGGCGCCACACCTCTTGTGCCTTGCAACGTCACATTACAGCTAGGGCAAAGTTTGTCACGGGTCTGTCATCCAGCGCCGGCTTCACTGTCGCTCGAAAGTTAACGGGGGAATGGAACCAATGAAACCTGGAGTTGGACAACGCGCGCTCGCCATCGCTGCGTTCGGCTTATATGCGATGGCTTCGGCCGCTCCGGCCGCAGCCGACACTGCGTCCGAAATCCGCGCGCTCAAGGCGCGGCTCTCCAAGCTTGAAGCCGACGAAGCCCGCGCGAGGCGCGAGGCCAGGGTCGTGCACGCGTCGCTCCCGGCCGACAAGGGGCCGCCTCCGCCGCCGCCGCCGCTGCACTGGTACGAAAGGCTGAGCCTGCGCGGCTACACGCAGATGCGCTACAACGACATTCTGAGCGGCGGACCCAACTGGTACGACATCAGAACGACAAACGACCGTTCGGTCGGCGACCGCCAGAACTTCTTCATTCGCCGCGCGCGCATCATTCTGAGCGGCGACGTCTCCGATCATCTCTACCTTTATTTCCAAAACGACTTCGCGAGCTCTCCTCCGAATGCAAATTCGACTTCGGCGACCTTCGCAGCGCCGACGAACGCCGCCGGTCAGGCCGTCTATTATTTCTACAATCCCGTCTTCGCCTTTCCGGGCTACAACCAGGTCGGCAGTTACTCTAACGCGCCCGGCAATTTCGCGCAGATTCGCGACCTTTACGCCGACATCTACTTCGACAAGGACAAGGAATTCCGCGTCCGCGCCGGCCAGTCGAAGATTCCCTACGGCTTCGAGAATATGCAGTCGTCGCAGAATCGTCTGGCGCTCGATCGCGCCGATGCGATCAATACCTGCTGTAAGGACGAACGCGATCTCGGTCTCTTCTTCATGTACACGCCCAAGGAAATGCGGCATCTCTTTCGCGATCTCGTGAAGAACAATCTGAAAGGCTCGGGCGATTACGGCATGTTCGCTTTCGGCGTCTACAACGGCCAGGGCGCGAACCGCATCGAACTCAACAAGGGCACGCATCTTGTCGCGCGCTTCACCTATCCTTACGTTTTCGAAAATGGTCAGGTGGTCGAAGCGAGCGTCCAGGGTTACACAGGACGATTCGTGCCTTATACGCAGGCGATCAGGCCCTCTTTGGGCATGGCGACGAACTGGGCGGGCTTCATTCCCTTGAACAGCCCGTACGCTACCATCGGATCGGGCTTTGTCCCTTATGTAAATGGCCCGGGATGGAGCAGCCTTGGCAACTTTAACTTTTCTCAATACGGCGCCGTCAACACTTGGGGACCGGCCGTGGCCAATGGCGGCGAGGGCATTCGCGACTCTCGCGTCGCCGTCACCGCCGTGATCTATCCTCAGCCCTTCGGTTTTCGCGCCGAATGGAACTGGGGCGTCGGGCCGCAGCTCAATGCGACGCAGACCGCCATCGAGGCGAAACGGCTGAATGGCGGCTATGTCGAAGCCAGCTATAAATATGAGGACAAGGACTTCGGCACTGGCGTGTATTTCCCCTTCGTCAAATGGCAATACTACAATGGCGGGTTCAAATTCGATAACAACGCGCCGCAGGGCCGCGTGAACGAATGGGACGTCGGCGTCGAGTACCAGCCCTTGCCGGAACTCGAATTCACCGCGATTTATTCTCACATGGACCGCACCAATACGGTTGCGGCGCCCTATCGGCAGTTCCAGGCGGATCTGTTGAGAATGCAGCTGCAGTGGAACTACTGATCATCTGGTCAGACTAGCTCTTGTCAAACGCCTCCGGTTCGCGCCGGGGGCGTTTGCGATTTCGGGACTTTCGTTTGCTCGTCTGATAACGAAATGACCTTGGTTGGGTTTGGTGCGGGGACTCGAAAGATGAAGCTGATCGCGACGATTGCCTTGTCCTTCATGTTGGCGTTGGCAGGGTCAGCGCTTGCTGAAGACTATGAGAACGCCGTCAGTGCAACGCGACGCGGAGAGTTCGCTGGCGCGTTCAAATTACTCAAGCCGCTGGCCGAAAAGGGCGACGCGCGCGCGCAAGCGGACGTCGGCGCGATGTATTTGACGGGCAAGGGAGTCGCCGCCAATCCCAAGGAAGCGTTGAAATGGCTTCGCTTGGCCGCAGATCACGGGAATGCCTCCGCACAGTTCAATCTCGGCACCATGTATCTCGAAGGACAAGTGGTCATGAGAGATTACAAGGAGGCGATGAAGTGGAATTTGCTCGCCGCAGGCCAGGGATTGGCCGCGGCGCAAGTGAACATCGCCTCGATGTATTATGACGGCGTCGGGGTCGCGCAGGATTACAAGGAAGCGGCCAAATGGCTGCGGCTCGCGGCGGAGCAGGGCGACGCCGACGCGCAGTTGAATCTCGGCAACATGTATGTCGCCGGACAGGGCGTCGAGCGCGATCTGCTGCGCGGTCGCTTTCGATGGGCGAGACCGAAAAGAAGGCGGTGCGGGACATGTCGGCAAAGTCATTGTCGCCGGAAGACGTCGCCAAGGCTCAAGCCATGGTCGCGCGCTGCAAGGAATCGAAGTTCAAGAACTGCGACTGAGCTACGCGGGAACGCTCCCTCTATCTGCGCAGTTTCCTAGTATGCCTTCGGATGCTATATCTCGTTGAAGTTAATCCGCCGATAGGGAGCGTTCGGCTTCACCGATGAGACGCTCAGGCGCCTGGTGGGGCGTCCATTCCCGCGGCGCTACGGGTTGAGAACGCGCATGAACCGCTATGACCGCCAGCCTCAGCCCGCTGAAGAGGCTGTCGTCGAATATCTCGACGGCGAATATCGCGTGCGCAAGCCCGGCGCCTATGTGCGCTGCGCGGTGACGGGCGAGCCGATCCCGCTCGAGGATCTGCGTTATTGGAACGTCGATCTGCAGGAGCCTTACAGCGGGCCGCACGCCAAGCTGATGCGTCTTGGCGTCAAGAAGCCCGATTAAGGATCGGAAAGGCGCGGTTCATCCGCCTTACGCAGTTCGCGAAGCGCCTCGTCCAGAATGACCGCGTCATCGAAAACCAAGGTGACGGGTAGCGTATCGACGCCGAGCGTCGCAAGCTGACCGCCCATTCGCGCCGCATCCTTTTCCGTCGTGACGAGCCGCGCGCCCTGTTCCTGCCGTAACTTCGATAGCGTCGCGTAATCTCTTTGCGTGAATCGGCGGTGATCGCCGAAGGAGACCCGCGCCGCGACTTCGGCGCCGGACGCCTCCAACAAGCGGAAGAATTTCTCCGGCCTTCCGATGCCGGCGAAGGCGACGAGGCGCGCGCCTTGCATCGCGTCGGCGGCGTTCGCAGCGGGCGCCAAACGCGCGGCGAGGATAGGTTTGTTCGCGCGCGCGGCGATGTCGCGCCCGGGCAGGCCGTCGCCGATGACGACCAGAATATCCGCCGCCGCAAGCTGCGCATCGAGCGGCGCGCGCAAAGGTCCGGCCGGCATGCAGCGGCCATTGCCCGCGCCATAGTCCGTGTCGATCGCGATGAGCGTCAGGTCGGGCGCGATGCGGCGGCTGTGGAAGCCGTCGTCGAGAATGACGACGGTGGCGCCGAGGCGCTGCGCCAGAGCTGCGCTCGCCATTCGGTCCGCGCCGACGATCGTCGGCGCGACGCGCGCAAGCAGCCGCGCTTCGTCGCCGACGTCGTCGGGGCCGTGACGCGTCAGGTCCACGATGAAGGAGGAGGTTCCGCCGCGCCTGCGGGAATAGCCCCGGGTGAGAAGCGCGGGGCGCTCGCCCGCCGCCTTGAGACGCTGCGCGATCGCGATGGCGAGCGGCGTCTTGCCGTCGCCGCCAGCGGTCAGTCCGCCAATGACAATCGTCGGTAAATTGGCGCGCGGCGCCTCTCGCGCGAGCCGCTTGCGCGCAATGCCGCCGTAGAGCGCGCCGAGCGGAGATAGCAGCCGCGCCGCCGCGCCGTCTTCACGCCAGAAGGCCGGCGCGCGCATCTCAAACAGCGGCGGCGCGCGTGACGGTCATTGCTGGGCCACCGCCATCTGCGCGAGATAGGGTTCGACGGCGGTCATGATGCCGCGCGAGGCGCCGCCCAATCTCTCGACAGTCTCGGCGGCCGCGCGTCCCATCTTGCGCATGCGCGATGGTTCGGAGAGGAGATAATGCGCGGCGCGCGCCAGCGACGCGGCGTCTGTAACGCGCGCGGCGGCTTTTACGGCCGCGAGCTCGCCGTAAACTTCCGTGAAGTTTTCAACATAGGGGCCATGCAGGATGGCGCAGCCAAGCTTCGCCGGCTCGATTGGATTTTGTCCGCCGCCGGGCAACAGCGACTTGCCCATCAGGACGACCCCGACGCTTCGAAAAACGAGGCCAAGCTCGCCGATGCTGTCGACAACGTAGACGTCGACGTCGCGTCGCGGTTCGCTTTCCTGCGAACGCAAGGCCGCCGCCAATCCTCTGGCGCGCGCGGCTTCGACGATCTCGGCGCCGCGCTCCCGATGACGCGGCGCGATAATCGTTAGCAGCGACGGGGTTTGCGCGGCCATGTCGACATGCGCGTCGAGCACGAGGTCCTCTTCGCCGGGATGGGTGGAGACCGCCGCCCAAGCTGGTCGCGCGCCGATCGCGCCATTGAACTCGGCAAGCTTTGCAGAGTCGGCCGGCGGCGGCGGCACGTCGAATTTGAGATTGCCGGCGATGCGCACGCAACGCGCGCCGAGCGCCAGAAAGCGGGCCGCATTATCCGAATCCTGCGCGAGGCAAAGATCGACGGCGCCGAAGACGGATTTCGCCGCGCCGGGAACGGCGCGCCAGCGCTCGGCGGATCTGCGGGAGATGCGGGCGTTGGCGAGAACCAGCGGCGCGCCGCGGGCGCGCACGGCCGCGACGATATTGGGCCAAAGCTCCGACTCGGCGAAGACCGCGATGTCGGGACGCCAATGATCGAGGAAGCGCTCGACGAATTTCGGGGCGTCGATGGGCGCATATTGATGAAAGGCGCCCGCGGGCAAGCGCGCGCTGAGAACGCGTGCAGACGAGACGGTGCCGCTTGTCACGAGCACGTCGAGTCCGCGCTGAATGAAGCGGTCGATGAGCGGCAGCAGCGACAGGCTTTCGCCCACGCTCGCGCCGTGCAGCCAGACGAGTCGTCCGCGCGGTCGGGGACGATTCGACTCGCCCATGCGTTCGGCCAATCGCGCGGGATCTTCCTTGCCGTGATTCGCACGCCAATTGAGCGCGGCGCTGGCGAAGGGCGTCGCCGCGATCGTCGCCAGCCGGTACACTGTCAGAAGCGACATGTTTCCAATCTATTAAGAATCCGGTCCACATTCGCCATCTGACGGCGTCTTCTCCGCGCGCGTCGGGCCAACCGGGATGGCGCTTCTATGCCTGGCAAAACCGGCGAATTTAGGAAGGCCGCCTATAGCTCTTCCACATCCGGATCGAGCAGCCGATAAAGGTGAACCACGAAATAACGCATATGCGCATTGTCCACCGTGGATTGCGCCTTCGCTTTCCATGCGGCGAGCGCGCTATCGTTGTCCGGATAGATGCCGACGATGTCGAGCTTGCCCGGATCGCGGAACGCGACGCCGTCGAGCGTCTCCAGCTCGCCGCCAAATACAAGATGCAACAGTTGTTTCTCTTTCTTCGCCGAGGTTGCTTGCGTCGTCTTGTTCATAATTTTCCTTCCAAGACCTCCCGCGCCAGCGCGAGGCTATCGTCGAACAGCGATTTCGGAGCCGCGATGAGCATGTCGCGGGCGAGTGACGCGCGATTATAGGTGAGCGCCACGCCCTCCGGCTCGCTCAACATGGCGCCCGCTTCTGCGAGGAGAATATCCGCGGCGGCGATGTCCCAGTCGCGCGCATTAGGCCCGGCGACCACGATATCATGCCGGCCGGCGGCGATATCGGCAAGACGCAGCGCGAGCGAGGGCGTTCGCGGCGCCATCACGAATCCCCGTGGCGACGCGGCCAGCCGGTCCTGCATCGTACGAGGCGCGACGAGCGCCGCGCCGGCGATTTCGGCGCGCTGCGGCGCGATGAGGGGTGAGCCGTTGAGGAAGGCGCCGAGACCCAGCGCGCCGACATAAGTCTCGCCCAGCGCCGGCGCGTGGATGATCCCGGCGACCGGCCGGCCGCCAACCACCAGCGCGATGGAAACCGACCAGCGCGCGTCGCCGCGCGAGAACGCCAGCGTTCCCAGCCGCTCGGCCGTGTCGACGCTCTCTTCAGAAAGCCATGCCGCCTCGGGCGCGATCCGCGCCATCTCATGGAACAGGAACCGATCGACGGCGAAATCCGCCTCGGTGACCGGCGAGCCGCCGCCCTTGTAGGACACTGCGGCGGTCGTGGCTTCGCCCAGGCGGAAATAAGCCATGGCGATGTCGCCGGCCCTGCGCGTGACGCTCTCGAGTTTTGGGAGAAAAGCGGCGAGTTCTGCTTGGCTGGAGCCCATCATGATGAGGAGTAGGCGAGGCGCCGGCGGGCCGCAAGCGGGCGCATTGCGCGGAATAGGAGCAATTTGAACGAATTCGTTTTCATGGACTTCACCCTCATCGCCTAAACAATGCGTAGAAGCAATGATTTACGTGCTGTTCACCAGGCTTTTTAGGGCCTTCGCGGGCAGGCTGCGGCAATATAAGCGCCGAGACGGAATTCAAGCCGCAAGGAGCGATCGATGGTTGAGGCCAATACTGCGCGCAGGATCGACGAAAGAGTCTTCGTTCAGCGTGATCGCCGCGCCGACGGCGGGGCGCGACGCATCCGCGTGACCCGGGAGGACGTCTTGATCTCGCGTCGCTTCAGCGGCGTCTCGATGGTCATCACTGTGCCCGTCACCGCCTATTGCGGCGTCGCCCTCGAGGTGCAGCCCGCGGATGACGGATCGCCGCGCTACGTTCTTTCGCTGGCGCACCGCGACCCGGACCTCGACATTCTCCTCGGCGATACTCAAGACTGCGGCGCCGCGGCGTCGGACTGGCGTCACTGGGCGGCGTGGCTGGGGCTGCCGCGCGTCACCGAGGAGGATGGGGCGTTGCGTTCGCTTGAGGGCGCCGGCGAAGCGATCGCCGCCGCCTCGCCTCGCCGCCGCTGCGAGACCAGTCTGGGCAAGCGTCGTCCGCGGTTTCTCATTCGCCGCAAGGCTGGCGACTCGCGCCGCTCGAAGGTTGTGCATGGCGACGAGCGCGAGATCATTTCTTATGAATGAAGCGTCTCCTGCGCGGCCGACGCGCCGAGGACAATCTTCTCGAAGCCTTCGCGGATTTCCTGCTCCTTAAGCTTCCTGCCGATGAAGACGAGACGCGATTCGAGCTTCTCTCCTTCTTTCCATTCTCGCTGCAAATCGCCGTCCAGGATCTGATGGACGCCTTGGAACACGAACCGCCGCGGCTCGTCCTTGAAGGCGATGATTCCCTTGCTGCGCAGAATATCCGGAATCAGATCGTTCAGCCACGGAACGAATCGTTCAGGATCGACCGGGCCGGCGTGGCGGATCGAGACGGAATGCATCTCGTCGTCATGGAAATGCTTCATCCCGGCGTGAGGCGCGTGATGATTTTCATGCGCATGCTCATGCTCATGGCCATGCTCATGACCGTGCTGATGATCATGGTCGTGGTGATCATGGCCGCAATCTGGAGCGCATTCGTGATCATGGCCATCATCATGATCGTGACTCGACTCCTCGGCGTCGAGGAACGCCGGCTCAATCTCCAGAATTCGGTCGAGGTCGAAGGCGTTGCGCTCCAAAACCGCCTGCAGGGGAACGTCCGACCGCACCGCGCGATGC
>WSXZ01000034.1 GCA_009773555.1 Methylocystaceae bacterium | reverse complement strand
CACCTTGACGCCCTTGGCGAGCAATGGCGCCGTGATCATGAAAATGATCAGCAGCACGAGCATGACGTCGACGAGCGGCGTCACATTGATATCGGCGAGGGGCTGATAAAGTCCTTCGGTTGCGCTCTGGCGCTGGCGTGAGGGCATGCCCATTATGCAGCCTCCCGATCGCGACGCGGACGCGACTGATGGCCGCTGCACATCAGGAGAGACTCGTCTTCGATGTAATGCGCGACCTGCTGGCCGGTTCGCGCGAAGGCCGCGCCGATGCGGTTGTAGCCGACGGAGGCGGGGATGGCGGCGGCAAGTCCATAGGCCGTGGCCGCAAGCGCCTCGGCGATGCCGGGCGCGACGACCGCGAGGCTCGTGTCCTGCGACTGAGCGATGCTGGCGAAGCTCGTCATGATTCCCCACACCGTGCCGAACAGGCCGACGAAGGGCGCGACCGACGAGATGACGGCGAGATTCGGCAGGCCGCCCTCCGCCTTGGTCAGGAACTCGCGCGCCGCGCGGCTCATATGGTCGGCGATGCGGGCGCGCTTGTCGCCGATCGTTTCGTCGGGAAGGTCGAGGGCAAAACCTTCGCGGCCTGCTTCGGCGACGGGCGCGAGAACGCCGACGTCTCCTCCCGCACGGGCGGAGCGGGCCGACTTGGCGATGCGGGTGACGGCCACCACGCCTTCGACGATGAGGACCCACGTCCAGATCGACGCGAGCAGCAGCAGCGCCATGACGGCCTTTCCGACAGGACCGGCGTTGAGGAACATGGCGAGAGGAGAAAGCGTGTTGTAATCCATTTTCACTCACTCGTTTCATTAGGACGCGCCTGCGGCGATCGCGCAGGCGAAGCGTCAGTTTTTGTTTTGTTATGTCTTCGCGAGACGAGAGGCCGCAAAGCGGAGAAAGCCCGCAGTTAGACTCCTGCGCGGCGCAATGGAGTCTAACGCAAATTCAGGAAATATGACTCGAGGGTGGGGCGCGCGCGCCATTCGCGCCGTTCGCGGCGAAACTCTCGGGCGGCTGCGTGGCGACGGCGCAATGCCGTATTTCAGAAGGGCGCTCTGCGGCGGTCCGCATCGCCGAAGCGACGCGCTCTGGAAGAACGGCGTGGCCTGCATGGGCGGTCAGGCAGCAGTCCGGACATCTATGCGTAGAATGCGTTGGCGAGCCGTCGCGTTGCGTCGCCCCTTCCTTCTGCACGGCGTTTGCGTGCAGGCCTGCAACATAAGCGGCATGATCGCAGGCGATTCCGCCTTGGTCCGCGAACGCGTGCGCCGGCCGCGCCGCGCCAGATAAAAGAACCGAGAACATCAGCGCGCAAGCGGCCGCGACGGCAAATGCCGCGCGGAATTCCCGACGCATGGCGCGCAACTGTGACATAATTGTCTCTTAGTTGATTTTTTAACCTTTGACAACGCGCGCAGGCTTGGAAAGTCTCGGTTTACAGGTTCATGTGCAATTACGGCGTCGCTAAAGTTAACGGCGTCGAATTCGCAAGAGCCTATGCACATTCGCCAACTCCTCGCTCTCCTCGCTCTCCTTGCGCTCGTCGCGAGGCTCGTATCGCCCTGCGAGGCGATGGCGTCGAGATCCGTTGACGCGCCGAACGCGCCGATCGCCAAGTGCCATCTGTCCGCTAAGACGTCGCCTCTGGCGCAGGGCGAGTCGGATCAAGCGCCTTCGGATCAGCTTGATCACGATGGATGCGCCTGCGCGCTCTGCCAGATCGGCTGGAGCGCGCCGCCGCCGGCGGACGCCGTTTTTGCGATCCGTGGCGTCGAACACAATCTCGCGCCGCGGGCGCCGCCGACACAGGCGTTTGTCCCGTCGCGGCCAAACCGCAGCGCCTCTCCGCGCGGACCTCCTTCCTTCACCTGATCTGCCGAACGTACGACGGCGAAAGCCGTTCAGGTCAGTCGCGCCGCCTTGACCGGCGCTAGAAGGACGCATTTCATGTCTCGTCACTCGCTCCTGCGCGGCGTCTCCGCCGGCGCTCTCGCCATCTTTGCGCTTTCCGAACTTTACGCGACGCGCGCCGCTGCGCAGCAGTCGCTGCCTACGATCGACGTCGGCGGTCAACGCCGCGGCGTCGTCAGGCGGCCGACGACTGGGGTTCCAGGCGCGGCGACAAATGTCGCGCCGGCTCCGGCTCCGGCTCCGGGCCCCGCGCCTGTCTCAATCTGGTCGGCGACGCTTCCTGACGGCAAGCCGGCTTTCGTTCAGCGCTGGCAATTGCCCAACACGGTCGCGAGCGTCACGCGCCGCGACATCAAAGAGAAGATCAACATCGTCGATAGCCAGGATGCGCTCAAATATGTGCCGAGCTTGTTCGTGCGCAAATTGCGCGGCGGCAATGAAGGCATGATTCAGACGCGCACCTGGGGCCTCTCATCGGCGCGCGCTCTGGTCTATGTCGACGATCTCTTGATCAGCCAGCTCATCTCCAACGGCCACACCGACGGCCAGCCGCGCTGGGGGCTTATCTCGCCGGAAGAGATCGAGCGCGTCGACTATCTCTATGGGCCCTATGCGGCGCAGTATCCGGGCAATTCGATCGGCGGCGTCATCAAATTCACCACGCGCATGCCGGAGCATCTCGAAGTCACCGCCAAGCAGACCGTTGCGGTGCAGGACTTTGCGTGGTGGGGCGCTCAGCTCGGCCTGCCGACGACGACGACGGCGCTGACGATCGGCGATAAAATCGGCGATCTGTCCTATTTCGTGGCGCTGAATTACGCCTGGAACAACAATCAGCCGATTTCTTTCATCAACGCCGGCCGATTTTATCCTTATCCGGGCGCGATCTTCTCGCAAAATGTCTATGGCGTGCCGCAGTCGATCGTCGGCTCGGGATCGATATCCGAGGAGAATTTCATCAACGGCAAGGTGAAGGTCGCTTATGACTTCACGCCGACGATCCGAGGCGTTTATACGCTCGGCGTGTTCAACAGCGACCGCGTGGCCTGGCCGCTGAACTATCTGTCGGGGGGACGCAACGAAGTTTTTGGCCCGCCCTCGGGGCCTGCCGCGCTTTCTACAACGACTCTGCAGAGCTTCGGCGCCGCCAATCTGCGCTATCAGGAGACGATCCTGGTCAACTCCCTGGCGCTCAAGTCGAATACGCAGGGCGTTTTCGACTTCGAGCTTTCCGCCTCGCATTTCACCTACCCCTACAGCTCTTCGCGCTCGGCCTGGAGCGGGGTGCCATCGACCGGCATCAACCCCTTCGGCGGCTATACGCAGACGGGGCGCGACACGATCTTCACCGGCACCTATTGGACGCTTCTCGATCTGAAGGGCATTTATCGGCCGGACGGCCCCGAGGGCATGCACGACATCAGCTTCGGCATACACGGCGACCAATATCACTCGAACAATCCGATCTGGCTCACGACGAATTGGCCAGTGGGCATGGCGTCGTCGCTGGGCGTCGTGCAATCAGTCGGCAGCGGCACGACGCGCACACAGGCGCTCTGGGCGCAGGATGCGATTCTCCTGCGTCCCGACCTGAAACTGACTCTCGGCGTTCGCGGCGAGCATTGGCAAGCCTCCGACGGATACAATCAGCTGCTCGGAGGTTTGAACGCCGCCGCCACCGGCTCTTCGGCGACGCTTGGGACCATGTTGCCGATCTTCCAGCCCAATCTCTATTCCACGCGCGTTTCGCCGAAGGCGTCGCTGCGCTGGGAGGCGGATCCCTATTGGACCGTCACCGGCAATATCGGCATGGCCAATCGCTTTCCAACCGTGCGCGAACTCTACAATCTCACCGCGACGCCGGGCGCGACGGGATTCGTCTCCAATCCCAACCCCAATCTGCGTCCCGAGACCGCTCTGACCAAGGAGATCGTCTTTCAACGCAGCCTTGGTCCCGACAGCTGGGCGCGGCTGTCGCTCTTCGACGAAGAAGCGCGCGACGCGATTATCAGCAACGCCACGATCGTTCCCGGCTCGGCCTTTCAGGCCAACGCGAATATCAACGTCGACCGCATCCGCAACAGCGGCGCTGAGTTCGCCTGGCAGAAGGAAAACGTCTACTACAAGGGACTCCAACTGTTCGGCAGCGTCACTTTCGTCAATTCACGGGTCATCTCGTTCAGCAGATGGCAGCCTTCCGCGCCATCGGCGGCCTCGCCGTTCGGAACCAGTTTCGAGTTTCCCTGGGCCACGTCGGTCGCCGGCAAGAATGCGCCGGGCGTGCCGAAATGGCGCTGGAATTTCGGCGTCACCTATCGCCCGGATGACAGCTGGGCGTTCACGGTGGCGATGCGCTGGCAGGATCGCATCTGGCGCACGCTCGCCAACAACGATCTCGTACATGGCATCTTCGGCTCGTCGGATCGCTTCTTCATGGTCGATCTGCACGCGCATTACAAATACAGCGACCGGTGGTCGTTCGACGCCGGCATCGACAATGTGAACAACTACAAGTTCGCGCTGTTCCATCCATTCCCGCAGCGCACCTTCATCTTCTCGGCGAAGTACGAATATGGCACGGGCAAGAATTTGCCGGGCATTTTCTACACCGGCAACGAAGGCTGGCCGCAATTTGGCGGCTGGCTCCAGCCGGTCGCCTGGAACTGGGAGTAGTCCCGAACGCGAAGCGGGACCATTCCCGCTTCACGGAGACTCCGCTTCAGGGCGGTATGGACGCAAAAAGAAACGCCCGGGAGAAGCTCCCGGGCGTTTTGGTTTGGCGTCGGTGAAGAGGCTTAATGCCCCAGCGATTTGACGATCGACTCGACGGTCTTCTTGGCGTCGCCGAACAGCATCATCGTGTTGGGCCGAAAGAACAGCTCGTTCTCGACGCCGGCGTAGCCTGATCCCATGCCGCGTTTCAAGAACAGAACCGTCTTCGCCTTTTCGACGTCGAGAATCGGCATGCCGTAGATCGCCGACGTCTTGTCGGTCTTGGCGGCGGGGTTGGTCACGTCGTTTGCGCCGATGACGAAGGCGACGTCCGCCTGTCCGAATTCGGAGTTGATGTCTTCGAGTTCGAACACCTCATCGTAAGGCACATTCGCTTCGGCGAGCAGCACATTCATATGGCCCGGCATGCGTCCGGCGACCGGATGAATGGCGTATTTGATGTCGACGCCTTCCTTCTTGAGCATGTCGGCCATTTCGCGCAGCGCATGCTGCGCCTGGGCGACCGCCATGCCATAACCCGGCACGATGATGATCTTGCCGGCGTTCTGCATGATGTAGGCGGCGTCTTCCGCCGAACCCTGCTTGACGTTGCGCGTCTCCTTGCCGCCGGCAGGCCCCGCCACCTCGCCGCCGAAGCCGCCGAGAATGACGGAGATGAAGCTGCGGTTCATCCCCTTGCACATGATGTAGGAGAGGATCGCGCCCGACGAGCCGACAAGCGCGCCGGTGATGATCAGCGCGAGATTGCCCAGCGTGAAGCCGATGCCCGCCGCCGCCCAACCCGAATAGGAGTTGAGCATGGAGACGACCACCGGCATGTCGGCGCCGCCGATCGGAATGATCAGCGTCACGCCCAGCGCGAAGGAGACGAGGATCAGCAGGAACAGCCACACGCCGCTCTGTGTGCCGACGAAGAGCGCCGTCAGCGCCAGCAGGGCGACGCCGAGCATGATGTTGATGGTATGGCGTTCCGGCAGCAGGATCGGCTTGCCGGTCATGCGCTCGGAGAGTTTTAGGAAGGCGATGATCGATCCGGTGAAGGTGATCGCGCCGATCGCCGCGCCGAGCGACATTTCGACGAGACTGCCGGCGTGAATCTCATTCGCGTCGCCGATGCCGAAGGCGCGCGGCGCGAAAAAGGCGCCGGCCGCGACAAGCACCGCCGCCAGGCCGACCAGCGCGTGGAAGCCCGCGACAAGTTCCGGCATCTTCGTCATCGGAACGCGCTGGGCGATGAAAGCGCCCGCGCCGCCGCCGATGGCGACGCCGATCACGATCATCAGCAGGCCGCCGAAGGAGGGGAAATGCGTCAGCAGCGTCGTCGCCACGGCGATCGCCATGCCGATCATGCCGTAGCGATTGCCCTCGCGAGAGGTGGCGGGCGAGGAGAGGCCGCGCAGCGCGAAGATGAACAGCACGCCGGCGACGAGATAGAGAAGGGCTGCGATATTGGCGCTCATGGCGTCAGCCCTTCTTCTTGTACATGGAGAGCATGCGTTCGGTGACGAGGAAGCCGCCGAAGATGTTCACGCTGGCGAGAATGACCGCGATGAAACCGAAGGCGTTGGCCCACCAAGAGCCAGAAGCCTCGGCGGCGGTCATGCCTTCGACGCCTGCCGCGAGCAGCGCGCCGACGATGATGACGGAGGAAATGGCGTTGGTGACCGACATCAGCGGCGTATGCAGCGCCGGCGTCACCGACCAGACGACGTAATAGCCGACGAACACCGCCATGGCGAAGATCGCCACGCGGAAGACGAAGGGATCGATCGCGCCGCCGGCGAGACCGTGCGCCGCCGCCGCGGCGGCCGTATGTGCGAGTTCGTCCGAATAGTGTTGCGCCTGTTCGGCCAGGTGGCGGGCGGCCTCGGCCGCCGCCTGCGCCTTCTCGAGCAATTGTTGCGTAGAGTCGGTCATCGCTTAACGCCCCTTAGTTTGATATGCGCGCAGGCGGCTATTTAAAACGCTCGTCGACCACGGCGCCGTCGCGGGTCAGCGCGGTCGCCTTCACCAGTTCGTCTTCCCAATTGATGGCGAGCTGCTTGGTGTCCTTCGAGACGAGCGTCTCGACGAAGGCCAGCAGATTTTTGGCGTAGAGGCTCGACGCCGTCGACGCCATGCGGCCGGCGAGGTTGAGCGCGCCTAAGATCTTCACGCCGTCGACGACCACGGTTTCGCCGGGCTTGGTCAATTCGCAATTGCCGCCGCGCTCGGCCGCAAGATCGACGATGACCGAACCGGCGCGCATGGAGCGCACCATCTCGGCCGAGATGAGCTTGGGCGCCGGCCGGCCGGGGATCAGCGCCGTGGTGATGACGATGTCCTGCTTGGCGATGTGCGCAGCGACGAGTTCGGCCTGCGCCTGTTGATATTCAGGCGGCATCTCCTTGGCGTAGCCGCCGGAGGTCTCGGCCTGTTTGAACTCTTCGTTCTCGACCGCGATGAATTTCGCGCCGAGCGATTCGACCTGCTCCTTCGTCGCCGGCCGCACGTCGGTGGCGGTGACGATCGCGCCCATGCGCCGCGCCGTGGCGATCGCCTGCAGACCGGCGACGCCGACGCCCATTATAAAGACTTTCGCCGCCGGGACGGTGCCGGCGGCGGTCATCATCATCGGAAAGGAGCGGCCATATTCGGCCATCGCGTCAATAACGGCGCGATAGCCGGCGAGATTGGCTTGGGACGACAGCACGTCCATGGTTTGCGCGCGCGTGATGCGCGGCATGAGCTCCATGGCGAAGGCGATCGCGCCGCTTTTGGCGAGATCGGCAAGCTGAGCCCCCGCGCCAAAGGGATCCATGATCGCGATCACCGCGAGATTGGATTTTGCGCCCGCAAGCTCCGCCGCCGAAGGACGGCGCACGCGCAGCGCGACGTCGGCGCCCGTTAGCGCGGCCGCCGCGTTATCGGCGATCGTCGCGCCGGCGGCGGCGTAGTCGCTGTCGGAGAAGCCGGCGGCGGCGCCCGCGCGGGCCTCGACCGCGACGTCGGCGCCCAGCCCGATGAATTTCTTGACGGTCTCGGGTGTGGCCGCGACGCGCGGCTCGGATTTATCCGTTTCAGCCAATACGGCGATGCGCATAACGAACTCCGGTTGTGGAAAAACCGTCGCCGCCAGCGTCGCCGCCAGCGGTAAAAGCGGAGGCTCTGAACCTAGCGCGCGACGAAGAAATACAGCAGGAGCAGCAGGACCGCCGTGCTTGCCGCGCCGATCTTCAGCAGCAACAAGAATGAGTGGTAGGTCCTTAGATGCTCGGCCCAGTCGCCGTTCGACTCCGCCGGCGTGCGCAAGCTCGCCATTTCGCTCCTCCCGATTCTTGCTGACGCGCGCGTGACGCCGCGCGCAAAGCCGATGCTAAACGAGCGGAAGCCAGAGGGCAACGGCTTGAAGCTTCGGGAGCCTGCGGCGCCCCGACGCGCAGGGCAAGCGAGGCTGAATCCGAACGTGGACCTTTCGGGAGCTCAGGCGCGCCTCTCCGCCTGCATGGGGAACATTCGCGCATCGGCGGCGTTCCAATGCACGCCTGCGGCCCGCGGGCTTCCCCCACATCGCAAAACCGGACCGGGACGATGGGTCTCTTTTCCAAAGACATCAAGACGATCGACGATCTGTTCGTGCACACGCTGCGCGACATCTACTATGCCGAGAACCAGATCCTGAAAGCGCTGCCCGATATGGTCGAAAAGGCCTCCGATCCGCAGCTGAGGGAAGCCTTCGAGCATCACCTTGGCGAGACGGAAAATCAGGTGCGCCGGCTCGAGAAAGTCTTTCAGCTGCATGGCGTGGCGCCCAAGGGCATCAACTGCCCGGCGATCGACGGCATCCTCGAAGAGGCCGACGAAATTTCGGGCGAAACCGCTGACAATGAAGTGTTGGACGCGGCGTTGATCGCGAGCGCGCAGGCCGTCGAGCATTATGAAATCACGCGCTACGGCACGCTGATCGCCTGGGCGAAGGAGCTTGGCCGCGAGGACTGCGCGCAGCTTCTGTCGGAGACGCTTGCCGAAGAAAAGAACGCTGACAAGAAACTCTCGTCGCTCGCCGAAGGGCGGATCAACCGCAAGGCCGCCTAACGGAAGGCGGCAAATAGAAGAGAGCGGCGTCCTTCTCAGCCGGCGCCGTTGACGCGAAAATGAATCAGACTTCAAAGAAGCCGCTCGCCGTGGTGACGGGGGCCTCCTCGGGGATCGGTTATGAACTCGCCCTGATCTGCGCTCAGCGGGGCTTCGATCTGGTGATCGCGGCCGATCGCCCGGAAATTCATGGCGCAGCCGCTCGATTTCGGGAGCTCGGCGCGACTGTGGCCAGGTCGAAACCGACCTCTCGACAACCGACGGTGTCGACCAGGTATGCGCTGCGGCTGAGGGGCGCCCGATCGACGCGCTCCTCGCCAACGCCGGGCACGGATTGGGTCGGGGCTTTCTCGATCAAGACTTCTCGGCCGAGCGGCATGTGCTCGACACGAATATCACCGGCACGATTTATCTGCTCCACAAGGTTGCGCGCGACATGCGGGCGCGCGGCGCCGGCCGCATTCTCGTAACCGGCTCCATCGCCGGCTTTATTCCGGGCTCGTATCAGGCCGTCTACAACGCGACGAAGTCTTTTCTCAACAGTTTCTGCTTCGCGCTGCGCGAGGAACTCGAAGATTCAGGCGTCACCGTCACTTGCCTGATGCCGGGCGTGACCGCGACCGATTTCTTCGAGCGCGCGGATCTGATGGACACGAAGGTCGGACGATCCGAAAAGGCGTCCGCGCAGGAAGTGGCGATGGATGGTTTCGATGCGATGATGCGCGGCGACGCAGAGATCATCAGCGGCTGGCGCAACAAATTGCAGGTTGCGACGGCGAATATCACCCCGGCGCAGATCCTTGCGAAGAAACATGCGCAGATCACCGCGCCGGGCACGGCAGGTCAGTAGCCGCTCGAGGCCCGCACGCAAAAAAGCCCCGGATTTTCGCCCGGGGCTTTGTTTTGGTCGCGGAGCGCGCGGACTTTAGAAGTCCATGCCGCCCATGCCGCCGCCGCCCGGCATCGCCGGCGGGCCTTCCTTCTTCGGCGCTTCGGTGATCGTCGCCTCGGTGGTGATGATCAGACCGGCGATCGACGCGGCGTCCTGCAGCGCGGTGCGCACGACCTTGGTCGGGTCGATGATGCCGAGCTTCATCAGATCGCCATACTCGCCCTTCTGCGCGTCGAAGCCGTAGCCGTATTCGGTGGCTTCGAGCAGCTTGCCGACCACCACGGCGCCGTCGCCGCCGGCGTTGTCGACGATCTGGCGCGCCGGCGCCTGGATTGCCGACCTTGACGCCGTCGAGCGCCTTGATGGCGCGCAGCAGCGCCACGCCGCCGCCAGGCGACACGCCTTCCTCGACCGCCGCGCGGGTGGCGTTCAAGGCGTCGTCGACGCGGTCCTTCTTCTCCTTGACTTCGACCTCGGTCGCGCCGCCGACGCGGATCACCGCGACGCCGCCCGCGAGTTTCGCGAGACGCTCCTGCAGCTTTTCGCGGTCGTAGTCCGAGGTGGTCTCCTCGATCTGACCTTTGATCTGGGCGATGCGCGCCTCGATGTCCTTCTTCTCGCCGGCGCCGTCGATGATCGTCGTGTTCTCCTTCTCGATGCGCACGCGCTTGGCGCGGCCGAGCATGGCGAGCGTGACGTTCTCGAGCTTGATGCCGAGATCCTCGGCGATCAACTCGCCGCCCGTGAGAATGGCGATGTCTTCGAGCATCGCCTTGCGGCGATCGCCGAAGCCCGGCGCCTTGACGGCGGCGATCTTCAGGCCGCCGCGCAGCTTGTTGACGACGAGGGTCGCCAGCGCTTCGCCTTCGATGTCCTCAGCGACGATGAGCAGCGGCTTGCCGGTCTGCACCACAGCTTCGAGGATCGGCAGCAGCGGCTGCAGCGTCGACAACTTCTTCTCGTGGATGAGAATGTAGGGTTCGTCGAGCTCGGCGATCATCTTCTCGGCGTTGGTGATGAAGTAGGGCGAGAGATAGCCGCGATCGAACTGCATGCCTTCGACGATGTCGGTCTCGGTCTCTAGGCTCTTCGCCTCCTCGACCGTGATCACGCCTTCATTGCCGACCTTCTGCATCGCCTTGGCGATTTCTTCGCCGATGAAGCTGTCGCCATTCGCCGAAATCGTGCCGACCTGGGCGATCTCGTCGTTCGAGGTGACTTTCTTCGAATGCAGCTTGAGATCGGCGACGATGGCTTCCACGGCGAGATCGACGCCGCGCTTCAGATCCATCGGGTTGAGGCCCGCGGCGACCGCCTTGGAGCCTTCGCGGGCGATCGAAGCGGCGAGAACCGTCGCCGTCGTCGTGCCGTCGCCAGCGATGTCGTTCTGCTTGGAGGCGACTTCGCGGACGAGCTGGGCGCCGAGATTTTCGAACCTGTCGGCAAGTTCGATTTCCTTGGCGACGGTGACGCCGTCCTTGCTGATGCGCGGCGCGCCGAAGGACTTTTCAATGACGACGTTGCGGCCCTTCGGGCCGAGCGTCACCTTGACGGCGTTGTTGAGGATTTCGACGCCGCGCAGAATGCGGTCTCGGGCGTCAGTGGAGAAACGGACGTCTTTTGCAGCCATTTACAATTCTCCTGGGGGTTGGAAGCGAACGGCGGCGTCGAGTCAGTCGACGATGCCGAGGATGTCGCTTTCCTTCATGATGAGCAGGTCGTCGCCGTCGATCTTGACTTCGGTGCCGGACCATTTGCCGAAGAGCACGCGGTCGCCGGACTTGACGTCCAGCGGGTTCAGCTTGCCGTTTTCGTCGCGAGCGCCGGGGCCGACGGAAATGACCTTGCCCTCTTGCGGCTTCTCTTTGGCGGTGTCCGGAATAATGATGCCGCCTTTGGTTTTTTCCTCGCCTTCGAGTCGCTTGACCACGACGCGGTCGTGGAGGGGACGGAACGTCATTGTTAATCTTTCCTTTTCTGACCTGACGGGGTTAGCCCGCCAAAAAGGGATATGCGAAGGCTTGTTGGCACTCGCGTGAGATGAGTGCCAGCAGGCGCCACACAGATATGGGCGAGGCCATTCTCTGTCAAGTTGGGGACAGGCGTAGAATTTTCGGTTTTGCCGCGGCGCAGCTACAGCGCAGCCTAAAGATTGATCTTAGCCATTAGACGGACGACGGGTCGGGCGCCGCGCCCCGAACCGTCCGTTTGCCCGGGCACTCAAAATTCGCTGCAGAGCGGCGGCTTGTATACTGCGCGGACCGCTATAGCATTGGCAGGGCTTAACAAATTAGAAACCATAAGCATCCATCTAAATTGTAGCGTCGTCGTCAGCGTCGTGCGTCTTTGCGGTCGGCTCAATCGCCGTCCATCGTTCGCCGAGCCCGGGGCGCCGCATGCGCATTCCGCATTCCGCATTTATTATTTCCGTGACGGCTCTCCTGACCGTCGGCGCCGCCACGGTCGCCGAGGCCGCCGATCCGGCGGCGCCGCTCGTTTTGAAAGCGAAGCCGCCAATATTGGCGACTTCGCCGTGGCGCGTGGAATTTGGGACCCGCTACTGGTTCAGTTCGGGCAACCATAAATACGATTACTACGACGCCCACGTCCCTGGATTGTTGATTTCACGTCTCACCTTCGGCGATCTGACCGGGCATTCAGCCGAGACCTTTTTTCGCGTCGACCATGAGAGCGGCGTCTTCCTAAAAGGTTTTCTCGGCGGCGGGACTCTCGCGAGCGGCAAGCTCAATGACGAGGATACGGTCGCCGCGACCAAGGGCCCCTACAGCAATACTGTCCATGTCCAGAGCGGCGGCTCGCTCAAATATGTCACCGTCGATCTGGGCTATAATGTCGTGGAGACCAGATTGCCGACCGGCCAGCCGGTCAGGATCGGCGGCTTCGTCGGCTACAATAATTTCCACGAGCGGATGAATTCGTTCGGCTGCGCGCAGATTCTCGCCGGCACGGAGTTTTGCTCGACCGATCCGCCGAACAGGGTTCCTTACCCGACGAGTCTGGACGGGCTCGATTTCGACGTTGCTTGGAACTCGCTGCGCGTCGGAGTCGGCGGCGAGATCGAACTCGTGCCGGGCCTGCGCGCATCGCTCGAAGCGGCCTGGATTCATAGCTGGTTGTGGAACACCGACTATCACAATTTTCGTCCCGAAATCCGAGGCGTGCAGCAGTCGGGCAAGGGAGACGGTTTTCAGCTCGAAGGCCTCATCGCCTATGATCTGACGCCGCGTTTCAGCGTGGGCGTCGGCGGCCGCTATTGGCAGTTCAGCGCGCCGGGCAAGGACCATGGCGAGCGCCTCTTCAACAACGTGACCAGGCCGATCTACTCATTTTCGCAGCGCTATGGCTTTTTCTTACAGGCGGGCTACCGCTTTGGCGGTCCTGACGATCCGACCGGCGCTGGAAATTTCGGGCCGTTCTTCGGCAGGGCGGAAGCGGAGCCGCATGAATGGCGCGGCGTCTATCTCGGCGGCCATGTCGGCTATGGTTTCGGCGCCGCGAAAGACACGACGCTCGCGGCGCGCTCGCCGGAAGCGGCGATCCTTCAGACGGACTTCAAGGCGCCCTTCGCGCAGCGTTCGGACATCGCCGGCTTCGTCGGCGGCGGGCAGATCGGCTATAACTGGCGCGTGCATCCGCTCCTCGTCGCGAGTCTCGAGACCGATTTCGCCTACGCCAATATCGGCGGATCGTTCGGCGCTTCCGCCAATTTCGGCGTTGGCGACGCCGCGCGGAATTTCGCCGCCAGCACCAAACGGTTGCTTGAATGGCTCGGGACCGTGCGCGGGCGGTTTGGGCTGCTGCCGCGCGACGACTTCCTGCTCTACGTCACCGGCGGCTTCGCCTATGGCCAGGTCTCGGCGCTTGGGGCGCTCGGCGACGGCAACAAGTTCTGCGCGCTCGATTTCTATTGCTCGGCCGGCGCATATTCCGGCTTCGCGACGGGCTGGACCGCCGGCGCGGGGCTCGAATACGCCGTCGCCCGCAACTGGAGCCTCAAGGCCGAATGGCTCTACGTCGATCTGGGCCGGCAGAGCTATCAGATCAACGCCTTCGGCGGCTCCGTTCTGGAAGGGTTTCCCGCACATTTCGCCGCGTCGAGCGCCAGCGCGACTCATCTGATCCGCACCGGCCTCAACTACCGGATCGACTGGCCCGAGCCGGCTGGACCGATGATCGTCGCCCAGTGATCGCCTGATCGACGCACGCGCGGGGAGCGCTTTCTTTTTCGCATTGATCCGGCTTAATGCTGCGTTGGCGTCACGGAGATCACGCTTGTCTGGCAGACTTTCCCCTCGCGCGCTCGGCCTTGCCGCGGCGCTCGCCGCTCTGGCCTTCGACCAGGCGCATAAATTCTGGATGCTGAATATATTCGACGTCGCCGCGCGGCCGGCGATGAGCCTTACGCCGTTCCTAGACATCGTCCTGTCCTGGAACTACGGCGTCTCCTATTCGCTGTTTCCCGCCCACGAGGCCCTAACCCGCCTCGCGCTGTTGACCATGCAGGGCGCCATCATCGCCGGGCTGGCGATCTGGATGGTGCGCACGGAAAGCCGCGCGACGGCTGTGGCGCTTGGGCTGATCATTGGCGGCGCGCTCGGCAACGCCGCCGACCGCATCACACGGGGGGCGGTCGCCGATTTCTTCTACCTGCACACCAGCCTGCCCGTCGGACCTCTGGCTAACTACGTGTTTAACCTGGCCGATGTCTTCATTACGGCAGGCGTGGCGCTGCTGGTCATTGAGGGGTTTTTCCTGCCCCAGGAGCGGCGCGCCGAGACCTGAACGCGCTCTGGTCGAGCGTGGCCCAGCCTTCGCCACTAAATCGCCAATAAGTAGCGTCCATGTAGCCGCATATAACCGGAGCCCGAATGGAGTCCGACAGATGAAGCTTGCTCAGTCGCAGCGCTGCGCCCTTTGCGCTCTCGCCGGCCTCGCGGCGGTCCAGGCCGCGCCAGCTCTCGCCGGCGACGATAAATCCACATGGTCGGCGATGATGGAGATGGTCGGCGCGTCTTCGGACGAGGGCGTCGGCAAAATCGATTATAGCGAACGTCCCAAGCTCGTTTTGCCGCCGAGCGCCGGCGGCCTCCCGGCGCCGCGCGAGCGGGGCGCCCGGTCGGGCGAATGGCCAACCGAACTTTCATCGGAGCGCCGCCGTAACGTCGATCGCTACGCGCGCGTTCCCGACGCGCCGCCCGAAGAAAAAAAGAAAGGCCTTCTCGAACGCATCCGCGGTCCGCGTCCAACGGCGGCGCCTGGAACCGACGATGAGCCGGGCTTCCTGCAACGCGTGCTCTCGTCGCGCGCCCGAAACGCTGCGGCCGAGCCAGACGTGGCGCCGCGCCGGATGCTCGTCGAACCCCCGGATGGATATCGCCAACCCACGAAGGACTTGAGCAGTTATAACAACGAGAAGTCCGGCAAGAGCTGGTGGAATCCGTTAAGTTGGGGGGGTGGTGGCGGCACCGACAGCGATCCCGTCGCCCAGACCGGCAATCCGAACGCGCCAAGTTCAGTCGCCCGTTCGAGCGGCGGCGGCCTGTCGAGCATGATGCCGAGCTTCCTGAGAGGTTCTGACAAGAATTAAATTACGGCCTATATAGGAGAAACCACTCTCCGAGACGCGGCCGCCGCCGCGGGAAAGGCCGTTTATGTCATTTGAGACGAAGGCGTCAGCCGTTTCGCTTGCGCCCGGGGCCGCCGCGCCGGGGCCTGCGCGCGCGAGCATTACGAGCTTCACGCTCGGCAACGGCATGGAGGTCGTCGTCATCCCGGACGCGCGAACGCCGGTCGTCACGCATATGGTCTGGTACAAAAACGGCGCCGCCGACGACCCGCTCGGTCAGTCGGGCATCGCGCATTTTCTTGAACATCTGATGTTCAAGGGCACGGCGGACCATCCGCAGGGCGAGTTCTCGAACCTTGTCGCCGAACTCGGCGGCCAGGAGAACGCCTTCACCAGCTACGATTACACGGCCTATTTTCAGCGCATTGGCAAGGAGCATCTCGCCACGCTGATGGCGTTCGAGGCCGATCGCATGCGCAATCTGGTTCTGACCGACGAGGTCGTCGATCCGGAGCGCGACGTGGTGCTTGAAGAGCGCCGCATGCGCACCGACAGCGACCCTTCCGCCCAGCTCGACGAGGCCGTACAGGCGGCGCTTTTCGCCCATCATCCCTACGGCATCCCGATCATCGGCTGGAATCACGAGATCGAGGGCCTTGGGCGCGCACATGCGCTCGCCTATTACCAGCGCTTCTATACGCCGGAAAACGCCATCCTGATCGTCGCCGGCGACGTCGAGGCCGACGAGGTCGAGCGTCTCGCCAAGGACACCTACGGCAAGGTTCCCGCGCAGGCCGCGCCGCCGCGGCGCGCCCGCGCCCAGGAGCCGCCGCACCGCGCCCACCGTCTGGTGACGCTGCGCGATGAGAAGGTCGAGCAGCCGGCGCATGAGCAGGTCTATCTCGTGCCGTCCTACAGCACGGCGAAGCCCGGCGAAGCCGAGGCGCTGGAGACGCTCGCTTATATGCTCGGCGGCGGACCAACGAGCGCGCTCTATGACACGCTGGTCGTCGAAGAGCAGGTCGCGGTCGGCGCCGGCGCATATTACATGGGCTCCGCCGTCGACGACACGCGGCTTTGGGTCTATGCGACGCCCGCGCCGGATGTTTCGCTCCAGGACCTCGACGTCGCGATCGATCGCGTGCTGCGGCGTTTCGCGGAGGAGCCGATCGACGCGGAGCATTTGCAGCGCGCCAAAACCCGGCTGATCGCCGACGCCATCTACGCGCAGGATAGCCAAGCCTCGCTTGCCCGCTGGTATGGCGAGGCGCTGGCCACCGGCCTCACCATCGACGACGTCGTCGCCTGGCCCGAGCGCATGGAGAAGGTGACTGCCGACGACGTGCAAAACGCCGCGCGCAAATGGCTCGACAAGCGCAGGGCCGTTACGGGCTTTCTGCTTCCGGCCTGAGACGGCGATCACGTCAGGCTGTCGGCGTAAAGCCGACGCCTGACTCGACTGCCCAAGACCTACCGCCGACCTCCGTTAGGAACTGAAATGACCGCTCACGCGCCCATCGTCACCATCGCCTCCCGCGCCGAACATGTGCAGCGGATCACGACGCCGGCCGGCCTTGAGGCCTGGCTCGTAGAGAGCCACGCCGTGCCGCTCGTCGCGCTCGAATTCGCGATTCCCGGCGGCGCGTCGCAGGACCCTTGCGAGAAGCCAGGACTGGCGACGCTGCTCGCGTCGACGCTCGACGAAGGCGCCGGCCCCTATGACGCGCGCGGCTTCCATCGCGCCATCGACGATCTCGCGATCCATGTCGGCTTCGGCGCCGATCGCGACGCGATCTCGGGCCATCTGCAGACGCTCTCGCGCAATGTCGAAAAAGCGTTCGGCCTCTTGAAGCTCGCGCTCAACGATGCGCGGCTCGAAGCCGGCGACGTCGCGCGCGTGCGCAGCCAACTCGCCGCCGAATTGAAGCGCGACGCCAATGATCCCGACGCGATGGCGTCGAAAGCCTTCCGCGAAGCGGCCTTCCCGAACCATCCCTATGGGCGCCCGGTGCGCGGCGATCTTGCGTCGATCGACACGCTCTCGCGTGAAGACCTCATCGCCCTGCGTGAGCGGCTCTTCGCAAGACGCGATCTCAAGATCGGCGTCGTCGGCGCGATCGACGCGACAACGCTCTCCAATCTGCTTGACGCGACGTTCGGCGGCCTCGCGCTGCAAAACGATCTCACGCCCGTCCCGGAGATTGAAGTCGCCAATGTCGGCATGCGCCAGATCGTCGAACTCGACGTGCCCCAATCGACGATCCGCTTCGGACGCCCGTCGATCACCAAGCACGATCCCGACTATTACGCCGTCGTCGTCGCCAATCACATTCTGGGCGGCGGCACCTTCACGTCGCGGCTGTTCCGCGAGGTGCGCGAGAAGCGCGGCATGGCCTATTCGGTCTATTCGCATCTCAATGAATATGATCACTGCCCGATGCTGATCGGCGCCGCCGCGACAAAGAACGAGCGCGCCGGCGAAGCGATCGGCGTGATCCAGGAAGAGTTCAGAAATTTCGTCGCCGACGGCCCGACCGAGGACGAATTGGACAAGGCCAAGAAATTCCTCATCGGCTCCTATGCGCTGCGCTTCGACACGTCGACGAAGATCGCGAGTCAGCTCGTCAATCTGCAGCTCGATGGTTTCGAGCCGAGCTTTCTTGACGAGCGCAATGGCCGGATCGCCGCGGTGACGATGGCGGATTGTCAGCGCGGCGCGAAGCGGCTCCTCGGCGACGGCGATCTGCTGGTGACGGTGGTCGGGAAGCCTGCAGGGGTGTAGCGGCCGGCCACGCCGCCGCTGGTCGGCATTTTGCTAAGAGACTGTCATGGATAACCCTCTCCTTACGGCCTGGAGCGGCCCTTTCCGCCTGCCGCCTTTCAACGCGATCGAGCCCGCGCATTTCCGCGAGGCGTTCGAAACGGCCTTCGCCCAGCACAAGGGCGAGATCGACGGGATCGCCAACGACCCGTCGCCGCCGAGTTTCGACAATGTCATCGGCGCGCTGGAGCGGGCGGGGCGACGTCTCGCCGACGTAGGCGCGGTCTTCTGGAATCTCGCCGCTGCCGACACGACGCCCGAATTGCAGGCGATCGAGCGCGATATGGCCGGCGCCTTTTCGCGTCACTCCAGCGACATCTCCATGAATCCCGCGCTGTTTCGCCGGATCGAGGCGCTTTACGAGACGCGCGGGGCGATCGATTTGACGCCGGAGCAGCGGCGCGTGCTCGAACTGACCTACAAGAACTTCGTGCGCGCCGGCGCGACGCTGAACGACGCCGACAAGGCGCGTCTCAAGGCGATCCTCGAGCGGCTCGCGGGCCTCTCGACGCAGTTTTCGCAAAATGTGCTGGCCGATGAATCCTCATGGCTGCTGCTGCTCGACGAAAGCGATCTCGACGGGCTTTCGCCAGACTTTCGCGCCGGCGCCGCGCGCATCGCGGCAGAGCGTGGATCACCCGGCAGATATGGCGTGACGCTGTCGCGTTCCAGCGCCGAAGTCTTTCTGCAAAGCTCGACGCGGCGCGATCTGCGCGAGATGGTGTTTCGCGCCTTCGCGAGCCGCGGCGAGAAGGCGGGCGCGACCGACAACCGCCCGCTCATCCGCGAAATCCTGCAGCTGCGTGAAGAGCGCGCGAAGCTGCTTGGTTTCGACAGTTTCGCCGCTTTCAAACTCGACGACACGATGGCGAAGACGCCGGACGCCGTGCGCGAACTGATCAATCGCATCTGGGCGCCGGCGCTGACGCGCGCCGCCGAGGAGCGCGCGCAGATCCAGGCGATGGTCGAAGAAGAGGGCGCGAATTTCACCGTCGCGGCGCATGACTGGCGCTTTTACGCCGAGCGCGTGCGCGCGAAGCGCTACGATCTCGATCAGGCCGCGCTGCGTCCCTATTTCCAGCTCGACAACATGATCGCCGCGGCGTTCGACGTCGCGCAAAAACTCTTCGGCCTCCGCTTCGTCGAGCAGAAGGGCCTGCCGCTCTATCATCCGGATGTGCGCGCCTTCGATGTGCTGGACAGCAACGGCAAGCATGTCGCGCTGTTTCTCGCCGATTATTTTGCGCGGCCGTCGAAACGCGGCGGCGCCTGGATGTCGGATTTTCGCGCGCAGCACAAGCTCGATGGCGAAACCAGGCCGATCATCGTCAATGTGATGAATTTCACCAAAGGCGCCGATGGCGCGCCGACGCTGCTCAGCCTCGACGACGCCCGCACGCTGTTCCACGAGTTCGGCCATGGCTTGCATGGCATGCTGTCGGACGTGACCTATCCTTCGGTCGCGGGCACCAATGTCGCGCGCGATTTCGTCGAGCTGCCCTCGCAGCTTTACGAGCACTGGCTGCTGGAGCCGGCGGTGCTGAAGAAATTCGCGCTGCACGCCGAGACAGGAGCCGTCATTCCCGACCATCTCGTCGCGCGCATCACCGCCGCGCGCCATTTCAATCAGGGTTTCGCGACGGTCGAGTTCTGCGCCTCGGCTCATGTCGATCTCGACATTCACGCGCAAAGCGTCGCGCCGGATTTCGACGCCGGCGCCTTCGAGGCGGACAGCCTCGCGGGGATTTCCATGCCGCCGGAAATCGTCATGCGGCACCGACTGCCGCATTTCTCGCATATCTTCTCCGGCGACGGTTATTCGGCGGGCTATTACAGCTATCTCTGGGCCGAAACGCTCGACGCCGACGCTTTCGAGGCCTTCAAGGAAACGGGCGACCCCTTCGCGCCCGAGGTCGCGCAGCGCCTGCGCGAACATATCTACGCCGCGGGCGGCAGGCAGGACGCGGCGGACGCCTATGTGGCCTTTCGCGGGCGGATGCCGACGGTGGAGCCGCTGCTAAGGCAACGAGGATTTGCGGCGCCGTAAAAAGCGCCGGGAGCTTGATCGTCGGGCGCTCCTGCTTTCAAATTGCCGCCGAAGCCTGCCTTGAACTAAACTCGGCCCGAGGTTGAATTCTCTATACGCATAGGGACGAGCAATGGAACCGACCAGTTTTGCAGAATTGATTTCCGGCGATGAGCTTTACAAGCAACGCGCACGGCTCGCGCTGCCGATTCTCGTGCGCCAAGCTGAAGCAGGTAAGGCCATCACCTATTCGGATCTTGCTGAAGAGCTTGGTATGCCAAACCCCAGAAACCTCAATTACCCGCTCGGGACCATCGGTAGCACGATAGAAAATGTGTCTCATGAATGGGGTGAAAAAATTCCTCCTATCCAATGTCTAGTCGTCAACAAAAATACTGGTTTGCCCGGTGATGGCGTTGCGTTTTTCCTGCGTGATTGGGGGGATTTTGCTGCTCTACCCCGCCGTCGACAAAAAGAAGTCGTGGCAGGGGCGCATGCCCTCATTTTCGCATATCCGTGGTGGGAACAACTGCTACGGGAGCTGTCGCTTGAACCGGCGAGGCCAGACTTTTCGGAGATTATTCGTGCTGCAAATAGCGTGCGTGGCGACGGCGAGAGCCATGAGCACCGAGCCTTGAAAATTTTTGTCGCAAAG
This sequence comes from Methylocystaceae bacterium, assembly GCA_009773555.1. Lineage (GTDB taxonomy): Bacteria > Pseudomonadota > Alphaproteobacteria > Rhizobiales > Beijerinckiaceae > Methylocystis. The sequence continues at coordinate 6,435 of WSXZ01000034.1, read as the reverse complement.
AATCCGGAGTGCATTGGCCTGCCGGTTGGTACGCCCGTAGGATGCAATGAAGTTGCTTTGCCCTCAGGCGATTGTCTCGACGTAGCCTTTGATGCTGGCGATGAATGGGTGGCCGCTGAAGTGAAGTCGGCGCGCTCGGACGATGCAGACGTTGTCCGTGGTCTTTTCCAGTGTGTGAAGTATCGCGCCGTAATGGAGGCGGTTCAGGCTGCGCAAAGTCGCGCCCGCGACGCGCGGGCAGTGCTCGTTCTCGAACGGCCTTTGCCTCGCCAACTTATCTCGCTGAGAAATATCCTAGGCATCGAGGTATTCGAGAACATTAGGCACAAGAAACTTTAGCGCGCGCGGAAGAACTTCTTCGCGAAGAGCAGTGGCGCGGCACCGAGGTTCCGCCCGTTGCAATCATTGAAACAGCGAAGCCTCACTTCTGCTGCGGCAGCAGCGCCAGGAGATCCGCCATTTTCGGCGCCGCGCTCGGATTCATCATGCCCACGACGTGATAGCCGGCGTCGACATGCAGCACTTCGCCGGAAACGCCGCGCGCCATCGGCGACACAAGATAGACCGCCGTCTCGCCCACTTCCTCGATCGTCACGACGCGGCGCAGCGGCGAATTATATTCGTTCCAGCGCAGGATGTAGCGGAAGTCGCCGATCCCCGACGCGGCCATGGTCTTGATCGGCCCGGCCGAAATCGCATTGACGCGAATGTTTTTCACGCCGAGATCGGCGGCGAGATAGCGCACCGACGCCTCCAACGCCGCTTTCGCCACGCCCATCACATTATAATGCGGCATCCATTTCTCGGCGCCGTAATAGGTCAGCGTCAAGAGCGAGCCGCCGTCCGTCATCAGCTTCTCGGCGCGCTGCGCGATCGCCGTGAAGGAGTAGCAGGAGATGTTCAGCGACATCTGGAAGTTTTCCAGCGTCGTCTCGACATAGCGCCCGTCGAGCTGGTCCTTGTCGGAATAGGCGAGGCAGTGCACGACGAAATCGAGCCGGCCCCAAAGCTTCTCGATCTCGGCGAAGACGGCGTCCATCGTCTCCGGCTCGGAGACGTCGCAGCGGCCGACGACCGTCGCGCCGATGTCCGCCGCCAGCGGCCGCACGCGCTTTTCCAGCGCTTCGATCTGATAGGTGAGCGCGATTTCGGCGCCGGCGTCGGCGCAGGCCTTGGCGATTCCCCAGGCGATCGAGCGATTATTGGCGACGCCCAGGATGAGCCCCTTCTTGCCCTTGAGCAATCCGGCGAAAAGGGCGGCAGGCGCAGCTTGCTGTGTCATGCGTGTCTATATCCTGGGCAAAGAAGGGCTCGGCGGCTCGCGCCGTTTAGCGTGGTTTGGGCGCAAAGGAAACCCTCGCGCCACAGGCGGCGGCGGATGTGAAATCGCACGCGCCAGAGCGGCCAAGCATAGCCAATCGCGCGGCGATGCCCTATCATTCGATAGGAAACGTCATTGGCTTCGCAGACTGGCGAGAAGACCGAGCGGAGCGGGCCGCATGGGCAGAAGAGCCGATATCATAGCTGATCTGGGCGGAGCGACTCCGGCCCTGAGACGCTATGCGCGCGCGCTCTGCGCCGGCGCGGGCCCGGCCATCGCGGATGATCTCGTGCAAAGCGCGCTGCAGTCGGTCGGCGCGCGCATTCGGGCGCGCGAGCTGCGTCCCGCCGATCTCGCCGAAGCGCGAATCGAGGCCTATGCGGCGCTTGTCGGGCTCGCTCAGAAAAAGCTCGCAAATGCGCCAGGTCCAGCGTCGCGCCACCCGCCCGTCGTTCATGGGCTTGCCAGTCTTTGTTTCGACGAGCGCGCCATGCTGCTGCTCGTTTCGCTCGAGGGCTTCGGCTATGACGCCTCCGCGCGCATCCTCGGCGCGACCCGGGAAACGGCGCTGGCGCGCCTGATGCGGGCCCGCGCGGCGCTCGGCGCGGAAGGGCTGCGGCCCGTCGCGTCGTCGGAGGGCGGCCGCCGCGCCGCTTCGCATCTGCGGGTCGTGAAGTAAGGATGACGCCCTCGGCGCTGATCGAAGAAGCCGATTTGCACGCCCTCGTCGATGGGGAACTCGACCCCGAGCGGCGGCGCAAGGTCGAAGACCATCTCCTGCAGCATCCCGAGGACGCCACGCTCGTTGAAGGCTGGCGGCGACAGAACGCGGCGCTGCGCGCCGCTTTCGAGCCGGTGGCGCTCGAGACGCCGCCTCCGTCGCTGCGGGAGGCGGCCGCCCGCCCGCCGGCCCCGCCCGCGGGTCAAGGGCCCATCGAAACCGGCGCCATACACTGGGGCCGGCCAGGCGCGGCGCCGCGTCCGATGCGCAAGCTCGACGAAATTCGCGCCAGCCGACGGCGGCAGGCGCTCGCGTCGACGCTGCTGACGCTTATCGCCGGCGCGGCCGTCGCTGCGGCGGCGTTGCTGTTTCTGGCAAGCCGCCCCCCGGCGCAAAGTCCGACGACGCGCGTCATCGCCGCCACGAGCTATGCCGCACGGGCCGGCTTGACCTACGCGACTTACATCCTTGACCCGCGACCCGTGGAGGTCGAGGCCAGCCGGCGCGGCGAACTGCTCGCATGGCTGCAGGAGCGCGTGGGGTTTTCACGCGCGCCGGACTTGAGCGGCGTTGGATTGCGGCTGCTCGGCGGGCGCGTCGCGCCCGGCGTCGCGGCGCCGGCGGCGTTTCTCGTCTATGAGCGAGACGATGGTGGGCGGGTCGGTCTTTATTTCGAGCGGGCGGAGGCCCTCGCCGCGCCTGCGGGTCAGCGCGGTCAGGGCGTTTCGGTTATCGAATGGCGCGCTAGCGGCTTCGCCTTCGTGCTCGTTGGCGCCTTACCCCCCGACGTCATGCAGGCCGCTGCGGAAGCAGCCGCCGCCGCGGTCGCGGCGACGCCAGCCGAGGTTAAATAACGAAAACATCAAGACATTTTGGCGCGCGGATCATAGGGCTGCGCCTCGCGCCACTCCCGCATCCGCGCGTCGAGATCGCTGGACGCCGTTTCCGGCAGCATGATCTTCAGCGAGACATAGAGGTCCCCGGCTATTTTGCCGTCGCTCGCCGGAAGGCCTTTGCCGCGCAGCCGCAGCACGCGCCCGCTGTTTGAGTGCGGCGGGATGGTCAGCTCCACCTTGCCGTCCAGCGTCGGGGTCTCGACCCGTCCGCCGAGCGCCGCTTCATAAACCGCCACCGGCAGCTCCAGCCGCAAATCGCGGCCATCCAGCTTGAAGTATGGATGTGGCGCGACCTTCACGGTGATCATCGCGTCGCCGGGTTCGCCCCCCATGGAGCCGGGCTGGCCCTGGCCGCGCAGCCGAATCTGCTTGCCGTCTTCGATTCCCGCCGGAATTTTGACGTCCAGCGTGCGGCCGCTGGGCAGAATGACTCGGGCCGAGCCGCCATGAGCGACCGTTTCGAGCGGCACGGTGGCGGTGGCGACGACGTCGTCGCCTCGGGTCGGCTGCGGGCCGGCGCGACGGCGTCCGCCGGCGCCGAAGAGATCGGCGAAGAGGTCGGAAGGGTCGAAGCCCGCGCGCCCGCCGCCGCCGGGCGCCTCATTGCCGAAGTGAAACTCGAAATGCTGATCGCCGCCGGGCGCTCCGCCGCCTGGGCGCCAGCCGCGGGCCCCGGGGGCGGCGCCTCCGCCCGCGCCGAAGCCCTCGAAGCCGGTAAAGCGGGGTTTCCCGTCCGGACCGATCTCGCCCTTGTCGAACTGCGCCTTCTTCGTCTCGTCGCCGACGATTTCATAGGCGGAGTTGATTTCCGTGAATCGCTCCTTGGCTTTCGTGTCGTCCTTGTTGCGGTCAGGGTGGAATTTCTTGGCGAGCTGGCGATAGGCCTTCTTGATTTCGGCGTGATTCGCCGATTTGGGCACGCCGAGAACGTCGTAAGGATCGCGCATAATCTTCCAATCAGCCCATGTGAGCGCCCGCCCTTGGCGGCGCGGGCGCGTATGTCCGCCCTATTATTTGGGAGAAGCCTGTTCGCAACGCAAGCGGCGAAGGTCGCGTCGCGCTGAAGCCTAGCGCGCCCGGGACGCAAAAAAGGCGGCAAAGCGCTCGCGCGCTTCGGGCGACGTCAGCGCCTCGGCGAAAAGCGCGGCTTCCGCGTCGATGCGCGCCAGTATGTTCTTCGGTTCGCCGCGCATCAGTCGCCGCGCTGCGAGAAGCGCCTCACGGGGTTTCGCCGCCAGGCGGCGCGCGGCCTCCATCGCAAGCTCGACGACGACTTCCGGGGAGGCGAGCGCGTTAACGAGACCGAGACGGAAGGCTTCCGCGCCGTCGAAACTCTCGCCGAGCAGCAGATATTGGGACGCCTTGGCCATCCCGAACCGCTGTGGGACGAGCAGGCTGGCGCCGCCCTCCGGCGGCAGCGCGAGATCGATGAACGGCATTGTGAAGCGCGCCTCTGGGCTGGCGTAGACGAGGTCGCAATGGAAGAGCAGGGTGGTCCCCACGCCGACGGCGTCCCCGGTCACGGCGGCGACGAGCGGCTTCTCGAAGGCCGCCGCCGCGCGAACGAAGGTCAGCGCCGGAAATGTTTCTGCGCCAGGAGCAAAATCGCTAAAGTCGGCGAGATCATTGCCCGCCGTGAAATTGCCGCCCGCGCCGGCGAAGACGACGGCGTGCACCGTCTGGTCACGGGCCGCGCCATCAAGAGCGGCGATCAATGCGCGATACATTTCGCGGTTCAGCGCGTTCTTCTTTTCGGGGCGGTTCAGCAGCAGGCGCAGCACCCCGGCATCCCTCGAAACGATGAACTTTTCCGACATAAAGGTCTCCGGATCAGCTCGCCGCGGCGAGCTTCGCCAAAGTTTTGAAGGAATTCCCTGAGATAAGTTAAATGCGGCGCCAGGGCCGAAGATCATCGGCGACTTGCAGCAGCGCCGCAAGCGCGTAGATTTCACCGCTTGAGATTGGCGACGGCTGGGGCGCCGTTTTTCCGACCCCATAGCAGCAAGGGCATGCGCGTCATGAATTTCGGCGAGGTGGCCAATCGGTTATTTGGCGGTTCGCCCGGGCGCGGGCAGAGCTTCCTCTACGCCGCGGAACAACGCCTGGTCCAAAGCATGGCGCGCGCCGCGCCGCGCTGGATTGCGCCTGCGCATTTGTCGATGATCGGCGCGGGCGGCGCGGCGCTCGCGGCGGCGGCGCTGGTCGGCTGCCGCTCATGGCCTGAATTGGTCTGGCTCGTCCCGCCGGCGATGTTCGTGAACTGGTTCGGCCTGACGACGGATCTTCCGCTGGCGCGGTTGCGCGGCGGCGAACGGCCTGGCGCCGGCATGTCGCATCACGTCTCTGAACTCTTCTCGCACATATTGCTCATCATCGCCTACGGATTTTCGCCGTTTCTGACGCTGCGCGCTGCTGCGGCGGTGCTCGTCTGCTACCTGCTATTCTCCTCCTATGGCTACATTCGCGCCGCGACGCGCCACGTTCAGCAGATGGCTTACATCGGGCTCGGCGTGACGGAGTTCCGCATACTTCTGGCCTTCTGGCCTTTCGCCGCGATCGCGCTCGGCGTTCCCGCCAGTCAGCACGATCCGCTGCCGGGGATCGACGTCGCGGTGATCGGGCTCGCGCTGGTGGCGGTCCTCGGGCTTTTCGGCAAGCTGTTCAAGGACGGACGCCGGATCGCGGCCGCCTCCGCGCAAAGCAGCGACGAGTAGTCGCTGGAAGGACGCGCGGAACTTTCGTCAAGCGGGCGCATTTACCTTCATGCGCGCCGCCTTCCTGACCATGACAGTCATTGGAGTTCTACTGGGAGCCGTTGGAGCAAGCGCCAGCGCACGCTCGGCCTCCACTTCTCTTCCAGCGATTGAAGCGAGAGACGCGCCCGCAGCCTATACGAGTTGGCGTCTGAAAGTCGAAGCGGCGCGGCAACGCTATGAAGCCTTCGCCGCGCGTGCGGAATCCGAGCAGCGCATGGGGCGACCAACGCGCACTGGCGCGCCGACCTCGTTGGAGCCGCTCTTGGCGGCGCTTGACGATCCCACCCTTCGTTATAACGATCTGATCGTAACGCGAGGCGGCGTTTTCGTGTTTCGCGGCGTCGAAGGCCAGCGCCACAGCCCGACCGATTTCGAGCGTCTCCCAGACGCCCGCGTTCGGGCGCTCTCGCTCAAAACGTTCGACAAAACTGATTGAATAGCGGCGATTCTGGCGGTCCGGTTAACCATCCACACACTTTAATAAATTTTTACGATCCTTGACAAAACTGATGGTATTTCCGCCATATAGCCGGCATATTGCCTTGGCCCGCACGAGCTCCCGGCGTCTCTGGGAGGGCTCTTCCTCTGTGTTCAATAATTCGCGCTGGCGGGCGCATATATTGGAGCGACTTTGAAGATTGCCATTCCCCCGCTGCGGCTCTGCCTTGCGCTCGCTCTCGGATTGCAGCTGGCGGGGTGCTCGATTTTTCCGGCGGCAGGTCCATCCCGTAAGGACATTGT
>WSXZ01000033.1 GCA_009773555.1 Methylocystaceae bacterium | reverse complement strand
AGCGAATGGACAGCGGGCAGCGCATTGTGCTGCGCCAGTGCGGCGCACTCGGCCGGCGTCGCCCGGATGTCGACGTCGAGACCTTCGGACGGCACTTCAGAGACAGCGAGACGGCGCGAAAGCGGCGGATGCGAGTCGAAAGTGTCGTTCATGGCGTCGTCTCCAGGTCGCGCGCGTTCAATACTCAAATATGTGCGTTGGCGCACGGACGCCAGCGCGGCGCAGCGCGAGAACAGCCGTCTTGCTTTCGCTGCGTTCGAAGATTACGGATTTGGCGAATGACGATCGACCGGGCGCAGGCGCGCTGCGGCGGGAGATTTCGGAGATATTCATGGCGCAGGCTTTGCGCGTCTTTTCTCGTTTGGCGGCTGTGGCCGGCCTCGCGGTTTCGCTTGCAGGTTGTCTCGGGTATGAGGGCGTCGTCAACCGCGGCGCCGTCCTCGATTCGCGCAGCACCGGGCAGATCAAGCCTGGCATGTCGGCGCAGCAGGTGATGACGGTCCTTGGCACCCCCTCGACGACGTCGACTGTCGGCGGCGACGCTTGGTATTACGTCAGTCAGCGCATCGAGCGTCAGTTCGCCTTCATGCCTCAGAATATTACCGATCAGCGCGTCTACGCGGTCTACTTCGACAAGTCGAAGAAGGTTCAGCGCGTCGCGGATTACGGCATGGAAGACGGAAAGCCGATCGACTTCATCACCCGCACGACGCCCAGCGCCGGCCCCGAGTATCATCTGCTCCAAGGCATGCTCTCCAAGGTGTCGAATCTCTTTTAGAGACACCCGCCGCTCGTTTCGAGACGCCGCGGCGGCGCGTTCGCGTCTCGACTAGTGGCGTCATTGTGGCGACAGCGGACGGCCTGTCTGCGCAACGCCTTGTTTTAACAAGCTTTTCAGCTGCGGCGCGCCTATGGCGCGGCCTTGATTATGGCGCGAGCATGGCCTCGGCCGCCGATCTTTCGCCCCGCATCGCAGGTAACCTTCTGTTTACGCAAACTTTGCGTAATTGTGGAGAAACCGCGAAGCATGACCGTCACGGTGACGAACGCCCCGCCGCCTTCCAAGGACGAGAAGGTCGCGTCGCCTCGCTCAGGCCGGCAGTCCAAGGCGTCGCCCCAGGCGACCCTGCCGGGCTTGCTGCTTGATCAATCCTGTTCTCCTTTGTTGCGCGCGCTTTGCGTCGCGACCCTGCTTTCGGTGCTGGCCGTCCTGGCGATGACCGCCGAACGCGACGAGACTCGTCGTCCGGAGCGGACCGCGCGCGCTGCACGCGCCCGCGTCGCCGCTTCTCCGTTGACGACGCTGGCGACGCTGACGCAATCCGCCGATGACGATACGGCGCTCGACTCGGATTTCTCTTTGGAGCAGGCGGCGCTCACATGGTCGCATCGGCTGGGGAGTGACGACGCCTTCGATACGCCGGGCGTGATGCGGTTCGGGTCCGTCAAGGTGCAGCAGTCGATTGTCGAGCGCGTCGTCAAGGCCGCGCAGACGACTGAAATGGACCCGGCGCTGCTGATGGCCATCGCCGACAAGGAGTCGAATTTCTCCTCGACGGCGAAGGCGCGGACCTCTTCCGCCAGCGGGCTCTTCCAATTCGTCGAGAAGACTTGGTTCACGGCGATGAAGACCTTCGGCTGGCGCCATGGCCACGGCGAGACGGCGGCGGCGATCGCGAGCGATGATTCGGCGCGCGTCAGCGGACAGAAGCGGGCGCAAATCCTGGGCTTGCGCAACGATCCTTATCTTTCTGCGGTTCTCGCCGCCGAAATGCTTAAAAAGGACAGCGCCAGGATCGCCGAGAGGATCGGCCGTCCTCTGACCCGCGGCGAAACCTACCTCATCCACTTCCTGGGTCCTGACGACGCCGAGCGCTTCATGCGGACCATGGACGAGGCGCCGCACACGTCGGCGGCGTCGCTACTGCCGAGGCCGGCGCGCGCCAACAGGCCGATCTTCTATGAGCAGCAGGGCCGCCGGCTCAAAGTTCGCTCGGTCCAGGAGGTGCATGAAGCCTTCGAGACGATGATGGACATGCGCACCAGCCGCTATGAGGACGTCGCGGCGAAACTGCCGGGCGGCGCCACCGCCTATGCCGAATAGGCGCGCCCGAGCGTCGCCGTCGGCGCTCGAGCAGGTTCCGAAAAAGTTGACAGACTTTTTCGATTAGAACCTGCTCAACATTTTGATTTTGAGCGCTTCCTTGAGTCCATGTGATCGGGAAGCGCTCTAAGCTGAGACGACGGCGGTCTTCCCCATCATCAGGTCGAGATTTTGCACCGCCGCGCCAGCCGCGCCCTTGCCGAGATTGTCGAGCCGGGCGACGAGAAGGGCGTGGCGGCGCGCCTCATTGGCGATGACGAAGACCTCCATGTCGTCTGCGCCATTCAGCGCCAGCGGGTCGAGCTTGCCGCTTGTCGGCGCGGCCGCCAGCCGGACATGTTTCGCCTCCGCGTAGTGACCCGCATAGGCGCGTTCGAAATCCTCGGCTTTGGGCTTGCCGGGCAATCCGTTAAGCGCGAGCGGTATCGAGACCAGCATGCCCTGCCTGAAATTGCCGACCGAGGGCACGAAAAGCGGCCGCTCGGAAAGCTTCGAATAGGCCATGATTTCCGGCACATGTTTGTGCTCGAGCCCGAGCGCGTAGAGTTCGAACGCCGGCGCTTCGCCGCGCTCATAGGCTTCGATCATCTGCCGTCCGCCGCCCGAATAGCCCGAGATGGCGTTGATCGTCAGCGGCTGGTCCGGCCGGATAAGCCCGGCGTCGACAAGCGGACGAAGGAGCGCGATCGCGCCCGTGGCGTAGCAGCCGACGTTGGCGACGCGGCGCGCGCGGGCGATCGCCGCCGCCTGTCCCTTGCAAAGCTCGGCGAAGCCGTAGACCCAACCCTCGGCCACGCGATGGGCGGTGGAGGCGTCGAGCAGGCGCGGGGCCACGGCCCCGAGCGCGTCGCAGAGCGCGACGGTTTCTCTGGCCGCGTCGTCCGGCAGACACAAAATCGCGATGTCGACGGAAGCGAGAATGTCGCGTTTCGCGGCGGCGTCCTTGCGCGTCTCGGGCGGGAGCGAGACGAGCGAAATGTCCTCGCGTCCGGCGAGCCGTTCGCGGATTTCGAGCCCGGTGGTGCCGGCGTCGCCGTCGATGAAGATCTTCGTTCTCGTCGTCATGGCCCGCATCTAATCGATTTGGACAAGGATAAAAAGATTGTCGCGAAATCCAGGGGCGTTTTGACCCGCGCGGCGCTGCGTCCTATAGCGCGGCGGGACGCATCCGCAGCAATCCCGGCGAATCCGTCAAAAGTGGAGCCAATGGTCGACAGTCCGTGCATAAAGATCTGCCAACTCAATGGCGACGGCGTGTGCGTCGGCTGCGGCCGCACGCGCGCCGAGATCGCCGGCTGGATGTCGATGGCAGAGGCGCAAAAAGCCCAAGTCGTTGAACTGGCGGAAAAGCGCAAACGCGCCTGGAGCGCCAGCCACAAAGGCGACTGTCTTATCGCGTCGAGCGAATAGGCCCTGACGGCGACGTTCTGGGCTCTATATTGTTTTTCACGAAATGAGTTCGACCGCTTCCAGGAGGAGGGAAGATCATGGCGAAGCAGGTCACTGAAACAGACGGCGCGCTGAGAGCGTACGCGCTGCGATTGCTGGATTCGGTCTACAACGTCTCGGTCTATTCGGTGATCGGATACAGCGCGCTCTTGGGTGTGCTCGCGGTCATCGGCCTGGCGATCTTCATGAAGATTATTTACGTGCCAGAATTCCACCCCTGGTAGCCGCGCTCGTTTGCCAAAGCGCCTGCTCATCGTCGCGCATGCGCCGTCGCGCAATACCGAGCGGCTGCGGGACGCGGTCGCCGCCGGCGCGCGTGCGCCCGAGATCGAGGGCGTCGAGGTTGAGACGCTCAGCCCCTTCGCGGCGACGCCCGAGCATGTTCTCGCCGCTCAGGCGGTGATTCTCGGAACCACCGAAAATCTCGGCTACATGAGCGGGGCGCTCAAGGACTTCTTCGATCGTTGCTACTATCCTTTGTTGGAGCGCACGCAGGGCCTGCCTTACGCGCTATACATTCGCGCCGGCCATGACGGAACGGGCACGCGGCGCGGCGTCGAGACGATCGTGACCGGCCTGCGCTGGCGCGCGGTTCGCGAGCCGCTCATTTGCCAGGGCGAATGGCGGGAGCACTTCGTCGAGGAATGCCGCGAATTGGGCATGCTCGTCGCGGCGGGTATAGAGGCGGCTATCTTTTGACAGAACACCTTAAGGGCCTTCTAGATCGATTTAGAAGAGGCCAAAAGCGACAGCTGTTTTGTTCCGGGTGGTAGTAAAGTGACCGTGCCTTCCTTTTTGGAGAACTCGATTAGGCGTTCTTTATGCATAGCTATAAGCAATTTATTGAAATAAGACTTGTTATTATATTCAGTCCAATGAATAAGGTCTCCCACCGCGACTGGGGTCGCGCTTATTCCAGCGAGAACAAGAATCTGTTGTCGGAGACTGAGCGAGGTATCAAGGACCCTTTTGACGTTTTCGCCTTCCCAAACAACTGGAATCGTTCGTTCCGCAAGAGAGTCAACTAGTGCTTGAGCTTGAGCAGTATTGAGCTTGTGGAAAACACGAACCAACTCAGCCATGATCCAATTGCAAATTGCGACGACGAATGTCGCGTCCATGTGGTTGGGGTTTACGTCTCCGCCCACGTGGCCGACACCGCGATTATTTCGAACTTCGTACAGCGCCGGCAGTGCACGAGGGATGAGTATCTGAAAGCTTCGTGGAATTTGAGAGTGCTTCTCTAGATCACGGCAAGCAGCGACGAAGTTTGAGGGCTTAGAGGGAGTGTTGGGGAACTTGTTGTTCGCGTAGCCATTCAGTATCGAATAAACTATTTCGCAAAACCGTCCGCCACTAAGTTCGGATGGGGACCAGCGATGTTCTAGATAGTTCTGAATGATTGATTGATACTCGGCAATCAGAGGGTCCCGTAACCCGGGCGGGATTAGTGATAGAGCGTTTGCGGTCTTCATTACCCCTCTCCGAGGTGCTTCAAGCCCTCAGGGGTGATGTAGAATCCCTTGCCAGATTTCTCGCAAAATCCTTTTTTCGTATTCTGATTGAGACACTCAGAAGCATTGGCCAACCTCTTTTGTTGATTTTCTGTGAGAGCTTTAGTTACCGCGCTTGTCGTTAATTCCATCGATCCACGATGTTGCAGCCAACGAGCAGTCGCCAAGAAGCGTTGGTTCTGATTCGAGTCAGCCTTCTTTTCTCTAATGTAAGTTGCCAGAGACACCGAGAATTCGCTCTGACAGGTGAGTGCGTCAGAGTTCGCTACTGCGGGTGCGGCATGCGCTAAACCTTTGGCGTTCGCCGCTTCGATAACCATTGCGAGCTGCGAGGCTAGCCACTCTTGCTCGCCTTCTGCCGAGAAATTGAGAGAACCAATGGTGATCTGTACTTTTGCAGTCGCTGCTTTATCGCTCATCATTTTGCTCCCATCTAATGGGTCTGCTGCATCTTAGTAGGCAAAAAGGCGGTCGAGGTAGCTTGCACATAGTCTTAGCCACAGAAATATCTGGCAGAGATCAATTTTAGCTGTTCGCCGTGCTAGAATTCGCCTCATGTGGCGCATTAAAAGTCGGAGCACAACGAGCAGCGCGGGGTCGGCGCGAGATAGCGAATGCAGCGAAGCGACGATTTTCTCGGCCATCCGCGCGGGCTCGGTTTTCTCTTCGCTTCCGAAATGTGGGAGCGATTTTCCTATTACGGGATGCGGGCGCTTCTCGTCCTCTACATGGTCGACTATCTGCTGACGCCGGCGCGCATGGACGCGGCGCTCGGCCTCAACGCCTTGAAGCGCGGGCTCGAGACGATTTCCGGTCCGCTCGGTCCGCAGCCTTTCGCCTCGCAAATCTACGGTCTCTACACCGGCCTCGTTTATCTCGCGCCGATTCTGGGCGGGGCGATCGCCGATCGTTGGTTGGGGCGCACGCGCACGATCGTCATCGGCGCGGGGTTGATGGCCATCGGCCATTTCATGATGGCTTACGATCGCCTGTTTCTGATCGCGCTGCTTTGCATCGCGCTGGGCTGCGGCGGCTTCAAGCCGAACATCTCCGTCCAGGTCGGGGAGCTTTATGCGCCGACCGACGCCCGTCGCGACCGCGCCTATTCGATCTTCTATGTCGGCATCAATATCGGCGCGTTCTTCGCGCCGCTGATTTGCGGAACGGTCGGGGAGACGATCGGCTGGCATTATGGCTTCGCCTGCGCGGGCGTCGGCATGGCGATCGGCCTCGCGACATATGTGATCGGTCTTCCGAGCCTGCCGCCTGAGCCGATGCGCGGCCAATGGCGCGCCCCGAACGCGCAGGCGCGCGCGCAGTTTCGCCGGTCATTCACCATCCTGATGCTGCTCTTTGCGCCTTCCGCGCTGTTCTGGGCCGCCTTCGAGCAGCAGGGCAACACGATCGCGCTTTGGGCGGCGCAGTCCACCGACCGCGGCGTCGATGTTTTCGGATGGCGCGCCGAAATTCCGGTGACTTGGTTTCAGGCGTTCAATCCGCTGATGATCTTTCTCTTCACGCCGCCGCTCGTCTCTCTGTGGGCCTGGCTCGCGCGGTTGGGGCGCGAGCCCTCGACAATCAGTAAAATGTCGCTCGGCTGTCTCGGCGTCGCTGTGAGCTACGGCGTCATGGCGCTTGCGGCCTGGACGAGCGACGGCGGCGCGGCGAGCTGGCTTTGGCTCCTCGCCTATTTTGCCGTCATCACCGTCTCGGAGCTGCATTTCTCGCCGATCGCCCTGTCGCTCGTGTCGCATGTCGCGCCGGAAGGATCGCGCTCGGCGCTGATGGGCGTGTGGTTCACGTCGATGTTTCTCGGCAATCTCCTGGCGGGATGGCTCGGCAGTTTGTGGTCGAGCGTGCCCAGCATGTATTTCTTCCTGCTCATGGGCGCGCTCGGCGTCGTCGGCGCGCTGATCGTTGAGGCTGCGCGGCGACCGCTTGGCGGCCTCCTGTCTTCCCGCTAGAGCAGGTTCGCGACTGCGAACGCAAAGCATCCACGCGCGCGCGGACAATCGAGAAATTTGCATGCATGTGCGCCAAAACTTCCCCCAAGTGAGAGCGCCAGCGCCCAAACAGATCGCGGCCGCCGTGATTGGGAATGCGCTGGAATGGTATGATTTCGTCGTCTACGGCTTTTTTGCTTCGGTTCTGGCGCAGGCGTTCTTTCCAAGCCGAGATGAAACAGCCTCTCTCTTGCTGGCGCTCGCGACCTTTGGCGCGGGCTTCTGCACGCGCCCGCTCGGCGGCCTCTTCTTCGGATTCTACGCGGATCGGAAAGGGCGAAAGGCGGCGCTGCAACTCATCATGTTCGTGATGACCGTCGCGATCGCCGTCATCGCCTTCGCCCCGACCTATGCGACGATCGGCCTCTTCGCCCCTATGCTCATCGTGATCGGCCGATTGCTGCAGGGCTTTGCGACTGGCGGAGAATTCGCAAGTTCGACCGCGTTTCTGATCGAAGTCGCGCCCGCCGGTCGGCGCGGAGTCTATGGCTCTCTGCAGATGGTGGGGCAGGGTCTGTCGATCCTGCTCGGGACGCTCGCCGGCATGCTCGTCGCGGGCGTTTTTTCGGTCGAAGCGCTGCACGATTGGGCCTGGCGGCTGCCCTTTTTCGCCGGCCTGCTGATCGGCCCGGTCGGGCTCTATGTCAGACGCCATCTCGAGGAAACGCCGGCCTTCAAGGCGTCGCCCCAGGACGGCGGGGTGGCGGGCGCTTTTCTCGACCTCGTTCGGCGGCGGGGCGATCGACTTCTCGCCTGTTTCGCCGCCACGATCGGCGCGACGATCTCCTTCTACGTGATCCTCGTTTACATGCCGACCTACGGAAAGACGGAGATGGGACTGAGCCTCGCACAGTCCTTTATCGCCCAGGCGCCCGGTCTTGTGTTGCTGATCGTGCTGACCCCGTTGATCGGCGCGCTCTCCGACGCGATCGGCCGGCGGCCCTTGCTCCTGGCGTCGTACGGGATGCTTCTCCTTTGCGTCTATCCGCTGTTCGTCTGGCTGCAGGCCGAGCGCACGCTGTTGGCGCTGACAGTTGCGCAGACGGCCTTCTGCGTCATTCTCTCGGGCCTCTTTGGCGCGCTCTCGACGGCGCTCGCCGAGCAGTTTCCGACGCATGTCCGCACCGTGGGGCTGGCGATCGCTTATAATGTCGCGGTGATGATCTTCGGCGGCTTCGCGCCCTTCATCGTCGCCTGGCTGATCGACTATCTCGCCACGCCGATCGCGCCGGCCTTCTATTTGATCTTCGGGGCGGTCGTCGGACTGATGGGCGTCGCGGGTCTACACGAGCGGCGCGATGAATGGCTCGATTAGAAGGGCTTTGCTGCCAGGACGTCGAATAACAAGGCGTTACTTCACCGCGTCATGGCCGCGCTTGTCGCGGCCATCCACGCAACGACAAGAGCAAATGTGAGAACATGAGCCGCAGATGTCGTCTTCGCGCGATGCGTTTCGCGATCGTCTGGCGTGGATGCCCGCGACAAGCGCGGGCATGACGACTGAAAGTGAGCCGAAATTAGCCCTGGCTTTGCTGCAACGACTATTGATTGAGTTTGGAGCGACGGGAGGATTTGATGAAGAAAATTGCTGTTTGGATCGCGTCTTTCATCATGACGCAGCAGTTCCTGTTCGCGGACGCGCTCGCCAGACCCGCGAGATGCGTCGTCAATGGCGCCGGCGCGGCGCCATATAACGGGAAATGCGAGTTTTCGCCTGAAACGGGCGGCAGCTTTTCGATCACGCCCGTTGGAAAAAGCGCCTTCGACGGCGCGACGGTGATCAGCGTCTCCGTCACATTGCCAGGAGTGGCGGAAGTGAGAGGACTGACCCGCGACGGGATCAACTCCCGCTGGGGAGAAGCGCAGCGCTCCCCGCCTGCTGGGTAGGAAGCGACTTCAAAATCTGCGTCTACTGACCAAAACAAAAGCGGCGCCGAAGCGCCGCTTTGCAAATGCTTGCCTTGAAGATCGCGAAGCTTAGCGCTTCGAGAACTGGAAGCTGCGGCGGGCTTTCCGCTTGCCGTATTTTTTGCGCTCGACGACGCGCGAATCTCGCGTCAGGAAGCCTTCCTTCTTGAGCGCGGGACGCAGGTCCGGCTCGTACGCAGTCAGCGCCTTGGCGAGGCCGTGGCGCACCGCGCCGGCCTGACCCGAAAGTCCGCCGCCGGCGACCGTAACGACGATGTCATATTGACCCGCGCGCTTAGTGACGCCGAAGGGCTGGGCCAGAATCATGCGCAGCACCGGACGGGCGAAATAGACTTCGACGTCGCGGCCGTTGACGGTGATCTTGCCGGGGCCCGGCTTGATCCAGACGCGCGCGACGGCGTTTTTGCGCTTGCCGGTCGCATAGGCGCGGCCCTGCTTGTCGAGCTTTTGCACATAGCGCGGCGACTCGGGCGCTGTGGCGACGCTTCCCTGAAGGTCGGAAAGCGAGGAAAGAGTGGACTCGGCCATGATCAGGCGCTCCGGCTATTCTTGACGTTCAGGGCGGCGATGTCGAGCGTCTGTGGGCTCTGCGCCTCGTGCGGATGTTCCGCGCCCTTATAGACGCGCAGATTGCCGAACTGCTTGCGGCCCAAGGGGCCTCGCGGCAGCATGCGCTGCACGGCCTTCTCCAGGACTCGCTCCGGGAAGCGCCCGTCGAGAAGGAACTTCGCCGAGCGTTCCTTGATGCCGCCGGGAAAACCCGTGTGGTGGTGATACACCTTCTGCTCGCGCTTGCGGCCGGTCAGCACCACTTTCTCGGCGTTGATGACGATGATGTTGTCGCCGTCATCCATATGCGGCGTGAACGTCGCCTTGTGCTTGCCGCGCAGACGCAGCGCGATGATGGAGGCGAGGCGGCCGACGACGAGCCCGGAGGCGTCGATCAGCACCCACTTCTTTTCGATGTCGGCGGGAGTCGCCGAATAGGTCTTGCCAAACATGGGATGGGAATTCCGTGTGAACGGTGTGTTCGGAGGCCGTTGGATAGGGGATGCGGCAGGAGGGGTCAAGTCATTTTTGCGCGGCAAAGTCTCTAGAACCCCAATAAAACTGGGCGCTAAGATTTAATGGTATTATAATACCTTACGTGTCGCCCCGATCTGGAGCAGCATTGTGACGCGAAATGGCCGGGACAAGCCCGGCCATGACATAATAGAACTTGTGTCCGGGCGCTCACTACTGATGCAGCGCTTCGCCATGCAGCGCGATGTCGAGGCCCTCGCGTTCGTCGTCGTAAGTCACGCGAAGCGGCGTGAATATCGAGACAATTTTGAGCGTCGCTAAAGTGCCGATCACGCCCCAGACGATCGTGACGAGGACGCCGATCGCCTGCACGTAAAGCTGATGCGGGTCGCCTTCCAACAGGCCCGCGACGCCCGGATCGCCTTCCGAAGCCGTGATCGCGCGCGTGGCGAAGACTCCGGCGAGCAGCGTGCCCATGATGCCGCCGACGCCATGCACGCCGAAAACGTCGAGCGTGTCGTCGTAGCGGAATTTATATTTCGCGACGGTGCAGAACCAGTAGCAGACGCCGCCGGCGATCATTCCGATGACGACGCCGTGCCATGGCAGGACATAGCCCGAGGCCGGCGTGATCGTGCCCAGGCCGGCGACGGCGCCCGAGATGACGCCGAGCACCGATGGTTTGCCGCGCTGAAACCATTCCAGGCCGCTCCACACCAGCGCGCCGGCGCAGGCGGCAAGATGCGTCGCCACAATCGCGAAGACCGCGCGGGAATTGGCGGCGAGCGCCGAGCCGCCATTGAAGCCGAACCAGCCGACCCAGAGCAGCCCCGTCCCGACCACCGCCAGCGAGAGATCGAAGGGCGACAGATTTTCGCGCCCGAACCCGACGCGGCTTCCGAGCACGAGCGCGCAGACGAGGCCGGCGATTCCGGCGTTGATGTGCACGACGGTCCCACCAGCGAAATCGAGGAGGCCCATCTTCTGCAAAAATCCGCCGCCCCAGACCCAATGCGCGGAAGGGACATAGACGATGAACAGCCACAGCGTGCAAAACAGCATGAAGGCGGAAAACTTCATGCGTTCGGCGACCGAGCCGGCGACCAGCGCGCAGGTGATCACCGCGAAGGTCATCTCATAGAGCATGTACAGGACTTCAGGGATCGTCTTGGCGGATGGGCTCACCGTGTCGAGCCCGATGCCGGCGAGAAGCGACCGCGACGCGTCGCCGATAAAGGCGCCGTCGCCGCTGAAGGCGAGGCTGTAGGCGACGCCGATCCACAGCAGCGAGACGAGGGCGGTGGCGATGAGGCTCTGCGCCATGGTGGCGAGCACATTCTTCTTGCGCACCATGCCGCTGTAAAAGAGCGCGAGGCCCGGCAGCGTCATCATCAGCACCAGCGCGGTGGCGGCGATCATGAAGGCGGTGTCGGCGCCGTCGATCTTGCCCCCGCCGTCCTGCGCGAGGGCTGGGCCGGCCACAAGGGTTGCGCCAAGCGCCGCGCCAAAACGATCCCACCGGACTCGCGTAATCCTCGCGCCGACGAATGTTATAGCCGCGCGCGCAAACGAGCTCTGCATCGTGAATCCTGATTGATGATGGGGAAGGCGCTTAGAGCGCGTCGGAATCGGTCTCGCCGGTGCGGATGCGCATGGCGCGCTCCAGCGGCGAGACGAAAATTTTGCCGTCGCCGATATGGCCGGTATAGGCGGCGAGTCTGATCGCCTCGATGGCGCGATCGACGAGCGCTTCAGGAAGCGCGATGTCGATCTTAACCTTGGGCAGGAACGCGACGATATATTCGGCGCCGCGATAGATTTCGGCATGGCCCTTCTGTCGGCCATAGCCTTTCACCTCGGTCGCGGTCATTCCGTGCACGCCGATTTCCGTCAGCGCCTCCCGCACCTCGTCGAGCTTGAAGGGTTTAATAATCGCCGTGATGATCTTCATTTGCGCAGACATGCCCTCATGGTTGGCGAATTGAACATTGTCTCAGCAATTGGCATGCCATTCTGCGCAGAAAATAATCGTTTTGCATCCTGGCGTCGAGTTCGAATCTGGCCAGTCGTAAGGCGCCAGGCGGCTAAGTTTTGTACATTATGCGTACATTGTCGGCTGGTGTGGGCGCGGCTCGCCGCCTTCGCGGGTATGCCGCTGGAGATTGGCGATCTTTCGCTTTTTTGTGATGCGGGCGCCCGGTAGAGGTAGAAGCCGATCGTCGGGAGCGCAGAAAGCGGCGGAAGCGGATGAAGCTTGAAGACTGGTCGCCCGAGGCGACCGCCATTGATTTCGTTAATAAGGAAGACTGGCCCGAACGCCGCGCGAAGCTTCCCGAACCTACCGCGCGTCTGGCGGAGCTTGCGGGTTTTGAGGCGAAGCCCGGCTCGCTTCTTTTCGCGCCTGACGCCGATGGCGCGCCGCGAGTCTTTTTCGGCGCGGAGGGCAGGGCGCCAAAGGCGCGCGATCCGTTCTTTGCCGGAAAGCTCGCGACTGCGCTGCCCAAGGGGCTCTACCGGTTTGGCGATGGCGTCGACGCGCCGGCGCAGGCGGCGCTGGCGTTCCTTCTGTCGACCTATTCCTTCTCGCGCTACAAAGCGCGTAAGGGCGAAGCGCCGCGTCTGTGCGCGCCGCAGGGCGTCGACCGCGCGCGCATCGAGCGCATCGCCGGCGCCGTCGCCTTCGGGCGCGATCTCGTGAATACGCCGACCAACGACATGGGGCCGGAAGCGCTCGCCGAAGCCGCGCTCGCTCTCGGCGCGAAACATGGCGCCAAGACTCGCGTCATTGTCGGCGACGCGTTGCTTGCCGAAAACTTTCCCTTGATTCACGCCGTCGGCCGCGCGGCCGCTCAGGCGCCGAGGCTCGTGGAATTTGAGCACGGTCCGGAGGACGGTCTGCGCGTCACGCTCGTCTCGACATCAAGCCTTCGAGCGCGATGGCGCTGATGAAGAAGGACATGGGCGGCGCCGCGACGACCCTGTCGCTTGCGGCGATGCTGCTTGAGGGGAATGCGCCGGTCCGGTTGCGCGTGCTGCTTCCGATCGTCGAGAATTCGATCTCGGCGTCGGCGTTTCGAACGAGCGACGTATACCGAAGCCGCAAAGGGCTGAGCGTCGAAATCGGCAACACCGACGCCGAGGGCAGGCTCATTCTCGCCGATGCGCTCGCCTATGCGAGCGAAACGCCGTCCGATCTGCTGTTCGATTTCGCGACGCTGACCGGCGCCGCGCGCGTCGCGCTCGGTCCGGAAATTCCGCCGTTCTATACCGGCGATGACAGGCTCGCCCAAGAGATCGCCGGGCAGGCTGGCGCCGTGAACGATCCCGTGTGGCGGATGCCGCTATGGGACAATTACGATAGCGGTCTCGACGGCAAGATCTCCGATCTCGTCAACGTCACGAGCGGCCCCTTTGCGGGATCGATCACCGCCGCGCTGTTCCTGAGACGCTTCGTGGCGGATCCCAAGCGCTGGGCGCATTTCGACGTTTACTGCTGGAATCCGTCGACGAAGCCCGGCCGCCCGGAAGGCGGCGAGGTGCAGGCGGCGCGCCTGCTTTATGAATTGATCGAGGCGCGCGCCGAGCAGAGGAACGCGAAGTCGTGAGCGAAGAGTTCGATCGCCGGCTGACGCCCGCGCGCCCAGAAGTCGCCGCCGCCTATCTCAAGGGACGCGTGAGCGCCGACCGCTATGTGGAAGGCGTCGCGATGGAGGTCAGAGACTGCGTCGTCGATCTCCGGCGCGAACCACATCCCGACGCCGCCGTCGACACTCAGGCGATCTATGGCGAGCGCGTCACCGTTTACGATGAGGAAGAAGGCTGGGCGTGGGCGCAACTTGCGCGCGACGATTATGTCGGCTGGATCGCGGCGAATACGCTATGGCGCGAATTGAGCGCGCCGACGCATCGAATCTGCGTTCCTCGGACCTTCATTTATCCGGGTCCGAACATCAAATTGCCGCCGCTCAACGCGTTGCCGCTCGGCGCCGAAGTCGCGATCGCCGAGGAGCGCGGCGGCTTTGGCGTGACGCCGGAGCTCGGATTCATCTATCGCAAACATCTTGTGCCGCGCGAGGCGAAGGCGCCCGACTTTGTCGCCGTGGCCGAGACGCTTCAAGGCGCGCCCTATCTCTGGGGCGGCAAGTCTTGGATGGGCGTTGATTGCTCCGGACTGTTGCAGGTTTCCTTGCTGATGGCGGGAGTGCAGTCGCCGCGCGACGCCGATATGCAGGAAGCTGCGCTCGGCGCGCGGCTCGATCCCGGCGCCCCGTTGATGCGCGGCGACATCGTCTTTTGGAAGGGGCATGTCGGCGTCATGCGCGACCCCGTGACGCTGCTTCATGCCAACGCCACGCATATGCAAGTCTCCAGCGAGCCGCTCGACGTCGTGCGGGCGCGCAACGAGGCGGCGGGCGCGGGACCGGTCACAAGCGTCAAGCGCTTGGCGAAAGACCTTTCGGCATGACGAAAAGGCTTTATCTGGAGGATCTTCGCGTTGGACAGCGCTTGCGTTCGGCGAGCGTCACGATCACCGCGCAGGACATTATCCGCTTCGCGCGCGACAGCGATCCGCAGTATTTTCATCTCGACGAAGAGGCGGCCAAAGACAGTATGTTCGGCGGGCTCGTGGCGAGCGGTTGGCAAACCGGCGCGCTGAGCGTGAAGCTCCTCATCGACTCAGCCGACCCGCCTTTTGCCGGCGGGCTTGTCGGCGTTGAAGCGCATATCGCCTGGAAACTTCCGGTGCGGCCGGGCGATTCGCTGAGGGTAGAAGCCGAAGTCACGCGGATTGTTCATCCGCGCCGCTATGCCGATCGCGGCTTCGTTTCGATGGACATGGCGACCTACAACCAGCGCGGCGAAGTCGTGCTGACCCAGAGCGTCACGGTCGTCGCCTTCCGCGACCCGGCGCGGGCAGGCGCAAGTTCAAACGGCGCCACGGCGATTCCGGGATCATTTTCCGGCGACTGAGTTGCCCGGAACGGGCTCCGCCTCGTTGCGAAACGCCGCTGCGAAGAGCGCGCGCGTATACTCGCTCTTGGGCTGCGAAAACACCTGGCTCGCCGGCCCTTCCTCGACCACCTTGCCATAGCGCATGACGATGAGATGGGCGGCGAGCGCCTTCACGACGCGCAGATCGTGACTGATGAAGAGATAGGCGAGCGCGCGGCGACGCTGCAGATCGCGTAAGAGATCGATGATCTGCGCCTGCACGGACATGTCGAGCGCCGAGGTCGGCTCGTCGAGCACGACGAATTTCGGTTCGAGCACAATGGCGCGGGCGATGGCGATCCGCTGCCGCTGGCCGCCGGAAAATTCGTGCGGGTAGCGGTCCATCGTCGATGGATCGAGTCCGGTTTCCTGCAGCGCGCGCGCAACGATTTCGCGGCGCTGATTGAGCGTAAGCTCGGGCCGCTGAACGGTCAGTCCTTCGGCGACGATCTCCGCCACCGACATGCGCGGCGAGAGAGAGCCGTAAGGGTCTTGGAAGACGATTTGCATATCGCGGCGAAGCGGACGCATGGCGTCGACGCTTTTGCCGTCGATGCGCTCTCCGAGGAAGACGATCGGCCCTTCCGAGCGAATGAGCCGCAGCATCGCCAGCGCCAGCGTCGTCTTGCCGGAGCCCGACTCGCCGACGACGCCGACGGTCGCGCCCTCGCGCACGGAAAGAGTGACGCCGTCCACCGCCTTCACATGGCCGACGATCCGACGCATGAAGCCGCGGCGGATCGGAAACCAGACGCGCAATTGCTCGGCCGAGGCGACGACGGGCGCTTGCGTGTCTTCGATAATCGGCGCGCCCTTGGGCTCCGCCGTAAGCAGCGCCTTGGTGTAGGGATGCTGCGGCGATGTGAAGACCTCTCCCACCTCGCCCTGTTCGACGATGCGACCCTGCTGCATCACGCAGACCGTGTCGGCGAAACGGCGCACGAGCCTAAGGTCGTGGGTGATGAACAGCATCGCCATGCCGTAGGTTTTTTGTAGCCGCTCGAGCAGCGCGAGAATCTGCGCCTGAACGGTGACGTCGAGCGCGGTGGTCGGCTCGTCGGCGATAAGCAGATCGGGTTTGTTGGCGAGCGGGCGCTCAGCCGCTCCTGAGGATCAGGGATGCCGACTTCGCCCAGAAGCTCGATGACTCGGTTCCGAACCGCGTCTTCGCCGCGCATGCCATGCAGTTCAAGAATCTCCGCAATCTGCCGCTCGATCATGTGCAGCGGATTGAGCGAGGTCATCGGCTCCTGGAACACCATTGTGATGCCTGCGCCACGAATGGCGCGCAGCCGATTGTCGTCGACCGTGAGCATATTCTCGCCGTCGAACAGCGCCTCGCCGGACGCGATCGCGCCAGGCGGAAGCAGGCGTACGATCGACAGAGCGCTGATCGACTTGCCGGAGCCGGATTCGCCGACGAGCGCCAGCGTCTTGCCCCGCTCAAGAGAGAAGGAGACCCGGTCGACCGCCTTGGTCTCGTGCCCGCCTTGCCGAAAGGTGACCGAGAGATCGCGAATGTTGAGGAGAGGGCCAATGGTCATGCGAGCGCGCGTAGTTCGTCGATGGTCGATGCGTCGAGATTGATCGCTCGAATTCCCTCGGGGACGGCAAGTCGCCGATCGGCCGTAACTAAGGCCGCGCAATTGTAGAGTTTTGCCGTCGCTACGTGAATTGCGTCAGGCATTCTCATAGATTTGACGGTCGCTCTCAGCCTTGCCGCCTGCATCAGCACGCGCCGATCGATTGGAAAGGTTTCTATGGTCGAAGACGATTCGAACAGCGCTTCATATGCATCGCACAACTCCTTGTCTCCGATCTCCAGAGGTTTCGTCAACAACTCGGCGACAACCAATTCGCTAATCACCCCGATGGCATCTCCGCGTCTCAGATGATCGAGCACGGTCCTCCCTCGCGTGACCGAAGCATCGTCATTTTCGAATGCGTCGATGAATACATTCGCATCGTAGATTCTTACGCTCATCGCTCGCGATGGTCCCACTCGTCGCGAAGCGCGCGAACATGATCGTTCACTTCCTCCAGCGAATGAAAAGTTGCGCGGCGTATATGCTCATATTTGGAAAACCAGTCGTCCGCAGACCCGGTCCCTTCCGAGCTGGAGCCTACGCTCTCGACCTCAATGGTGATTGTCACCCTCTTTTCGGCGCCGATTTCCTTTCGTAAGTCGTCGGGAAGGTTCGCCGCCGGATAATGTTCACGCACAATTCTGTTCATCGTGATGCTCCGCCTGCAATCTACCACGCCGTCACCGGAAATTCTTTCTCGGGTCGAAGGCGTCGCGGACCGCCTCGCCGACAAAGACCAGAAGCGACAGCATCAGCGCGATGATCGCAAAGCCGGTCAGTCCCAGCCATGGGGCCTGGAGATTGGATTTTGCCTGCAGCAACAGTTCGCCGAGCGAGGGTGAGCCCGGCGGCAGGCCAAACCCCAGAAAGTCCAGCGCCGTGAGCGTCGTGATTGACGAGTTGAGAATGAAAGGCAGGAAGGTCAGCGTCGCCACGGTGGCGTTCGGCAGCAGGTGCTTGACGATAATCTTAAAATTGCTCAGCCCAAGCGCGCGCGCCGCGTTGACATATTCGAAGTTGCGCGCGCGCAGGAACTCGGCCCGAACGACATGCACCAGCGACACCCAGGAAAAGAGCAGCAGGATTCCGAGCAGCACGAAAAAGCCGGGCGTCAAGAAGGATGAGATGATGATGAGCAGATAGAGCTGCGGCAGCGACGACCAGACTTCGATGAAGCGTTGAAACACAAGATCGACGCGCCCGCCGAAGTAGCCCTGTATCGCCCCCGCGGCGACGCCGACGATCGAGGAAATCGTCGCCAGGATCAGTCCGAACAGCACCGAGATGCGAAATCCATAAAGCAGGCGCGCGACGACGTCGCGGCCCTGATCGTCGGTGCCGAGCCAATTATATTCCAACGCGGCGCAGCCGCGATTGGGCTCGCCGGGCCGTAGACCTTTCGCCGCGGCGACCTCGCATTGCTGCTGCGTCAGCATCCAGGTCGGCGGCGAGGGCGCGGGCGTCGGCAACTCCAGATTATGCGTGTCATAGGAAAAGCGAATCGGCGGCCAAAGCATCCAGCCATGCGCTTTGATCTCGTCGGCGATCACAGGGTCGCGATAATCGGTGCGGGCCAGAAAGCCGCCGAATTTGTCTTCCGGATAGGACACGAAGGCGGGGAACAGCAATTGGCCCTTGTACCAGGCCAGAATCGGCCGGTCGTTCGCCAGGAAGTTCGAGCCGAGCGCCATGATGAACAGCGTCATGAAGAGCCAGAACGACCAATAGCCGCGCTTGTTCGCCTTGAAACTGTCGAGGCGTCGCCGATCGAGCGGCGTGAGCCGCAGCCAGCCTTCGCGATGAAGGGGCGGAGCGAGATGCGTTTCGGCGTCGGCTGCTGCTGCGCTCACCGTCATACCTCGCGCGTTTCGAAATCGATGCGCGGATCGATCCAGGTATAGGTGAGATCGGAAATGAGATTCACCACAAGTCCGAGCAGCGCAAAGATGTAGAGATTGGCGAAGACGACCGGATAGTCGCGATTGACGATGCTCTCGAAAGACAAATAGCCCAGTCCATCAAGCGAAAAGATCGTCTCGATCAGCACCGAGCCGGTGAGAAAGGCATGCACGAAGGCGCCGGGAAAGCCGGCGATGACGATCAGCATGGCGTTGCGAAACACATGGCCATAGAGCACGCGCCGCTCGGTCAGGCCCTTCATGCGCGCCGTCTGCACATATTGCTTGCGGATTTCGTCGAGGAAAGAGTTCTTTGTCAGAAACGTCTGCGTCGCGAATGCCCCCAGCGTCATCGCCGAGACGGGCAGAATGATGTGCCAGAGATAGTCCTTCACCTTGCCAAACAGCGACAGCTGCCAGAAATCGTCCGAGGTCAGGCCGCGCAGCGGGAAGATCTGCCAGAAGGAGCCGCCGGCGAAGAGCACGATCAGCAGCATCGCAAACAGAAAACTCGGAATGGCGTAGCCGACGATGATGGCGTTGGACGTCCACATGTCGAATCTCGTTCCATCGCGCACCGCTTTGGCGATGCCGAGCGGAATTGAAATCGAATAAGAGAGAAGCGTCATCCAGAGGCCGAGCGAAATCGAGACGGGAAGCTTTTCTGCGATCAGCTTGAGGACGCTCTCGTCGCGAAAGTAGCTTCGCCCGAAATCGAACATGGCATAATTCTTCACCATCAGCAGGAATCGCTCCCACGCCGGCTTGTCGAAGCCGAACTGCTTTTCGAGCTCCGCGATGAATTTCGGGTCGAGCCCCTGCGCGCCGCGATATTTCGAGGCGGTTTCGGCCGCCATCGTTCCGGTCTGGCTTGCGCCGCCCTGTCCGACGTCGCCGCCCCCGCCGGAAAAGCGTCCGGTCGCGCCGACGTCGAAGCCCTGCAGTTGCGCGATGATGCGTTCCACAGGACCGCCCGGCGCGAACTGCACGATGACGAAGGAGATGAGCATGATGCCAAGGATCGTCGGGATCATCAGCAGCACGCGGCGGGCGATATAGGCTCCCATTAACGTCTCGCGTTCTTTTGCATCGGCCGCATTTCGGCTCCCGACGGACGGCGCCGGGAAATCCCCTTAGCGTCCCGTGAAGTTGATTTTTTTCGCCTTGTCTTCGTCCCACCACCAGGTCCACAGCACGCCGGTGTCGAATTTCGGCGGGCGCTCCGGCTGGCCGAAGAGATCCCAATAGGCGAAGCGATGCACCGGATTATACCAGTGCGGGACCCAATAGCGCTGCGCGCGCAACGCGCGGTCGAGCGCGCGGCTGCAGGTGACGAGCTCTTCGCGCGTTTGCGCCTGGAGCGCCTTTTCGACGAGCGAGTCGATCGCCGGATTGGAGACCCCCGGCAGGTTGCGCGAGCCAGGCACATTGGCGGTCTTCGAACTGAAATAAGCGCGAAGCTCCTCTCCGGGGTTCCAGCTCATCATCAGCACGTCATGAACGACGTCGAAGTCGAAGTTTTCAAGTCGCTGCTTGTATTGAGCGGCGTCGACGACGCGGATGTGGGCGTTGACTCCGAGCAGCTTCAAATTCTTGATGAAGGGCTGGGTGTGCCGCTCGAAGACGTTGGAATTGTCGAGAAACTCAAATTCCAGCGGCGTTCCGTCGGGCAAGCATAGAACGCCATCCTTGCGCGTGCAGCCAGCCGCGACGAACAGATCATTCGCCTTTTTGAGCAGGACGCGATCCTGACCCGTGCCGTCGGAAACCGGCGCGACGAAGGGTTCGCCAAAAACTTCAGCCGGCAGATCAGCGCGAAAGGGCTCCAGCAGCGCTTTTTCCTGTTCGCTCGGCAAGCCTTTCGCTTCAAGCTCGGAGTTCTCGAAATAGGAGGAGATGCGCTTATAGGCGTCATACATCAGGTTGCGGCTTGTCCATTGGTAGTCGAAGGCGTAGCCGATCGCTTCGCGCACCCGCGGATCTTTGAACATCTTGCGGCGCGTGTTGAAGAACCATCCCTGGATCTGCGGAATATTGTTGTTGGGGGTCGTGGTTCGCTTGACGCGTCCGTCCTTGAACGCCGGAAAATCATAGCCGGTCGCCCAAACGCGCGCGATGTTTTCCTCTCGCTCGGTGAATGCGCCGGCCTTGAAGGCTTCGAAGGCGACCTGGCTGTCGCCGAAATATTCGAAGCGCACGACGTCGAAATTGGCCTGGCCTGTCGTGATCGGCAGGTTCTTCGCCCAATAGTCGGGATTGCGATGATAGGCGATGTAGCGGCCCTGCTCGAAGGCGCCGACCTTGTAGGGCCCGGAGCCGAGCGGCGGCTCCATCGTCGTCGCTGCGAAGTCGCGGTCCTTGTAATAGGCGCGCGAAAAGATCGGCTGACCCACGACGCTGAGCGGCAGATCGCGCGTGCGGTCAGGCGCGAAGCGCAGCACGAGAACGTCGTCCGCCTCGGCTTCGGCGCTTTCGAGGTCACGCAGCATCTGGCTGATGACAGGATGGCCCTTGCTCTTGAGAATGTTGAGCGAAAAGGCGGCGTCATGCGCCGTGAGCGGTGAGCCGTCGTGAAAGCGCGCCTCTTTACGCAACAGAAAAGCGTAAGTGAGCTTGTCGGGCGAGATGCGCACCTTCTTGGCGACGAGGCCGTAGTAGGCGTCGCGCTCGTCGAGGCTCTGATTCATCAGACTGTCGAAGACGAGCGTCATGCCCGTCGCCGGATTGCCCCGCAGCACATAGGCGTTGAAACTGTCGTAGGTCGAGCTTGCCGGCGACAGCGCCAGAGTCCCTCCCTTAGGGGCTTTCGCATTCACGTAGCCGAAAAATTTGAAGTCGGCCGGCTCGCCAAGGTCGCCAAAAGTTGAAAGGCCGTGGCTCTCGACTTCGCCCTGGGCGAGGGGACCGAAGCGATTGGAGGCGGCGGTCGGCGCTCCGGGCTTGGCCAGAACGCGCGGTGCGACCAAGGCGGCGGCGCCGGCGCCGATAACGGAGCGACGGGACAGGCGAATGCGCGTCAGATCGACGATTGTGGAACGAGCCAAATGTGACCTCAGGCGGCGGAAGGGCGCTTGCCCATGAGCCGCAATTATGTCGGTTTTTTTGCGAGTTCGCGAGCGGCCCGTTAAGGACCGTCACGCCGCTTTGGCCCTTTGTAGCAAAAATGCGCGACGCGCGCCCAGGGGAAGTCGAATGAACTCTGTCAGCCTAGGCCTTCGCGAGCAAACACTCATCGGCGGGCGTTGGGTCGGCGCCGACAGTGGCGCAACCTTCGCCGTCAATAATCCCGCGACGGGCGCCGTCCTCGGCCAAGTTCCCGACATGGGCGCAGCCGAAACGCGCAGGGCGATCGAGTCTAGCGCGCGGGCGCTGCCAAGCTGGCGCGATCGCGCCGCCAAGGAGCGCGCGCATATCATGCGCCGCTGGTTCGAATTGATCATGGCCGATCAGGAGCGGCTGGCGCGCATCATCACCGCTGAAATGGGCAAGCCGCTCGCCGAAGCCCGCGGGGAAATCGCCTATGCGGCAAGCTTTATCGAGTGGTTCGCGGAGGAGGGCCGGCGCATCTATGGCGACGTGATACCGGGTCCGACCGATCGTCGGCTGCTCGTCTTCAAACAGGCGATCGGCGTAACGGCGGCGATCACGCCGTGGAACTTCCCCTCCGCCATGTTCGCGCGCAAGGTCGGCGCAGCGCTTGGCGCCGGCTGCACGATGGTGGTGAAGCCTGCTGAGCTGACGCCCTTCTCCGCGCTGGCGCTGGCGGAGCTTGCCGAGCGCGCCGGCGTGCCCGTCGGCGTGATCAATGTGGTGACGGCGAGGGACCCCGCGCCGGTCGGGCTCGAATTCACGCAAAATCCGCTCGTGCGCAAGCTGACCTTCACCGGCTCGACCGAGGTGGGCAGGATCTTGCTCCGCCAGGCGGCCGAGAACATCCAGAAATGCTCGATGGAGCTTGGCGGCAACGCGCCGCTGATCATCTTCGAAGACGCCGATCTCGAGCGCGCCGTCGAAGGCGCCGTGGCCACCAAATACCGCAACAGCGGTCAGACCTGCGTTTCGGCGAACCGCATCCTCGTTCATGCGTCGATCATCGACGCCTTCGCCGAAAAGCTCGCGGCGGCGGCCGCCGCGCTGAAAGTCGGCGAAGGCACGGAGGCGGGCGTCGCCCTCGGTCCGCTGATTGAAGAAGCGGCGGTTGAAAAGGTCGAGCGTCACGTCGCCGACGCCGTCGCCCGCGGCGCAAAGGTTCTCACCGGGGGCGCGCGCCACGCGCTCGGCGGTTCTTTCTTTGAGGACGCGCTCATCTTCAACGAGGAGACCTTCGGTCCCGTCGCGCCGCTGATTTCCTTTGAAAGCGAGGCTGAAGCGGTGCGTCTCGCCAACGCCACGCCTTACGGTCTCGCCGCTTACTTCTACAGCCGCGACGTCGCGCGCGTCATCCGCGTCGCCGAGAAGTTGGAGTTCGGCATGGTGGGCGTCAACGAAACGCTGATCTCGACGGAAGTGGCGCCCTTCGGCGGCGTCAAACACTCCGGTCTCGGCCGCGAAGGATCGCGCTACGGCGTCGATGATTACATCGAGATCAAATATGTCTGCCTCGGCGGACTTTGATCATTCGATCCTGATGCGGCCGTCGACCACGGGCGCAATCACGCGGGCCTTTTCGATGGCGTCGATGATAACATTCGTCAGCAGCGGACCCTCGAGGTCGCTGACGAGCGGTTTCCCCCGCGCAAGCGCGACGTAGCCGTCCTTGCCGCGCGCCAGGAAGTCGATCGTGGCGACCTTATAGAGCTTTGCGTCATCGAGCGGCTTGCCGCCGACCTCGATTGAAACAAGCCGCGAGCCAGGAACCGCGTCGCGCCGCACGACGATGCGGGCGCCGGAAATCTGCGCGAATCGCCCCGCGTCCTTGCCGATCAGCCATACGGCGTTTTCCAGCGCCGCGCGAAGATCGGCGCCTGTAAGCGCCAGAGTCACCAGCTGATTGTTGAACGGCAGCTCCTTGGCGATGTCCTTGCGCGTCAGCGTTGTCCCGGGAGCATAGCTGCGATTGCCGCGAATGCCGCCGCCGTTGATGATCGCGACGTCAGCGCCAGCGGCGGCGCGCATCGTATCGGCGAAAAAGTCGCCGATCGCGGTCTCTTCACCGCGCACGCTCGCCTTTCGGCTGTCGAGCGGCGTCTTTGTGAGCCCGATGTCGACGTCGAGCGCCTTGTCGACCACGGCTTCATATTGCGCGACGCGTTCTGCAATCGCGGCGTCTGGCGCCACGTCGGCCGTGTCGATGATGCGAAACCTGGGCGTCCAGCGCTTGACGCCATCGGCGGCGATCCGCATCTCGACATCGATCGCGACGAGATTGACGCCGTCCGCCTGTGTCTCGCCGATGGCGGCGCGGCCGTCATAGGCGACAAAAAGATTATGGTCATGCCCAGACAGAACGATGTCGATTGGTCCAAGCTTCGCCAGACGCAGATCGTCCTGCCATTCGGAATGCGTAACGACGACGACAAGATCCGCGCCGGCGTCGCGCAGCGCCTGGGCCTCGCGCTTCGCGGTCTCGATCGCGGGAAGAAGTTTCAGGCTTCCGGGACTGGACCGTCTCGCGGACTCGTCGTCGGTCAGGCCGAAAATTCCGACCTTCACCCCGTCGATATCGATGATCTTGCTGTCGGCAAAGCCGGGGAGGGCGCGGCCGGAGGCGTCGCGTAGATTCGCGGCGAGCAAAGCGAACTTCGCTTCGCCCATGCGCTGGCGAAAAACCGCTTCGCCGAAATCGAACTCGTGATTGCCGGGCGTGAAGACGTCAATGCTCAGGCGGTTGAGGAGTTCGACGATATGCGCGCCCTTGTCGAGGCTCGAGGTGAGCGAAGGCGACAGCGTATCGCCGGCGTGCGCGACGACGATGTTCTTTGCTTTTGCGCGCTCGGCTTTCAGCGCGCCGGCGATCCGGGCGAAACCGCCGCGTCCGTCTCTCTCGGCCATTTCGTAGATGTCGCTGAAGACGACGAAGGTGAGATTGACGACGCGCTCGGCCGCGCGGGCGGGAAGGGCGAAAGCCGCGAGGAGAACGAGAAACGCCAGACCCGCGCGCCGCATTTCAAAAAACATCGGTCCTGGCCCCTATCGCTGATGGGCGCATGTTGCATCGGCGAAATGACAAGGGCAACTCGCGCGCAAACCCTCTCCCTGTGGGAGAGGGTGGTCGCCGGAGGCGACCGGGAGAGGGGGTTGAAACTTCGGCGCCTTCTTGAGTCGCCGGATCGCGTGCGTCGCCTGCGAAAACATGTATAGAAAAGGTTCCACCCCTCATCCGACCCGGCTTCGCCGGGCCACCTTCTCCCTATGGGAGAAGGGAAGCGCGCTCTTTCTTGAGTGGGTTTGCGCTTCGCCAACTTACAAAAAGAAACGGCGCCCGTGGGCGCCGCTTCGCATCGTGTCAGGAGACTGAACTTAGTAGTTGTAAGCGCGCTCGCCGTGATCGGTGATGTCGAGGCCTTCGCGTTCTTGATCGGGCGTCGGCCGCAGTCCGACGATGAGGTCGACCAGCTTGTAGAGGATCGCCGAACCGATGCCGGACCACAGGAGAGTCGCGATGACCGCGATTCCCTGCGCCTTCATCTGCGCCATCATGTCGTAGGTTCCGGCGAAGGTTTCCAGATTGGTGTAGTCGGTGATGCCGACGCCGCCGAGATCGGGACTGACCAGAATTCCGGTCGCCAGGGCGCCGGTGATGCCGCCGATGCAGTGCACGCCGAAGACATCGAGCGCGTCGTCGTAGCCCGCCATCTTCTTCACGAAATCAACGAAGAAGAGGCAGATCGGCGAAACGGCGAGGCCAAGGACGATGGCGCCGACAGGACCTGCATAACCCGACGCCGGCGTCACGGCGACGAGGCCCGCGACCGCGCCGGTGATGAGGCCGAGCATTGAAGGTTTGCCCTTGACCAGCCACTCGACGATCATCCAGGAGAGCGCCGCAGCCGCCGTCGCCACCATGGTGTTGACGAAGGCGAGCGCCGTCGCGCCGTTCGCCTCCAGATTCGAGCCGGCGTTAAAGCCGAACCAGCCGACCCACAGCAGCGAGGCGCCGACCATCGATAGGGTGAGCGAATGCGGCGGCAAGGCTTCTTTGCCGTAGCCGATGCGCTTGCCGACGATGATCGCGCCGACAAGACCGGCGATGCCGGCGTTGATGTGCACCACCGTGCCGCCCGCGAAGTCCAGCGCGCCCTTGCCGGCGAGCCAGCCTACGGCGGCGTTGATCTCGTCGATCTTCGCCTGCGCGGCTGCTTTGGCCGCCTCGTCGCCGGCCGCGGCGAGTTGGGTCGCAGCATCAACGAGCGCGTTCGGATCGGCGACGCCCCACACCCAATGCGCGATCGGGAAGTAGATGACCGTCACCCAGAAGGCGACGAACAGCAGAACGGCCGAAAATTTCATGCGCTCGGCGAAGGCGCCGATGATCAGCGCCGGGGTGATCATCGCGAAGGTCATCTGGAAGACGAAATAAGCGTATTCCGGAACGACGTGGCCGGGGGTGAAGGTCGCCGCATTGGAAGCGGCCGTCACGCCTTTGAGAAACAGCTTGTTGAAGCCGCCGATATAGTTGCTGAGCGATCCGCCGTCGCCGAAGGCGAGCGAGTAGCCATAAACCGTGTAGATCACGCCGACGAGGGCGACGATCGCGAAGGTTTGCGACAGGATTGACAGCATGTTCTTGGAGCGCACCAGGCCGCCATAGAACAGCGCGAGGCCCGGGATCGACATCATCAACACTAAGAGCGCAGACGTCAGCAACCAGGCGGTGTCGCCGGGATTGGGGGTCGGATCGTTCGCGGCGAAGGCCGGAAACGCCAATGATGCCGAAATCGCCGCTCCCGCGATGACCGAAGCGACAGAAGCGCTTCGAGGCGAAGGAAGTTTCATGTTTAAGAGCTCCTGATGTTGCGGGGAGGCGATCAAAGCGCGTCCGTGTCGGTTTCGCCGGTGCGGATGCGGATGGCGCGTTCGAGCGGCGTCACGAAAATTTTTCCGTCGCCGATCTGTCCGGTGCGCGCGGTGTTGGAAATTGCCTGGATCACCTGTTCGACGAGGGCGGCGTCGACGGCGACTTCGATTTTTAGCTTTGGCAAGAAACTGATCGCATACTCTGCGCCGCGATAAATTTCCGTATGTCCCTTCTGACGTCCGTAGCCCTTGACCTCAGTCACGGTAAGGCCGTGCACGCCGATGTTGGTCAGCGCGTCGCGGACCTCATCGAGCTTGAACGGCTTGATGATCGCTGTGACGATTTTCATCTGCCAATCCTGTTGGTTATCGACCTCGTTGGCGAGCGTCGCTCGCGTGACGGCGGCGTCTCTTGATTGCAATTCGCGGGGAGGACGCCGCCGCGTCGGCGACTACCGCCTTCAAATGCCATGCCAGCCGCGCTGACGCCTGAAATCTATTGGCCGGAAGCGTATCTGCTGTGACACAGACCGTGCCGCCGCTTGCAGCGGGTTGGCTATTGCCTTTGTCCGCCTCGACTATGCGCGGGAGTCAGCGGCGGCCGCGGTTTGCCCGAGCGCTTTCGCTTAGGGCGCCGCCGGCCGGTTATGCGCCTAGAAATTACGCAGACTTTGGTCTTTTGCCTAAAATGTTGGCAGGTATCAGGATCGCGCCGAGTCGCGCTGGCGCACCAGGCCTTCCTGGCTCACCGAGGCGACGAGGCGTCCCTCGCGGGTGAAGATCTGGCCGCGCGTCAAGGCGCGCGCGCCGCCGGCCCACGGGCTTTGCTGCGCATAGAGCAGCCATTCGTCGACTCGCATCGGCCCGTGTATCCACAGGGCATGATCGAGGCTCGCCACCTGAATCTTCGGATCGAAGATCGTAAGGCCGTGAACGAGCAGCGCCGTATTGAGCAGCGTCATATCGGAAAGATAGGCGAGCAGCGCCGTGTGAATGGCGGGGTCGTCTGGGACCGCGCCGCGCACGCGAAACCAGATCATCTGGCCGGCGGCGCGACGTTCGGGAAAAAATACGTCGTCGGGTGAGACGACGCGCATGTCGAGCGCGCTTCGCCGCTTCAGCCAGCTCTCGGCCTGTTCCGGAAGGAAGGCCCGAAAACGCTCGACGAGCGCATGCACGTCGTCGAGACTCTCTGGGTCGGGCGCGTCGGGCATGGGGGCGGCGTGGGTAAGGCCTTCTTCTCGCCGCTGAAACGACGCCTCCATTGAGAAGATCGTGTGTCCGCGCTGCGCGGCGTTACAGCGCCGCGTCGTGAAGCTCTTGCCGTCGCGCACGCGTTCGACGGCGAAATCGATTGGAATCGAGGGATCGCCGGCGAGGACGAAATAGCCGTGCAGTGAATGAACCTGGCGGTCTTCGGGCGCCGTCCGCGTCGCGGCCACGAGCGCCTGAGCCACGGCCTGTCCGCCGTAGACCTGACGGCCGGAAGAGGCCGGGCTATGGCCGCGGAAGAGGTCGGGTCCGACCTCCTCGAGATCGAGAAGCGCCGGAAGCTTGGAAGGCGCGGTTTCGTCCATCGCGGACGAGCCGTCAGTCGATCTGGCGCGCCTCTTCAGGCAGCATGATCGGAATGCCGTCCCGAATCGGATAGGCGAGCCGCGCCGAGCGCGAAATAAGCTCCTGGCGCGCGCTGTCATATTCGAGGGTCGTCTTGGTCAGCGGACAGACGAGGATTTCGAGCAGGCGCGGATCAATCCGCGTCGGCTCCGCAAGGGATTCAAATCTCTCGGCGCCGGAGTCGCGTTCGTCAGTCATGGTCGTCAATTTCCTTCAATGCCATTGCGGCCGGTCGCCGTTTCGTTGCGCGAGATCGAGCTTCGCGAGCGCGATAAGCGTTTCCGCGCGGGTTTTCAGATCGATGGCTTCGATCAGCGCCTGTTTGTCGTTGGCGCCGAAGGGACACATCATCGCGAGCGCGTTGACGAGCGTCTCCGTCGGCGCCGCGTCTATGCTCGCCCAGTCGACTTCAAGTTTCGAACATTCGGCGAAGTTGCGCAACATTGACACCATGCTTTCGCGATCGACCGCGTCGGCGCCGGCGCCCGTCGTCAAATCCTCTATGAATTCGTCATATCCGACCTGACACTGCCGGTATTGCGTTCGAGTTCTAAGCTCCTCGAGCACGCGAAACCGCGCCACGCCGGTGAGGGTGACGAGATAGCGGCCGTCTCCGGTCTCGGCGAGCCGCGTGATCCGTCCGGCGCAGCCGACATCATAGAGCTGCGTTGCTTCGCCGACGGTGTCGTCGCCCGGTAGCGGCTGGATCATGCCGATCAGGCGCGCGCCGGCGATCGCGTCGTCGACCATTGCGAGATAGCGCGGCTCAAAAACATTGAGCGGCAGTTCGCCGCGCGGCAACAATATCGCGCCCGAAAGCGGGAAGAGCGGCAGAACCCTCGGCAATTCGTCGATGTCGGCGTAGGGACGGTTCAGGCTCATATCAGCGGACGCCTCCCTAGGAGTAGAGCAGCGTGGACAGCCGCCGCCGTGCGTTCACGGCCGCCTTATCCATCGGTCCCCACGCCTCAAAAAACTGAATGAGCTGCTTTCTTGCCCCATCGTCATTCCAACTACGGTCGCGGCGGATGATTTCAAGCAGCGCATCCGCCGCTTCCTCGCGCAGTCCTTTGGCGTTGAGCGCGAGCGCCAGATCGAAACAGGCCTGCAGATCGTTAGGATTGCGATTGACGCGATTTCTCAGTTCGTCGAGTTCGCCAAGATCCCGGGCCTGTTGGGCGTTCTGAAGCGCCGCCCCAGCCGCCGCGACGCCGCTGTCGTGGCGTATGGCGTCGGGAAGGGCGTCAAAGAGCGCCCCGGCCTCATCGAAGCGTCCTGAATCGATATAAAGACGCAGCAAGGCGGCGGCGGCATTGGCGTTGGGCGGTTCGTCTCGGGCGAGTTCGCTCAGCAGCGACTCCGCGCCGGCGAGATCGCCCTCGGCGACCATCGCCTGGGCCGCTTCGAGCGCATCGCCCTCGTCCTCGATCGGGCCGATGAGCCGCTCCAGAAAGCCCTTGATTTGACTTTCGGGCAGCGCGCCGACGAAACCATCGATCGGTCGTGCGCGCTGAAACGCCACGACGGCTGGAATCGACTTGACGCCAAGCTGATCGGCGATCAGCGGATCGGCGTCGATATTCATTTTGACCAGCGCGATCTTGCCGCCCGAGGCGGCCACCAGACGCTCGATGACGGGCGCGAGCTGCCGACAAGGGCCGCACCATGGCGCCCAGAAATCGACGAGCACGATCTGCCGCATCGAAGCGTCGAGAACGTCGGCGCGGAAACGATCCGTGGTCGTTTCGACAGGCGTCGTCGGCGCCTTAGCCATTCCCGCCGTCTCAACCATGCGCTTCTCCCCTAGTCGCCGTCATCGGCCATGTGATTTTTGTGAAGGCTTTGCAGCTTGGAGGCGGCTTAGCGCAACGCCCGGACGAAGGTCAGATAGACCGGATCGCGGCCCTCGGCCATGGCTTTGGCTTCATATTTGGTTCGGGTCCAGCCTGGCCATGGCGTTCGCCAGTCCTCCGCGCGCTGCGCGCGCCAGCGGAAGGCTGGGTGGGCGCGCAGCCGCGCCAAGGTCCAGGCGGCGTAATCGTCGATGTCCGTCGCAAAGCGCAGCTCCGCGCCCGCATGCATCGCCCGCGCCAGACGGTCGAGATTGTCACGCGCAATGAACCGCCTCTTGCGCTGGCGCCTCTTTGGCCAGGGGTCGGGATAGAAAAGATATATGCGCGACAGGCTATCCTCCGGCAGCCAGTCGAGCACATCAGCGGCGTCGCCCTGATGCAGGCGGATATTCGTCAGTCCGCGCTCGTCGATCCGGGCGAGGAGCTTCGCCACGCCATTGAGAAAGGG
This sequence comes from Methylocystaceae bacterium, assembly GCA_009773555.1. GTDB lineage: Bacteria > Pseudomonadota > Alphaproteobacteria > Rhizobiales > Beijerinckiaceae > Methylocystis. The sequence continues at coordinate 14,987 of WSXZ01000033.1, read as the reverse complement.
TTCGCAGCCGATGAATTCGACCTCGGGGCTGTCGCTCGCCGCCGCAATCAGATGTTCGCCGCCGCCAAAGCCGATCTCGAGGCGCCGTTCGCGGGCCGGAGACTCCGGCGGCTGCGCAAGGTCGAGCGACAGACGCGGCAAGAGCTCGTCGATCAGAGCCGCCTGACGCTTTCGGAGCGCCTTGCCTTTCGAACGGCCATAAAGACGGGCGTGAGCGCCGCGTTGCTGGGAGGTCTCGCTCATAAGCGCTAATTGGCCGCGATCATTTGGAACGTCGTCCAGTTTGTGGCGCCGGCTTGCGCCCGCGTCACAAACAGAGCCATCTCGCGACGGAAAGAGCATTTCCCCGCGGCGGCGTTCGACTTCCGAGCGGCTCGTCGATCCGGCCGAACTTACGCGAAATGCGACTTCAGCTGGTCGACGAGATCGGTCTTCTCCCAGGAGAAGCCGCCGTCCGCGTCAGGCGTCCGGCCGAAATGGCCGTAGGAGGAGGTGCGCGCATAGATCGGCCGATTGAGCTGAAGATGCTCGCGAATCCCCCGCGGCGAGAGGCGAATGAGCTGAGGCAGCAGCTCTTCCACCTTCTCCTCGCACACATGGCCGGTGCCATGCAGATCGACGTAGATCGAGAGCGGCTCGGCGACGCCGATCGCGTAGGACAGCTGCAGCGTGCAGCGGTCGGCGAGCCCGGCCGCGACGACGTTCTTGGCGAGATAGCGGGCGGCGTAGGCGGCCGAACGATCCACCTTGGTCGGATCCTTGCCGGAGAACGCGCCGCCGCCGTGCGGCGCAGCGCCGCCATAAGTGTCGACGATGATCTTGCGGCCGGTCAGTCCGGCGTCGCCGTCGGGGCCGCCGATGTAGAACTTGCCAGTCGGATTGACGTGCCAGACCGTCGTGTTGGTGATCCAGCCGTCGGGCAGCGCGTCGCGAATATAGGGCTCGGCGATGCTGCGAATGTCGGCGGGCGACAGGGTCTCGTCGACGTGCTGATGCGACAGCACGATCTGCGTCGCTTCGACGGGCTTGCCGTCGGCGTAGCGAACCGTGACCTGGCTCTTGGCGTCGGGACCGAGGCCTTTTTCTTTGCCGCTATGGCGCGCTTGGGCGAGCAGCTCCAGAATCTTATGCGAATAATAGATCGGCGCCGGCATCAGTTCGGGCGTTTCGCGCACGGCGTAGCCGAACATGATGCCCTGGTCGCCCGCGCCTTCGTCCTTGTTGCCGGCGGCGTCGACGCCCTGCGCAATGTCGACGGACTGCTCGTGCAGCAGCACTTCCACATTGGCGGTGTTCCAGTGGAACCCGCGCTGCTCGTAGCCGATGGCGCGAATCGCGCCGCGCGTGATCTCGATGATGCGATCGAAGGGAACATGCGGCCCGCGCACTTCTCCGGCGATAACGACGCGGTTTGTCGTCGCGAGAGTCTCCGCCGCGACGCGAATGGCGTAGGGGTCGATGCCCGCCTTGGGGCCTTCACGGAAAAACTCGTCAACGATTTCATCTGAAATACGGTCGCAAACCTTGTCCGGATGGCCTTCGGAAACGGACTCGCTCGTGAAAAGATAATTTTTCCGGGTCACTTCCATATCTCCGATGACTTTGAGGAAGAGTTGAACAATTGCGGAGCAGGGGGATTCATCTGCCAGCGCCCGTTCGGTGCGTCAAGCCGAAAAGGCCGAATCGTTCGTTTTGGAGAACGAGATTTTCTCACTCCGGCGCGGGCTCCGACTGCTCAGCGAGCGTCGTCACCAGATCGAGCACGCGCTTTCGCACCTTCGGATCACGGATGCGGGCGAAGGCGCGATTGAGATGCAGGCCTTCCGTCGTCGATAAAAAATCGACCACATATTGCGACGAGGACTCCTCCGCGAATCCGCCGGACGGCGCTGACGCGCCGCTCGTGGGCGCGCCCTCGAAGAAAAAAGACGGCGGCACGTTCAGAGTCTTCGAAATCTGCTGCAGGCGGCTCGCGCCGATACGATTGGCGCCCTTCTCGTATTTCTGGACTTGCTGAAAAGTGAGTCCGAGCGCGTCTCCAAGCTTCTCTTGACTCATTTTCATGAGAATACGCTGCATGCGCACGCGGCTGCCGACGTGACGATCGATCGGGTCTGGCGCCTTCTTCAACGTTACCGCCTCCTGCTCAGTTGTAGCCGAATTGTCGTCGGGCGCGCAAGCTACATCGCAGGTAGGTGCATGAATTTCAAGAACATTTCAGTCAAGCGCGGTGGGGCGGCGATCTTCCCGGCAAGGACAGTCTACATTTCCCGGCCTGCCCGATAGCTGCGCGGCCCGTGGAACGGCAAAAAATGCAAGGTTCAGGGATCAAGGAAAGCGCTCGGCCAGCATGCAAGCGGCGTCCTTTCGCCGCGCGGATCATCGAACGCCCGACGAAGCGGGAGCGATTTTATGGCCGGCGCCTGGCGACGCCGAGTAGGGCCACGGCCGTCGCGAGGGCAAGGAGCGCCGGGAACGCCAGCGCGCCGTAAGCGGCGAAGACGGTGGGCGCCGCCTCCCTCGGCAGACGCCCGTCGATGAGGCCTTCTTCGCCGAGCGGCAGCGACTGAAGGATGCGTCCGTAGGCGTCGATGATCGCCGTAACGCCGGTATTGGCGACGCGGATCATTGGCAGCCCTTCTTCGATCGCGCGCAGGCGCGCCTGGGCCAGATGCTGATAGGGGCCGGTCGTGCGGCCGAACCATCCGTCATTGGTGACGTTGAGAAACAGAAGGGGGCGATCGGCGGCGTCGCGCTGGATCGTCTCGCCCGAAAAAATCGCTTCGTAGCAGATGAGCGGCGCGATGGGCGGCAGACCGGGCGCCGCAAGAAGGCGCGGACCCGCGCCGCGGTCCCATATGCCCGGAACGAGGTGATTGATTCCAAGCGGCCGCAGCAGGTCTTCCAGCGGCAGATATTCTCCGAAGGGGACGAGATGCACCTTGTCGTAAAAGGCGACGATCGACTCTCCCTTGAGCGCCTCGATCGAATTGAAGATCTTGCCCGGCCGTCCGTCGCCATCGCTTTCGGCCCGCGCCGCGCCGGTCAAAAGAACGCCGCCCTTGAGCGCGCGGGCGATCGCCGCGAGCGCCTCGGGGTGGCGTGAAATGACATAAGGAAACGCCGATTCCGGCCAGACGAGATGGGTGATTTCCGCGAGCCCGGACGGTCGCTCGTTCGTCGAGCGTTCCGAGAGGTCGAGATAGTGACGCAAGATTTTCGCGCCGTTCTCGGGGCGAAATTTCGCATCCTGAGGGAGATTGGGCTGCATCAGGCGCAAGGCCACGCCGTCGACATATTCCGTCTTATTGGCGCCCAGCCGAAACACCCCATAGGCGAACATCAGCATGGCGAGCGCCGCCGCGGCGAACATCGTCCCGCCGATGCGGCGGGCGCCGCGCGGCGCGCGATCGATCAGCGTCGCAGGCGCGGCGAAAATCACGATCGCGATGATGTCGAGCCCGTGGAGGCCGACGAGAGAGGCCGTCTGCGCCATTGGCCCGGCGCTTGTGAGCGCCATGCCAAAATCGTTCCAAGGAAAGCCCGTGAAGAGATGCCCGCGCAGCCACTCCGCAACGCCCAGTCCCGCGGCCAGCGCGAAGACGCGGGCGCCGCCGGGCGACCACAAGAGTCGCGCGAGCGCGAAACCCGCGGCGGGAAAGAGCGCGAGAACCGCCGGCAAACCGAATACGGCGAGCGGCAGCGCCCAGGCGAATTGGTCGGCTTCGACGAGCATCGCGGCGCCCATCCACCAGAGGCCCGCGACAAAATAGCCGAAGCCCAGCCACCAGCCGGCGCCCGCCGCCGAGAGAATCGGCGCAAGGGCGAAGCGCGGCGCGTCCTTGCCGTCCGCCGCGCCGTCGATGAGCCAGACGGCGACGGTGAGCGGGACGAGCATGGCCGGGATGAAATCAAAAGGCGCGAGAGCGAGAGCGCCGGCCGCGCCGGCGCAGAACGCGATCGCGCGGCGCGTCCAGCCGCGGGCGAGGACAATACGTTGCAAAAGAGTTGGCGCCGACGCGCGCGGGCTGGCGATTTCGGCAATCTGCGCCATCGATCCTCGAAGCGCCGCGAATCGGCAGGCCGACTTTACAGCGGATTTAGCAGACAAATTTATGTGCGAGCGAAGGATGTCTCACGCGGGTAGTGGGTAGGTTTGAATTTAGCCCTCCGATAAAACCTCAAACCGAATCCTGACCCTCTCGTTTGAGACGCCGAGAAGGGCGGCAATTTTTGCCGTTGCGTCATCTAAAATATCATCAACATTGTTGTAATGGTTGGCGTCGTTTGTTGGCTGTGGACGGTCGCCGACAAGAAGGAATGACTCCTCTACCTCGAAGGCTTTGCAAATCGCGGCTAAAGCTGATTTCCGAGGGCTTGTTGCGCCTCTTTCCCAATTCCAAACGCACGTTGGGGTGACGCCAACCAGTCGGGAAAATTGGGATGCAGAAATTCCACGCGCTTCTCTAGTTTTTTTAATCCGATCACCGAGGCTTTGAGTAGGCATAACGACCTCCCATTGATGTTGGGAGAAGCTTTCTCTTAAAAAGTTAAAATAGTCAATATAAACTTTATTATTTCACTTTTTTATAGGAGCCGCGCTTTGTGATGTCATTTGCCTCTTCCCCGGCTCTATCAGCGCGACCCACAGCCCTCAGCCGGTGGTCGCGACCGCACACGCAGCTTGCCGACGCGCCGCGGATCGGCGTCGACGATCTCGAATTCGTGGGAGTCGACCGGCGTCGCGATGATTTCGCCGCGCATCGGGACGCGGCCGGCGAGCCACGCGACCAGACCGCCGAGCGTCGTCACCTCGGCGGGCGTATCTTCAAGTCTGAAGTCGACGCCGAGCCGCGCCGTCACTTCATCAAGATCGGCGCGCCCGTCGATGATGAAATCGCCGTTCTCAAGCTCGACGAAGCCCGACTCGTCGACGACGTCATGTTCGTCCTCGATGTCGCCGACGATCATCTCCATGATGTCCTCGATGGTGACGAGGCCGTCCGTGCCGCCATATTCGTCGATGACGAGCGCCAGATGCGTGCGCGTCGCCTGCATGCGGATCAAAAGATCGAGCGCCGGCATGGAGCGCGGCACGAAGAGCACCGGCTTGAGCAAATTCGCCTGCGACAGCGGCGTGTCGAAGTCGATCTTTTTTGGTTCGACGGTCGTAACGTCGGCGCCTTGGGGCCGATCGGCGCAGCACGCGATATGATTGACGAAATCGCGGATATGGATCATCCCGCGCGGATCGTCGAGCGTATCGGCGTAAACCGGCAGGCGCGAATGGGCGGCGGTGCGAAACAGTTCCAAGGCTTCGCGCAGCGGCGCATCCAGCGAGATGGCGACGATGTCGGCGCGGGGGATCATCGCGTCGTCGACGCGCATGTCGTGCAGGCCGAGGACGTTCTTCAAGAGCGCCCGCTCGTGCGGGGTCACGTCGCCCGCCGATTCGTCAAGCCTCTCCTCGATGTCCTCGCGCACCGAGGCCGGCGAAAGACCGAGCAGCCCGCGCAGCCTGTCGACGAGGCTCAGGCGCGGTCCATCGCCAGCGCGTCTGAAAGAAATTGGATCGTCGGCGTTATCGGATCGCGTCGACATGCGCTTTGTTCAATTCGCTCCGCCGGCCGGCCCGTCTGCGTCATCCGCATAGGGGTCGGGAAATCCAAGCGCCATCGCGATCTTACGCTCCAGCGCCTCCATCCGCTCGGCCTCGGCGGCGGTCTCGTGATCATATCCGATCAGATGCAGAAATCCATGCGCGATCATATGCGCCGTGTGAGCGCGCAAGAGCTTGCCCTGTTGCTCCGCCTCTTTGGCGACGGTTTCGAAGGCGACGATAACGTCGCCAAGGAGAGGCTTGCCCCCCAGCGCGCCAGGCGTCGGAAAGGAGAGGACGTTCGTGGCTTGATCCTTGCCGCGCCACTCGGCGTTAAGCGCCTGGATCGCCGCGTCGTCGCAAAATGTGACGCTGATCTCACATTCCGGCGCGAGCTTGGCCTCGCTCATGGCGAGACTCTGACGCACGCATGCTTTGGCCAAATCTTCCAGGTCCGCGACCCGCCGCCAGGCGGGCGCCGCGACATTCACGTCGATCTCCAAAGTCAGGGGTCCCGCGTCTGCTTGTTGGCGCGCGCGGCGCGCTCATAGGCTCCAACGATTTGCCGCACCAGATCGTGACGCACCACATCGCCTTCCGAAAATCTCACGCGGCCGACGACGTCGAGATTGGCGAGCAGGTTTACGGCTTCCGAGAGGCCGGATTTCTGCCCGGGAGGCAGATCGGTCTGCGATGGATCGCCGGTGACGATCATCCGCGAGCCTTCGCCAAGCCGGGTGAGAAACATCTTCATCTGCATCGAACTGGCGTTCTGCGCCTCGTCGAGCAGGATGCAGCTTCGCGTCAGCGTGCGCCCGCGCATGAACGCGAGCGGCGCGACTTCGATGAGTCCCGTCTGCATGCCGCGCTCGACCATCCGCGCGTCCATGAAATCATGCAGCGCGTCGTAGATCGGGCGGAGATAGGGGTCGACCTTGTCGCGCATGTCGCCGGGCAAAAAGCCGAGACGCTCGCCGGCCTCGACGGCGGGACGGGACAGAATCAGCCGTTCGACCGCGCCTTGCTCCATCAGCTGCACGGCGTGGCCGACCGCGAGCCAGGTCTTGCCCGTGCCCGCAGGACCTTCCGCAAAAACCAGCTCGTAGCGCTTGAGCGCCCGCAAATACTGGTCCTGCGCGGCGTTGCGCGCGCGCACCGACCCGCGCTTGCGGGTCAGGATCTGCTCGAACGCGCCGCGTGACGGCTCAGAATCCGGAAACAGGCTGCGTTGGCGCGCTGATTCTTCTATGGCGCCGTCGACGTCGCCGAGCGTGATCGTCTGACCCATCGCGACGCGCTCATAAAGCGCCTCGAGCACGCGTCGCGCATGTTCGCAGGCTTCGGACTTGCCTTTGAGCGTGACGTGATTGCCATTGGCGAAGGAGGCGACGCGCAAGCGTCGTTCGATCTTGGCGAGATTTTGGTCGTAGAGGCCGAAAACGAGCGAGGCGTGACGGTTGTTTTCAAAGGCGAGCGTGATTTCCGCTTCCGGGTCAACAGGCTCCGGTCCCCGTGCGGCGAGCAACGGGTCGTCGATCGTCGTCAAGCCTTCGCCTCCTTTTTGCTCATGAGCTGTCCGCTCAAGGAATTCGAGCCCGCCGCGATGATTTTCACTCTGACTTCGCGGCCAACGCACGCCATCGGGCCTTCAACATGCACAGCCTGCATATAGGGAGTCTTGCCCCCAATTTGCCCCTCATGCCGGCCGGCTTTTTCAAAGAGCACGTCGAGCTCCCGGCCGATCGTCGCCGCATTGAAGCCTTGCCGCTGCTCTTCAAGCAAAACCTGTAGCGCCGCGAGGCGTTCGCTCTTGACGGTCTCGTCGATTTGATCGTCACGGTCGGCGGCGGGCGTGCCAGGCCGCGGCGAATATTTGAAGGAAAAGCTTGAAGCGAAGCCCACAGCGCGGGCGAGCGCCATCGTCGCCTCGAAATCGGCGTCGCTTTCGCCGGGGAAGCCAACGATGAAGTCCGACGACAGGGCGATGTCCGCGCGCGCCTTTCGCAGGCTCTCGACGATGGAGAGGTATGCGTCCGCGCCGTGCTTGCGGTTCATGGATTTCAGAATGCGGTCCGAACCCGATTGAACGGGCAGATGCACATAGGGCATGAGCTTTGGATTTGCGCCATGCGCGTCAATCAGCTCCTGCGCCATGTCGATCGGATGACTTGTGGTATAGCGCAGGCGCGCCAAGCCTTCGATCTGCGCCAGCCGGTCGAGAAGCTGCGCAAGGCTTGCCTGCCGGCCGTCGCCATCCGGACCAAGATAGGCGTTGACGTTTTGGCCGATCAGCGTGATCTCGCGCACGCCGGCGTCGACGAGGCGCATGGTCTCGGCGATGATCTCGGCGACGGGACGCGATGCTTCGGCGCCGCGTGTATAGGGCACGACGCAAAACGAGCAGAACTTGTCGCACCCTTCCTGCACGGTGACGAAAGCCGAAACGCCGCGCGCGCGAATCTGTGCGCCACTGGGAGCGGGCAGGACACGAAATTTGTCCTCGACGGCGAAATCCGTGTCCGAGACCCTTGCGCCGTCTTTAGCCTGGCGCAGCAGCTCCGGCAGTCGGTGATAGCTCTGCGGACCGACGACGATATCGACGGCGCGCTGGCGCTTGAGCACCTCTTCGCCTTCAGCCTGGGCGACGCAGCCGGCGACGACGATTTTCATGTCGCGGCCTTGCGCGTTCAGCGCGCGTTTGGCGATCGCAAGCTTGCCGAGTTCGGAATAGATCTTTTCCGCGGCCTTTTCGCGGATATGGCATGTATTCAGGATGACGAGATCGGCGTCTTCTTCGCTCTTGGCCTCGGCGTAGCCCTCGCGGCCGAGCAGGTCAGCCATGCGCGTCGCGTCATAGACGTTCATCTGGCAGCCGTAAGACTTGACCAGAACCTTGCGTTTCAGTGCAGACGGAGGCTCGCTCGCCCGCAGCGGCGTCTCAATCGCGTCTAAAACTTCCGTGCTTATTTTGTCGCTCCGTTTCACGCGCCCGCCGCGACTCGGCGCTTCTCGCGCCCAGCGCGCGCACTATACGACATTTTGCGCCGCGACGCCGTTCGTGGGCGAAGAATCTGCGCCTCCTATATTTTTTTTACCGGTCCCGGATAGGTCGCCAGGAGCGCATCCGCCGTCAGCAGCGTCAAACCCTCCGCGACCGCCTGTGCGATGAGCAGTCGATCGAACGGATCCCGATGAATCAACGGCAGCGCATCCGTCGCGAGCGCGTGCTGGCCGAGCACGGGCAACTCGTCGTACCCATTGTTCAAGAGACCCTGACGCAGCGCACGCGGGTCAACTTGAAAGTCGGCCCGATTGAGGCTGCGTTTTATGGCGACTTCCCACAGGCTTGCGACGCTGTAGACGAGTTCATTTGCCTCTTCGAGCAGGACCGCTTTAGCCTTTTTTGAGAGGCGATCGGGCGACACGGCGGCCCATAGGATGATCTGGGTATCGAGGAGCAGTCTCACTCGTCGCCTGCGAATAGGCGTCCAATCTCGATCTCGCCCATACGGTCGAAATCCTCGGGAATCAGGCCTTGCCCTTCCATGAAGCCGAGCCGCTGGATTAAAGGCTTCACCGGAGCTTCGAGCGGCGTGACCTTCACCAAAGGTTTTCCGGCCTTCGCAATGATGAAAGGCTCTCCCTTCGAGGCAAGATCGACCAACTTGGAGAGCTGGGTCTTGGCTTCGTGGATGTTGACGATGCGCATGAGAGTCTCGGCTGGACTAAACCAAGTTAGTCTAGTTTACCAAGAGGTGTCCTGCAAGCTTGCGCGCACTCAGATCTCCAGCCGCAGAGCGATCGCCGCGCGCCGCTCGCCGTTGGCGCGTTGATAGTAGTTCTCCCGCCTGCCGATCTCCTTGAAGCCTTCCCGTGCGTAGAGCTTCAGCGCGGCCTCATTGTCGTCGGCCACCTCCAGAAAGACGAGGCGGGCGCCGCCGCGCTCGAGATTTTCGAGATGTTTTTCAAGAATGCGCCGGCCCAGTCCCGCGCCGCGTCTACCGGGGTCGACGGCGAAAGTGAGGACTTCGGCGTCGGGCGGCGTCAGCCGCGAGAGGATGAACCCCCCAAGCTCGCCTTTCCGGCCCTCGGGGACAGCCCCATCGGCGACGATGTGGGCGTCCGTCAAATAATTTTCAAAGTCGATTTTCGACCAGCCAAAAGCGAAGGACGCCCCATGCAGCCGTTCGCAGTCATCGGCGCGCTCCGCACCGATGGGTTCGATGACGAAGGTCGGTTTGGCGAAGAAGGACGAAAGCAGCGTCATGGCGCAAAGCTCACGCCTGCGCCGCGGCGGCGCGCGCAGCCGCATCGCCAAAGCCTACGGCGCCTTTCGGGGCGTTGGGCCGCGCAGCCGGCATCGTGACGTCGGGCTCTTTAAGATAAAGCGGCCGGGCCGGCGCAGTATCCGGCTGTGCGGCAAGGCCGAGACGCGCCACGAGGGCGATATCGGGGGCGGGCCGCTCGCTCGCGATCCTGACCGGAACGCCGCGGGCGCGCGCCTCCTTCGCAAGCAGCGGCGCGCCGGAGCCGGTCAGAAGCAGCGGGCCGGTCCCGAGCGCGCGAAGCGCTTCATGCGCGTTGATGCGGCGCGGCGAGAGGAGCGGGCGCCCGTCCGGACCGAAGGCGGCGATGTAGACCTTGTCATGGCGGGCGTCGATCGCCGCCGCGACGACGCCGTCGAAAGGATCGATGATCAACGCCGACAATCTCTGTCTTACAGGCGAGCGCGATCGCCTGACCGGCGGCGAGGCCGATGCGAATGCCGGTAAAAGAGCCTGGTCCGACCGTCACCGCGACGCGGTCGAGAGAGGGGAACCCGCCTTCGACCTTGCTCATGACCCGCTTGATCAGCGGCAGCAGAGCCTCGGCGTGGCCGCGCTCCATCTCAATCGTTTCGACGGCGATCGGCGCCGCCGCGTCGTGGTCCAGCACGCAGGCCGAGACGGCTGGCAGAGCAGTGTCAATCGCAAGGATTCGCATGATTCGTCGATTATGACGGTTTTCGGAGCGCGATCAATGTCGCCTCCGGATACGCCGCCCTACGCCGGCTCGACGCCTTTCACCTGTGGCAGGAAATGCTTGAGCAGGTTCTCGATGCCATGCCGCAACGTTGCGGTGGACGAGGGACATCCGGAGCAGGCGCCCTTCATGGCAAGGTAGACGACGCCGTCTTTGAAGCCCCGGAAGACGATGTCGCCGCCGTCGCCGGCGACCGCCGGCCGCACGCGCGTCTCGATCAACTCCTTGATCGTGGCGACCGTCTCGGCGTCGGCGGAGTCATAGAACTCCCCGTCGGGCTGCGCTGGCGCCGAGCCTTCCGTCAGGAGCGGCGCGCCGGAGGCGAAATGCTCCATGATCGTGCCCAGAATGGCGGGCTTCAGATGCGGCCATTCGGCGCCGTTCTTCGTCACCGAGACGAAATCCGCGCCATACATCACCGCCTCGACGCCGTCGATGGAGAGCAGCGCCTCGGCGAGCGGCGCGTGGGCGGCGTCGTCGCGCGAGCGAAATTCCATGGCGCCTTGGCCCAGAACGTCCTGGCCGGGCAGAAACTTGAGCGTTGCGGGATTAGGGGTAGCTTCAGTCTGGATGAACATCGGGAGACTCCTGCGTCCGGTTCAAGGCCGGCCGGAAGTGCGCGAATATCACAGATTGGGCGCTCTGTGACATCTCGACATGATTACTTAAGCGCTTCGCCGCAGTCTTGCGAGGCTCTTCGCCGCGAGCGCCAGCGCTTGAGCGCGACCCCCGCCCACACCGCTTCGACCAGGCCGAACGGCCAAGCGCCTTGAAGGAACCCGTAGACGGACCCCAAAGCGCAGGCGGCGGCGAATCCCAGCACGAACCAGTAGCTGCGTTCCTCCATTGAATAAGTCAGCAGCATCGCGCTAACGGCGAAGAGCCCGAACCAGGTCAGCGCATCCATCGACATCTCTTTGGCCGTCTTGCTCTGGGCCGCGTTCTGCTCTGGGCCCTGTCTTGCATTTGCCATGCCCATTCGAATCTCGCAGTGTCCCCCGATGGATGAAATCTCGCTGCTCGACGCCAACGCTGCTTATTATCGGGCCTTCGCCGCACGTGACCTTGGCGGTTTGAACGATCTTTGGGCGGAGGAGGGCTGTTCCTGCGTTCACCCAGGATGGCCGGCGCTCGTCGGGCGCATGCCGGTGCTCGCCTCCTACCGCGATATTTTTCGTAACCCGGCGCAGGAAGCGGTCACGACGCGAGATCCACAGACGCTGATCGAGGGCGCCGACGGGCGGGTCTTTTGCATCGAGGAGGTCGGCGGCGGGTTGCTGCTCGCGACCAATTGGTTTCGCTGGAACGGGGAGCGCTGGCGGCTCGTGCATCACCAGGCGAGCCCGCTCGCCCCGCCGCCGTCGGCGCGTCGGGAAAGCAAGCGCTCGTTTCACTGAGGGGGCGTCGTCACAGGTGACGCGGCTCAGGAGTCCGCGCCTTCCGCCTGCTTCTTCCGGGTCACTTTCTTTGGCTCCCGGCGCGGGCCTTCCACCAGCCGCACGACGAGGCCCCACAGCGTGCGCACGTCCTGCTGGGTGAGGCCCATGCGGTGGAACATGTTGCGCAGATTGCGCGACATGACGGGCTTCTTCGTCAGCGGGCGGAAGAAGCCGCGCTTGTCGAGTTCGCCTTCGAGAAAATCGAAGAAAGCGAGGGTCATCTCGCGCGTCGCCGGGGGCGAGCGCTCTTCGATCTCAAAGGGAATGGCGTCGCCATGCGCGGCGCGAAACCATTCATAGCCGGTGAGCAGCACCGCTTGCGCGAGATTGAGCGAGGCGTAGGCGGGATTGACCGGAAAGGTGAGGATGGCGTCGGCGAGCGCGACGTCGTCATTGTCGAGGCCGGTGCGCTCGGGTCCAAACAGCACGCCATGCTTTTCGCCCGCCGTTATTCGCGCCGCCGTGCTTGGCATGGCCTGGGCGGGCGTCAGCACCGGCTTCATCTGGCCGCGTCCGCGCGCCGTCGCGGCGTAGACGAAGGACAGATCCTCGATCGCTTCACGCACGCTCTCGTAGAGCTTCGCGCTTTCGAGGAGATGCACGGCGCCGGCGGCGGCCGCATAGGCGCCCTTGCGGTAGGCGCCGGTGCGCGGCCAGCCTTCACGCGGCGAGACGAGGCGCAAATCGGAGAGGCCGAAGTTGGCCATGGCGCGGGCGCACATGCCGATGTTGACGGCGAGCTGCGGACGCACGAGCACAATCGCCGGCCCCCCGGAAAGGGCCGTCTTGCTGCGATCCGTTCCGGCCCCGACCAATTCGACTCCTCGCCCCAAAGCGGCCGGCAAATTAGGGCGGAAAGCGTTCGGGGGGAAGGGCGGCTTCGCCGCTTAGCCGCAGGCCCCTGGATTGCTACCCAAAACCTCTAGCCGACGCTATAAGGCGCGCGGCACAGAGGAGCGGATGCATGCGGAAGATCAAGGTTGCGAATCCTGTCGTCGAACTCGACGGCGACGAAATGACCCGCATCATCTGGGCCGCCATCAAAGAAAAGCTCGTTCGGCCCTATCTCGACGTCGATCTCCTTTATTACGATCTCTCGATCGAAAATCGCGACGCCACCAATGATCAGGTGACGGTCGACGCGGCCTACGCCATCAAGGAGCATGGCGTCGGGGTGAAATGCGCGACCATCACGCCCGATGAGGCGCGCGTGAAGGAATTCCATCTCAAGGAGATGTGGAAGTCGCCGAATGGCACGATCCGCAACATTTTGGGCGGCGTCATTTTCCGCGAGCCGATCATCTGCAGGAACGTGCCGCGATTGGTGCCAGGATGGACGCAGCCGATCATCGTCGGACGCCATGCCTTCGGCGATCAATATAAGGCCACTGACTTCAAAGTGCCGGGCAAGGGTCGTCTGACGATCAAATTCGAAGGCGTCGACGGCGACGTCATCGAGAAGGAAGTCTTCAACTTCCCCGGCTCCGGCGTCGCGCTGGCGATGTACAATTTAGACGAGTCGATCAGCGAGTTCGCGCGCGCGACGTTCAACTACGGGCTCACGCGCAGATATCCGGTCTATCTGTCGACCAAGAACACGATTCTGAAGGCCTATGACGGCCGATTCAAAGATCTGTTCCAGGAGATTTACGACGCCGAGTTCAAATCGAAATTCCAGGCGCTCGGCCTCACCTACGAGCATCGTCTGATCGACGATATGGTCGCCTCGGCGCTCAAATGGTCGGGCGGCTATATCTGGGCTTGCAAGAATTACGACGGCGACGTGCAGTCTGACACCGTTGCGCAGGGCTTCGGTTCGCTCGGCCTGATGACGAGCGTGCTGATGACGCCCGACGGCAAGACCGTCGAGGCCGAAGCCGCTCACGGCACGGTGACGCGCCACTATCGCGAGCATCAGAAGGGGCATGAGACCTCGACCAACTCGATCGCCTCGATTTTCGCCTGGACGCGCGCGCTCGCGCATCGCGGCAAGCTCGATGGGAACGAGGATCTGGTCCGGTTTGCCCGCACGCTTGAGGAAGTGTGCGTCGCGACCGTCGAGTCCGGCTTCATGACCAAGGATCTCGCCCTGCTTGTCGGCTGCAATCAGAAATGGCTGTCGACGACAGGGTTCCTGGACAAAATCGACGAAAATCTGCGCAGAGCTATGGAGTGAGCGGCGGCGCGGGGAATGATTGTATGTGGCGCCCGTCGCGGCTATATAGGCGTCGCCTATAGGCCAATTAGGGATTCGCGAGATGGCGGTGGATCTGGAAGAAACGTATAAGCCTTCCGAAGACGAACCCTTCATGTGCGATCGGCAGCGCGAATATTTCCGGCGCAAACTGCTGGCTTGGAAGGAGGACATTCTGCAAGAGAGTCGCGAAACGCTGGCCACTCTGCAGAATGAAAACGAAAACCATCCGGATCTTGCAGATCGCGCGTCGTCCGAAACTGATCGCGCCATTGAACTGCGCGCGCGCGATCGGCAGCGCAAGCTCATCGCTAAAATCGACTCGGCGCTCACGCGCCTCGACGACGGCAGTTACGGCTATTGCGAGGAAACGGGGGAGCCGATCTCGCTTAAGCGCCTCGACGCCCGTCCGATCGCGACACTGTCGATTGAGGCGCAGGAGCGTCACGAACGGCGCGAAAAAGTCTATCGAGACGATTAGTCCGAAACCTTCGGGGGAAAAGCAAAGGGCGTCGCCGCTGGCGACGCCCTTTTTTATTCCTTCTGATCCGAGCGGCCGAGCAGTCGCGCCATTTCCGCTTCAAGCGAGTCCAGCGGATCCACGTCGGCCGGAGCCGCTGGTGGCGGTGGGGGAGGCGGCGGCGCAACGGGCTTGGGCGGCGGCGGGGGCGCAGGCGGCGGCGCTGCAGGCCTCGCGGCGGCCGGTGGCGGAGCGGGAGGCGGCGGCGCTGCA